>NZ_JBIBXY010000005.1:0-472176 GCF_043082785.1 Streptomyces sp. NPDC014764 | reverse complement strand
CGCAGGATCCGGCAGGTCTCCGCGACCAGGCCGTCCATGTCCGCGTCGAACGCGATCGGGTAGATGTCCTGGTACTTCTTCGGCGGGTTCTCCGCGTAGGCGATGGAGCCGTCGGGGCGGTGGTGGAACCACTCGGGGTGCTTGTGCACCCAGGGGTGGTCCGGCGAGCACTGCAGGGCGAAGTCGAGGGCGACCTCCATGCCCAGGTCCCGGGCGCGGTCCACGAACCGGGTGAAGTCCTCCAGGGTGCCCAGTCGCGGGTGCACGGCGTCGTGGCCGCCCTCGGGGGAGCCGATCGCCCACGGCACACCCACGTCGTCCGGGCCGGCGTCGAGGGTGTTGTTGGGGCCCTTGCGGAAGGTCGTGCCGATCGGGTGGACCGGGGGCAGGTAGACGACGTCGAAGCCCATCGCGGCGATCGCGGGGAGCCGGCGCGCGGCCGTGTCGAAGGTGCCGTGCGGCTGCTCGGGCGTTCCCTCCGAGCGGGGGAAGAACTCGTACCAGGACCCGAACAGCGCGCGTTCCCGTTCCACCAGCAGGGGCAGCGGCTCGCTGCTGGTGACCAGCTCCCGCAACGGGTGCCTCGCCAGCACCGCGTCCACCTCCGGCGTCAACGCCGCCGCCAGCCGGGTGGCACAGGGAAGGGCGTCGTCGCGCAGGGTGGCGGCCGCCTCGAGGACGACGTCCTGTCCGGCGTCGCGCGGTACCCCGGCCGCGGCGCGCGCGAAGAGGTCGGCGCCCTCCTCCAGCACCAGCCCCGTGTCGATGCCGGCCGGGACCTTGACGGTGGCGACGTGCCGCCAGGTCGCCACGGGGTCGCCCCAGGCCTCGACGCGGTAGGTCCAGTGGCCGGGCGCGTCCGCGACCACTTCCGCGCCCCACCGGTCCGAGCCCGGCGTCAGCTCCCGCATCGGCGTGAACGGCCCCGGACGCCCCTCCGGATCCTTCAGCACCACGTTGGCCGCCACCGCGTCGTGCCCCTCGCGGAACACACTCGCCGTCACCTCGAACGCCTCGCCGACGACGGCCTTCGCCGGCCGCCTGCCGCGGTCGACGCACGGCCGGACGTCCCTCACCGGGACACGACCGATGGTCGGGGTCGTCTTCATGGGCCTGTGCACCTCCGCCGCTCGTGATGCCCGGGCAGACGCCCGGGCGGGGGACCACATGGAGGCGGGAAGGTCATTGCCTTCCCGCCGGGGAGCGCCGCTCGACGGCGGGCGGACCGCGCCGGACCGTGGCGGCCGGCCGGGGCCGGTCGTTCTGTTCCTGCAGATAGGTGACGAGCGTGGTGCGCAGGTACCGTTCCGCGGCGTCGGCCGCCTCCCGCGCACAGCGCTTCCCCATCAGTACGCAGAGGGTGTAGCCGGAGTCCTCGAAGGTCGCCCGCACCGTGTGGTCGGTGGGGGCGGCGAGCATCACGCGTTCCCAGGCCCGATAGCGACGCAACTGCCGGGCAACTTCGGCTTTTGCGGGTAGCAGCATGCGCCGTTCACCTTTCCGGGGCTCGATGGGTGCGCGTCGTCCCGACGGTCGGGCGGAGCCGTGCGCACCGGTGCACGGACCCGTAACGGCGATCGAGGTCTGCACTCATGGTGCACGGACAGTGACCCAGCGTCTTGTTGGAGTTTCAACCATCGATCCGGGGCGAGCGTCGCAGGTCAGACGGTTCCGGTGCGCTCAGATGCGGCCACGTCCGTCTCACCCGTGCGCTCGTGTTGCACGAATGGACCAACCCCCTCAGTCTGAAGGTGACTCAGAAGCGACACCCGCTCACGTTCCGTGTCCGGGGGCCCGTCCGCCGGACGGGAGGAGCGCGAGCTTCGCGGTGAGGAGCCAACGACGATGAAGACCGCAGTGCCCTGCTACTACCACCTCGACGTGGAAGTCAGCCCGGAGAGGGTGGGACAGGTCAGCCGGATACTGGCCGCTCACCTCCGGTACTGGGACCTGGACAACCTGATGGAGCCCGTCTGCGGCGGCACCGAGATGCTGCTGCGCGCCATCGACGAGCACGCCACCGACAAGAACACCTCCATCGAGATGTGGTGGAACGGCCAGCACCTCATCACGGCGATCGCCGACAACGACCGCGCGCTGCGCCCCGACCAGGAACTTCGGGGCTGCCTCGAGCACCTGGCCGCCAGCAGCGACGGCTGGGGCTGCTGCGCCACCGAGACCGGAAGCAAGGTCATCTGGTTCTCGCAGCGCGCCCGCGCCGGCGAACGCGTGCCCCTGGTGCCCACCGCGCCCGACCCGCGCGAGAGCGAGGGCCTGGACGTGCCTCGCGAGGTGAACATCACCACGGTCACCGCCCGGGTCCGAACGCCGGGCGGCCTCCTGGAGGAGGTCCGGTGACCCGGCGAAACAACCGGAAAGGGGCGCCCGCCTGGAGCGGGCGCCCCTACCCGCTCGGTGCGTCCTACGACGGCGAGGGCACCAACTTCGCGCTGTTCAGCGAGGTCGCCGAACGCGTCGACCTGATCCTCGTGGACGACGACGGCCGGCACCGCACCGTGCGGCTCACCGAGGTCGACGGCTTCGTCTGGCACGGCTACCTGCCCGGCGTGGGTCCGGGCCAGCGCTACGGCTACCGGGTGCACGGCCCTTGGGCGCCCTCGGCCGGCCACCGCTGCAACCCGGCGAAGCTGCTCCTCGACCCCTACGCCACCGCGGTCGACGGCCAGATCGACAACGATCCCTCGCTGTACGAGCGGAACCCGCACGGGCCCGACCCGGCGGACAGCGCGGGCCACACCATGCTCGGCGTGGTGACCGACCCCGCCTTCGACTGGGGTGACGACACCCGCCCCTGCCGTCCGTACTCCGACACCGTGATCTACGAGACCCACGTCAAGGGGCTGACCCGCACCCACCCCGACGTCCCGCCCGAACTGCGCGGCACCTACGCCGGACTGGCGCACCCCTCGGTGATCGAGCACCTCACCTCGCTCGGCGTCACCGCGGTGGAGCTGATGCCGGTGCACCAGTTCGTCCAGGACGGCGTGCTCCAGGGCCGTGGCCTCGCCAACTACTGGGGCTACAACACCATCGGCTTCTTCGCCCCGCACAACGCCTACTCCGCCCACGGCACCCGCGGCCAACAGGTCACGGAGTTCAAGGAGATGGTGAAGGCGCTGCACGCGGCGGGGCTCGAGGTGATCCTGGACGTCGTCTACAACCACACCGCCGAGGGCAACGAGAAGGGCCCCACCCTCTCCTTCCGGGGCATCGACAACTCCTCGTACTACCGTCTGGTGGACGGCGACTGGCGGCACTACTACGACACCACCGGCACCGGCAACAGCCTGCTGATGCGCCACCCCTACGTGCTCCAGCTGATCATGGACTCGCTGCGGTACTGGGTCACCGAGATGCACGTCGACGGGTTCCGCTTCGACCTCGCGGCCACCCTGGCCCGGCAGTTCCACGAGGTGGACCGGCTGTCGGCGTTCTTCGACCTGATCCAGCAGGACCCGGTGATCAGCCGCGTCAAGCTCATCGCAGAACCCTGGGACGTCGGCGAAGGCGGTTACCAGGTCGGCAACTTCCCCCCGCTGTGGTCCGAGTGGAACGGCATGTACCGGGACGCCGTACGGGACTTCTGGCGCGGCGAGGACCACACCCTCGGCGAGTTCGCGTCCCGGCTGACCGGCTCCTCCGACCTGTACGCCCACCACCGGCGCCGGCCGCGCGCCAGCGTCAACTTCGTCACCGCGCACGACGGTTTCACCCTGAGCGACCTGGTCTCGTACAACGACAAGCACAACGAGGCCAACGGCGAGGACAACCAGGACGGCGAGAACGACAACCGGTCCTGGAACTGCGGCGCGGAGGGCCCGACCCGCGACCCGTCCGTACGGGAGCTGCGCGCCCGTCAGCAGCGCAACTTCCTGGCCACGCTGCTGCTGTCACAGGGCATTCCGATGCTCTCCCACGGCGACGAGCTGGGCCGCACCCAGCGCGGCAACAACAACGCCTACTGTCAGGACAACGAGATCAGCTGGATCGACTGGCGCCTCGGCGACGACCAGCGGGGGCTGGTGGACTTCACCCGCCGGCTGATCTCCCTGCGCCGGGAGCACCCGGTGCTGCGCCGTCGCCGGTTCTTCAAGGGCGAGACCCCGCGCAACGCGGACCAGCCGCTGCCCGACCTGGTATGGCTGGCGCCCGACGCGCGGGAGATGACCGACGACGACTGGCAGCGCGCCGACGCGCACTCGGTCGGCGTGTTCCTCAACGGCGACGCCATCGCCGAACCGGACCCGCGCGGCCGGCCCGTCATCGACGACTCGTTCCTGCTGCTGCTCAACAGCCACTGGGAGCCGGTCGGCTTCCGCCTGCCGGACGCCTCCTACGGCGAGCGGTGGACGGCGCTGATCGACACCGCCGACCCGGACGGCACCCCCGACGAGGCGGAACGCAAGGCGGGCACCCGGCTGACCGTGGACGCCCGCAGCCTGGTGCTGCTGTCCCGCCCGTCCCGCGCCTCACGGTGACCGGGCGGCCCCGGGGAGGTCTTCAGTGCTCGCGGCGCGAGGTGACCGTGAAACGGGCGCCCTCGTTGTCGCTCAGCACCGCCTCCTCGGGGCCCAGCGCGAGCACCGCGCCGCCCCGCTCCTCGGCGACGCGGGCGCAGGCGGCCACGTCCGCCACGGTGAAGTGAACCTGCCAGTGCGGCCGGATCCGCGGATCCGGGGCCGACCCCAGTGCGCCCGACTCGATGCGCGCCACCACGTCGCCCTGGCTGCGCAGCACCACTTCCTCGCCCTCGTAGTGCACCTCGCAGCCGCCCGGCCCGCCGGACGCCCAGTCGAAGACCTCGCCGTAGAAGATCGCCGCGTCGAAGGCGTCCCGGGTGTGCAGCCGGATGAACGCCAGCTGCGCCCGGCGCCAGGTGGGCCAGTCGCTGAACAGCGCGCCCTCCCAGACCCCGAACGTCGCCCCGTCCCGGTCGGCGAGCAGCGCGGCGCGGCCCGGCGGCAGCGAGATCGGGCCCACCGCCGCGGTCCCGCCGCGCTCCTGCACCCGCGCGGCGGCCTCGTCGGCGCTGCGCACCGCGAAGTACGGCGTCCACGCCACCGCCATCTGCCACATGCCGGCCACGGCGGCGATCCCCGCCACCGGCCGGCCGTTCGCCAGGGCGACGCGGAACTGGTCGCCCAGCCGCATGGGACGCCACTCCCAGCCGAGCACGGCGCTGTAGAACTCCTCGGTGCCCTGCAGGTCGCGGCTGGTCAGACTCACCCAGCAGGGAGCGCCGTAGACGGCGTCCGTCGAGACGACGTCCGTCGCGCCGGCGGGGGAGGTCATGTCGTGGTTCATAGCAGTCGCGTCCTGATCTCGTCGGCCCGGCAGCCACCCGGAAGACACCAGTGTCCGTGGGGCACCGGCCCGGGCGCCTGCCGAGTACCCCGGCGGCGGCCCCGAAACGGTGACCCCGGCCACCCGTGGTCCACCCCGGTGGCAGAGGGCGGACCGTGTGGCGACCATGGAGGGATCGGACACCGGGTGAAGGCACTCAAGCACTTGGCGAAGGCGCCGCGGCAGCGGCACACCGGAACCGGAGGTGACCATGCCCACGGACGGGGGCGCGGACCGGATCCTCCAGCTGGAGGAAGAAGTCCAGCAGCTGAAGGACGCCGTCGTCTCGCACGCGGTGGTGGACCAGGCCATCGGCATGATCGTCGCACTCGGGCGGGTCTCGCCCGACCAGGGCTGGACGGTGCTGCGGGAGGTGTCCCAGCGGACCAACATCAAACTCCGCAGCATCGCCGACATGATCCTCGTCTGGGGCCGCACGGGCGCCCTGCCCGCCGAGGTCCGCACGGTCCTCGAGGAGACCCTCGACCGGCTCGGCCCCACCCGTCTCCCGGACGTCCCCCCGGAGACCTGAGCGCTCATCCGGCGTCGGCCGACGCCAGCTCCTCGCGCACCTGCGCGAAGCAGCTGCTCAGCAGGCGGGAGACATGCATCTGGGAGATGCCCAGCTGGTCGGCGATGCCGCTCTGCGTCATCCCCTTGAAGAAGCGCAGATAAAGGATGAGCCGCTCACGCTCCGGCAGCGCCTCCAGACACGGCCGCACCGCCACCCGGTCCACGACGGCGTCGTACGCCGGGTCCGGGCCGCCGATCGAGTCGCCGAGCGCGTACCCGTCGGTGCCCGGCATCTCCGCCTCCAGCGAGAGCGCGGAGAAACACTCCAGGGCCTCCGCCCCGGTACGCACCTCGTCCTCCGTCAGCCGTGCGTGCGCGGCGATCTCGGCCACCGTGGGCGGTCGGCCCGGCGTGGTCTGCGACAGCTCCTTGGCCGCGGTGCGCACCCGGTTGCGCAGGTCCTGCACCCGGCGCGGCACGTGCAGCGTCCACATGTGGTCGCGGAAATGGCGTTTGATCTCGCCGGTGACGGTCGGCACCGCGTACGCCTCGAAGGCGTTGCCGCGCGCCGGGTCGTAGTGGTCGACGGCCTTCACCAGACCCAGGGCCGCCACCTGGTACAGGTCCTCCAGGGCCTCTCCTCGACCGCGGAACCGGACGGCGATGCGCTCGGCCATCGGCAGCCACGCCGTGACCAGCTCGTCGCGCAGCCTCCGGCGCTCCGGCCCGTCGGGCAGACCGGCCAGACGCTCGAAGTCACGCGCCGTCTCGGGGGCGTCGTCATGGGAGTGGGGCTTCCTGGGACTGACGGTACGCATCACGCGCGCACCTCCCTGAGCGGGTGCCGGATGGACAGAACACGGACAACACGGACGTGCCTCCTGTCCGAAGCACTGAGAATTCCTTTCCCGGTCCGCCGCGATTTCAAAACGGCTGCGGGAAAAACCGTGACGGATCGCGTTCCGTTGAATTCGGAAAATGCGTACGCTGCGGAGCCGGGAGAATTCGAGGGGTGAAAAGCGGCAGGCCGGGGCGCGGGTGCCGGGCCGTTCGGGCGGGGGAGGGGGCCGGGCGCCGCCGTTGCCGCGAGTGGCCTCCGCGCCGGACGTGATGTACGGCACGCCTCCGCGGCCCGCCGGTGGTCCGGCCGGGCGATTCCTCCTGCGCAGCGCTTGATCGGCGATCAGATCGGGCGAACCGCCTGACCACAGCGCATTCCGCTCATTTGACAGTGCGCTGAGCCCACAGATAGGAAGCAGCGGACAGAAGTCGAGAGGTGCACTGTGTACGAGCCGAACGTGGTCGGGGACTGGCAGGAGTACGACGAGTATGCCGGTCTGCGGGTCCGCGTCCACCGTCTGGAAGCGGGCGACCCGCCGCGCGGGCGCGACGACGCCGCCGAAGGGCTGTCGTACTTCCGGGTCCGGGTGACCGTGGAAAACCGGGGTGAGCGTCCCGTGTGCATTCATCTCGAGGACGGTCAGATCGACGTGCGCACCGGCCCCGACGGCGAGAGCGCATTCGTCGACTGGCGCAACTCTCAATTCATCGAGGGATTCGACGTCTATCCGCTGCGCCGCGCCACCGCCGTGCTCTACGCGGCCGCGTCCGAGGCGTCCCTGGCGCAGGTCGACGTCCAGGTGCAGCTGCGCGCCGACGAGGAGTGGGCCGGACGCCAGCTGTGGACGGGCGGCGTCGGAGTGCTCGATCCCTCGGCGGGCGCGACGGCCGGGGCGGCCCGGGAGAGCCTCGCCCAGCAGGTGAGCCTGTTCCTCCAGGAGCAGGCGGAGGAGGGCACCGCCTGACCCGCCCGCCCGGGAGGCTCAGTGCGGGATGCCGTCGATGACCTCGCGGGCGCCCTGACGCAGCAGCGCAACGGCGACCGACGTGCCGAGCGTCGCCGGGTCCAGTCGTCCCGCCCACTCGTGGGCGTTCAGCCGGGTCTTGCCGTCCGGGGTGAACACGCAGGCGCGCAGGGACAGTTCACCGCTGCGGTCCACGCGGGCGAGTCCGGCGATCGGGCTGTTGCAGTGCCCCTGGAGGACGTGCAGCAGCATCCGCTCGGCGGTCGTCTCGCGGTGCGTGTCCGGGTGGTTGAGGACGGCGGCCGCCTCGATCAGGTCCGTGTCGCCCTCCCGGCACTGCAGGGCCAGGACGCCCGCGCCGACCGGCGGCAGCATCACGTCGGGCGACAGCACCTCGCTGATCACGTCGGCGCGGCCGATCCGCTCCAGGCCGGCCGCCGCGAGCAGCAGCGCGTCCACCTCGCCCTCGGCCAGCTTCGCCAGCCGCCGGTTGGCGTTGCCGCGCAGTGGCACGCACCGCAGCTGCGGATGGGTGGCGGCGAGCTGGGCGACCCGGCGCACCGACGACGTGCCGATCCGGGTGCCGGGCGGCAGTTCGTCCAGGGTGAGGCCGTCCGGGTGGACCAGCGCGTCGCGGACGTCGTCCCGCTCCAGGAAGGCCGCGAACACCGTGCCCGCCGGGAGCGGCCGGTCGGCGGGAACGTCCTTCACGCAGTGCACCGCGAGGTCGGCCTCGCCGGCCAGCAACGCGGCGTCCACCTCCTTGGTGAACGCGCCCTTGCCCTCCACCTGCGACAGGTCACCCAGCCACTTGTCCCCCGTCGTGCGCACCGGGACGACCTCGGTGCGCACCCCGGGATGGGACGCGGTCAGCTCCGCGCGGACGCGCTCGACCTGGGCGAGCGCCATGGGCGAGTCGCGGGAGACGATACGGATCAGTTCCGGGACGGCCATGGCGTCACGATAGACCCCCGTCGCCCTCCGGTGCCGCGGACACGGCTTCGAACTCCCGGGCGTCAACTCGCCCACGACCCTCATCCGTTCGGGTCGAAGGGGATGCCGGACGGCTTGGCCTTGGCGAGGTGCGAGGCGAAGCTGCCGTCCTTCAGGCCGAAGTGGGCGCTGCCGAAGTCGTGGGCGACGAGCTTCTCGCGCAGCCCCGGCGGATAGCCGTTCCAGCCGACCAGCGGCGGGTACTGCCAGGTGCCCTTGTGGTTCTCCGGGGGTTCGTCGCCCGCGCCGGCCAGGCGGAAGCAGTGCGTGCTGATGCCGTCCTTGTGGTAGACGACCTTCGGGTGTGTGCCCTCGAAGCGGACGGACGAGCGGGGGTGGATCGTGAACGAGCCGTGGTTGGACGTCGCCACGTACTGCACGGTGTCGTTCTGGACCCACACCACGACGTGCTCCCAGTCGTGGCGGTGGCCGCCGAGGCTCACGCCCGGGAGCGCCTGGTCCTTCTCGAAGTACAGCGCGTAGACCACGGCGCACCAGCCGTTGTTGCACTTGGCCCGCGCGTAGCCGTTGGTGTTGTCCAGGTCGGACGCGTCGCGGCAGTTCCCGTTGAGGGCGCCGGTCGGCTTCAGTCCGGCGTTGACGGTGCCGTCGGGGCCGATCGCCGCGGAGGAGTAGCAGCCGTCGGTGTCGTAGTCGAAGGCCGGCTGGTAGGTGCTCTCCAGTGCGTCGGCGTCGGCGGGGAGTGCGGGCGGGGGAGCGGCGAAGGCCGTTGCGGGGAAGGCGACGACCAGGGCGGCCGCACCGGCGAGGCCGGTCAGCCATCTCCTGGCGTGCGTACGGGACGTCCTCTGCGACACTGCGTCCTCCTCGGACAGGCGCAGCCCAACGGATGTGGGGGGCTGGGGAGTTCACAGCATCCCGGTCGGACGTGCCCATGCCAAGAGGGGGTGCGGGTGTCGACGGTGGCAGGACGGGCGGACGGCGCGCGGCCGCCCCCGGGTCACCCCAGGTCGTCGGGGAGGTCGGCCGCCGCGTCCTCGGGCGCGAGGTCGGGCCGGAGCCGCAGCCAGGACGGCTGGCGCAGGATGCCCTCCCGGGTGCGGGTGCTGTAGCGCACCTCGCCGACCAGCCGGGGCACCACCCAGCGGGCGCCCGGGACGGAGGGCGGAGGGTCGAAGGGGCAGACGTCGGTCGCCGCGGCCTTCAGCAGCGCGGCCAGCTCGGTGCGTTCGGCCTCGCTCCAGCCGGTGCCCACACCGCCCACGTAGCGCAGCCGGCCCTCCGCCCGCTGTCCGACCAGGACGGCGCCCGGCAGTCCGGTCAGCCTGCCCTTGCCCGGCAGCCAGCCCCCGACCAGCACGTCCTCGCTGCGCATGTTGCGGATCTTGACCCAGGCGCGGGAGCGGACCCCCGGCTCGTACACCGAGTCCAGCCGCTTGCACACCAGTCCCTCCAGGCCGTGCTCGACGGTGGCCCGCAGCGCCTCGGCGCCGTGGCCCACGATCGCGGCCGGGGTGGACCAGAAGGGCCCGTCGAGCCCGAGGCCCAGCAGCTCCTCGCGGCGGCGGACGTACGGCTCGCGGAGCAGCGGGCGGCCGTCCAGGTGCATCACGTCGAACAGGATCAGGTGCACCGGTACCGTCTCCGCCCGGCGGGCCGCGCGGGCCGGGGAGTGGCTCAGGCCCATCCGCGACTGGAGCAGCTGGAAGCTGGCCCGGCCCTCCGCGTCGAGGGCGAGGACCTCCCCGTCCAGCACGGCGGGACGGGCCCCGAGCGCGGCCGCCAGCGGGTGCAGCTCGGGATACGCGCCGGTGATCTCCTGGCCGGACCGGGCGCGCAGTACGACGGTCCCGTCGCCCGGGAGGTAGACCACCGCCCGCTGGCCGTCCTGCTTGGTCTCGTACGCCCAGCGCGCGTCCGCCGAGGAAGGCGGCAGGCGGCCGGGGGTGGCGAGCATGGGCGGGAGCAGCGGGAGGGTCACGGGTGAGGTGTGGACGCCGCCGCCCGGCCCCACGCGTCCGGCCTCGCTGTTTCGCCCGAACGGAGCGCGGCCGGAGGCGCGCGGGGGCGTGAACGGAAGGGTCCGTTCCTAGCCGCTCAATTGATTGAGTTACGCAATGAGATGGTAAAGTGCGCCCCATGTCCACACCCCCGCCTTCCGACGCCTCCGCCTCCCCGGAGGTGGCCGAGATCGAGCGCGCGCTGTACCGCATCACCTACCTCAGCTCGCGCGCCCGGCAGCACGAGCGGCTGATGGCCGCCGCGGGCGTGCCGCTGGACCGGGCGGGGGCGGCGCTGCTGCGGAAGATGGCCGACGAGGAGCCGATGCGGCCGGGGGAGCTGGCGGCGCGGCTCGGAGTGGAGGCCTCGCACGTCACGCGCACCGTGCAGCATCTGGAGAGGTCCGGCCACGTCGTCCGCGTGCCCGACCCGGACGACCGCCGGGCCCAGCGCATCGAGCTCACCGAGGCCGGCCGCGACGCGATCGCCCGGATCCGCGAGACCGGGGTGCGCGGCATGCAGGCCGCCCTCGCCCACTGGTCCGAGGAGGACCTGCGCCGCCTGGCGACGCTGTTCCACCGCATGGTCGACGACTTCCTCGCCCACGCGGCCGAGGCGGACGCCGGGTCCCCGGCCGACTGAGCCCCGACCCTCCCGCCCGGCAGCCCCCTTACCGTCCGGTAACGTGCGCGGCAGTCACCGGAGGAGGAACCGTGTCACGGTCCGCACGCTCACCCCTGCTGCTCGCCGGTCTGCTGGCCGCCGCGGGCACCGCGCACTTCGCCGCCCCCCGCCAGTTCGACCACGTCGTCCCGCGCTCCCTGCCCGGCTCACCCCGCGCCTGGACGTACGCCAGCGGCGTCGCCGAACTGGCGCTGGCCGCAGGGGTGGCCCTGCCCCGCACCCGCAAGACCGCCGCACTGGCAGCGGCGGCGTTCTTCGTCGGGGTGTTCCCCGCCAACGTGAAGATGGCCGTCGACTGGCGCCACCGCCCCGCCCCGCAGCGCGCCGCCGCCTTCGGCCGGCTGCCGCTCCAGGTGCCGCTCGTCCTGTGGGCGCGCGGCGTCGCCAAGAACGCGGACGGTGCGGCATGAGCGCGCGCCTCGAGAAGGGCGACAAGGTCGAGGACTTCGCCGCGCCCGACGAGACCGGCACCGTCCGCCGGCTGTCCGGGCTCCTCGCCGACGGCCCGGTGGTGCTGTTCTTCTACCCCGCCGCCCTGAGCCCCGGCTGCACCGCGCAGGCCTGCCACTTCCGCGACCTCGCCGCCGAGTTCGCCGAGGTGGGCGCCCGCCCGGTCGGCGTCAGCGCGGACCCGGTGGAGCGCCAGGCCGAGTTCGCCGGACGGCACACCCTCGGCATGCCCCTGCTGTCCGACACCGACGGCACGATCCGCGAGATGTTCGGCGTGAAGCGGGGCATCTCCGTGGCGCCCACCAAGCGGGCCACCTTCGTCATCGGCCAGGACCGGACCGTGCTGGAGGTCGTCCGCAGCGAGCTGCGCATGAACTCCCACGCGGACAAGGCGCTCGCCGCCCTGCGCGCACACCGCGGCTGAGGCGGCCGGGCACCGTAAGCACCCTCCGCGGTTGAGAGGTGACGGCCGCGGGTCGATCCTGGACCAATGGACGACGCCTCCGCCGCGCTTGTTGCCGATGCCCGCGGCGTCGTGACGGGGTGGAGCGAGGGAGCCCGGCGGCTGACCGGGTTCTCCGCCGACGAGGCCGTGGGCCGTCCCGTACGGGACCTGCTAGCCGAGGAAGCCGGCAGCGGGGAGATGGCCGAGGAGCCCGACAGCGGGGAGATCCCGCACGGCGGCCCGCCCCTGCCGCAGGGGACCGTCACGGTGCGTCACCGCGACGGCCACGCCCTGACACTCCGGATCGAGGTGTCCCCCCTCCACGGACCCGGGGACGAGACCGCCGGGTACGTGATCACCGCCGCGCCCGCCGGCGCGCGGGAGACGTCGCTGGGCGGGCTGGTCTTCGAACAGTCGTCCCTGCCCATCTCCGTCTTCGACACCGATCACCGCTTCGTCCGGCTCAACGCCGCCGCCTGCGAGGCGATGGGAGGCTCCGAGGAGACCCTGCTCGGCCGCACCTTCCTCGACGCCGCGGGCCCGAGCGAGGGCACCCGCTCCATCGACCGCAACATGCGCGAAGTCGTCGAGACCGGCCGCTCGATGCGCGACGAGACCTACAGCCAGGTCGGCGCCGGCCCGGACGAGCAGACCTGGGACGTCGAGATGTGGCCGCTGCGCGACACCACCGGCCGGGTCGTCGGCGCCGCACTGGCCGGCCTGGACAGCACCGAGCAGCACCGCGCCCGGCTCCGGCTGGCCCTGATCGACGAGGCCACCACCTCCCTGGGCACCACCCTCGACGTCGTCCGCACCGCCGAGGAACTCGTGGCACTGCTGGTGCCGGACTTCGCCGACTTCGCCGCCGTCGACCTGCTCGACTGGGTGCTCGACGCGGAGGCGCCCCCGCTGCGCGGGGATCCCGACGTCGTCGTGCGCCGCGCGGCGCACGCCTCCGCCGGCCCGAGGGCGCCCGCCACGGCCGTCCCGCTGGGCCGCACCGACGTCTACCCGCCCTACTCGCCGCCCGCCCGGGCACTGCGCGCGGGCAGAGCCGTCCTCGCCCGGACGGGGGAGAAGGACTTCGACCGGTGGATGGCCGAACGCGGCGCGGAGGCGCTGCGCGCGTGCGGCGCGCGGCCCACCGGCATCCACTCGGAGCTTGCCGTGCCGCTGCGCGCCCGCGGCATCACGCTCGGCGTTGCCGTCGCCGTCCGCAACGTCCGCCCCGACGGATTCGTCGCCGACGACGCCCCCCTGGCCGAGGAGATCGCCAGCCGGGCCGCCGTCTGCGTCGACAACGCCCGCCGCTTCGCCCGGGAGCGCGCCACCGCACTGACCCTTCAGCACAGCCTGCTGCCGCGGGTGCTGCCCGGACAGGCGGCCCTCGAGATCGCCCACCGCTACCTGCCGTCCGCGTCCGCGGCCGGCATCGGCGGCGACTGGTTCGACGTCATCCCCCTCTCCGGCACCCGGGTCGCCCTCGTCGTCGGGGACGTCGTCGGGCACGGCATTCCCTCCACGGCCACCATGGGCCGCCTCTGCACCGCCGTACGGACCCTCGCGGACGTCGACCTGCCGCCCGAGGAACTGCTCACCCACCTCGACGACCTGGTCGCCCACCTCGCCGCCGACGAGCGCGAGGACGTGCCGGAACTCGGCGCCACCTGCCTGTACGCCGTCTAC
The DNA here is from genome assembly GCF_043082785.1 of Streptomyces sp. NPDC014764. Lineage (NCBI taxonomy): Bacteria > Bacillati > Actinomycetota > Actinomycetes > Kitasatosporales > Streptomycetaceae > Streptomyces > Streptomyces sp. NPDC014764. Next base: position 458,274 of record NZ_JBIBXY010000005.1, on the reverse strand, counting down.
GATCCGGTCTCCCGCCGTCTCGCCGTGGCCGGCGCCGGACATCCCCCGCCCGCCCTGCTCATGCCGGACGGCACCTGCCGCCTCGTGCCGCTGAACCCGGGGCCGCCGCTGGGCGTGGGCGGGCTGCCGTTCGAGGCGACCGAGCTGGAGCTGCCGGAGGGCTGCGTCGTCGCCTTCTACACCGACGGGCTCGTCGAGGGCCGGGGCCGCGACGTCGACCACTCCACCGGGGAACTCTGCCGCGCCCTCAAGGCACCCGCCGAGTCGCTGGACGCCTTGTGCGACGTGGTGCTCAAGGCGGTGCTGCCCGAGGAGCCCGGAGACGACGTCGCCCTGCTGCTCGCCCGCACCCGTGCCCTGGGCGCCGGACAGGTCGCCGTGCGGGACGTCTCCCCGGACCCGGGCGAGGTACCGGCCGTGCGGCAGTGGGCGGTCGATCTGCTGTCCGACTGGGAGCTGGAGGACGTCGCCTTCGTCACCGAACTCGTGGTCAGCGAACTGGTCACCAACGCCATCCGCTACGGGGAGCCGCCGCTCCGCCTCCGGCTGATCCGCGACCGCACCCTCATCTGCGAGGTCAGCGACTGCAGTCCCACCTCGCCCCATCTGCGCCGGGCGCACGCCTTCGACGAGGGCGGCCGGGGGCTGCTGCTGGTCGCCCAACTCACCCAGCGCTGGGGGAGCCGGCAGGCCGACGGGGGCAAGACCATCTGGGCCGAACAGGCCCTCCCGCGCCGCTGAACCGCCGCTCCCCGAGGACTCAGCCGTCCTCCTCCACCACCTGCGCGAGCGTGCGGCCCGTCCGGGCGGAACGCGCCCGCCGGGGATCGGGCGCGCCCCGGCCGCCGGAGCCGCCCTTCGCGGCCCGCACCAGCAGCCACGCCTCCTCCCCGTCGCCGCCGCTCCGGAAGCGGGTCAGGGCGTACTCGCCGCGCAGCTTCGCGCCGTGCAGCCGGAACGTGGCCTGGCCGCGTTCCAGCGACGCGGCGAAGTCGACGGGGCGGCCCCGCCGGTCGTGGCTCAGCGGCTCGTACGTGCCCCGGTCCCAGACGATCACCGTGCCCCCGCCGTACTCGCCGCGCGGGATGACGCCCTCGAACTCCTCGTACTCCAGCGGGTGGTCCTCCGTCGGCACGGCCAGCCGCTTGTCCCGCGGGTCGGCGGACGGGCCCTTCGGCACCGACCACGACTTCAGCACGTCGCCCACCTGGAGCCGGAAGTCGAAGTGCATCCGGCGGGCGTCGTGGATCTGCACGACGAACCGGGGCAGGGCGACCTCCGCCTTCCGGCCGCCGCGCGGCTCCGCGGTCCGGTCGAAGTGCCGCTTGCCGTGGTAGTCCCGCAGATGGTCCGTTCCGTCCACCGCGCCGCTCCCTCCGCCGGTCCGTCCGCCTTCCCCACGAGCGGCCGGGTATCCGGTCAGAACTCCTCGTGCACCTCCGGGTCCCCGCCGATCCGCCGGTGCGCCCGGTCCGAGACGGTCCGCATCTGCGCCTCGTCCAGCTCGAACCCGAACACGTCGAGGTTCGCGCGCTGACGCTCGGGGTCGGACGACTTCGGCACCGGCAGCGCGCCGAGCTGGAGGTGCCAGCGCAGCACCGCCTGCGCCGGGGTGACGTCGTGCGCGTCGGCGACGGCCGCCACCGCGAGGTCGTCCAGCAGTTGCGAACCCCGGCCCAGCGGGCTCCAGCTCTCGGTGAGCACCCCCTTGTCCGCGTGGTGGGCGCGCAGCGCGTCCTGGGGGAAGAACGGGTGCAGCTCGACCTGGTTGACCGAGGGCAGCACCCCGGTCTCCTTCTCCAGACGTTCGATGTGGGCGGGCGTGAAGTTGGAGACGCCGATCGAGCGCACCAGACCGTCCTCGCGGAGCTTGACCATGGCCTTCCAGGAGTCGACGTACCTGTCGACGCGGGGGAGCGGCCAGTGGATCAGGTACAGGTCGACGTACTCCAGGCCGAGCCGGGCGCGGGACTCCTCGAAGGAGGCGAGGGTCTCCTCGTAGCCGTGGTGGCGGCCGGGGAGCTTCGTCGTCACGACGATCTCCTCGCGCGGAACCCCGGCGCCGGCCACGGCGCGGCCCACGCCGGTCTCGTTGCGGTAGTTGGCGGCGGTGTCGATCAGGCGGTAGCCGGCCTCCAGGGCGGTGGTCACCGCCCGCTCCGCCTCGGCGTCGTCCATGGGCCAGGTGCCCAGGCCCAGGGCGGGGATCGTGGTGCCGTCGTTCAGGGTGTGCTGCGGGATGCTCGTCACGGGAGGGCCCTCCGGTCGCTGTGTCGTCCTCCCAGCGTCGGCCACGCGGGGGGCGGTGATCAACCGGACGGGCCGGGCGCCCTGTCGCCAGGGCCCGGATCCCCTGCCACGATCTTCCCGGGAGCCGGTCCGCCCGGGGCCGGCGGGTACGAGCGACGGAGTGGGACGCATGACGACGGAGAGCCGCGTCGGGACGGACCGGGAGCGCACGGGGAAGCCGGAGGTGCGCCCCGCCGCCGGGCACATCGGGGCCGACATCACGGGCGTGGACCTCGCGGAGGACCTCGACGAGGGGACGGTCGCCGCGATCAGGGAGGCGGTGCTGCGCTGGAAGGTGGTCTTCTTCCGCGGCCAGCGCCTGGACCACGCCGGACATGTGGCGCTGGCCCGCCGGTTCGGCGAACCGGTCGTCCTGCCCCGCCGGGGCTCCGCCTCCCCGGCGGACTTCCCCGAGATCGAGACCACTGCCGACCGCCTGGAACTGGGCGGCCGGTACGGCATGGACCAGGACGAGTGGCTGCTGCGGCGCCGCCACACCCTGCTGCGCGGCTGGCACTGCGACCACGGCGCCCGCGTCGACCCGCCCGCCGCGACCATCCTGCGCGCCGAGACCGTACCCCCGTACGGCGGCGACACCACCTGGGCCAATCTGGCCGCCGCCTACGCCGGACTGTCCGCCCCGGTGCGCGAGTTCGCCGACCGGCTGCGCGCCGAGCACCGCCTCGGCGTGGGCTACCAGCCCAGGCCCGGCGACGACGCCTACGTACGCCATCTGCTGGACCACCAGACGGCCAGCGAACACCCGCTGGTGCGCGTCCACCCCGAGACCGGGGAGCGGATCCTGTTCGTCAACGGCTACTACGTCGAACAGATCACCGGACTGTCCCGCCCCGAGAGCCGGGCGATCCTGGACATGCTGCTGGAGCAGGTCACCCGGCCCGAGTACACCGTGCGGCTGCGCTGGGAGCCGGGCACCGTGGCGTTCTGGGACAACCGCGCCACCGTCCACCTCGCCCCCGCGGACACGGCCCACCTCGACCACCCGCGGATCATGCACCGCGTGATGCTCGCCGGTGACGTGCCCGTGGGCGTGGACGGCACGCCCTCCCGGCCCCTCACCGGCACTGCGCCCGGCCGCTGGTGAACTGCCCTACGTGAGCGGGACGGTCACCTCGTCCTCCACGGGCGGGGCGACCTCCTGCGCCCGCTGCCCGGTCGCCGCGAAGCAGCGCAGCCGCAGCGCCTCGGGGGTCACGTCGATCCGCAGGAAGGACTTGAAGAACGGCGGGCTGTACGTGGCCGAACCGGGCGAGAAGAGCGACTGGTACGCCTTGCGCACCGGCAGCCGGAACCGCTTCCCCCGGTCGGGCCGGCGTCCGGTGCCGAGCAGCCCCGCGACCAGCCGCATCCGGCGGGTCACCCGGGCCGGCGCGCCCGGTGCGCGGGTCGGCCCGATGCCCAGGCGCTCGGCGATCACCGCGGCCGCCTCCGCCTCGGTCAGCGAGAAGAAGCGGCGCAGCCGCGTCCGCCGCCCGTACAGGTCGCTGTAGAAGGCGAGGGAGTCGCCGCGCAGTGGGTAGCAGCGGAAGTCCGCCTCGGTGACCCCGGCGACGTCCACCCGCGGGATGGTGTGGGTGGCGTGCGTGAAGGCCCCGCCGCCGCCCGCCACCACGTACTGCAGGGTGCGGCCGTCGTCCAGACGCACCGGGTAGCGCTGGTAGTTGTGGATGTCGCCGCCGATAGCCGCCACGTAGCGGTGGGCAGGGTCGCGGACGATGTCGTCGACGGTGCCGCCGCCGTCGACCGGGCACGGGTGGTGCTCGCCGTCCACGTACAGGGGCGAGCCGGTCACCAGGATCTTCGGGCGGGGGCCGCGGGACACCTCGCGCAGCCACGCGCCCTGTTCGGCGTCGATCGTGCCGAGCAGTCCGGTGTCGATGCCGACGATCCGCACCGGCCCCGCGTCGATCGCCCAGTACGGGCCCGGCTGCACCGCCCGCTGGGCGGGGGAGGAACGCAACTTCCTCGCCTCGTCGAGGTGTTCGCCGTCGCCGGGGCTGGGCCGGTGCCACAGCAGGGACCGCAGCCGGGCGCGCGTGAGGAGGCGCGGCTCCGGGCCGGCCGGCAGTGGCCCGGCGTCGTCGCAGAAGACCCGCATGAAGCCGGCCAGGTCCTCGTACCAGTCGTGGTTGCCGGGTATCGCGTAGACCGGCGCCTGGTAGTCCCGGTAGGGGCGGAAGAACTTGGGGCCGTAGTCGTCGGCGGATCCCACCGGGTAGATGACGTCGCTCGCCAGCACGGCGAACGCGGTGTCCCGGCCCTCCTTCAGCAGGCCGGGCACCACCGCGTACTGGGGCTCGCCGCCCTCGCCGGTGTCGCCGATCACCAGGAACGAGAAGCGGTCCGGGTCGTCGCGCCGGATCACGCGGTCGGCGGGCGCCCCGGCCGCGGCCCGCCGGGCCGCCCAGCGCGCCCTGACCTCCCCGGTCGGGTCGCCGAACCAGGAGGCCAGAACGCCGTTGCGGGCGGCCCACAGATGTCTCGGGTTCAGCCAGGAGATCTTCTCGGCCTGGCGCGGCACCAGCCGCAGGTACTCACCGCGTTCGGAGACGCCCCAGCCGGCGCCCTCGGCGGTGTCGCGTGAGGATTCGGACACGCGTGCACCGTAACAACGGTGTCCCGTACGGACGGTGGGCGGGGGCGCGTCAACCCCGCTGCCGCACCGTCACGTTGACGCACCGGGCCGGAAGGCGCGGTCCAACAGGTCGAGCAGCGCCGCCCAGTGACGTTCGTCGGCCTTCTCGTCGTACGACGCCGTGTCGGACTGGGTGAAGCCGTGCGCGGCCCCCGGGTACACCTCGCAGTGGTGCCGGACGCCCGCGTCCGTCAGCGCCCTCTCCAGCCGCTCGATCTGCTCCGGCGGCAGCGACGGGTCCTCGTCGGCGTGCCCGAGATACACCTCCGCGGTGATCCGCGGCGCTGCCAGGTGCGGGCTGCGGGGGTCGTCCGTCGCCAGGCGGCCCCCGTGGAACCCGGCCACCGCCGCGACCCGGTCCGGGAAGGCACCTGCCGTGCGCAGCGCCAGGCCCGCGCCCATGCAGTAGCCGACCAGCGCCACCGGACCGTCCGCCGCCTCCGGCAGTTCCGCGAGCCAGCGCAGATACGCTCCCGCGTCGGCGGTCGCGCGCTCCGGCGTCAGCTGCTGCATGACCGGGCGGAGCCGGCGGAAGATCTGCCCGCGCGTCTCGGCGTCGATGAAGGCGGGCAGCTCGACCACCGGGGCCGGTCCGCGCCGGTGGAAGAGGTTCGGCACCAGCACGGTGAAGCCCGCCCGCGCCACACGGTCGGCGGCCTCCCGCACCGTCGGGCGCAGCCCGAAGGCGTCGGTGAAGACGAGCACCGCCGGCCGGGGCGCACCGTCCGCCGGGTGCGCCAGGTAGGCGTCCGCCGTCCCGTCCTCCGTGGGGACACGCACCTCGGTCCCCCGCACGTCCGTCATGTCGCGCCGTCCTCCCGTCACTCGAAGCGCGAGACGTCGCCCGCGCCCGCCCGCACGATCTCCGGCTCGCCGCCGGAGAAGTCGATCACCGTGGTCGGCTCGGTGCCGCAGTCGCCGGAGTCCAGCACCGCGTCCACCTCGTGGTCGAGCCGGTCCTTGATCTCCCAGCCCTGGGTCATCGGCTCGGCCTCGTCGGGCAGCAGCAGGGTGCTGGACAGCAGCGGCTCGCCCAGCTCCTCCAGGAGCGCCTGGGTGACCACGTGATCGGGGATGCGCACGCCGACGGTCTTCTTCTTGGGGTGCTGCAGCATGCGCGGCACCTCCTTGGTCGCGGGCAGGATGAACGTGTAGCGGCCCGGCGTGGACGCCTTCACCGCGCGGAAGACGTCGTTGTCGATCCGTACGAACTGGCCGAGCTGCGCGAAGTCGCGGCACACCAGGGTGAAGTGGTGCCGGTCGTCCAGCTTGCGGATGGTGCGGATGCGGTCGATGCCGGTACGGCTGCCCAGACGGCAGCCGAGCGCGTAGCAGGAGTCCGTGGGGTAGGCGATCAGCGCGTCGTCGCGGATGGCGGCGGCGATCTGGCCGATGGTGCGCGGCTGGGGGTTGTCGGGGTGCACGTCGAAGTACTTGGCCATCCACCGAGCTTATGCCGACCGCGCCGCGCCCCGCGGCACACCGGCCCCGCGTCACCCGCAGGGGAGGGGCGGGGCCCGTCGCGCCGGGGTGAGCGGCGCCGGACCGTGGGGTAACGTCCCCCGTCCGGGCCACAGGGCGAGAGACGAGGGGAAGGCCGAGGTGACAGGCGGAAAGGACACGGCGCACGGGGCGGCCACGGAGGTGGCGGGGCGTCCGGGCTGGGCGCGGGAACTGCTGGAGCATCTGCGGCCGGCCGCGCGGGACGTCCGCCGGGTCGTGGACTGGCTGGCCGGCGCGGTGGACGCGGAGGTGGCCCTCCGTGACGGCGCGGGTGACCTGCTCGCCGGGGCCCCGCTGGCGCTGGACGAGGCGCTCGCCGCGGACGTCGCCTCCGGCCGGATCGCGTCCGCCGCGTGGGACGGGGACGGACGCCATCTGCGGCTGGTGCGGACCGGGCACCCCACGGGCGCCTGTGTCCTGGCCGTCTCCCGCCGGACGCCCTTCGACCGGCACACCTCGGACGTCGTCACGCACACCGCTCAGGTGATCGAACTGCTGCTCACCGCCCACGAGACGCAGGCGGCCGGCGTCCGGCTCCGGCGGGCCACCGCCGACCTGCGGCTGGCGATCCTCCAGCTGCTCATGGTCGAGGACACCGTCTCCGCGCGCCGCGTCGCCGCCGGACTCTGGCCGGGCCTGCTCGACGCCGAGACCGCCTGCGTCTACGTCCTGGAGTCCGACCCCTCCGTACGCGACCGGCTGGCCGCCGAGTGCATCGAACGCACCCAGGAGGAGGCACTGGTGGTGCGCTGCCCGGCCGTCGACGGCCATGTGATCGTCCTCAGCCCGCGCGAGGCCACCGCCGCCGACATGCGCTCCCTGGTGGAGCGTCACTCCGACACCTTCGTCGGCGGCAGCGTCTGGCAGAGCCTGGCGCGCACCGCCACGGCCTACGGACAGGCCGTCAGCGCGCTGGCCGTGGCCCGGTTCCGGCCGGACAAGACGGCGGTGTACGCCGAGCGCACCCACCCCGAGCGGCTCATGGACCCCACGGCGCTGCGCACCTGGGCGGCGCGGGTGCTGCGCCCGCTCGACGCGCTGCCCCACCACACCCGCGCCGAGCTGCTCGCCACCACCCGGCTCGGCCTGGAGTTCACCGCCGTCGCCACCGCCAAGATCCTCGGCGTCAGCCGCAACACCGTGCGCGCCCGCATGGACCGCGTGGAGTCCATGCTCGGCGTCGACTTCGACGACGTGACCGTGCGGGCCGTCGTGCATCTGGCGCTGCACACCCAGATCAACCTGCTGGACGGACACGGGCCCGCCGACTCCGCCGCGAGCGCGCGGCGCCTCACCGAGCTGCTGTCGGGACCGGCCGTCTCCTCCTGGGCGCGGGAGCTGCTGGACCGCCTCGACCCCGACCCGCGCAACGTGCGCCGCACCCTGCGCACCTGGATCGCCGAGGGGGCCAACGCCGAGCGGGCGGCGCAGTCCCTCGGCATGCACGCCCAGACCGTGCGCGAGCACGTCCGCAGCGCCGAACCGGTTCTGGAACGGCAGCTCCTGGCCGCCGGGACCGATCTCTACGAGGTCGCCCTGGCCCATCTGGCGGTCGGCGACCTGGAGCAGCCGCTGTTCGCGGGGGAGTGAACCGGGCGATTCGGACTCACCTGTGCACAGGTGAGTGCCCGGGACCCGGGCAGCGGGCACCGGCGCGGTACACACACGAGCCCCGCCTTGCATAGTTTCTAGCCACGGCGGGGGCACGACCGGAACGGGGGACCGGTCGCGCTCCCGCCCTCCGCCATGCCCGCACGCGCTCTCCGCTCCGGGCGCGGACACCGATGGGCAGGCACCGTCACCGCAGGGCCGTGGGCCCGCCGTCACGCTCCGCGGCGCTCCGGTCGCCGCCCGTGCCGATCGGGGGCAGCATGGCCTTCGTACGCACGCCGCCGACGGGATGCGACCGCGGCCGGGCCACCGCGCGCCCGGCCTTCGCCGTGAACGGGCCGCGAACGCGTGCATGACGCCGCGGCTCCGGGTACCCGGGCCGCCCGCCAGGAACCGGCCGACGGCCCGGAGCCGCCACGCCCCGGCCCGTCACCGGCCAGAAGCAGCAGCGCAAGGAGCCCAGCGAATCATGACGGACACCTCGAGTCAGGGCCCCGCTACCGGCGACGACCGCAAGGTACTCACCAACCGGCAGGGCCACCCGGTCTACGACAACCAGAACCAGCGCACCGTCGGCTCCCGCGGCCCGGCCACGCTGGAGAACTACCAGTTCCTCGAGAAGATCAGCCACTTCGACCGGGAGCGCATCCCCGAGCGCGTCGTGCACGCCCGAGGCGTCACCGCGTACGGCTACTTCGAGGCGTACGGCAAGTGGGGTGACGAGCCGATCTCCCGCTACACCCGCGCCAAGCTGTTCCAGGAGGCCGGCAAGCGCACCGACCTCGCCGTCCGCTTCTCCACCGTCATCGGCGGCCGCGACTCCTCCGAGGCGGCCCGCGACCCGCGCGGCTTCGCCGTGAAGTTCTACACCGAGGACGGCAACTGGGACCTCGTCGGCAACAACCTGGGCGTCTTCTTCATCCGCGACGCCATCAAGTTCCCCGACGTCATCCACGCCCTCAAGCCGGACCCGGTCACCTTCGAGCAGCAGCCGCGCCGCATCTTCGACTTCATGTCGCAGACGCCCGAGTCGATGCACATGCTGGTGAACCTGTTCAGCCCGCGCGGCATCCCGGCGGACTACCGCCACATGCAGGGCTTCGGCGTGAACACCTACAAGTGGGTCGACGCCGAGGGCAACACCAAGCTGGTCAAGTACCACTGGATGCCCAAGCAGGGTGTGCGCTCCATGACCGAGGAGGACGCGGCCAACGTCCAGGCGCAGGGCCTCGGCCACGCCACCAAGGACCTCTACGAGGCCGTCGAGCGCGGTGACCACCCCGAGTGGGAGCTGCTCGTCCAGATGATGGACGACCACGAGCACCCGGAGCTGGACTTCGACCCGCTGGACGACACCAAGACCTGGCCCGAGCAGGACTTCCCGCCGAAGCCGGTGGGCAAGATGGTGCTCAACCGGATGCCGGACAACTTCTTCGCGGAGAACGAGCAGATCTCCTTCGGCACCGGTGTCCTCGTCGACGGCCTGGACTTCTCCGACGACAAGATGCTCGTCGGCCGGACCTTCTCCTACAGCGACACCCAGCGCCACCGGGTCGGCCCGAACTACCTCCAGCTGCCGGTCAACCAGCCCAAGCACGCGCAGGTGCGCACCAACCAGCGCGACGGCCAGATGGCCTACCACGTGGACGGCGGGGACAACTCCCACGTCAACTACGAGCCGTCCATCACCGGCGGCCTGCGTGAGGCCCACTACCCGACGCACGACGAGCAGGGCCCGGAGATCCGCGGCCGGCTCACCCGCAAGCGGATCGAGCGCACCAACGACTACCTGCAGGCCGGCCAGCGCTACATGCTGCTGGAGGACTGGGAGCGCGACGACCTGGTGAAGAACTTCACCGACCTGCTGTCCCAGTGCGACCGACCGGTGCAGGAGCGCATGGTGTGGCACTTCCTGCTGGTCGAGACCGACCTCGGCCGCCGCGTCGGCGAGGGCCTCGGCATCACGCCGGAGGACGTCGCCCACCTGGAGCCGCTGGAGGGCCAGACCCTCACCGAGGAGGACCGCAAGCGGCTCGCCAACCTCGGCGACAACCCTCCGCGCGACGTGACGGGGCTGACCATGACCCACTGTGTGCCCGACGAGCGGCACGTGGTGACCCGCTGAGGATCCCGCCGGGAGATCACAGCGCCAGGGCGGACCGGGCGGCGCCGAGCGCCTGCCCGGCGTAGCCCCGCCCGAACAGCACGGCGTGCACCAGCAGCGGGAACAGCTGGTGCACGCCGACGCGTTCCATCCACCCCTCGGCGAGCGGCGCCGCCTCCTGGTAGCCCTCCAGCACCGCGTCCAGCATCGGGCAGCCGAACAGCGCCAGCATCGCGAGATCCGTCTCCCGGTGCCCGCCGTGCGCGGCCGGGTCGATCAGATGGACCCTGCCGTCCGCGCCCCACAGCACGTTGCCGCTCCACAGGTCGCCGTGCAGCCGTGCGGGCGGTTCGGCGGGACCCGCCAGCTCCGGCAGCCGCGCGCAGACCCGCTCGATCACCGCCGCCTCGCCGGCGTCCGTCGTGCCCGCGTCGACCGCCCGGCGCAGATACGGCAGCACCCGGTGCTCCGCGTACCACGCCGGCCAGTCGTCACCGGTCACGTTGCGCATCGGGGCCGGCCCGATGAACGCCTCGGCGGGACCGCCCGGCGGCGGCGCCCCGAACGCGGGCGCGCCCGCCGCGTGCAGGCCGGCCAGCTCACGCCCGAACCGCAGCGCCGCCTCCCGGCCCGGACGCCCCTGCACCACCCGGTCGAGGACCAGCCACGCCCCCTCCCGGCCGTGCACCCGCGGCACCGGAGGCGCGTCCGCCTCCGCCAGCCACCGCAGCCCGGCCGCCTCCGCGCGCGCCGCCTCCGCCTCCTCGGTGCGTTTCACGACCACCGTGCGGCCGTCGTCCAGGGCGGCCTCGACGAGCGCGCCGGAGAGCGGCCGCACGCCGGTCACCGCCCGCCCGGTCAGCCGCGCCGCCACGGCGCCGGGGCTCTCCTCGCCGGATGCGGGGGACGACAGGGTCATCGGCGGCCTCCTCGGTTCCACGGCGTGCTCCGGCTCTCGCGGCCCGCCCAGCGTACGAGCCCGGCGCGGGCGCGGCGCACGCTCACGCGGGACGGTGAAAAACCCGCTCCGGCCGGTGCGGACGCGCCACACCGTGGGAGCACTGTGAACATGACCAGTTCATCGTTCCAGCGCACCCTCACCCTGCCCGCCACCCTCTGCGAACAGGCCGTCCCGTACCTGGAACAGGCCGCCCGGCGGACGGTCGACGGAGCCGGCGTCCCGCTGAAGGCGTTCCGCGCGGCCGCCGACGGCGACTGCACCCTCCCGGTCTCCGTGGTCGAACAAGCGGCGGGCTGCCTGCTGGTCCTGGCCACCGAGACCGCGCAGAGCGTACGGCCCTCGGTGCTGCGCGCCACCATCGGCGTCGCCCTGTGCCTGCGCGACGCCGTCGAGGCGGTCCGCCAGCCCGCCCTCACCACCCGCTTCTGGTGACGGCCCCGCCGCCCGTCCCCGCCGCATGCTCCCCGTCGTGCGGGGAACCCGGCGCACCGCACCCTCCACACTCCAGGAGAAGGACATGAGCCTGTTGCGCGTCCTCGGCCGGCCGATGCTGGCGTCGATCTTCATCGCGGGCGGACTGGACACCCTCCGCCATCCCGACCGCGTCGCCGGGCTGGCCGAGCCCGTCGTGCGGCCGGTCACCGACCGCCTGCGCGCACTGCCGGACCGCACCGAGGACTCCGTGCGGCTGAACGGCGCCGTCCAGGTGGCCGCCGGACTGCTGCTGGCCACCGGACGGATGTCCCGCCCGGCCGCCCTCGCCATCGCCGCCACCCTCGTGCCCACCACGCTCGCCGCGCACCGCTTCTGGGAGCAGGAGGACTCCGGCGACAAATCCCAGCACCGGATCCACTTCCTCAAGAACCTCGGCCTGCTCGGCGGACTGCTGATCGCGGCGGACGACACGGGGGCCCGGCCTTCCGTGCTGTGGCGCAGCCGGCACGCCGCGCACGACCTGCGCCGCGAAGCCCACATCGCCCGGCGCGCCTTCAAGGCCGGCGCCGGACCGGCCGCGGCGGCGGGACGCGCCCGCGCCAAGCTGTCCCACTGACCGGGGCGGGGCCTGCGGGGCGGGCCCCTCTTCCCGCGGTCCCGCCCCGCAAACCTCCCTGTGAGCAACCGCACTCGCGCGGCCAAGTGCCGTGCGGGTGCGGGCGTTTGACCCCCGTGTCCGTCCACGGAGCATGTGCGGTGGAAAGGACTCGGGGGTCCCTTCTGTCACGATGGTGCGCGCCCGATCCGGCGACGGGAACCGCCGCGCAGCGCAGCCGGTGACCTCCTTCCCGCGCCCACTCAGCCGAGCCTCCAAGGGCTCCTCCCCGAGTAGCGCACCGTGTCTTCCACACCCTCCCCCGCCCCGTCCGGGTCCCGGTCGCCCTGGCGTTCCCTCCGGCACCGCAGCATGCGCTGGTGGTCAGTCGCGAACTTCGTGTCCAACGCCGGTACGTGGATGCAGCTGACCGTGCAGAACCTGCTGGTCCTCCAGATCACCGGGTCCGCCGCGGCCACCGGCCTGTCCATGTCCGTCCAGGCGGCCCCGGCCCTGCTGATGAGCGTCCTCGGCGGCGCGGCCGTCGACCGCTGGCCGCGCAAGCTGACCGCCGCCGTCAGCCAGGCCGCGCTCGCCGTCATCGCCTTCACCACGGCCACCCTGGTGGCGCTCGACCGGCTCGACATGACCACCCTGATGGTGCTGGCCGCCGTCACCGGCACGGTCGCCACCGTCGACAACCCGGCCTGTGCCCTGCTCGGCAACGACCTCGTCCCCGCCGAGGACGTGCCCTCCGCCATCGGCGTGGGCGCGCTCGTCTTCAACGCGGGACGGCTCGCGGGCGCGGCCCTGGCCGGCGTGACCGTCGGCTTCCTCGGCACGGCGGCGGCTTACTTCGCCAACGGCTTCTCCTTCCTCTTCGTGACGGCGGTCATCCCGTTCCTGCGCCCGGCGGCGGGCGCGGTGCGGCAGGTCACCGGGCGGGCCGCCCGGCGGCCGAAGTCCGACATGGGCGTGCGGGAGGGGCTCGCCTTCTTCGCCCGCCGGCCTCGGCTGCTGGCGCTCGCGGGGGTGACCGGCATCAGCGCGGTCTTCGGCCGTAACTACGGCCTCACCCTCGCCGTCCTGGTCACCGGCCCACTCGCGGGCGGCGCGGGTGCCTTCGGCACGGTGTCGACCGTCCTCGCGGCCGGCGGGATCGTCGGCGCGGTGCTCGGCGCGCGTCTGCGCCGTCCGTCCGTGCGGCTGGTCGGCGCGCTGGCCGCGAGTGGGGCGCTGCTGCAGATCGTGGCCGGTCTGTCGCCCTCGCTGGCGGTGCTGCTGGTGCTGGTCCTGCCCATGGCCGTGGTCGAGTCCGTCTCCGACACGGCGGGCACGGCGGTCCTCCAGACCGATCCGCCCGCCCATATGCGGGGGCGTGTGCTGGGGGTGTGGGGTTCGGTCGGCACGGTCTGGAGCCTCGGCGGGCCTCCGGCCCTGGGGCTCCTCATGGAGCTGGCGGGGGCGCGGGGTGCGCTGATCGCGGGCGGCGTGATCATCGCCGCGTCCATCGCGGCGGGCCACCTCCTGCACCGCCGCGGCACGCTCACGACCTCGGTCCCCCTGCCCACGAAGGAAGCGGGCCCCCAGCCAACCCTGCAAACGGCGGCGTAACCCGCCCCCTGTCCAGCACACGGTGCAGAAACGCGCCTGAAGGGGCGCGGGGAACTGCGCAAAGGGAAGTCCAACGAACGGAGCCTTCCAAGCACGGCCCAAGGGGCGCGGGGAACTGCGCGAACAGGGGTCCAGCGAACGGAGCCTTTCAAGCACGGCCCAAGGGGCGCGGGGAACTGCGCGAACGGAAGTCCAGCGAACGGAGCCTCCGAAGCACGGCCCAAGGGGCGCGGGGAACTGCGCGAAGGGAAGTCCGGCGAACCGAACCTCCCGAAGCGGCAGCGCTGACCGCACCGTTTCGGGGGCCCCGCCCCCGGACCCCCGTTCGCGCAGTTCCCCGCGCCCTTACGGGGCGTTTCCCCACCGCGCCCCGAAGGGCGGGCGCTCACCCCTCCGTCGGCTTCAAAGCCACCGACACCGCATCCGCAGCCCTCCGCGCCAGCAACGTCGTCGAGTGACCGTCCAGGTACGGCAGTACCACCGCCTGCCCGCCCCACTCCCGCAACGCGGCCGCCTCGGGCAGATCCTGGACGGAATAGTCCCCGCCCTTCACCCACACATCCGGCCGAAGCCGCTCCAGCACCCTCTCCGGCGTGTCCTCCTCGAACACCACCACCGCGTCCACACTGCCCAGCGCCGCCAGCACCCTCGCGCGGTCGGTGGCCGGGGTGAGGGGGCGGCCGGAGCCCTTGCGGCGGGTGACGGAGGCGTCGGAGTTCAGGCAGACGATCAGGCAGTCGCCGATCCGCCGGGCGCTTTCCAGCAGGCCCACGTGACCGGCGTGCACCAGGTCGAAGCAGCCGCCCGTGGCGACCACGGTGCCGCCCCGCGCCCGTACCTCCCGCGCCAGCTCGAACGCGTCGGAGGCCGGGTCCTGGGCGGGGACCGGGGCGACCGGTGTGTGCCAGAGGTCCGGGTTGCCCGCGCCGCCCGCCGCGACGAAGGCGGCGGCCTCGGCGACCGCCCGCTGCAGCGCCTCCTCCGGCAGCAGCCCGTCCGCCAGCCCGGCGACCGTCGTCGCGGCGAAGCAGTCGCCCGCGCCGCAGGTGTCGCCGTCCGCGTGGAAGGGCGCCGGGATCAGCATCGGCGTACCGCCGCCCGGCCGGGTCAGCAGCACACCCCGCTCGCCGAGCGTCACGGCGACGCCGGCCGCCCGCCAGCGCTCGGCGAGTTCGGTGCCGCGTTCGGCGAAGGCGCCGAGCGACGCGCCGGACAGGCCGGGCGTGCCCGCGCAGAGCGCGACCGCCTCGCTCCCGTTGGGCGTGACGAGCCGGGCCCCCGGCACCGGCGTCTCGCCGCGCGGGTGCGGATCCCACACGAGGGGGGTGCGCCGTGCGGCCTCCTCCAGATGGGGGCGGACCGCGCCGGCGGTGTGCCGGCCGTAGTCGGCGACGAGGACGGCGTGCGCGCCGGCCAGCGCCTCGCGCACCGCCTCGTCCGGCTCGCCGGGCGTCCCGCCGCCCCGGTCGATGCGCACCAGCGGCCGCCCGCCGGCGAGGACACGCGTCTTCACCGGCAGCGTGCCGTGCAGCGGCAGTTCCAGCAGCCGTACCCGCCCGTCGAGCTGCTGCCGTACGGCCTCGCTCGCGGGGTCGTCGCCGAGCGCGGTCACCAGGACGACGTCCCGGCCGCCGCGCGCGGCGAGGGCCGCGGCCAGCCCGGCGCCGCCCGGGTGCCTGTGGTCCCCGGTGACGTCGACGACCGGGGCGGGCGCGTCGGGGGCCAGCTGGGTGGCGACGCCCTCGATGTCCTCGTCGAGGAGGACGTCGCCCACCACCACCAGCGGTTCGGGACCGGTCATGTCAGCCTCCCGGGAACGGCCGCCACGGTCCGCGCCGGTGGCGCGGCCACGGCCGTGTCGAAGCACTCGCAGAGCAGGTGCACGGCGACCAGGTGGACCTCCTGGACGGTCGCCGTCGAGGCCGCCGCCACGCACAGGCTCTCGTCGGCGGCCTCCATCAGCGGGTTGGGGCCCGGGCCGGTCAGCGCCCACACCCCGAGCCCGGCCCGCCGGGCCGCCACCGCGGCGGCGACGAGGTTGGCGCTGCGTCCCGAGGTGGACAGCAGCATCAGCACGTCGCCGGGGCGTCCGTGCGCGGCGACCTGACGGGCGTAGACGTGGTCGAAGCCGTAGTCGTTGCCGATGGCGGTGACGCTGGAGGTCTCCGCGTGCAGGGCGAGCGCCGAGTAGGCGGGCCGCTCGTCGCGGTAGCGGCCGACCAGCTCGGCGGTGAGGTGCTGGGCCTGGGCGGCGCTGCCGCCGTTGCCCGCCGCCAGCAGCCGGCCGCCGCCGGTGAGGACGGAGGCGAGCCGGCCGGCCCAGTCGGCGATCCGGGGCAGACCGTGCCGGCCGAGTCCGTCGAGGGCGTCCTGGAGGGACCGGCAGTGCAGACGGGCGGCGTCGAGGGCAGGGTGTTCGGTCATGGCGTGTCGGGCGCGCCGCCCTCCGGGGACGACGACGGCACCCGCACCTCCTTCCAGCGTCGGACGTCTGCGGCCCGGTCGGGCCCGAGGTTCAGCCGGTCCTGGTCACGTCGGCGGTCCTGCTCACGGCCGGCTCGCTGTCGAGGACCTCGCAGTACGCCGCCTCGGTGGCGGCGGCGATCCGTGCCCACCCGTACCGGGCGAGCACCCGGCGGCGGCCCGCCACCCCGCAGGCCTCGCGGCCGGCGGGGTCGGCGAGCAGGCTCGCGACGGCGGCGGCCAGCGCCTCGGGGTCGCCGGGCGGCACGAGCCGACCGGTGGCCGGGTCGGCGACCGTGTCGAGCTGGCCGCCGACCGCGCTGGCCACAACGGGACGGCCGCAGGCCATCGCCTCCAGCGGGACGATGCCGAACGGCTCGTAGTCGGCCGGGCAGAGCACCACGTCGGCGGAGCGCAGCAGCGCCGGAACGCGTTCGGCGTCCACCCCGCCGAGGAACCGCACCCGGTCGGCGACCCCCGCGTCCCGCGCGAGCACGCGCAGCCGGCGCACCTCCGGGTCGTCGTCGAGCCGCTCCGCGGGGGGCCCGCCGGCCACCAGCAGTTCGGTCCCGGGCAGCAGGGCCAGGGCGGCCACCGACACGGCGGCGCCCTTGCGCGGCACCAGCCGCCCCAGCTGGACCAGCCGGTGACGGTACGGGCCGCGCGCCCAGCGCGGGCCCGTCGGCGTGAAACGTTCGGTGTCCACGCCGCACGGCACGACGCCGATCCGGTCCGCGGGCACGCCCATCCCGACCAGCTCGGCGACCTCGTCGCGGCAGGTTGCGACGACCCGGTCGCAGCCGGTCCCCACCTCGATCTCGCAGCCGATCCGCTCCGGCGGGCTGCTGTCGGCCTCGCCCTGGTGACGCCGCTTGACCGTGCCCAGGGCGTGGTAGGTGTGCAGCAGCGGCAGCCCCACCTCCCGGGTCGCGCCCAGCGAGGCCAGCCCGGACATCCAGTAGTGGGAGTGCGCCACGTCCGGGGTGCGGGCCCGCCACTCCCGGACGAGCACGCGCGCGAAGGCGTCCATGTACGGCAGCAGCCGGTCCTTGGGCACCGGTTCGGCGGGCCCGGCGGTGACGTGGTGGACCTCCACGCGCTCGCCCAGCCGCACCCGGTCCGGCAGGTCGGGCGCGTCGCGGCGGGTGTGCACCGTGACGCGGTGTCCGCGGTCGGCGAGCGCCGTGGCCAGGGCGGCGACGTGGACGTTCTGGCCTCCGGCGTCCACCCCGCCGAGCGCGGCGAGAGGACTCGCGTGCTCCGAGACGAGCGCGATCGACAGCACGCCCGGGGGGACAGGGGCGAGGTCCGCGGTCATGGGCTCACCTCCGTGATCGGTCGCGGCCGGGGTGCGGACACCCCGTCCGCGGATCGGGTTCCGGCCGCGGCTGCGGCCGGGAGCGTGCGCGTGGCGCCCGCCGGGGCCCGTCGAGGCCTCGGGGCGGGCAGGGCCTGCCGGTCATGTCGGCATCCGTTCGCCGGCCGGCGCCGCCGCGGACGGCGACGGGGGCACGGCCCGGTGACGGTGGGCGGGAGTCGCGCGGTGCCGCACCTGCCCGCGCAGCCAGTGCCAGGCCGCGGCCGGCGGGACGAGAGCGCTGGTGAGGACCATGGTGACGATCTCGTCCCGCGTGCGCGGGCCGGGGAGGATCCGGGCCAGGGCGAACTCCGCGGTCCCGGCGAGCCACCCGGCGGCGCACGCCGTGGCCGCGCGCGGGCGCCCGGTCAGCGCGCACGCCGCCGCCGCGAGCCCGGCCGAGGTGACCGCCAGGTGCAGGGGGAGACGGCCCCGGGGCGCGCCGGCCCGCCGCCACCAGTCCCGCCCGTGCAGGCGGGTCATCAGCACGTCGTCCGCGTTGCCCGCCTGGAGCCGCACGGAGACCCACCGGTCCGCGGGCCGCACCGGGTGCGTGGTCGTACGGCGTCCCTCCGCCAGCGTCCAGCCGGCGTCGAGGACCCGCAGCGCCAGGTCCGCGTCCTCCCGGAAGGCGCGGCGGAACCGTTCGTCGAAGCCGCCGACGGCCTCCAGCGCCTTGCGCCGGTACGCCATGTCGGCGGTGATCCAGCGCGCCCCGGCCAGCCCCGCGACGTTGCGTTCCCAGTCGCCGGGGGCCCGGTCCACGGGCAGCGGCACCTCGACGCGCGCGGTGATCCCGGCGGTCGCCACGCTCGCCCCCGCGAGGTCGAGCGCGAGGTCGTCGGCCCAGGTGGGGCCCGGCGTCACGTCGTCGTCGAGGAAGACGATCCACGGCGCGTCCCCGGCGGCACGCCACCCGGCGTTGCGAGCGGCGGCCGGACCGCGCGCCCCGCCGCGCACCACGACGGTCCGGGACCGCAGGGCGGGCGGCACGGACGCGGTGAGCGGCACGGCCGGGTCCCGGCGGTCGTCCACCACCACGACCCGCGCGGGGCGCGGCCCCTCCGACTCGGCCAGCGCCCCCAGGCACGCCGCGAGCGACGGGCGGCCCAGGGTCGGCACCACCACCGCGTACTCCCCGGCGGGAGCGGCGGGCCCGGTCATCGCGCCACCTCCTCGCCGCCGTCCCCGGTGCGGAACAGCGCGCCGCGCCGCACCGCGTACGGGCCGACGGCCAGCAGGTCCACCGGGGAGGAGCCGAAGCACTCGAGCGCGTCGCGCGGGTCGTCCACCATGGGGCGGCCGGCCGTGTTGAGGCTGGTGTTGACGACGACGGGCAGCCCGGTCAGCCGCTCGAACTCGCGCAGCATCCGCGCCAGCAGCGGCTCGCGCGCCGGGTCGACCGTCTGGATGCGGGCGGTCCCGTCGACGTGCACCACGGCGGGCACGCGGTCCCGCCAGGCGGGCGCCACGTCGTGCACGAACAGCATGTACGGGCTGGGCATCGGCCCGTCGAAGATCTCCGCGGCCCGGTCGGCCAGCACCATCGGCGCGACCGGCCGGAACTGCTCGCGGCCCTTCACGTCGTTGAGCCGCTCCAGGTTCCCCGCGTGCCCGGGGTGGGCGAGCAGCGACCGGTGGCCGAGCGCCCGGGGCCCGTACTCGCTGCGCCCTTGGAACCAGGCCACGATGCCGTTGTCGGCGAGCGCCCGGGCCACGGTGACGGCGATGTCCTCCGGCTTCTCGCAGGGCACGGCGGCCGTCTTCAGCCACGCGCCCAGCTCCGCGTCGGACCAGTCCCGGCCCAGGTCGGCGCCGCTCATCGGCTCGGGCGCGTCCCCGGCCCCGGCGGACAGCAGCAGCGCGCCGCCGAGCGCGGTGCCCGCGTCGCCGGCCGCGGGCTGCACCCACACCCGGGAGAACGGACCCTCCCGCGCGATGCGGGAGTTGGCGACGCAGTTCAGGGCCACACCGCCGGCGAGGGTGAGCACCGAGTCGTGGGTACGGCCGTGCAGCCAGCGCACCAGGTCCAGCAGCGTCTCCTCCAGCACGGCCTGAGCGCTCGCGGCGACGTCGGCGTGGCCCTGCGTCCACGGCTCGTCCGGGCCGCGCGGCGCGCACAGTTCCGCCCAGGGCACCCCGACGGCGTGGAAACCGCCGTCGCCGGTCGGATACACGTACCGGCGCAGCTCGGGCAGCATGCGCGGGGTGCCGTGGGAGGCGAGCGCCATCACCTTGAACTCGTCGGACGAGCGCAGGAAACCGAGGTGCTCGGTCAGCTCCTCGTACACCAGGCCCAGCGAGTGCGGGAGGTCCTGGGCGCGCAGCGGTTCGAGCTGGCCGCCGACGCGGCGCGCGGCCAGGTGGGAGGCGCGTTCGCCGCGGCCGTCCAGCACCAGCACGGAGCAGCTGTCGGCGTCGGGGGCGGCGTACGCGCCGGACGCGGCGTGCGCCATGTGGTGCGGGACGAAGCGCACGGTCTCCGGGTCGAGGCCGGGCAGCGCGGTCCGCAGGAAGTTCGGGGCCTCCCGCGCATAGGTGAGGCGCAGATGGTCCCAGGGGTCGTCGAGGCCCATCGCGTCGGCGGGGCGGGCGAGGGCGGGGTCGAAGGAGTACGCGACCGCGTCGAGGTCCTGGGGGCGCAGCCCGGCCCGCTTCAGGCACCAGGCGGCGGCCTGCTCGGGCAGCTCCCAGGCGGAGAAGGGCAGCGGCCGCTTGCCGTGCTTGCGCCGGGAGAACCGCTCCTCCTCCGCGGCGGCGACGGTACGGCCGTCGATCACCAGGGCGGCCGCGGGGTCGTGGAACAGGGCGTTGATGCCGAGGATGCGCATGGCGGACGGACCTTTCGCGTGGGGGCGGCGGCCGGGGCGGCCGCCTGGTCCTGGAGTCGGCGAGGGCGGTCCCCTCAGCCGCGGGCCGCTTCGGCGCGGAACCAGTCGATCGTGCGGCGCAGGCCCTCCTCGGCGCCCACCCGCGGCTCCCAGCCGAGCTTGTCGCGGGCCAGCGTGATGTCGGGGCAGCGCACGGCGGGGTCGTCCACCGGGCGCTCGATGTAGCGCACCTCGGACGAGGATCCGGCGAGGGCCACCACCAGGCGGGCCAGCGCGAGCATGCTGATCTCGGAGGGGTTGCCGATGTTGACGGGGCCGCGCAGACCGTGGGCGGCCGCCGCGAGGATGCCGGCGACGGTGTCGTCGACGTAGCACAGCGAGCGGGTCTGCCGGCCGTCACCGGTCACGGTGAGCGGCTCACCGGCCAGCGCCTGCCGCACGAAGGTGGGCACCGCCCGCCCGTCGTGGCCGCGCATGCCGGGGCCGTAGGTGTTGAACAGCCGCACGATGCAGGTGTCCGTGCCATAGGTGTCCGCGTGCGCGGTGGTCAGCGCCTCGCCGAACCGCTTGGCCTCGTCGTACACGCTGCGCGGGCCGACCGGGTTGACGTTGCCCCAGTACCGCTCGTCCTGCGGGTTCTGCTGCGGGTCGCCGTAGACCTCCGACGTCGACGCCAGCACCAGCCGTGCCTCGGACTCGTGGGCGAGGGTCAGGGCGTTGCGGGTGCCGGCGCTGCCCGTGTCCATGGTGTGCAGCGGCAGCCGCAGATAGTCCGCGGGGGAGGCGGGCGAGGCGAAGTGCAGCACCAGATCGGGCCGCCGGCGCACCGGCAGCTCCTCCGCCACGTTGGCCTGCACGAGGGTGAAGCCCGGCCGGTCGAGCAGCGGGGCGATGTTCTCGGGGCGGCCGGTGCTCAGGTCGTCCACGCAGGTCACGGCCGCGCCCGCGTCGAGCAGGGCCTTGCACAGATGGGAGCCGACGAACCCGGCGCCGCCGGTCACGACAGCGTGCTCCCACTTCCGGGATATGGGGCTACTCATGCCCACACCCTCACCCGCACGGCGGCGGTCGGCACGGTTGCCTGGTGCGGTCGGGTGAACTACGGGGCGTGACGACGACTGAACCGGTGGGCCGCCGGCGAAGCAGGGCGCGTCGGCCCGGGGGGCGGTCCCGCTCGGGCGATGCGGGGGTCGTCCGAGGTGCACGCGGTGGGGGAGCCGCGCTCAGGCACGGCGGGTGCGGTCACGCCGCCAGCGTGGATCCGGGGCCCAGGCGCGCCAGCAGGGACGGCTCGTGGAGGCGGGCCACCGTGTACAGGAGGTCCGGGTGGCGGAGGAAGGCGGCCGCCCTGGTGTCCGTCCGGTCAGGGGAGAGGAGGCGGTGGTACTCGCCGGGGCCCGGTGGGAGTGCCGCCACGGCCCGGGCGGCCAGGCCCGCGTCGGACAGCAGGCACGCCGCCCAGCTCGCCACGACCTCGTCGACCCACGAGCGCCACGGCTCCGGGCCGAGACCCTCCGCTCCGGTGATGCCGTCCAGGCGGGCAGCGCCGCCGGGGCCGGCCAGGCCGACCAGTTCCGCGTCCATGGGCGTCGGATGGCGGAGCCGGGCCGCCACGGTCACCGCCTGGCGGGCCTGGATCTCGCACAGGGCGGCCGACAGCGGGCCGCCGGGCGCGGGGAAGGAGCGGGTCAGCCACTGCGCGGTGGCCGCGATCACGGGGGAGAGGTGGGCCGGCACTACGGGTCCGTCCGAACTGGGGGGAGAAGGATGAGGACGGCAGCACCCTAGTCCTCGCCCCGCCCTCCCCGGCGTGACCCGGGTCTCGATCGGGGCGTGGTCCGCGCCACGCCCGGACGGGTGTGACGCCCGTCCCCCGGAGTGTCCGGGGATGGCCTGCGGGCACCCGCCCGCCATGGACGTACTCAGCCGCCCCTTGCTCGACCGCACCCTGCCTCTCCTCGCCGAGGGCTACGCCTGGCTCCCGAACCGGATGCGCGACGCGTCCGGTTCCGTGGTCCGCACCCGGATCATGGGCCGCCCCGCCCTCGCCCTGCGCGGACCGGAGGCGGTCCGCTTCTTCTACGACGAACGGAACGTACAGCGGCACCGCGCCATCCCCGAGCCGGTCCTCGGCACCCTCTTCGGGCACGAGGCCGTGCACACCCTGGACGGCGCCGCCCACCGCGCCCGCAAGGAGCTGTTCCTGCCGCTGCTGGAACCCACCGCCGTGGCGGGACTCGCCGAGCACGTCTCCGACGCCTGGGACGAGGCCGTACCGGAATGGGGCAGCCGCGCGTCGATCGTGCTGTTCGACGAGGCGGCCACTGTGCTCACGCGGGGCGTCCACCGCTGGGCGGGTGTGCCGCTGGACGACACCGAGGCGGGGGCGGTCGCCCGGGACATGACCGCGATGGTGGACGGCTTCGCCGGCGCGGGACCGCGCCATCTACGGGCCCGCCGCGCCCGCGGCCGCCAGGAGGAGCGGCTGGCCCGCCTGGTCCGCGACGTGCGCACCGGGACGGTCACCGCACCCGCCGGCTCGGTGCTGGAGCGGGTGTGCGGGCATCGCGATCCGAACGGCGAGCCGATGGAGGAGAAGACCGCCGCCGTGGAACTGCTCAACGTGCTGCGCCCCACCACCGCCCTCGCCTGGTTCGTCGCCTTCGCCGCGCACGCCCTGCACCGGTGGCCGGAGAACCGGGCACCGCTGGCGAAGGGGGACGCGGCGTTCCGAACCGCGTTCGCGCACGAGGTGCGGCGCTTCTACCCGTTCGTGCCCTTCCTCGGCGGCCTCGCGGCCCGCGACCTGTTCTGGCGGGGTGCGTGGGTCCCCGAAGGGGGCCTGGTGGTGCTCGACGTGTACGGCCAGAACCACGACGAGACGCTGTGGGGCGACCCGTACGCCTTCAGGCCGCGGCGCTTCCTCGAACGTGCCGTCGGACGCGACGAGCTGATCCCGCAGGGCGGCGGCGACCCGGCGACGGGACACCGCTGCCCCGGAGAGGGCCTCACCGTCGGCGTGTTGGAGACCCTCGCCGCGCAACTAGCCCGTATGGAGTACACGGTTCCGGACCAGAATCTGGTCATCTCCCTGCACCGCGTCCCCACCCTCCCGCACAGCGGTGTCGTCCTTGCGGGCGTAGGGCGGGCGGCCGTCTGACGGTCGCGGCGTCTGCACCCGTACCGCCGCCGCATGTTGAAGAAGTGACGAAAGTAAGTAAGAGAAAAGTGGCGTGATTTGTCCGATTCGGGTGATTCTGAACCTGGAAGGTACTTCGCTACGCCTCAGGGAGATGGTGTTATGCGTACCGACGAGAAGGTCATCAAGGAAGTCACCGGAATCCAGGCCGCCGACATCGAGGCGGCGCTCGACCCGGTCGAGGCCGACGGCGTCTACCGCGACAGCCGGCAGTGCGCCGCCCTGGCGCTCCTCTCCGGCGCGACCAAGCTGCTGCTGTCGCCTCCGACCCCGCGCCCGAAGAAGGGCTGACGGATCGACGGGAGTAGTCGAATGGAGCAGTCAGGCACTTCGACCCGCTTGCAGGCCGCGGTGCAGGACCTCGCTTCCGGTGTGGTCTCCGCCCTTCGGGGCGGGGACCACGCCCACGTGGTCCCCCCGGTGGGGACCGACGGGGAAGCGGGGGACCTGGCACTGGCCGCCGTACGCGTCCTGGGAGCGGACGCGCTGCTGCCGGGCCTCCTGTCGCGCACTCCGCCCGACCCGGCGGAGCTGGCCGTCTTCCGCAAGGCGGTCGAGGCGTACCCGCCCCGCGCGGACGCCGCGCCCACCGTGCGCTGGAGCCACTGGGCGATGGCCCGCACCCTGCGCCGCGCCGACCCCTCCTCCGCCGAGCCGCCGGCCGAGCCGGACACCGCGTGGCTGGACGGCGCGACCTGGCAGTTCGTCACCCATCAACTCGCCGTCCTGGCACCTCTCGCGCTGCCCGGGGAGGACTGCGCGGTGAGCCGCCTCGCCGCGGGCCGGCCCGTGGACGTCGCCCGCGGGTTCGTCCGCGCGGTGCGCCGCCGGGACTGGCGGCAGGCCGCCGGCGCGGGACGCTGGCTGACGCTGCTGCCCGGCGTGCCGGACACCGTCGGCCTGGAGTCCGGCCTGGACTTCGTGGAACTGATGGGCGGACAGGACCCGCTCGTCACGCTCCAGGTGCAGGCGGCCCGCCGGATGCGGACCGGAGCACGCGTGTGACCGCGCCCGCCGACGCCCACCGCACCGCCGTCGCCCTGCGCACCGCCGCAGGGGACGCCCTCGCCTGGGCGGACTCCCGGCGCGCCGACTTCGCCCTGGGTGAGGACGCGCTGGCCGCCGACGGCGAGGTCGACCGCAGCTGGAAACCCCTCGGCGAACTCGCCCAGGTCTGCGCCACCGTCACCCGCCTCACCGAGCCGGCCGATCCGCTGCACGCCCGGGCCCGCGGACTGCTCGGCTTCGTCTGGCAGGAGACGAACGAGGGCGAGTTGTTCCTGCGGCTCCAGCGGCTGGAGCCCTTCGCCACCTATCCGCTGGAGGTGTACGCCGCCTTCGCCTCGGCCGGACTGCGCCACCCCGCCTTCGAACGGGCGGCGGCGGTCGTGGCGCGCACCCGCGGCTGGCGGCTCACCGAACAGGACCCCACGCGGCGGCTCGGCGTGCTGCGCGCCGAGGAACGCTGCGGCATCCACCGCTTCGGGCAGGCGCCGCCGGAGCTGCCGCAGACCTGGCTCGGCGGACTGCCCGAGCCGTGGACCTTCGGCCGCGACGCCGGTTACGCCCTCACCCACGTCGTGTTCCACCTCAGCGACTGGGGCCGTGACGTCTCCGCCCTGCCGCCGGACCTCGTCGCCTACCTCGGCGCCTGGCTCCCGCCCTGGCTCGACACCTGCCTGGAGGCCGGGCTGTGGGACCTCGGCGGCGAACTCCTCGCGGTGGCCGCGATCGTGGCCCGCACGACCGGCGAGGACGTCCCCGAGGGCGACTGGGGGCGGCTGCTCGCGGCCCGTGGCCCGTCCGGCGAAGTCCCCCTGGACGACCGGGACCTGGACGACATCGGCGCCGGACCCGGCTCGGACGGCGACCGCTACTTCCTGCACCACTACCACTCCACCCTCATGGCCGCCTTCGCGGCGGTGCTGGCCGGAGCCCGCCCGGCCGAGCGGCCCGCGGCGGGACGACGGCCCGGCGGACAAGGAGCGCCGGCATGACCGACACCCGACTCGTCCACACCGTCGGCGTCGGCGCCCTGGAATGGCTGTGGGCGCACCGCCACGGCTTTCGCCTCGAGACCGACGTGGACCCCGAGGTGGGCTTCCTGGAGCGCTTCAAGCCGGTCGGTGAACTCGCCCTGGTCTGCAAGGTGCTGTTCCGCGAGGGCGTCGCCGGTTCCCGGCAGGCCGAGCTGGCCCGCCGCCTGCTCGACCACGTCTGGCGGGAGACCCTGGACGGCGGCACGATGCTGGTGCGCGGCCAGCGCACCGAACCGGCCTCCCCGATCCCCTTCGAGGTGTACCTGCCGTTCCGTGAACTCGGGTACAGCCAGCCGGAGATCGAGCGCCACGTCGTGCTGAACAACCGCCTCGACAGCTGGTTCGCCTTCGAGACCACCCCCACCCGGCGGCTCGGACTGTCCGCGTTCCAGCGCCGGTTCGGTCTCACTCCCCGCCCGTCGGAGTCCGAGGCCCTGCGTTCCACCTGGCTGGCCCGCACCCCCGAACCGTGGACCGTCGAGGGTCACATCGGCTACGACATCACGCACTGCGTGTTCCATCTGACCGACTGGGGCGAGAACCCCGACGGGCTGCCCGCGGACATCGCCGAGTACCTGGCGACCTGGCTGCCCGCGTGGATCGACGACTGGCTGGACCTGCGCCGCTGGGACCTGCTCGGCGAACTCCTCGTGGTGGACGCCTGCCTGCCCCGCCCCACGCTCGACGAGACGGCCTGGCGGGCCTTCGCCGCCGCTCAGCAGCCGGACGGCGCCATGCCCGCCGTCCGCGACATGCCCGAGGGCGACGAGGAAGCCGTCTTCGACGTCGTCTACCACTCCACCCTGGTCGCCGCGTTCGCCTCGGTCCTGGCCACCTCACGCGCCCTGACCGAGCTGGCCGGCACCGCCCCATGACGACGGCGTACCGCACCTCCTGGCCGGGCCCGCCCACCGGCCGGGAGGACGAGCCCTCCCCGAACCCGGAGGAGGACGACGGCCGTTGGCCGGAGCGGCTGGCCGAGGCCGTCTCCGCCGCCGACGCCCCCGACACCGTCTTCGCCCTCTCCCGCCACGGCCGCCGCACGGTCGTCACCGGAGGGACCGGCGCCCTGCCCGGACGCCCTCGCGACCGGCTGCGCTACGAGATCGGCTCGGCCACCAAGGCGTTCACCGGGCTGCTGCTGGCGCACCTGGTGGAAAGCGGCACGCTCACCGGAGGCGAGCCCGCCGCCGCCCTCCTCGGCGCCGGCCGCCCGCCCGGCCGCACCCCCGTCACACTCGCCCACCTGGTGACCCACACGGCCGGACTGCCCGCGCTCCCCGCCGACTTCTACCCCCGCGCGCTGCCCGCCTGGCGCACCAACCCCTACGGCCGCTACCCCGACGCGCGCGTCGTCGACGCCTTCCTGCGCTCGCGCCACCGCCCTCACCACCGCCCCGGCACCCGCTGGCGCTACTCCAACTTCGGCGTCGCCGTCCTCGGCCACGCCCTCGGCGCGGCCACAGGAACCGACTGGCAGGACCTCCTCGCCGCGCACCTCCTGACCCCCCTCGCCCTCCACGACACGGCCCCGCTCCCCGCCGACGGCGACGGGCTCGACGCCGTCGGCCACGGCAAGGACGGCACGGGCACGCTTCCGGCCTTCGACGCGGGCGGATTCCGGGCGGCGGGCGCGGTCCGCGCCACCCCGCACGATCTGCTCACCTTCCTGGAGGCGCACCTCGACCCCGGCCGGTGCCCCCCGTTGACGGCGGCCCTCCGCGCCGTCCGCACCCCGGTGCTGCGCCGGGGGTTCGGGCACCGGCACGTGCACACGCTCGCCTGGTTCCGGCACCCCACGGGCGGCGGCCCGCTGTACTTCCACAGCGGCGCCACGCTCGGCCAGCAGGCGTTCCTCGGCTTCCGGCCCGACACGGGCACCGCGCTCGCCGCCGTCTGCACCCGCCGCTTCCGCTCCGGCGACCCGTTCGTGTCCACGGCGTACGCGCTGCTCGCCGAGCAGTGACAGAACCTCGTACACGGCTCCGGCGGCGGTCCTCGGACCGCCGCCGGAGCCGTGTACGAGGGGTGCGTCAGACCCGCTGCCAGAGCGCCGGAGTCCCGGCGGGCGCCCACGCGCCCTGCGCCTGGTGGGCCTGCAGGCACTGGTACGTCACGCCGTCACGGGTGACGGTGGCGCCGGCCTCGTAGACCCGGCCGGCGGTCCACGCCTGCGCGCCCGTCTCCTGCTCCCCGGGCGCGGCCTGCGCGGACGCCGTGACCAGGGTCAGCCCGTACTGGGAGAGGATCGGGTTGACCGGCTGGAAGAACGTCGTGCCACCGCTGGTGCAGTTGCCGGAGCCGCCGGAGGTGACGCCCTGGGCCTGCGCGCCCGCGACGTACGGGCCGCCGGAGTCGCCCGGTTCCGCGCACACCGTCGTCCTGGTCAGTCCGTCGACCGTGCCCTCCGGGTAGCGGACGCTCGCGTTGTGCTGCTCGATCACCCCGCAGTGCCATCCCGTGGTGGATCCAGAACGGCACACCGACGCCCCGACGAGCGCCTGCGCCGAGCCGGTGACCTGGATCTTCTGGCCGTCCGCCGCCTTCACGTCGGGTGTGGGCGTCCACTGGCTCCGGGCGGCCACCCACGCCATGTCCCGCCCGGGGAACTCGGACGCCTCGAAGGTGCCCTGCGCGGTGCGGTCGTAGCCGGTGGTGGTCGCGCCCGCCCGGCCGCAGTGGCCGGCCGTCACGAAGCCGCCCTGACTGCCCTGGGCGACGGAGAAGCCGACGGAGCAGCGGGCCGAGTCGTTGATGTAGTACGCGTCGCCGCCGGTGATGTCCTGGAACAGCCGGGGCCGTTCGGACGCCAGGCGGATGCCGACGTCCTCGCCGGCCACGCCCGCGGCCTCCACGAAGGCGGCACCCGCGGCCTGGTCGACGGCCTGCACCACGACCTGGTTCTTCACCACGTCGACGTACCAGACGGGCGTGTCGACGGTGGAGACGCGGCCGGCCGCCGCGTCCAGCTTCTCCTTCGCCGCCTGGAGCGCCGCCAGGGGCCGCTCGACCACCTGCGCCGTGGCGCCCTCGGCCTTGATGGCCGCCACGTCCTCGGCGTCGGTGGTGGCCACCGTCAGCTCGCCGGCGGTCGCGCCCCGCAGCCAGGCGCCCGCGTACCGCTCGCCCAGGGAGTTGTGCAGCCGGCCGGCGCGGGTGCCCGCCTCGGCCTCGTTGACCAGGCGCTCGGACGCCTGCTCCTCGTTCAGTTTCAGGTCGCGCTGGAGGGCGCTCAGCAGATGCGGGGAGGGCCGGTCGGCGCCGAGGGTCTGGGCCGCCCCGGGCGCGGGCCCCCCGGCGGGGGAGGCGTCGGCCGCCGCGGCGTAGGGGAGTCCGGCGAGGACGAGGGCGCCGAGTGCCACGAGCGCCGAGCGGCGCGCGGTCCGGGCGTGTCTGAGGACCATTCGGTACGTCTCCATTTCGTTGGGCCGGCGTAGCTGTCGCGGAGACCGTTTCCTTGCCCGATACATCCGACGGAATGTCAGGACACGCCGGAATTCGCACGTTCGATACGGCGACGGGCCCGTGTGCAGTACGCGGGCGGGACCGGACGGGTGACGTCACACGGGCGTCAGGCCGGGCGCGCCGGCCTCCGTGACGAACGAGGCCGCGGTGGAGACGGCCGCACCCGGGGTGGTCACGGCGGGCACGGTGCGGAAGTCGGCGCGGGCGTTCTCCCGGTTCAGCTCCACCCGCAGGTAGCCGCGCCGTCCGTCGTAGAAGCGCAGGTGCGGGTTGGCCCTCATGTAGGTGTCCCAGTTGGCCGGGCGCTGCGTCCCGTCGCGGCCGCTGGCGACGGAGGTGCAGGTCAACTCCGTGCCGACGGTGGCGGAGGCGGGGTCGTCGAAGTCGTCCTTGACGTCGAAGGCGTACGCCACGTGCACGTCGCCGGTGAGCACCAGCCAGTTGTCGACGCCGGCCTGCTTCGCCCCGGCGGTGAGCCGGCCGCGGCTCGCGCGGTATCCGTCCCAGGCGTCCATGGACAGTTTCGCCTCGGTACCGAGGTCCAGCCGGCGCTGCGAGAAGCACACCTGCTGGGGCATCACGTTCCACAGCGCGGTGGAGGACGCCCACCCGTCGAGCAGCCAGCGCTCCTGGGCGTCCCCGGTGAGGGTTCGTTCCGGGTCGTCCGACTCCGGCCCCGGCACGTGCGGGTTGTCGTCGTAGGCCTGGTCGGAGCGGTACTGGCGGGTGTCGAGGACGTCGAACTGGGCGAGGGTGCCCCAGTGCAGCCTGCGGTACAGCCGGGCGTCAGGCCCGTCGGGGAGCTGTCCCGCGCGCAGCGGCTGGTTCTCCCAGTAGGCGCGGTAGGCGGCGGCCCGACGCGCCAGGAACAGTGCCGGGTCGCTGCCGTTCTCGTCCTGATCGGCCGCGTAGTTGTTCTCCGTCTCGTGGTCGTCCCAGGTGACGACGAACGGGTGCGCGGCGTGCGCGGCCCGCAGGTCCGGGTCGCTCTTGTAGAGCGCGTACCTCATCCGGTAGTCCGCGAGAGTCGTGGTCTCCCTGTTGAACACGGACGGCAGCACCCGGTCCGTGTAGTTCCGGGCGCCGCCCGCGGAGTTGACGGCGTACTCGTAGAGGTAGTCGCCGAGGTGGAACACCACGTCGACGTCCTCCCGCGCCAGATGCCGGTGCGCGGTGTAGTAGCCGTCGTGGTACGCCTGGCAGGCGACCGCGGCCAGTCGCAGCCGCGTGACGTCGTCGCCGGCGGCGGGCGCGGTGCGGGTACGTCCGGCAGGGCTGATCCAGGCGCCGGTGCGGAAGCGGTAGTGGTAGGTCGTCGCCGGGTCGAGACCCCGTACGTCGACGCGGACGCTGTGCGCGTACTCGGGACGGGCGACGGCGGTGCCGGTGCGTACGACCAGGGCGAAGGACTCGTCGAGCGCGACCTCCCAGGCCACCTCCACCTGCTGCTGCCCCAATCCGCCGTCCGGTGTGAAGGGCGCCGGGGCGAGCCGGGTCCAGATCAGCACCGAGTCCGGCAGCGGGTCGCCGGAGGCGACCCCCAGCGTGAACGGTTCCTCGGTGATGCGGGCCGCCCGGAGCCGGGGCGCGGCGAACGCCCCGCGCGCGGGGAGGCCGCTCGAGAAGGCGAGGGCGGCGGCCGCGGCGCCGACGGTCAGGAAGCGACGGCGTGACACATGGCGGGCGGCGGTGCGCAGTTCGGCGTCGTGCGAGGTGGGGGCGAGCGCGGAGGCAGGTCGTCGTCCGGTGCGGCCCGGCAGCGCCATGCGGTGTCCTCTCGTACGGGGCGGGGGTGGACGGCAGCCGCAGGCAGGCAGGGCCGCGGACACGAAGATCTGCATGCTAAGCAGACAAAATGCTCGTCGGACGCGTGTCGGAGGCGTGCCGTGCGAGGCGTTCACACCACAGGCGGTACGGGGGGAGGGGCGCACACGAAAGCGCCGCCGGAAGTACCGACGGCGCTTCGGGAACCGGGGACTCAGACGGCGTCCGCGCCCACCCGCTCGCGCAACGGCAGGTGGTACACGTGGAAGGCACGTCCGATGACCGGCTGGGCGACGTTGCGCACCTTGACGCCGCCGGTGGTCATGCCGTGCTCGCTGCCGGCGTGCGCGTGCCCGTGCACGGCGAGATCGGCGCCGGCCGTGTCGATCGCCTCGGCCAGCAGATAGCTCCCCAGGAAGGGATAGATCTCCGGCGGCTCGCCTGCCAGCGTCTCCGGCACGGGGGAGTAGTGGGTCAGGGCGATCCGCACGTCGCAGTCCTCCTGCGCCAGCCGCTCCAGCGCGGTCCGCAGACCGTCGGCGCAACGACGGGAGACCCGCACGAACTCCTTCATCACCGGCTCCCCGAACTCCCCGGCGCTCGCCCCGACGAACCCGCCCCCGAAGCCCTTCGTGCCGGCCACTCCGACCCGGGCGTCCCCGATCGTCAGGACCGTCGCCTCGCCCTCCAGGACGTGCGCGCCCGCGTCCCGCAGCAGCTGGGACACCTCGTCCTGGCGGTCGTCGTGGTGGTCGTGGTTGCCCAGCACGGCGACCACCGGCACCCCGAGGCCGCGGATCTCGTCGGCGACCACCCGCGCCTCGTCCGTCGTGCCGTGCCGGGTGAGGTCCCCGGCCAGCAGCAGCACGTCGGCGCAGTCGGGCAGGGTGTCGAAGGCGGGGCGCAGCACACCCCGGGTGTCGGGCCCCATGTGGATGTCCCCGACGGCGGCGATCCGGATCATGACAGCTCCTCCGCGTGGTCGGGGGACGAGGACTCGCTCACGACGATGTCGCAGTGCACGTCGAGCCCGCCGAGTTCCTCGCGCACCACCTCGAGCACGTCGTCCCGGCAGCGGGCCGACGGCACGGTCCCGGTGACGAGGACGGCCCCGCCGCGGACCTCGGCGTGCACCCCGAGCTCGCCCAGCTCCCCGGAGGCGAGACGGTCCTGGAAGTGGGCGACGCGGTACTCGGGACCCGCGGGCGGGGCGGCGCTCGCCGGACCGGCGTCGTGGGTGTTCATGGGGATTCCCTTCCACGGACGGGTCGGATGACGTTCAGGCGTTCCAGCAGGAAGAAGAAAGCGGCGGGCATGGGCGCGTCGCCGCAGTCGCGGCGCACCTGCTCCCAGTCGACCTTCTCGCGCAGGGCACGGGCGATGGGCAGCACGGCGCCGAAGTCGCAGTGATGCTCGGAGAACGCGGCGATCAGACCGGTCAGCAGGTCGGTCGGCGCGAGGACCGGCATCCGCACCGACTCCACGGGGAGCTCCTCCGCGCGGCGGAGCATCTCTTCCGAGACCGGGCGGTGCGCCAGCTCGAAGATGACGTCGACGTCCTGACCGAAGCAGGTCGCCTTGATCAGCCAGTCCTCGGGCGGGCTGTAGACGGTCAGCCCGGCGTCCCGCAGCGTGGCGGCGACCGGGCCCGCGTCCTCCGGGCGGACGCAGAAGTCCACGTCGTGCTGGAGGTTGCCGCTGCCGCCGTGGGCGTGCACAGCGACGCTGCCCGCCAGCGCGAACAGATGCCCGCCCCGCTTCAGGACCGCGCCCACCTGCTTGGCCGCCTCCAGGATGGCCTGGTTGCGGTCGCGCGGCAGGTCCGCCTCGTCCGCGGGCACGGGCGGCGGCACCTCCCCGGGTCCCTCGGAGGCCAGACGCAGCTCAGGCGCCACCCGGACGGCGTCCTCCCGGTTACCCGGCATGACCACTCCTCCCGCTCCACCGACCACGCCGTTCCTGGTACCCGACACCCCCACTTCGACACGACCCCCAGGGGAGACGCACCCCGCAGGGGCGCGGGGAACGGCGCGCCCAGCCCTCACCGCCCGCCGCCCGTCGGTGAATCGGCCCCCGGCGCTCACCCGCCGCAGGGGTGCGGGGGACTGCGCGCCTAGCCCTCACGGGCCCGCCGCCCGCCGCCCGTCGGTGAATCGGCTCCCGGCGCTCACCCGCCGTTGGGGTGCGGGGAACTGCGCGCCCAGCCCTCACGGGCCCGGCACCCGCCGACGAAACCGCCCCCGCGACGTACCCCCCGCGTCGTACCCCCCGCGCCCCAAAAACGCCGTAGGCACCCCGCCCCCCACCCGCTTTCGGCGGTACCCAAGCGGCGCCCGCCGTCACCCCGCCCGACGATGAACCCGAGGGTTCACAAAGGACGCGGACACCCGTGTCCGCCATCCGGTGCTGGAGGTCCACATGGAGCAGGAAACGCCGCGCGCCCCGGAGCTTCCGCAACCTCTGAGGGCCGTCGCCTCGCAGCTGAGCCGCCTGCCGGGCGCCGGTCACGTCGGCCGGGTGGCCGGCACCGCCCTCGACACCCTCGGCGCCGTGTCGCCCCGCGGCCGCCGCATCGCCGTCTACACCGGCGCGGGCGTCCTCGGCGTCGCCGGCCTCGTGGAGTGGCCCGTCGCCCTCACCGGCGCGGCGGTCGCCTGGCTGACCAGGCCGCGGGACGAACGAGAGAGCGCCGACGGCACGCGGCGAACCCCCGCCGAGGACGAGGCATGGGCCGCCGCGACCCGCGAGGGCGTGGTCCCGCCGGCCGGCGGCAGCACCACCGCGGACCGGCGTGCGGCCCGCGACACCGGCCCCGGCGACCGCCTCACCCCCACCCGCCACAGCCCCGCCCCGCGCGTCCAGCCCGCCAAGGTGGGCGACGAAGGCACCGCGTCCGCCCTGAAGAAGGTGGCCGCGGCGACCGGCCACGACGACGGCGCCGGCCGACCGGGACCCACCCGGACCGCCGGCCGGCGCAACGACTGAGCCGGGCAGGGACCCCGCATGCTCGCACTGCTCGACGTCGCCCCCCTCGCCGGCGCCCTGGCGGGTGCCGCCGCCGAGGCGGCCCGCGGCACCGTCCACGGCGTGACGTCCGTCCACGACACGACCCGGCGGCTGACGCACGTCGCCCGCAACGCCCTCAACACCGACCCCCACTGGCGGGCCGGCCACCGCGTGCACCTCGCGCTGCGCCACCCCGACGCGACCGTCGCGCCCCTCGCCCGCAAGGTCGCCGCCGAACTGCTGGAACACCCCGATGTCGTGGCCGCGTACTGGGACGAAGGGCTGGCCCGGCTCGTGGTGACGGCCGTGACCGACGCGGCCGGCGACCGCGTGGCCGAGCGGGCCGTCGCCGCCGCCGAGCGTATCGGCCTCACCGAGGACGCCGGCCCCGAGCCGGAGCTGGACACCACGCACCCCGGCGACCCGCGCGAGGTACGGGTCGCCGCCGCCGCGCTGCTGCTGGACGCCGCCGGTGTCGCCGGCGCCCTCGCCGGCCGGTCGCTGCGGCTGCCGCGCAGCCCCAAGGCGGTCACCGCCCTGGTCACCCTGCTCCGCGAGAACCCCCGCTTCCGCGCCCGGCTGCGCGAGCGGTTCGGCGGCAGCGGAATGGAACTGCTGCTCGCCGCCGCCAACGCCGCCGCGCACAGCGCCGCCCAGTCACCGGTGTCGCTGCTGCTCGACGCCTTGCTGCGCACCGGTCAGCTCACGGAGGCGGCCGCCCGCGCCGCCGCCTTCGAGACGCTCCACGACGACGTCTGCCGTGAACGGCGCACCAGCGTCCCGCCCACCCCCGGCGTCCGCCCGCCGCTGCGCGTGACCCCGGCGCAGGCGTACGCGGCGAACGCCGGCACCGGCAGCGTGGCCGGGGCCGCCGCCACCCTCCTCGTCACGCACGACGCCGGCGAGGCCGCCGAGGCCGTCCTCGCCGGCTCCCCGAAGGCCGCACGCTACGGCCCCGCCGCCTTCAACTCCGTACTGGGCACCGAACTCGCCCGCACCGGCGTGCTGGTGCGCGGCGGTGACCGGCTGCGCCAGCTGGAGATCGCCGACTCGCTCGTCCTCCACGCCGACGCGCTCCGCAGCCTCCCGGCCACCGAGGACGAGGAGCCCGCGCCCTACCACGACCCCGTGCACCCGTGGGCGGAGGCGGTGCTCGACGCGGCCCGCCGGGCCGGGCTGCACGTCGTCGTCACCGGCGGTTCCGAGCTGAAGGACATCACCCGCCTCGCCGACGAGGTCGCGCCCGCCGACCTGCCGTTCGGCGACGCCGTCCGCGCCCTCCAGCAGGACGGGCACATCGTCGTCAGCGTGGCCCGGGTCCCCGCCGACGGGGACCGGGACATCGCGGGCGGACTGCCCGCGGGGGACGTGGCGATCGCCCTCACCGACGGCCGTTCGGCGGTCCCGTGGGGCGCGGACGCCCTCGCCCCCGGCGGACTCGCGGACGTCTGGCGGCTGCTCACCGCCATTCCGGCGGCCCGCCGCGTAGGGCGCCGCTCACAGACCCTGGCCCGCGCGGGCGCCGCCCTCTCCGGGCTGATGGTGGCCCGCGGCGGCACCCCCGGTGGCCGCGTGTGGCAACGGCTCACCCGCCACGCCCCGGTGAACGTCGCCGCGGCCGGCGCCCTCCTCACCGGCTGGACCGAAGCCGTCCGCGTGGCCCGCGCCGCCCCGCCCGAACCCCGGCTGCACGTCCCCTGGCACGCCCTCGAACCGCACGAGGCGCACACCCTTCTGCGGCACGCCCGCACCGAGGCCGAGCCGGTCGGTCTCGCCCTCCTCGGCGCCCGCGTACGGCAGGGAACCGCCCGCCTGGCCGGGACCGGCGCCGCCGCGCCCGCCCGCTGGACCTGGGAGGCGGCCGGCGCCGTCCGCCGCGAACTGGACGACCCGCTCACCCCCGTGCTCGCCACCGGAGCGGTCGCCTCGGCACTGCTCGGCTCGCTGGTGGACGCGCTGCTCGTGGTCGGCGCGATGGACCTCAACGCGGTCGCGGGCGGGCTCCAGCGGCTGCGCGCCGAACGGGCCCTGGCCCGGCTCGCCGCCCGCCAGCAGCCCCGCGCGCGCCGCCACCTCACCGACCACCGCACGGTCACCGTCGACGCCGCCCGCCTGCGGCCGGGCGACCACATCGACCTCGCCGCCGGCGACGTCGTACCGGCGGACGCGCGGCTGCTGCGCACCGACGGGCTGGAGGTCGACGAGTCGTCACTCACCGGTGAGTCGCTGCCCGTGGCCAAGGACGTCGACGCGACGCCGGGCGCGCCGGTGGCACGGCGGACCTGCATGGTCTTCGAGGGCACCACCGTCGTGGCGGGACGGGCCGAGGCGCTGGTGGTGGACACCGGCGACCACACCGAGGCGGGCCGGGCCGTCGCCCTCGCCTCCCGCACCCCGCCGCCCGCCGGTGTGCAGGCCCGGCTGCAGGAGCTGACCCGCAAGGCGCTGCCCGTCACCCTCACCGGCGGCGCGCTGGTGACCGGCCTGTCCCTGCTGCGCGGCAGCCCGCTGCGGCGCGCCGTCAGCGGCGGGGTCGCCGTCGCCGTCGCCGCCGTACCGGAGGGACTGCCCCTGGTCGCGACCGTCGCGCAGATGGCCGCCGCCCGCCGCCTGTCCCGCCGGGGCGTGCTGGTCCGCACCCCGCGCACCCTGGAGGCGCTCGGGCGGGTCGACACCATGTGCTTCGACAAGACCGGCACCCTCACCGAGAACCGCCTGCGCCTGGTGCGGGTCGCCACCGCCGACGGCGCGCTCCTGGCCCCCGACGACGAACGGGCCGTACCGGTCGTACGGACGGCCGCGCGCGCCTGCCCCCAGGAGGAGACCGCCGAAGGGCGCAAGGTCGCGCACGCCACCGACGAGGCCGTGCTGGACGCCGCGCCGCCCGACGAGGACTGGACCGCGGACGGGGAACTGGCCTTCGAGGCGAGCCGCGGATACGCGGCGGCCGTCGGCCGGGACGGCGAGGACGGCGCGTACCTCGTCGTGAAGGGTGCCCCCGAGACGGTGCTGCCCGCCTGCGCGGACCTGCCCGAGGAGGCGGCCGGCGCCGCCCACACCCTCGCCGGTCAGGGACTGCGCGTCCTCGCCGTCGCCCGGCGCCGGTACGAGGGATCCGGCCCGGAGACGGAGGTGCAGGCCGGCCTCTCAGAGCTGGAGCTCGTCGGGTTCGTCGCCCTCGCCGACGTGCCCCGCGACACCTCGCGCGAACTCCTCACCTCTCTGCGGAAGTCGGGCATCCTGCCCGTCATGCTCACCGGCGACCACCCGGAGACCGCCCGCGCGATCGCCCTGCAACTGGGCTGGCCCGAGGAGACGCAGGTGGTCACCGGGGACGACCTCGTCGCCATGGGCCGCACCGAACGCGTTCGCGCCCTGCACGGCGCCGGGGTCGTCGCGCGTGTCGCGCCGGAGCAGAAGCTGCACGTCGTCGAGGCCCTCCAACAGGCCGGGCGGGTGGTCGCGATGGCCGGCGACGGCGCCAACGACGCCGCCGCCATCCGCGCCGCCGACGTGGGCGTCGGCATCGAGGCCCGCGGCTCCGCCGCCGCGCGCAACGCCGCCGACATCGTCCTCACCGGCGGCGACCTGTCCGTCCTGGTCGACGCCTTCGCCGAGGGCAGGGCGCTGTGGCGCAGCGTGGCCGACGCGGTGAGCATCCTCATCGGCGGCAACGCCGGCGAGGTCGGCTTCAGCGTGCTCGGCACCCTGCTCGCCGGCTCCTCGCCGCTGTCCACCCGCCAGCTGCTGCTGGTCAACCTGCTCACCGACATGTTCCCGGCCATGGCGGTGGCGGTGACGCCGAGCAACGACCCGTCCACCGCGGCGCACGCCGAGACCGGCCCGTTGAGCCTGGACGTGCTCGGCACGCCGCTGCTGCGCTCCATCAGACGGCGCGGCGTCACCACCTGCCTGGGCGCGGTCGCGGCCTACCTGTTCGGCCGTTTCACCCCCGGCACCGAGCGCCGCTCCACCACCATGGCACTGTGCGGGGTGGTCGGCGCGCAGCTGGTGCAGACCCTCTCCGGCCGCCGCCACAGCACCCTGGTGTGGGTGACCGCGCTGGGCTCGGCCGCGGTCCTCGCCGCGCTGGTGCAGACGCCCGGTGTCAGCCACTTCTTCGGCTGCGTCCCCCTCGGCCCGGTCGCCTGGACGGGCGTCGCCCTCGCCATCACCCTCTCCGCCCTGGCCCCCCACCTGGAACGCCTCGCCGCGGTCCGCCACCTCTACGCCCTTGCCACCCGCCTCACCCGACACCTGACGGACTCCGCACGCCACACCCGTCACGCCCTCCACACAGGCATCGCCCGCCCGGTCGCCTGAGACGGAGATCCACGCCCCGCGTGCCACCTCGGCCTCCGCCACGCCGGAAGCGCGACGTGGTGCGCCGCCCCGGCCCCAGGAAGCACAGGCCTGTGGGCCCGGCCGCCCGCCGTCCCTCCTCGGCGGGGAGATGCCCGTGTCGGCAGAACGGGCGAACCGTGCACACACTGGAAGTGCAGGGCGGTTCCGGACACCCCGGCTCCGCCGACGCAGGCGGGTGTGTGCGCCCGGCGCCGAGGCCCGCCGCTCAGCGAGAAGGGTGAGGATCGGCATGAAGGGTTACGTCTTCCACGGCCCCGGGCAGTCCGCCTGGGAGGAGGTACCCGATCCGGAGATCCGGGAGCCCGGCGACGTCATCGTCCGCGTCGACGCCGTCACCATCTGCGGGACGGACCTGCACATCCTCAAGGGCGACGTGCCCGCGGTGCGCCCCGGGACCGTCCTCGGACACGAGGCGGTCGGCGAGGTGGTCGAGGCCGGCGCCGACGTCCGTACCGTACGGCCCGGCGACCGGGTCCTGGTCTCCTGCATCACCGCGTGCGGACGCTGCCGCTTCTGCCGTGAGGGCATGTACGGGCAGTGCCGGGGCGGTGGGGGCTGGATGCTCGGGCACCTCGTCGACGGCACGCAGGCCGAGTACGTACGGGTGCCGTTCGCCGACCTGTCGGTGTACCCGCTGCCCGGCGCCGTCGCCAACGAGGACGCGGTGCTGCTGGCGGACATCTTCCCCACCGCCTACGAGGTGGGGGTGCTCAACGGGCGCGTGCGGCCCGGGGACACCGTCGTCGTGGTCGGCGCCGGGCCCGTCGGGCTGGCCGCGATCGCCACGGCCCGGCTGTTCGGCCCCGAGCGTGTCGTGGCGGTGGACCTCGCGGCGTCGCGGCTCCAGGCGGCGAAGGAGTTCGGCGCCGACGCGGTGGCCGACGCGGGCGAGGGACCCGAACAGCTGGTCGAGGACCTCACCGGGGAGCTCGGCGCGGACGTGGTGATCGAGGCGGTCGGCGTCCCGGAGACCTTCGAGCTGTGCACCCGGGTGGTGCGCCCAGGCGGGCACGTCGCCAACGTCGGCGTGCACGGCGCGCCCGCCACGCTGCACCTCGAGGACCTCTGGACCAAGAACGTCACCATCACCACCGGTCTCGTCGACACGCACTCCACGCCCACCCTGCTGCGGATGGCCGCGGCCGGCCGGCTGCCCACCCGTCGTCTGGTCTCCCACACCTTCCCCCTGGACCAGATGCAGGAGGCGTACGACGTGTTCGCCAACGCCGCCGAGACGGGCGCGCTCAAGGTCGTCCTCGGCGTCCCGCAGCACGAGGTGGTCCCGGTGCATCCGACGGTCTGACCGCGCGGCAGGGCGGCGGGACGGCCGAGTCCCGCCGCCCTGCCGGGCCGGTCCGGGGGTGCCGGGAGGATCCGCCGGACCGTATCCGTGGAAAAGGCCCGTTCCGCCCGTGCGGACCGGGCGAGAACGGGCCACCCTGGAGGGGTGGCGCGGTCGGCACCCGCGTGAGGAGGTGACCTCCCATGGCGACGACGCATGGCGCGAGGCCCAAGGTGCCCTGGTGGCGATGGCGGAACAACCCGCTGTGCCGCCGCAGCGATGTCACCGAGGCCTGGCTCCTGATCGCCACGGCCGTCCTCGCCCTGGTCCTCTCGGGGTTCGCCGGGATCGCGGCGGCGGGCGCGGTCGACGCGTCCCTCGACGACCGTCGCGAACGCACCCGCCCGGTCCCGGCCGTGCTGGTCGAGAACGCGCGCGACGCCGCGCCCGCGCCCGTGTCCGAGAACGGCGACGGCGGCATCTGGGCCGAAGTGCGCTGGACCACCCCCGACGGCACCCGTCACACCGGACGGGCCGAGGTACCCGCGGACGGCAAGAAGGGTGACGAGGTCACCGTCCACAACGACCGGGACGGCCGGCTCGTGTCCGCGCCCCCCGAGGGAGCCGAGGCGCACTTCCAGACCGCCATGGCCGGCATCACCGTGGCCTTCGTGACCGGGGGGACGGTGCTGCTGGGCGGATGGATCGCCCGCGCCCGGCTGCGGCTGCGCCGCCTGGACCTCTGGGAGGCCGAGTGGCGGCAGGTCGAGCCGGCGTGGCGCAAACGCATGACCGGCTGAGCCTTCCGCACGCATCCGCGCATCCGCTTATGCGCATCCGCACGCCCGCGCATCCGCACACCCGCGCCGGCCCGCCCCGGCATGCCCGCACGGCTCCTGCCCGACGACAACAACGGCCCCGCCCTCGGGCTGCTGCCCGGCGCCCAACGGCCGCGGATGCAGGTGGAGCTGGGCGCCGGGTGGAGTCCGAAGCTCTACACCGACGGCCTGATCGAGGGCCGCGTCGACGACAGCGGGGACCGCGCACCTGCACACGCTCCTGCGTGACCTCGTGATCTGCTGAATTGCAAAAATTCGCAAGTCACTACATGCTTGGCTCGTCATGTCGTCCTGAACGAGAAGCAGAGGGGCCGTGTCCGTACCGCTGTCACCGGCCGGGTTCCGGTCCCGGATCACCTCCTTGCTTCCCACCCGCGCCGACCTCGCCCAGGCCCGCCGCCACCCCCGCCGGGATCTGCTGGCCGGACTGACCGTCGCCGTCGTCGCCCTGCCGCTCGCCCTCGGCTTCGGCGTGTCCTCCGGCCTCGGAGCGGAGGCGGGACTGGCCACCGCCGTGGTCGCCGGCGCCCTCGCGGCCGTGTTCGGCGGCTCCAACCTCCAGGTCTCCGGACCCACCGGCGCGATGACCGTGGTCCTGGTGCCGATCGTCGCCGATCACGGACCCGCGGGCGTCCTCACCGTCGGACTGATGGCCGGAGTCATCCTCGTCGGACTGGCCCTGCTGCGGGCCGGCGGCAGCATGCGCTACGTGCCCGCGCCCGTCGTGGAAGGCTTCACCCTCGGCATCGCCTGCGTGATCGGACTACAGCAGATACCCAACGCCCTCGGCGTGGCCCAACCCGACGGCGAACGCGTCCTGGAGGTCGCCTGGCACGCGGCCGGGGACTTCGCCCGCGCCCCGCAGTGGGCCGCCCCCGCGCTGGCAGCCGCCGTCGCCGCCGTGATGCTGGCCGGCGCCCGCTGGAAGCCCACCGTCCCCTTCTCCGTCCTCGCGGTGATCGCGGCCACGGTCGTCGTCGAGACCGCCGGACTCGACGACGTACGGCCCATCGGCGACCTGCCGGCCGGACTGCCCGCACCCTCCCTGTCGTTCCTGGACCCCGGCGCCCTCGGGGGTCTGCTCGCCCCCGCCCTCGCGGTCGCTGCCCTCGCCGCGCTGGAGTCGCTGCTGTCCGCCTCCGTCGCCGACGGCATGACCGTGGGACAGCGGCACGACCCCGACCGGGAGCTGTTCGGTCAGGGCCTCGCCAACATCGCCGCCCCGCTGTTCGGGGGCGTCCCCGCCACCGGCGCGATCGCCCGCACCGCCGTCAACGTCCGCACCGGCGCCACCTCGCGGACCTCCGCCCTCACCCACGCCGCCGTGCTCGCCGCGATCGTCTTCGCCGCCGCCCCGCTCGTGTCGCGGATCCCGCTGGCCGCCCTCGCCGGGGTGCTGCTCGCGACCGCCGTGCGCATGGTCGAGGTCGGCTCGCTGCGGGCGATGACCCGGGCCACCCGCTCCGACGCGGTGATCCTCGTCCTCACCGCCGTCGCCACGCTCGTCCTCGACCTCGTACAGGCGGTGATCATCGGTCTGGTCGTCGCCGGCGTGCTCGCCCTGCGCGCGGTCGCCCGGCAGGCCCGGCTGGCCCCGCTGCCGCTCGA
The DNA here is from genome assembly GCF_043082785.1 of Streptomyces sp. NPDC014764. Classification (NCBI taxonomy): domain Bacteria; kingdom Bacillati; phylum Actinomycetota; class Actinomycetes; order Kitasatosporales; family Streptomycetaceae; genus Streptomyces; species Streptomyces sp. NPDC014764. The sequence continues at coordinate 416,288 of NZ_JBIBXY010000005.1, read as the reverse complement.
CCGCGGCGACCACACCGACGAGGAGCACGAGCTGCTCGCCCAGCACATCGTCGCCTACCGCATCGACGGCCCGCTGTTCTTCGCCGCCGCCCACCGCTTCCTGCTGGAGCTGACCGAGCCGGCCGAGGTCCGCGTGGTCATCCTGCGGATGTCCCACGTCAGCGTCGTCGACGCCACCGGGGCACTGGTCCTCAAGGACGCGGTGACCAAGCTGCGGCGGCGCGGCATCGTCGTCATGGTCTCCGGCGTACGTGCCGGCCACCGCCGCGCCCTCGACTCCGTCGGCGTCCTCGACCTGCTGCGCCACGAGGGCCGGGAGTACGCCACCACCCCCGAGGCGATCAGGGCGGCCCGCGCCCGCCTGGAGCGCGACGGGGTGCTGAGCGCGGCCGGCCCCCCGGGCGAGGAGCCCGTGCCCACCGGAGACGCGCCATGAGGTCCGTCACCGCGCCGGCCGCGCTGCCGCACCGGCACGTGCTCACCGTGCCCACCGGGCCCGGTGCCGTGCGCGTCGCCCGCGAGACCGCCGAGCAGGCCCTCGCCGAGTGGGGCGTCGACGAGCGCCACCCGGCGGTCGGGCCGGCCCTGCTGATCCTCGGCGAACTCGTCGCCAACACCGTCCGGCACGCGGCCGACGTCTCCCCGCGGACCACGGTGTTCTACGCGGCAGGCCCGGACTGCCTGGTGCTGGCCGTGCACGACAGCCACCCCCACCGCCCTGACCTCACCGGACCGTACGCGACCGGTCCCGGCGGGCTGGCCACGGTCCTGGAGCTCACCCACGCCCTGGGCGGCACCGCGGTCGTCCGCGGCGACAAGGACGGCCCGGGGAAGAGCGTCCTGATCACGCTCCCGCTGTGAACCGGCCCAGGACGGCCGGGGCGGGGCGCACACCTGACGAGTTGCTAATGTCGGAAACCGTCGAGGCCGATGGCGACGCATGGACGAGGCGAGGGACCGGGGACCGGGTGAACGGGCCGTACCACTGCCGGGCCGGAAAGGGGACGGCACGATGACCACGCCGCTGTACCAGCTGAAGGCCGAGTTCTTCAAGACACTGGGCCACCCGGCACGCATCCGGGTGCTGGAGCTGCTCAGCGAACGCGAGCACTCGGTGGGGGAGATGCTCCCCCACGTGGGCATCGAGCCCGCGCACCTCTCGCAGCAGCTGGCGGTGCTGCGCCGGGCGAACCTGGTCGTCGGCCGCAAAGAGGGCTCGACCGTCCACTACTCGCTGACCGACCCCCATGTGGCGGAGCTGCTGCGGGTCGCGCGCACCATCCTGTCCGGCGTCCTCGCCGGGCAGGCCGAACTCCTCGCGGACCTCCAGGCGACCCAGGGGGAGACCCGGCCCGTGCCGTGACGGCGCGGGCGGCGTCAGGCGCCGCCGCGACGGCAGTGCAGGAACAGATGCGGCTCCGGGCGTGCCTCCGGATGGCTCGGGGTGAACATCGTGCTCTCCTCCCACTCCACCGTCAGACCCGCCTCCCGCACCATGCCGATGACGTCCTGCGCGGCGAAGCTGGTGACCCGCACCGGCTGACCCATGAACGCCCCGTCGAACTCCTCCACGTCCAGCGGCACCGTGGCCAGCACCAGCAGACCGCCCGGCCCGAGCGCGGCCGTCAGCCGGCGCACCAGCCCCTTCTGCTCGGCCCGGGTCATCTGGAGAAGCGAGAAGTACACGCAGACGGCGTCGTACGAGCCCTCCGGGAGCGGCATGCGCAGGATGTCGTCGCAGCGGAACTCGGCCTCGGGGACCTGCCGGGAGGCGATCTCCACCATCACCGGCGACACGTCGACGCCCAGCACCTTGTGCCCCGCGCCGGCCAGCGTGGCGGCGGTGGGCCGTCCGGTGCCGCTGCCCACGTCCAGCACGGTGCTGCCGGGGGAGAGCCGTTCGAGCAGCCAGGTGAGCGACGCCCGGTGCGCCGCGGAGGACGCGAACGCCTTCTCGTAGTCGCTGCCCAGCGCGTCGAACACCGCCGCCGCCGGGGATCCGTGCACCTCTTCGCCCACGATCCACCTCGCTTCCCTCGCCGATGCCGGGCATCGTGCCACTCGCCTGCCCGCGTCACAACGGCACCTCGCCGGACCCGGCTTGCGGACGCGGTGCCCGGCACGGCAGGGTCGTGGACGTGCCGACCCTGCTGATCGTCCACCACACGCCCTCGCCGAACTGCCAGGCGATGTTCGAAGCCGTCGTCTCCGGCGCCACCGCCCCGGAGATCGAGGGCGTCCGGGTGGTGCGCCGCGCCGCGCTGTCCGCGACCGCGAACGACGTCCTGGAGGCCGACGGCTACCTGCTCGGCACCCCCGCCAACCTCGGCTACATGTCAGGCGCCCTCAAGCACTTCTTCGACCAGGTCTACTACCCCTGCCTGGACAGCACGAAGGGCCGCCCGTTCGGGTACTACGTGCACGGCGGCAACGACGTCACCGGCGCCGTGCGCGGCATCGAGTCGGTCACCACCGGCCTCGGCTGGCGTCGCGCCGCCGAGACGGTGACCGTCACGGGGGAACCCGACAAGGCGGCCCTGGGGCGCTGCTGGGAGCTGGGCGCAACGATCGCGGCGGGGCTGGCGGACTGATGCCCGCCGGGCCCCGCCGCAGGCCTGGACCTCTCGAGGTCAGGCGCCGTCCATCTTCTCCCGGTCCTGGTCGTCCCAGGCGCGGGTGTCGCGCGGCTGCGTGTACGGCTCCTCCTCCGGGGGGTGACCGCCGGCGATGGCCCGCTGCCGGGCGATCTCCGCGTCGAACTCCAGGCCCAGCAGGATCGCCAGATTGGTGATCCACAGCCAGATCAGGAAGATGATGACACCGGCCATCGTGCCGTACGTCTTGTTGTACGAACCGAAGTTGGCGACGTAGAGCGCGAACCCGGCGGAGGCGAGCAGCCAGATCAGCAGCGCCAGGAAACTGCCCGGTGTGACCCAGCGGAACCCCTTCACCTTGGCGTTCGGGGCGGCCCAGTACAGCAGCGCGATCATGATCGTGACCAGCAGGACCAGCACCGGCCACTTGGCGATCGACCACACCGTGAGGGCCGTGTCGCCCAACCCCAGCAGATCGCCCGCCTGCCGGGCCAGCCCGCCGGTGAAGACGACGATCAACGCGCTGATCGCGGCCATCACGAGCAGGGCGACCGTCACGCCCACCCGGACCGGCAGCACCTTCCAGACCGGGCGGCCCTCGGGCATGTCGTACACCGCGTTCGCCGAGCGCATGAACGCGGCCACGTAGCCCGACGCCGACCAGACGGCCACCAGCAGGCTGATGACCGCCACCAGCGATCCGACGCCCGCGTTGCCCTGCAACTGCTCGATCGCCCGCGTGATGATGTCCCGCGCCGCGCCGGGGGCGGTGAGCTCCTGGACGTTCTCCAGCACCTTGTCCGTCGTCGACCTGCCGGTGAGGCCGAGGATCGACACCAGGGCCAGCAGCGCCGGGAACAGCGCCAGCACGCCGTAGTACGTCAGGGCCGCGGCCCGGTCGGTGAGTTCGTCGTCCTTGAACTCGCGCACACTGCCTTTGAGCGCGCTTTTCCAGGCGCCCTTGGGCAGCTTCGTCGGGGTGTCCGGCGCCGCCCGTTCCACCGCGTCGCTCGGGCCCGGCTCCTCGGCCTGCCCGGCCTTCCGAGGGGACGCGGACTCGTCCCGCGCGTCCTGGTGTGCCGGCCGGTCGCCCCGGCCCGGGATATGCAGCTTCATGGCGACCGGGTGCCCCGGGTCCGCCATGTCACGCCCGGGCGCACGGGTGACGCGGCCGGGTGCGAAGCCGTACGCAAAGGACTTGTGGGAGCGCTCCCATGCGATGCAGGATGCCTGCCATGACCGAGTCTCCCGCCGTCCGCCCGTACCGCCCCGAGGATCACGAGGCACTCGACGACATCTGCGTCCGCACCGCGCACAACGGCCAGGACAGCCGCCCCCATTACGAAGACCCCTCCGTCTTCACCGCCGCGTTCGCCGCCCCGTACGTCCATCTGGAGCCGGCGCTGGCCTTCGTGCTGGACGACGGGCGGGGGAACGCCGTCGGCTACGTCGTCGGCGCCGCCGACACGGCCCGGTTCGCCGAGCGGTTCCGCACCGAGTGGCTCCCGCTGGTCGCCGAACGCCATCCCGCCCCGGCCGGACCGCCGGCCACCCCGGACGAGACGATCGCCTGGCTGCTGCACCATCCCGAGCGGATGGTCGTGCCGGAGCTGGCCGCCTGGCCCGCCCATCTGCACATCGACCTGTTGCCCGAGTGGCAGGGCCGGGGGTACGGGCGAAGGCTGATGCGCACCCTTCTGGCGGCGCTGGCGGAGCGCGATGTCCCGGCCGTGCACCTGACGATGACGGTCGCCAACAAGCCCGCCCGCGCCTTCTACGACAGGGTGGGCTTCGAGGAGATCGAGGGCGTGCCGATGGACGACTCGGTCGTCTGCCTCGGCCGCACGACGGGGGGTTCCGACCGGCTCTGACGGGCGGGCGGCGCGCGCTCGCCGTCGAAAGTGTCGAACGCGCCACCGGGTGGCGGAAGTGGCGAGAACGAAGGGTTGCCCGTCCCGCCGCCGGGGCGCAGATTGACCCTGGGAGCGCTCCCATCCGAGCGGGTGCGGCGGGTCGGGCGCGTCCGCACCCCACAACCCCCACGACGGAAGAGGAACCCATGAGTTGGCATGCGCATGATCTATTACCGCGCCAGCTGCCGCGATCCCGGTCCCGGCTCGCGCTCGTCCTGAGCACCGTGGTCGCCGCGCTGCTCTGTCTGGTGCCCTGGAGCGGAACGGCCCACGCCCACGGCTCGGTGGTGGACCCCGCGTCCCGCAACTACGGCTGCTGGCTGCGGTGGGGGAGCGACTTCCAGAACCCGGCGATGGCCCAGCAGGACCCGATGTGCTGGCAGGCCTGGCAGGACAACACCAACGCCATGTGGAACTGGAACGGCCTCTACCGTGACGGCTCGGGCGGCAACTTCCGCGCGGTCGTCCCCGACGGCACGCTCTGCAGCGGCGGCAACACCGAGAACGGCCGCTACCGCTCCATGGACACGCCCGGCGCCTGGAGGACCACGAACGTCGGCAGCAGTTTCACCGTCAACCTGTACGACCAGGCCAGCCACGGCGCGGACTACTTCCTGGTCTACGTCACCAAGCAGGGCTTCGACCCCACGACGCAGCGGCTGCGCTGGGACGACCTCCAGTTGCTGACCCGCACCGGCTCCTACGCCCCGGGCAACAACTACGCGATCCCGGTGAACACGTCCGGCCTGAGCGGCCACCACGTCGTCTACACGATCTGGCAGGCCTCGCACTCGGACCAGACGTACTTCCTGTGCAGCGACGTGAACTTCACCTGACCAGGCAGGACGTGACGTCCTGAGCCGTTCGACCCTCGCCGGACGCACCCCGTCCGGCGGGGCTCACGTGTCCCAAGCGGCCTGCGATCGCTGAGATTTCCCGAAGAAGTCGTGAGCCGGTTGAACACGGTGCGGTCCGCCTGCGTATGGGGCGTGGGAATCGAATGCCCGTCCCCCGTGACAGAAGCGTAGGAGTACTGCCTTGGCACGCAACACACGCAGACGCCCCAAACAGCGCGCGACGCTCGCCGCTTTCGCCTTGATCCTGGGCGGCGGCGGCATGATGGCGGCCAACGTCTACGCTTCCGCGACGGACGGCGGAGCGTCGGACGCGCAGGTGCTGTCCGGCGCCGCCACCATCGACTGCCCCGATGTGGCCACCCAGCTCACCGAGGTGCCCGACCAGGCCCGGGCGGAGGTGGACAAGGAACTCGCCAACCTGGACGCCCAGATCGCCGAGGCCTACAAGCGGCTCGGCGAGTCGGGCGACGCACTCCGCCAGGACCCCGGCTTCGCCGAGAACGCCATCGCCGGACCGCTGAAGGACAAGCGCGCCGCCGTGCTGGCCCGTATCGGGGCCGCCATCGAGAAGGCCGGCGCCGAGCGGCCGCAGGGCCTCGACGACCTCGCCGCCTGCGCGGTGCGCGACTCGGGCAACGCCCCCGCCCCTGAGGAGGGCGGCGACGGCGGCGAGCAGGCCGGTGACGGCCAGGACCAGCAGAACGGCGACGGCCGGCAGGACGGCGGCGAGCAGCCGGGCGGCGAGGGCGAGCAGGGCGGCCAGGACCAGGGCGGCCAGGACGGCGGCCAGGACCAGGGCGGCGGCAACGGCGGTCAGGCCGGGAACGGCCCGGTGCCCGGCGACTACGTCTCCATCGAGAGCGTCCAGCCCGAAGCCGACACCCCGCAGCCGTCGGGCGACGCCTCCACCGGCACCTTCACCAGCGAGTGCGGCGTCAACGAGAACGGCCTGTTCAACTCGGACAACGTCATCGCCGCGCCCGGCGTGAGCAACGGCGCCCACCACTTCCACGACTACATCGGCAACCAGGCCACCAACGCCTTCGTCAGCGACGAGGAGCTGACCCGGGCGCAGACCAGCTGTGAGGACCAGCGCGACAAGTCGTCCTACTACTGGCCGGTGCTGCGCCTGCAGAACGGCACCGAGGAGCGCGACGCCCAGTCCCCGGGCGGCGGCATCGAGGGCAACGTCGGTGAGATCGTCACCCCGAAGGACGTCACGCTGACCTTCGTCGGCAACCCGAAGGCCAAGGTCACGGCCATGCCCCGGCTGCTGCGCATCATCACCGGCGACGCCAAGTCCTTCGTCAACGGCCCGGCCAACGCCAACGCCTCCTGGAGCTGCACCGGGTTCGAGGACCGGCAGCTGAAGGACAAGTACCCGCTGTGCCCCGAGGGCAGCGACGTGGTCCGCTCGTTCGCCTTCCAGAGCTGCTGGGACGGCCGGAACATCGACAGCGCCAACCACCGTACGCACATGGCGTTCACGGACGCCGAGGGCAACTGCCCGTCCGGCTTCCAGCCGATCCCGCAGCTCGTCCAGCGCATCGTGTACGACGTCGACGCGCCGAGCCTCGAGGACGGCGGCAGGACGGTACCGCTGTTCGCGGTGGACTCCTTCCCCGAGCAGCTGCACAAGCCGATCACCGACCACGGCGACTTCATCAACGTCTTCGAGGAAGACCTGATGAACGAGATGGTCGCGTGCATCAACGAGGGCCGCACCTGCGGCGCCGGCGCCGGCGGAGGTGACAACGACGGTGGCGACGACGGCAACGGCGGCGACGACGGCAACGCCGGTGGTGACAACGGCGGCGGTGACAACGGCAACGGCAACGGCGGCGGTGACGACGGCGGCGGTGACGACGGCGCCGAGCAGCCCACCGCCACGCCCGACGACCCGGGCCAGGGCAACGACGGCGGCCAGGACGGCGGCAACCAGGGCGGCGGCAAGGACGACGGCGACCAGGGCAACCAGGACGGTGGCCAGGAGCCGCCCGCGGCGACCGAGAAGCCCGCGGACGACAAGGCCACGGCCCAGCCCGACGTGAAGGTCTCCGGCCCGGCCGACGCCGGCGGCAAGGACGACGCCCAGGGCGGCGCGGACAAGGGCAAGGGCGGCGACGACGGCGGCGGCCAGGCGGCCCAGGCCGCCCAGGTGCCCGGCAGCCTCCTTGAGCTGGAGGACAACACCCAGGCCCAGGGCGCCGGCGGCAGCCTCGCCGAGACCGGCGCCCAGATGTGGCCGGCCGCCATCGGCGGAGTGCTGGTGATCTTCGGCTTCTTCGTGCTGCGGAGCGTGCGGCGCAACGCTTGACGGTCACACCACAGCAGGACGGGCGGCAGGCACCTTCGGGGGCCTGCCGCCCAGGCGTGTCCGGACTCCTTCAGCGGCCCGCCGTGGCGCCCGTTCCCGCGCCCGCGCCCTCCGCATCGATGTGCGGGAGCAGCCGGTCCAGCCGGTGCGGCGTCCACCAGGCGTACCGGCCGAGCAGTGTCATCACCGCCGGCACCAGCAGCAGCCGCACCACCGTCGCGTCGATGAGGACGCTGACCGCCAGGCCGAGGCCCAGCATCTTCACCACCACGTTGTCGCTGACCACGAACGCCGCGAACACGCTCACCATGATCAGCGCGGCACAGGTGATGACCCGCGCTGTGATCTCCAGGGCGTGCGCCACCGAGGCGCGCGCGTCCCGGGTGCGCCGCCACGCCTCGTGGACGCGGGACAGCAGGAAGATCTCGTAGTCCATGCTGAGGCCGAAGACGATGGCGAACATCATCATCGGCACGTAGCTCTCGATCGGCACCGTGCCCGACACCCCCAGCGCCGGACCGCCCCAGCCCCACTGGAACACCGCGACGACCACGCCGTACGAGGCCGTGATGGACAGGACGTTGAGCACGGCCGCCTTCACGGCGACGAGCAGGCCGCGGAACACCGCGAGGATGATCAGGAACGCCAGGGCGACCACCACGGCGATGATCCACGGCAGCCGCTCGGCGACCAGGTCGCGGAAGTCGACCTGCGCGGCCGTCGTCCCGGTGACGTACGTCGAGGCGTCCGTGCCGCGCACCGCCTCCGGCAGCGTGTCGTCCACCAGGCGGTTGACCAGGTCGGTGGTGGTGGCGCTCTGCGGGCTCGCCGTCGAGTACACCGTGCCCACCAGCACGTCGCCGTCCTGCGTGGGCGTCAGCGGCGTGACCACGGCCGCCCCCTCGACGCCCTCCAGCGTCTGCTGCGCCTGCGAGGCGAGGGAGGAGCGCTGCGACTGGGACACCGAGGACTGGTCGACGACCACGGTGAGCGGACCGTTGGAGCCCGGCCCGAACGCGTCGGTCATCAGGTCGTAGGCGCGCCGGTCGGTGAACGACGTGGGGTCGGCGCCGTCGCCGATGTGTCCGAGCTGGATGGAGAACACCGGGATCGCCAGCACCGAGATCACGGCGACGCCCGACACCAGGAACGTCCACGGCCGGCGCGCCACCCGCTGCGCGTACCGGTGCCAGGTGCCGTGCGGCTCGACCCCGGGTTCGGTCTCCGCCACGGGCTTCCGCACCCGCCAGCGGTCGATCAGGCCGCCGGCCAGTCCCAGCAGCGCCGGCACCAGGGTGAGCGCGCCGAGGACGGCGGAGACCACCGTGACGGCGGCGGCCAGTCCCAGCTTGGCGATGAACGAGACGCCGGAGGCGGACAGTCCGGCCAGCGCGACGATCACCGTGCAGCCGGACACCAGCACCGCCCGGCCGCTGGTGGAGGTGGCATGCCCGGCTGCCCGGACCGGGTCCGTGCCGTTCATCAGGTCCTGCCGGTGACGCGTGATCAGGAACAGCGCGTAGTCGATGCCGACGCCCAGACCGATCATCGTGGCGAGCGTGGGGGAGACGGTGGCGAAGGTGGTGGCCGCCGCCAGCAGCCCGAGCACGGCCAGCCCGGTGACCACAGCGATCAGCGCGGTCAGCAGCGGCATCACGGCGGCGACCACGCTGCCGAACCCGATGAGCAGCACCACGACGGCGACCCCGAAGCCGATCAGCTCGCTGATCCGGTCGTCGGCCGCGGGCCGGGCCAGCTCACCCAGCGGACCCCCGTACTCGACCTGCGCGCCCGCCTCGCGCAACGGCCGCACGGCGTCGTCCACCCCGCTCAGATAGCCGTCGCCGAGGGTGGAGGGCTGCACGTCGAAGCGCACCGTGATGTAAGCGGTCCTGGCGTCGGACGACAGCGGCCCGACGTCCGGCTGCGTGGAGCCGGACGACCCTTGGGCGGTCAGCGGGTTCTGCGCGGACAGGACGTGCGGCAGCTTCTCCAGACTCGAGACGGTGGAGGAGATCTGCGGGCCGAGGGCGGTCAGCTCCTGCCGGCCGTCGTGGAGGACGATCTGGCTGCTGTAGCCGCCGGCCTGCGGGTCGTGCCGCTGGAGGACCTCGATGCCCTTCTGCGACTGCGAGTCGGAGAGCGTGAAGTTGTCCGAGTAGGCGCCGGCGACGGCCCGGCTGACGACCTGCAGCACCACCAGGGCGACCAGCCAGGCGACGATCACCGTCACGAAGTGGCGCGCGCACCACTCGCCCAGCCGGCGCAGCACACCCGCCCGGGGGACGGGGCCCGCCCCACCGCGTGTCGACGGCATCGACGTGCTCTCCTCCGCCCGGCCGGGCGGATCCCGGCGCCTGCAGCCCATTAGAGGGCGGGGCGGTCACCCCGGCATCCCCGCGCGGGTGCGCGGGGGTGCGCGGGGGAGTGGGCTCACCTGCCCGGAGGGTCAGGACGTTCGCCGCCGTGTCGCGGACCGTGCACAGCCCCGTCCGTTACGCCGCCCGTGTGTGACACTTGATCGCACGAGGCCGCGGCGCTGTCCGAGGGGGGAGCGCCGGCCGCCGGGGAGGGGAAGCGCCGTGAGCCGGGAGAGCGTTCGCACACACGAGGGCGACGACGTGGCCGCCCGGGCCCGCCACGCCCGTTTCGGGAGCCTGCCGGAGCCCGTCCGGGTGGAGGATCTGGTCGAGGAGAAGCCGGCCGTCGCACCGGACCCGGCCCGCTTCGCCTACAACCCCGACGAATGGCTCGTCCGGTACTGCGCCTGAGCGCGTCCGCCCGCCTCGCGGGCGTCAGTCGGCGCCGGCCGCGTCGTACGCCGTGAGCAGCAGCGCCACGTCGTCCGGCCGGTCCTCCGCGCGGCGGGCCGCGCCGAGCATCCGGTCGGCCAGCTCCTCCACGGAGTCGGTCCGGGAGGCGGCCAGGCACGTGCGGACCGTCTCGATGCCGATCGCGATGTCGCTGCCGGGCACCTCGATCAGCCCGTCCGTGTAGAGCGCCAGGACGCTGCCGGGCTCCAGGGTGAGCTCGGTGACCGGGTAGTCGGCGCCCGGCTGCACCCCGAGCAGCACGCCGCCCGGCAGCTCCAAGGGCTCCGCGCTCCCGTCGGGGTGCCGCAGCAGTGGCGGCGGGTGGCCCGCCCGCACGGCGAGGGCGCGCCCGGTCGCCGGGTCCAGCTCGATGTAGCAGCAAGTGGCGAAGACGTCCGTCTCCAGCTCGGCGAGCAGCTGGTTGGTGTGCGTGATGACCTCCTGCGGCGGCCGCCCGCTCGCGGCGAACGCGTGCACCGCGCTGCGCAGCTGCCCCATCACGGCCGCCGCGCCCACGCTGTGCCCCTCCACGTCCCCGATGACCAGCGCCACCCCCCGCCCCGTCCGGATCACGTCGTACCAGTCGCCTCCGATGTCCATGCCCTTGGTGCCGGGGAGATAGCGGGCGGTGATCCGCAGCCGGTCGACGGGCGGCAGCCGGTGCGGCAGCAGCCCTTCCTGGAGCCCGCGCGCCACGGCCGACTCGGCGTCGTACAACCGCGCGCGCTCCATCGCCTGCGCCGCGAGCCCGGCCAGCGCGGTCAGCGCGCTGCGCTCCTCGGCGGTGAAGCGGTGCGCGGTGTTCCAGCCGAGGATGCAGGAGCCGATGGCGTGGCCGGAGGCGATCAGCGGCAGGAACGCCCAGGACGTCATGGGGTCGAGCGCCAGTCTCGGGTAGGCGCCGACCAGTTCCTCCGGCGACTCGAAGAACAGCGGCAGGCGCGCGGTCAGCGCGTGCACCCCTGGCAGGTCCGCCTCCAGCGGCACCCCCTCGAACGGGTCGAGGAAGTGCTGCGGATACCCGTCCTCCCACAGCAGGTACATCCGCCCGTCGCGCACCGTGTACAGGGCGACCTCCTGCGCCCCGAACGCCGGCAGCAGCTGCTCGGACACGGCCCGGCACACGTCCCGCACGGTGACGGACTCGGTGAGCACGCTGGCCATCTGCACCACGTGGTACAGCGCCCCCGCGCGGGCGGTGGTGACCAGCCCGGTCGGCGGCACCGCCGGATCGGCGGACGGCGTCACCGGCCGCCCCGGCTCCGCGCCCGCCGGGGCGGCCGTGCGGAAGACCCGGCCGGTCAGGCCGTGCACACCCGGGTAGAGCACGAAGCCCAGCCACACACCGTCCGGGTCGCGCACCAGGTACGACACCGGCTCCTGCGTCAGCATCGCCGCACGGTAGCGGTCCTCGTACGCCGGGTCGCGCAGCCAGGTCAGCACCCGCCAGGGGTGGTGGCCGAGCAGCAGCTCCAGGTCGCAGCCGAGCAGGTCCTGGCAGCGGCGGTTGGCGTAGATGACCCTGCCGTCCTGGTCCAGGGAGAACAGCCCGTCGGGCAGCCGCTCGGCCGCCTCCGCCGCGGTGACGCCGCCCGCCACGTCGACCAGCGCGCCCACCAGCAGCCGGTCGGAGGCTCCCGCCCGGACCACGTGCCCCCACAGCTCCACCGGCCGGTAGCGGACCGCGTCGCCGTCGTCCCGCGACTCGTCCAGCACCCGGAAGTGGCGGCCCCGCACCTGCCCCGTCTCCTCCGCGTCCCGCCGGGCCGCCCGCAGTTCGTACAGGTCGTCCGGTGACACCCGCTGCTCGACCGCGTCCAGGGTGCCGCCGAACTCCTCCCGGGACACGCCCAGCAGTTCCAGCGCGTCGTCGTCCCCCGTCCAGTGGCCGCTGGCCAGGTCCCACTCGACCATCCCGACCGCGACCGCCTCGGCGCGCGGCGTCGGCAGCCGCACGCTGACCGGCTGGTCGTCGTACTCGATGCCGTACGCCACCGCGTCCGCGTCCGTGCGGCCGGGCAGACCGCGAGCGTACTCGGCGAGGCGCTCCTCCATCTCCCGCCCGGCCCGGCGCAGGCCCTCCCGCACCTCCTTCTCACCGGCCGGGTCCCGGGACGAGGAGTGCAGCACCGCGAGGACTCCCACCGTCTCCCCGCCGACCCGCACCGGCTGGTACGCGTGTGCGAACGAGTATGGCAGGGCCGCCGTGAACTGCGGGAAGCGCAGCATCGTGGCCCGGTCGTCGGGCAGGTACTGCGTCTCGCCGCTGCGGAAGGCCTCGCACATCGGCAGCGCGCCGCTCACCGGGACCCGCCACCACGGCTTCAGCAGCGAGCGGGGCACGCCGGACATCACGCACAGCACCAGCGACCGGCGGTCCCGCGACCGCAGGTACACCGCCCCGCCGTACCCTCCCGAGTCCCGTACGGCCGCCACCACGGGGTCCGCGAGCGCGTCCTCGATACGGGCCTCGCCGCGCGCGGACCGGCTCTCCTCCGCGTCGGGTACGGACAGGCCCGCCGGCCGCTTCCCGCGCGGTGCGGCGGCTGCACCACCCATGTGACGCCCTCCCGGTGCGCACGGAACGGGACGTTCGTCCGCTCCCCACCAGCATGTGCCATGCGCGCCCGTACGGCGACCGCCGAACGGACCGCAACCATCGGGTCATCCCGGTCGTCTCACCCGATATCAGAACGTTGTCGTCCCAGGGGGCCGAAAATGCTTCAACCAAGAACAATCTGCGCGACGGCGGTGCTCCTCGGAGCCACGCTGCTGACGGCGGCGGTTCCGGCCGTGGCCGCCCCTCCGGCGGCGCCCGCCGCGGCCACGGTCTGCCCCACCGGCTGGGGCTCCACCGACAAGGCGGCCACCGCCGCCACGTCCGAGTCCGTGCGGAACGTCCGCACCGGCCGGCACGACTGCTACGACCGCATGGTCGTCGACGTGCCCGGCGCCGCGCGCGGAGACCTCGGTTACTCCGTCCGCTACGTCGACCGGCTCCACCAGGACGGCTCGGGACGGCACATCCCCGTCTCCGGCGGCGCGATCCTCGAGGTCCGCGTCACCGCCCCCGCGTACGACCCCGAGACGGGCGCGGCCACCTATCCCGCGCGCGCCGGGCGCGCCCTGCCGGGCGTCGACCTCACCGGGTACCGCACGTTCCGCGACGCGCGGTTCGCCGGCAGCTTCGAGGGCGACACCCAGCTCGGCCTCGGGCTGCGCGCGCGGCTGCCGTTCCGCGTGCAGCAGTTCGACGGACGTCTCGTGATCGACGTCGCCCACAACTGGACCGGCGCCGCCGCCCGCTGAGCCCGCGCCGTACGGCGGACCGGGCGGTCAGCGCTCCGCGCCGCCCGGTCCGCAGATCTCCCGCGCCACGTCCCGCAGCTTGGTGTTGGTGCGCTGCGACCGGGTGCGCAGCAGATCGAACGCCTGGTCCTCCGTGACGTGGTGCCTGCCCATCAGGATGCCCATCGCCTCGCCGATCAGATGGCGCGTGGTGATGGCCTCCTGCATCTGCTCGTCGGCGCGGGCGGTGGCGAACGCGACCGCCGCGTGCGACGCCAGGAGCCAGCCCGCCGTCTCGCTGTCCTCGGTGAACATCCCCGGCTTGCGCGAGTACATGTTGAGGGCGCCCAGTTCCTGCTCCCGCGTGTACAGGAGGAAGCCCATCATGCTGCCCACCCCGAGCTCCCGGGCCCGGGGCACGAAGTGCCGCCAGCGCTCCGAGGGCGCCGTGAGGTCGCGGATGCGGAACAGCCGCTCCGGGTGTTCGGGCCGAACCGCGTCGAAGCAGGGTCCCTCGCGCAGCTCGCCCTGCAGCATGTCGCTCCGGGTGACGAACGGGTCGGTCGGCGCCAGCGACCGGACCCGTCCCTCGCTCAGGACGAGGATTCCCGAGGCGTCGCAGCCGTCCACGAGCTCCACGGCCGATCGCGAGATCTGCTCCAGTGTCGCGTCGAGTGTGTGCTCCGCCAGCAGATCCCGGGCCATCGACGCCATGCGCTGGGCGAAAAGCCGCCAGTCCATGTCCGTCTCCCTGTCCGTCCGACCGTGCTCCTGACCATCGTGGCATCTCCTCACGGTCGCCTTTTTCCCACCGGACACCGAAACAGGCCGCCTGCCCTGTATTCGGTGAGCGCGCGGATCGGGGGCAGACGGCGTCTGTGATCTTCGGCGTGCCGGTGTGCGGGGCGCCGGTGCCCGGCCTTCCAGAGAGAGGAGTCACCACGGTGACCATGCCCGAGCGTCGTATCCGTGCGCTGCGCCCCGGCCGCCGCTTCGACCTGCGCTCCACCGCCATGTTCTTCGCTCTGCTCGCCGCGGCGCTGGTGATCGGGGGCCTGGCGGTGCGCGCGCTGGCCGGAGTGGTGCAGCGGCGCCCGGTGTGGGCCGTCGTGCTGCTCTGCCTGGTCGTCGCGGTCGCCGTGGCCCGGGGCCGCCGCAGGCGGCGGCCGTCGGCGGCGGGGATCGCCCGGCAGGCCGGGCGCGCGTTCGCCCGGGGGACGTCCACGGCGCTCGACGCGCTGGACGCGCAGCCCTCTGCGCCGGCACCACCCGTCATCCCCGCCCAGGCCGGGCCGGTGGACGAGGTCACCTCGCCGCTGCCCGTGGCGCAGGGCATCGACCACGAGGCCCTGACACCGGACGAGTTCGAGGCGGCCACGGCCGAGCTGTGCGCGCGGGACGGCTGCACGGAGGTCCAGGTGGTCGGCGGCGCGGGTGATCTCGGCGCCGATGTGACGGCACTGACGCCCGACGGGCGCCGGCTCGTCGTCCAGTGCAAGCGGTACGGGGAGGACAACAAGGTCGGCTCGCAGGATCTCCAGCGGTTCGGGGGCACGTGTTTCACGGTGCACGAGGCCGACGTCGCCGTCGTCGTCACCACCGGGGAGTTCACCGTGCCGGCGCTGGAGTACGCGGAGCAGTGCGGAATCGTCTGCGTCGACGGGGACGGACTGCTGGCGTGGAGCCAGGGGCGCGCGGAGGCGCCGTGGGCGGCGGTGCGGGAGGAGACGGCGTAGGGGACGTTCCGACGATTCGTGTCCGCGGGTCTCGTCGTGGTTGCTCGCGCAGTTCCCCGCGCCCCTCTCAGGGGCGCGGGGAACTGCGCGAACGGCCGAGGACGGCCCTGGCCGTACCCACCGGCCCCGCCGCCCACGGCGATCATGGGGAGCCCGCGCACCGGGCCGTTGTCAGTGGCGGATGCCACCCTGCCTTCATGGACGAGACGGAGTTCATGCGCGGCCGGGTGTACGGGGCGGACCACGACGACCCGGGGCCGCGTGAGGGACGGGTGTACGCGGAGCTGTCCGGCGGCCCCCTGGACGGACTGCTGCTGGACGTCACCGACCACGGCCCGGCGGAGCGGCGGCACGGTGTGGGCCTGCCCACCGAGATAGGCCGCTACGGCCCCGGCGGCCGCGCGGTCTACGCGCCCCGCGCGGCCGCCGGGGCCGGCGACCGGGTGTACGAGTGGCGGGGCGACGTCCCGTGACCGAACCCCGCGCGCGGGTAGGGACGCGGCGACCGGGGCAGACGTAGCCGTAGGACGTCACCGCCGAGGGAGGTGCGGCGCACCATGAAGCGGATCGCCGAACCCGCCTCGGCACTGCGCGGCCGCATCGGCCACGCCATCTTCTCGCGGGTCGCCGGCCCCGACGGCCCGGACAACCGCGCCCGCATCCACGGCACCCCGGGCCCCCGCTGGTTCGCCCCCGAGAGCCCGGTGCGGCAGGTGCACGGCGACGCGTCGATGTTCATCGGCGGGCTGTCCGCCCTGCTCCTCCAGTCGCTCCATCCGCTCGCCATGGCCGCCGTCGCGGGCCACTCCGGCTTCCGCGGCGACCCCTGGGGCCGGCTCCAGCGGACCAGCACCTTCCTCGCCGTCACCACGTACGGCACAGCCGACAGCGCCCAGCGGGCCGTCGAACGGGTGCGCGCCGTCCACGACACGGTCAGCGGCACCGCGCCCGACGGCCGGAAGTACCGCGCCTCCGACCCGCACCTGCTGTGCTGGGTGCACGTCGCCGAGGTCGACATGTTCCTGCGCGCCCACCAGCGCTACGGCGCCCGCCCGCTCGCCGACGCCGGCTGCGACGGGTACGTCGCCGACATGGCGCGCATCGCCACCGCCCTCGGCGTCCCCGACCCGCCCGTGGACCGGGCCCAGCTCGCCGAGCGGCTGGCCGCCTACCGCGACGAGCTGCACGCCACCCCGGACGCGCTGGCCACCACGCGGTTCCTGCTGCTCGACCCGCCCGTCCCGCTGCTCGCCCGCCTGCCGTACGGCGTCCTCGCGGCGAACGCCGTGTCCCTGCTGCCGCCGTGGGCGTCCCGCGAGCTGCGGGTGCCCCGCATGCCCGCCGAGAGCCTGTGCGTCCGCCCGCTGGGCACCGCCGTCACCGCCGGCATCCGCTGGGCGCTGGCACCCGCCCGCCCCGCCGCCTGACCCGTCCGGCGGAGCCTCCTGGTTGACGGCGGCAGGACGGGGCACTCAGAGCTGACCGGTGGCGCCCAAGGACACAGGAGGCAACAGTGGCGGTTCGTCATCGCTTGATCCGCACCGATCCGCGGTCCGTGTGGGCCGTGCTGGAGGACGGCACCCGCTACGCGGACTGGGTGGTGGGCACGTCCGAGTCGGAGCCGGTGCGCGGCCACTGGCCGCAGCTCGGCTCCGCCATCCGCTACGAGGTTCCCGTCGGCCCGCTGAAGCTGCACAACGAGACGGTCGTCCGGCGCTGCGTCCCCGGCGAGGTGCTGGAACTGGAGGCGAAGGCAGGCCCCCTCGGCACCGCCCGCATCGCCATCGAGGTGCAGCCCTGGGGCGACTGGTGCCTCGTCAAGGTGGACGAACACCCGCTGCGAGGGGCGGGCGGCTTCCTGCACAACGTGGCCGTCGAGGCGATGATCCAGATCCGCCACCGCGCCATGCTCGCCCGGCTCGCGCACCTCGTCGAGACCGAGGCCGCCGAGGCGGAGGAGCATCGGCCGCTCGGCCAGGTCGTGCCGGAGCCCGACGCGGGAGACGCCCGTGGCTGACGCCGTCGTCATCGGCGCCGGACCCAACGGCCTGGTCGCGGCGAACCTGCTCGCCGACGCCGGCTGGAGCGTCACGGTCCTGGAGGAACAGCCCGAACCCGGCGGCGCCGTGCGCCACGACCACGGCGTCCACCCCGACTTCGCCAGCGACCTGTTCAGCTCCTTCTATCCGCTCGCCGCCGCCTCGCCGGTCGTCTCCGGGCTCGGCCTGGAAGAGCACGGACTGCGCTGGAGCCACGCCCCGCACGTCGTCGCCCACCCGCTGATCGACGGCCGCTGCGCGGTCCTGGACCGTGACGTCGACGTCACCGCGGACTCCCTCGACACCTTCGCGCCCGGGGACGGCGACGCCTGGCGCCGGCTGCACTCCATGTGGGACACCCTGCGTCCCGACCTGCTGGACGCCCTGTTCACGCCGTTCCCGCCGGTCCGCTCCGGGCTGCGGCTCGCGGTACGGCTGCGCGGCACCGGCGGGCTGCGCATGGCGCGCACCCTCGTGCTGCCGGTGCGTCGCATGGCGGAGGAGGAGTTCCGTGGCGAGGGCGGCGGGCTGCTGCTGGCGGGCAACGCCCTGCACGCCGACCTAGCGCCGGAGGCCGCCGGCAGCGGCGGCTTCGGCTGGCTGATGTCCATGCTCGGTCAGACCTACGGCTTCCCCGTGCCGGTCGGCGGCGCGGGCGCCCTCACCGACGCCCTCGTGCGGCGCCTGGAGTCACGCGGGGGAGCGGTGCGGTGCGGGCGGCACGTGGAGCGCGTCGTCGTGCGCGACGGGCGCGCGGTCGCCGTGCGTCTCGCCGGCGGGGAGACCGTCCCCGCCCGGCGTGCCGTCCTCGCCGACGTGTCCGTGCCCGCCCTCTACGGCGGACTCGTCGCCCCCGAGGACCTGCCCGGGCAGCTGCTGTCCGACCTGGAGCGCTTCCAGTGGGACTTCGCCACCTTCAAGGTCGACTGGGCGCTGGACGGGCCCGTGCCGTGGGAGTGCGAGCAGGCCGCCGGAGCCGGGACCGTGCATCTCGCCAACGGGCTCGACGAACTCACCCGCTTCGCCGCCCAGCTCGCCATGGGACGCGTGCCCGACCGCCCGTTCTCCCTGTTCGGGCAGATGACCACCTCCGACCCGACCCGCTCCCCTGCAGGCACCGAGTCGGCCTGGGCCTACACCCACGTCCCGCACCGGGTCGTCGGGGACGCGGGTGACGACGGGCTCACCGGCTCCTGGGACAAGGACGAGCAGGAACGCATGGCCGACCGCGTCGAGGCCCACGTGGAACGCTTCGCGCCCGGCTTCCGCGATCGCGTCCGGGCCCGGCGGATCCTCGCCCCGCCCACGCTCCAGAACCTCGACCGCAACCTGCACGGCGGCGCCATCAACGGCGGCACCACCGCCATGCACCAGCAGCTGTTCTTCCGGCCCGCCCCCGGCACCGGGCGTCCCGAAACCCCCGTCAAGGGCCTGTACCTGGCCTCCGCAGGCGCCCACCCGGGCGGCGGCGTGCACGGCGCGCCCGGCGCCAACGCCGCGCGGGCCGCGCTGCGTCCGTCCTTCGCTCCCGGTCTCGCCGCCGCCCAGCGGCTGCTGGCCCACCGCGACCGCACCGGACACCGGCAGCCCGACCGGGGCGGGCGCCGCGCATGAGCCCCGACGGGCCGACACCGACCACGGACGGACGACCGGTCACGGACGGACGACCGACCACAGGAGGAGGCGAGACGATGAGCGGACAGAACGGACGGCCCGACGACGGCCCCGACCGTCGGCACCAGCGCCCGGAGGGCCTGAGCGACGAGACGGTCGAGGCGCTGGGATCACTGTCGAAGGCACTGGAGACCACCGAACGGGCCCGCGGCCACCTCTACAGCTTCCACCAGCTCACCGGCACCGCCGACCTGGAACTCGACCGGGCCGTGGAACTGCTGCACAAGGCCGGACACGCGGACTGGGCGGAGGCCGTCCGCACCCAGGTGCTGGGCCGCAACGTCATCCCCGGTCACTGGACGTTCCAGATCGTCGAGGCGTACGACCACACGTACTACCGGCCGTTCCGGGAGCTGGAGCAGGCCGCGGTGGAGGAGCTGGCCGACGGCCGCGACCACCTCTACGAGGCGGAGATGAAGGAGGCCCGCAGGACCGCGGGCCACCCGCACCACACCGCCCGCCCCGACGTCGACCCGCAGATCACCGGCGGGGACGGAGGATGAGCGTGGGCCCGCTGGGCGGACGCACCGCCGTGATCACCGGGGCCGCGCGCGGCATCGGTGCCGGCCTCGCCCGTGAACTAGCCGCACGCGGCATGCGGGCGGCGCTGCTCGGACACGAGGGCGACCGGCTGCGGCAGCTCGCGGACGACCTGCCCGTCCCCGCCCTCGCCTACGAGGTCGACGTCACGGACGACGCTGCGCTGGAGCAGGCGGCGGACGCGGTACGGACCGGGCTCGGCACGCCGTCCGTCGTCGTCGCCAACGCGGCGGTGGCGGACGCCGGGCTGTTCGCCGACTCCGACCCGGCGCGGTGGCGGCGGATCGTCGACGTCAACCTCACCGGCAGCGCGAACACCGCCCGCGCCTTCCTGCCCGATCTCACGGCGACCAAGGGCTACCACCTCCAGGTCGCCTCCCTCGCCGCCATCGGCGCCGCCCCGATGATGAGCGCGTACTGCGCCTCCAAGGCGGGCGTGGAGGCCTTCGCCCACTCCCTGCGCGCGGAGGTCGCCCACCTCGGCGTGACCGTCGGCCTCGGCTACCTCACCTGGATCGGCACCGACCTGATCGAGGACGCCGACCGCCACAGCGTGATGCAGGAACTGCGCGGGCACATGCCGTGGCCGGTGCGGGACGTGTACGCGCCGGACCGCGCGGCGGCCCGCCTCGCCCAGGCGGTCGAGCGCCGCAGCACGGCGGTCTACCACCCCCGCTGGCTCCGCGCCGCCCAGCCGGTACGGGCCGCCCTGCCTGCCGTGGTCACCAGGGCGACCCGCCACTACCTCCCCCGCATCGAGGCGCGTTCCCCCCTGACCCACACGGACCTCCTGGGCGGAGGCGGCACGGCGGACGCGAAGGCGGCGGGGCTGAACTGAGACGCCGTTCGCCAGACCTGCGTGCCTCGGCCCGCCCGGTGTCCTCACCGGGCGGGCCGAGGCCGTAGGGGTAACTGCTACGCCCCCGGGAAGCGTCCCGTCGAGCGGAGCGCCCAGCGGCGTTCCGCGTAGGCCAGGTCGTCGCGCCAGAGGCGGCCGGACGCTGCGCGGACCAGGGGGCGCAGGACGGGCGCCGCGGCCCGGGCGAGGGCGAAGCCGCGGCGGTCCGACGCCGCGACCACCGCCTCGATCACCGCCGTGCGCGGCCGGCCCGAGGCGTCCGGGCCCAGGGGAGTGGCGTGCGTCTCGACCACCGAGCCGACCCCCTCTCCCTCCGTGATGTGCATGACGACCGTGCGTGGCTCGGGAGCCGTGAACACCGCCCGGACCGGAACCACCAGACGGCCCGCCACCTTGAACGACACGTCCACCGCGAAGGCGTCCCCGCCCGCGCTCTCCGGAGTGTCCGCCACCGTGAGGTCGACGAACGAGTAAGGGTGGAACCAGGCCCCGTGCCAGGGGTCGAGCCGGTTCGCCACGACGTCCTCCGGCTCGCAGACGCCCACCCCCGCGTACACCGCCGTCAGCGCGCGCGCCGGGACCGGGCGGCGCGGCACCACCGGCGCGTCGAGCGGCTCCTCGCCGCCCACCGCGTCCAGCCGTACCCACACCAGCACCCCGTCGTCGTACGCGGGGAACGGCTCCCAGCCGGCGAACGGCCCGCCGTTCAGGGACAGTCCGTGCCAGTGGCAGACGAGCGTGCCGCAGCGCACCGGGCTGTCCCGCAGCGGCGCGCCCAGGTGCGGGCAGACGCCCGGCCCGGCGACGACGCGTCCGCCCGTGTCGCGCCAGACCACCACTTCCTGCCCCGCGACCGTCCGGCCCAGCGGGCGGTCGCCGCCGACGTCGCGGGAGGCGCCCACGACGTACCAGTTGCCCGAACGGCGTGCCTGCGCCCGCTTCAGCGCGCCCGCGATCAGAGCGGGCCTGGCGTCCCGCCAGGTGGGGCGCTGCCGTTCCCACGCCACGGCGTCGCGGCGCAGGGCGAGCGGCAGCCGCCGCCGTCGTCGTCCGTCACCCGCCCTCACGCGACCTCCTCGACCATCCGGGGCTCCACCGGCCCCGCACCCGTCAGCGGAACGCCGTCCGGCCGCCGGGAGGCCGCCGACCGGGCCCGCAGCCGCGCCGCGGCCACCCGGGCCAGCCCGTCCGCGGCCACCACCGCGCGCCGCCTGCGCCGTACCGCCGACCGCCCGTGCAGCACCGCGTACCCGTCCTCGGCGACCGCGTCCAGGATCCCGCCGTACAGCACGAAAGCGGTGCGGATACAGGGGCGGGACACCGGTTCGAGCATCGCGAGCCCCGGCGCCGCCTGCCGGTACACGCCCCGCGTCAGCCGTTCGAACGCGCGCAGCGCCGAGGTGATGCGCGGGTCACGGCGGCCGGTGTCCCGGCTCCAGCGCAGCCGCTCCCGGTCGACACCGTGCGCGGCGAGCAGGTCGGCGGGCAGGTACACCCGCCCCCGGTCCAGGTCCTCGCCCACGTCCCGCAGGAAGTTGGTCAGCTGGAAGGCGACGCCCAGGGCCGCCGCGTGCGGGGCGGCCGTCTCGCGGTCGGTGACCGTGCCGAGGACGGGCAGCATCTGCAGCCCGATCACCGCCGCCGACCCGTGCATGTACCGCCGCAGGGCCGCGTAGTCGGCGTAGTCGGTCACCACCAGGTCGGACCGCATGGCGGTCATGAAGTCGGCGAAGTGGGCGTGGTCGATGCCGTACCGCCGGGCCGTGTCGGCGAGCGCCCGCACCACCGGCTCGGCACTGTCCCCGTCCCGCAGCCCTTTGGCCAGCTCCCGCTCCAGCGCCGCCAGTTCGGCGTCCCGGCGGGCGGTGTCCGCGCCGGTGCCCAGCGCGTCGACGATGTCGTCCGCCCAGCGGGCGAAGCCGTACAGGGCGTGCACGGCGGGCCGCCGCTCCACGGGCAGCAGCCGGGTGGCGAGGAAGTACGTCCGTCCGTGCCGGGCGTTGAGCTGCCGGCAGTGGTCGTACGCCTCGCGGAGCACCGGATCGGTGATCCCCGCCGCGTCCAGTTCACGCTCGGTCATGCAGGGCCTCCTGGGTGGAGAACGAGGTGGACGCGCGTCCGGCGGGGCCGCCGGCGCCGGTGATGCGCGCCGCTGCCAGCTTCCCGGACAGCAGCACGGTCGGCACGCCGACGCCGGGGGTGGTGCCGCAGCCGGCCAGCACCGCGTTCTCGGCGGAGCGCACCAGGTTGCGAGGCCGGAACGGACCCGTCTGGGCGAAGGTGTGGGCGGTGGCGAACGGCGTACCGGCCGCGTGCCCCTGCGCGGTCCAGTCGGCGGGCGTGACCACGCACTCCGCCTCGATCGCGGAGGCCAGCCCGGTCAGACCGCGCTCCTCCAGCGTCCGCAGCACCGTGTCCCGGTAGCGCGGAGCCAGGTCCGTCCACTCGGCGGCGCCCGGCCCGATGCCGGTGTTCGGGCAGGGCGCGAGGACGTAGTGCAGATGGCGTCCCGGCGGCGCGAGCGACGGGTCGGTGGCGGTGGGCCGGGTGATCAGCAGCGACGGGTCGCTCATCAGCCGCCCGGTCCGGGTCAGCTCGTCGAACGTCCCACGCCACGCCTCACCGAAGGAGATCGTGTGGTGCGCCAGTTCGGGCCAGGTCCGGTCCGTGCCCAGATGCAGCACCACCGCCGAGGGCGAGTGCCTCAGCCGCACGGGACGGCGGGGCGCCCCGCCCAGCAGCCGGTACGTGACGGGCAGGTCGGGCGTGAGGACGACCGCGTCGCAGGGGATCCGCTCGTCGCCCGCGACCACCGCCGTCACCCGGCCGCCGGAACGCTCCAGCCGGGTCACCTCCCGCCCGAACCTCAGGTCCGCACCCGCGTCGGCGGCGGCGTCCGCCATCGCCTGCGGCAGCGCGTGCATGCCGCCGCGCGGGAAGTACACCCCGGCGACCGTGTCCATGTACGCGATCACCGCGTACGCGGCCAGCGCCCGCGCCGGCGGCACGCCCGCGTACAGCGCCTGGAAGGAGAACACCCGGCGCAGCCGCTCGTCCTTCAGGAAGCTCCCGATGCGCGCGTCCAGCCGCCCGAAGCCGCCCAGCGCCGCCAGCCGCACCAGGTCCGGGTGGAGCAGGCCGAGCGGCGAGTCGAAGTTGGCGTCGATGAACCGGCGCATCTGCGCCCGGTACAGCCGCTCCAGCCAGTCCCGCATCCGCAGGTAGCCCGCCGCCTCCCGCGCCCCGGCGAACCGCTCCACCTCGGCGGCCATCGGCTCCGCCCGGGTGTGCACGTCGAGACTGCTGCCGTCGGCGAACCGCGCCCGGTAGGCGGGGTGCAGCGGCACCAGCTCCACCCGCTTGCGCAGGCTGTCGCCGACCGCGGCGAACGGCTCGTCCGCCAGGTCGGGCATGGTCAGCACGGTCGGCCCGGTGTCGATCCGGTACCCGTCCAGCTCCATCCGCCCGGCGCGCCCGCCCGGCAGGCCGTCCCGCTCGACGACGGTCACGCGCCGGCCCGCACCCAGCAGATGCAGCGCCGCCGACAGACCGGCGAGGCCGGCCCCCACGACGACGACGTGGTCCGCGCGCCCCGGAAGGGTACGGGTCACCGGCCGGCCCCCGCCCCTGCCGCACACCCGTGCACGACGTCCGCCGTCACGCGGACGGAACACACCCGGACGGCCCGCACCCGGACGGTGGGTCCGGTCGGACGGGCCGGGCGCGGCGCGCGCGACCGCATCGTCGCGCGGTGTCTCTTGGCCCCAGTCGGGAGCATCCGGTGTCTTCCTCTCGTCGGCACGCGCATCGTTCCGGTACGCCGGACGACCGGCGCATGCCTTCCCGGTCGCGCCCGTCGTCTCACGTCCGAGTGACCCGGATCCGCGCGGGCACACGGACGGAAACAACCGGCCGTGCGGATCCGCGCGGACCCGTACCGAGGAGGGTGGTGCCGGCGTGCTGGAGGCGGACGTCGCGATCGTCGGGGCGGGGGCGGCCGGGCTGTCCCTCGCCCACCGGCTGGCGGGTCCCGGCAGCGGGCGCCGGGCGCCGTCCGTGGCCCTGCTGGACGCGCCGCCCGGACCGCTGCGACCGCCCCGCCGCACCTGGTGCTTCTGGGAGGCGGGCCCCGGTCGCTTCGACGCCGCCGTGACCGCGTCCTGGCGGAGCCTGCGGGTCCGCGACCGGGGAGGCCGCCCCATCCAGGGGGACATCGCCCCGCTGCGCTACAAGATGATCCGCTCCGACGACTTCGAACACCTGGTCGCCCGCGACCTGGCCGGCCACGACGGGGTACGGCGTGTCGAGGGCACCGTCGACACCGTGGAGGACGTGCCCGGGGGAGCGCTGGTGCGGCTGCGCGACCGCGACGGCAACTCCCGCGTGGTGGGCGCACGCTGGGTGTTCGACTCACGCCCGCCCGGCAGCCTGCCCGCCGCCCGCACCACGCTGCTCCAGCACTTCCACGGCTGGTTCGTGCGCACCGCCCGGCCCGCCTTCACCCCCGGCACCGCCGAACTCATGGACTTCCGCACCCCGCAGCCCGCCGACGGCCTGTCCTTCGGCTACGTCCTGCCCGTCGGCCGGCACGACGCCCTGGTGGAGTACACCGAGTTCTCGCCGCGCCCCCTCACCTCCGACGCCTACGAGGCAGCCGTACGCCACTACACCGACGACGTGCTCCGGCTGGGCGACCTCGAAGTGCTGTCCACCGAGACGGGCGTCATCCCGATGACCGACGCCGTGATGCCCCGCCGCACCGGGCAGTCCGTGTTCCGCATCGGCGCGGCGGGCGGCGCCACCCGCCCCTCCACCGGCTACACCTTCGCCGGGCTCCAGCGCCAGACCCGCGCCGTCGCCGCCGCGATCCGCGACGGCCGCCGCCCGGTGCCGCCGCCCGCCCACTCGGCCCGCTCCCGGGCCATGGACGCCGTGCTGCTGCGCGCCCTGGCCGGAGGGCGAGCCGACGGACCCGCCCTGTTCTGCCGCCTGTTCGACCGCGTTCCCATGCGTCGGCTGCTGCGGTTCCTCGACGGCGACACCCGCCTCCACGAGGACCTCGCCGTCGGCCTGCACGCCCCGGTCGGCCCGATGCTCCGCTCCGCGCTGGAACTGCCCGGCCTGCCCCGCCGCCCCTACGACGGCCCCTGAAACCCCCTGACGTGTCCCGCCCCTGCCACCCCGGAGACCCCATGACCCTCCTGCGCGACGAGCACCTCGCCGCCGCCTTCGACCACGCCGCCCGCAGCTACGACACCCTCGTCGCCGCCAACCCCGGCTACCACGCCCACCTGCGCCGCTCCGCACGTCGCCTGGGCCTGCCCCGCGGCGGCGAAGGGCTGCGCGTACTCGACCTCGGCTGCGGCACCGGCGCCTCCACCGGCGCGCTCGCCGAGGTGCTGCCGAGCGCCGACATCACCGCTGTGGACGCCTCCGCCGGCATGCTGGAGCGGGCCGCCGCCAAGACCTGGCCGCCCAACGTCACGTTCACACACGCGCCCGCCGAACGGCTCGCCGAGGCCGGGGTGACCGGGCCCTTCGACGCGGTGTTCGCCGCCTACCTCTTCCGCAACGTCACCGACCCCGACGCCGTGCTGCGGACCGTGCACGGCCTGCTCACGCCCGGCGGACGCCTCGCCGTGCACGAGTACACCCTCGGCGGCCGCCGTACCGACCGCGCCGTGTGGACGCTGGTGTGCCGGGGCGTCGTCCAGCCGGTCGCGACCCTGCTCGGGGACGGCGACCTGTACCGCCATCTGTGGCGCAGCGTCGTCGAGTTCGACACCGCCGACCGGTTCGCGGACCGGCTTCGGGGAGTCGGCTTCGACTGCGTGCGCCGACTGCCGCTGCCCGGCTGGCAGACCGGCATCACCCACACCTTCACCGGGCGCCGCCCCACCACGACGGAGACCGCGCGATGACCCGGCCGTCCCGCCCGAACGCCGCCCGCCGGGGCCGAGACCGCCGCGCCCGCGTGATCATGCCCGCGCCCGGCGCACCGCGCGCCGACCGCGACCGCAGGCCGAGCACCGCCGTCGTCGGCGGCGGCATCGCCGGACTGGCCGCCGCCACCGCCCTCGCCGAACGCGGCGTCGACGTCACCCTCTACGAGGCCCGCCCCTACCTCGGCGGACGCGTCGGCGGCTGGCCCGTCGACCTCGGCGACGGCACGTCCGCGACGATGAGCCGCGGTTTCCACGCCTTCTTCCGGCAGTACTACAACCTGCGCGGCCTGCTCCGCCGTACCGACCCCGCCCTGGAACGCCTCACCCCGCTGCCCGACTACCCGCTGCGGCACAGCGACGGCATGCACGACAGCTTCCGGCACGTGCCCCGCACCCCGCCGTGGAGCGCGCTCGGCTTCGCCGCGCTCAGCCCGTCCTTCCCGCTGCGCGACCTGCCCCGGATGAACGCGGCGGCCGCGCTGCCCCTGCTCGACGTGCGCGTGCCCGGGATCTACGAACGCCTCGACGCGGTAAGCGCCCACGACTTCCTCGACGCGGTCCGCTTCCCGGAGAGCGCCCGGCACCTGGCCTTCGAGGTGTTCTCCCGCAGCTTCTTCGCCGACCCCCGCCTGCTGTCGGCTGCCGAGATGTCGCTGATGTTCCACATCTACTTCCTCGGCTCCTCCGAGGGCCTGCTGTTCGACGTGCCCACCGCGCCTTTCCCCACGGCCCTGTGGGAGCCGCTCGCCGCCCTGCTCGAGCGGCACGGTGCGGACCTGCGCACCTCCACCCCCGTCGAGCACGTCGAACCCCTGGACGACGGCGGGTACGAGGTCGTCACCGGCCGGGACGGGCGGCGCCACGACACCGTGGTGCTCGCCCTGGACGCCGTCGGACTGCGCGCCCTCGTCGACCGCTCACCCCGGCTCGGGGACACACCCTGGCGGGAGAGGATCGCCCGGCTGCGCAACGCCCCGCCGTTCCTGGTGTCCCGGCTCTGGCTGGACCGCCCGGTCGCCCCGGACCGGCCGGGCTTCCTCGGCACCAGCGGCTACGGCACCCTCGACAACGTCAGCGTCCTCGAACGGTACGAGGACGAGGCCGCCCGCTGGGCCGCCCGCACCGGCGGCTCCGTCGTCGAGCTGCACGCCTACGCCCTCCCCCCGGAGGCGGCACCGGAGGTCGAACAGAAGCGGCTGCTCGACCAGTTGCACCGCATCTACCCGGAGACGCGGAAGGCGGGGATCGTCGACGCCCGACACGAGTGGGGCACCGACTGTCCGCTCTTCCCCGTGGGCGGATACGAGGACCGCCCGACGGTGCGCACGCCCGACCCGGGCCTGATGGTGGCCGGCGACCTGGTCCGCACGTCCCTGCCGGTCGCCCTGATGGAACGCGCGGCGACCACCGGCTTCCTCGCCGCCAACGCCCTGCTGGAACGCTGGGGCGTCCGGGGCCAGCCCCTCTGGACGGTCCCGGACCGCGGACGCAGCGCGGTGCTGCGCGGACTGGCGGGGACGGCGGGGCGCGGCAGGTGACGTGAACCGGGGGAGCGGGAGGGCTCCCCCCGGTCAGACCACCGTGTCCGTGACCGCCGGGTCGGTCCGGTCCGTGAGATGGGCGGCACCGGCGCGGAGGAAGGACAGGGCACGCGGGAAGTCGTGCAGACGGTCGGCGAGGATGTCCAGGCCGGTCACCAGGGAGTGCGGGGGGACCTGCCGGGCGGACAGCACGTCCGCCGTCCAGCCCAGGAACTCGGTGAAGACCTCGACGGCGTCGACGTAGAGGGCGGTCGCGAGGAAGTCGACGACGTGCGCCAGATCCTCGGCCGTGCGCTCGCGCTGCGCGTCGCTGTACTCCCGCATCGGCGGGAAGCGCCGCTCCAGCTCGGTCAGCGTCTCCCTGACCAGCCGGCCGCGTGACTGGGCGACCATGCTGTACTCCTGGTCGGCCAGGTGCGGCAGGTCGTCGACGGCCTGCCGGACGTTCGCCGGCCGCGGGAGCCCGGCCTCCAGCACGGCCGCGGCGCCGCGCGCGTCCGGGGCCCACGCGTCGGCGCCCAGGGCGCGCGCGTACCGCCCGTCCACGCCGAACGCCCGGCCCCCCGCCACCACCGGCACGCCCACCGACCGGCAGGCGTTGATCGCGGTGTGCGCCCGCGGCAGGTGCGTGGGGATCGAACCGGAGAGCAGCACGGCGTCGGAATTGGTGTGGTGCTGGTGCGCGACCAGGTGCGGGGTCGGCGTCTGGGCGCCCAGGTAGTCGACCTGCCAGCCGCGCAGCCGCAGCGTCTCCGCGACGAGGCGCGCCGGGAACGCGTGCCATTCACCGTCGACGCAGCTCACCGTGACCCGGCCCCGGACGGCCTCGGGGCGCGTGCCGGAACCGTGGTGCGCCAGGGCGGTGATCACCCGCTCGTTGATCGCCGTCGCCGCGTGCTCCTGGGCGACGGTGATGTGGTCGGCGGCCCACTCCAGACCGATCCGCGCCTGCACCGCCGCGACCACGTCCAGCAGCAGGTCCTCCTCCTGCCAGCCCTCCGTCAGGGCGCCGCGGACGACCTCGACGGCGTCGTACTCGTCGCCGTCGATCACCGCCTTCCACAGCGCCTCGCCGAGTTCGCCGGCCGACGCCCGGGGGCCGCCGCTCATGCTGTCCTCCGTGCTCGTCCGCCGGCGCCGGCCGGCGCGCCGTCGCCCGCCGGGCCCCCGTTCCGCGGGGCGGTGACGGCCACGACGGCCATGTCGTCGTGACCGCTGCCCGGCTCCAGCCACTGCCCGGCCAGCATCTGTACGTGTTCCACCAGCGCCTCGCCCGGCATGCCGCCGCATCCCTCCAGGGCCTGCCGCAGCCGATCCTCGCCGAACAGCTCGTCGCCCAGCGGGCCGCCGCGGGCCTCGGTGATGCCGTCGGTGTAGAGCAGGCAGGTGTCGCCGGGGCCGAGGACCGTCTCCACGGTGCGCGCGGTCACCTTGGGCAGCGCGCCCACGAGGGTGCCCTGCGTGGGCATCTCCTCGACCCGGCCGTCCGCGCGCACCACCAGCGGCGGCAGATGCCCGGCGCTGGTGAGCCGCAGCCGCACCGAGCCGTCGTCCTGCCGCTTCACGGACGCCAGTACCAGGGTGGCGAACCGGGCGTGGTGGGACGTGAGCAGGGCGCTGTTCAGCATGCGCAGCACCCGGAGGTGGTCGGAGGCGAGCGGCAGCAGCGCGTGCAGCGTGTTGCGGATCTTCCCGGTGAGGACCGCCGCGTCCAGTCCCTTGCCGGCCACGTCGCCCAGCGCCACGAACGTCTCGGCGGACTCGTCGGGGCCGGGGTGGACGTCGTAGAAGTCGCCGCCGACCCGCTCGTGGTCCATGGCGGTGCGGTAGCGGCCCGCGTAGTCGACGCCGTGCACACGGCTCAGCGGCGGCGGCAGCAGCTCCCGCATCAGGGTGCCGGTGATGGACGTCTGCTCGCTGTAGAGGCGCGCCGCCGACAGGGCGGTGCCCGCGCGCGAGGCGAACAGCCGGGCGAACACCTCCTCCTCGGGCGAGAACCCTTTCTCCGTGTCCGAGCGCAGCAGGATCAGCGCGCCCGCCGGCACCCCGTGCCCGGGCAGCGGCGTCACCAGCACGGAACCGACCGGGCCGGAGAAACCGTCGGGGATCGCCCAGGCCGGGATGGCGTCCGGGTTGATCCAGCGGGCCGGCACGGGCGGGAAGCCGCGCAGGGCCTCGTCGAGCCCGGGGACGGTGAGCGGGTCGATCTGCCGGGTCTCCTGCACCACCCGCCGCCCCCGCAGGGCGTGGGTGACGGCGTACCGGTGCCCGGCCGGCGGGGTGATCAGCACGGCGGCCTCGGCGAGGTGGTCGGTGGCCATCCGGGCGGCGACCTCCGCACAGCGCGGCACGTTCAGGGAGGACAGCAGGGTGCTGAAGAGGCCGGAGGTGGCGTCGGCACGCCGGCGGGTCTCCAGAACGGTCTCGTGGGCCCGCACGAGGTCGGTGCGGTCGAACAGCCACCAGGCCACGCCGCCGTCCCCGGCGGGGGAGGGCCGGGCCTCGAAGGAGCGGTCGCCGAGGAGCCCGGCCGGCGGGCCCGCCGTCGGGTCGAGGGCGTCGGCGACATGACGCCGGTGCGCCTCGGCGAGCCACGACGGCGGGACGTCGGAGGCGGACGCGGTGAGGCGGCGGGCGGCACGGTTGCGGCCGGCGATCCGGCCGCGGGAGTCCAGCACCAGAACGGGGCACGGCGCGTCGTCCCACGCGGGGACGGCTCCGTCGCGCGCATCGCACGGATCGGTACTGGAACCGGGGGAAGAGATCACGAACGAGGTGCGCGCCGCGCACCCACCCCCTTTCTCGTCGGCGTCAGCAGGTATGGCGGCAACGGTCCCCCATCCGTGCCTGCGAAGCAACCTGCCGTCTCGGCGAGGCGGTTCATGAGGCGCTCAGTACCCCGGAAGCGGTGTTCCATGCGTCACACCGGACCCGCCGGGACCGCCGTCCGCCACGGCGTCCCGCACGGCCCGGTGCACGGCGCGCGCCAGCCGCGCCCCCCACAGCGACCGGGGTCCGGCGAACGCATACGCCTCCCGGCCGCGGGCCGGGGCGTCCGCGATCACGCACACCGCGTCGGTCGGGGTCCCGGAGCAGTCGTGGCCGCTCTCCACCAGCGCCTGCACCTTCGCCTCCGTCGCGGTGGCCACCGCGTTCACCAGGGCCGCGTCGGTCAGCGCGGCCGGCACGGCCACCACGACATTGATCGTGCCCGGCTCCGGGGCGCCCGCCGCGCCCTCACCGGGTCGCGCGGCCCAGCCGCGCACGTCCACGCCCGCTGTGACGAACGCCTCCACGCCCGCGTCGCGCGCGTGCGCGTACGCCGACACGTCGGCCGCCGTCATCAGACCCACCCCGGGCCCGCTCAGGCCCGCGTCCGCGGCGAGGGAGGCGAGGTGCCGCTCGGGGTCGGTGCGCCGGTAGCCGTGCGCCACCTGAGCGTTGAGGATCCACGCCCGCTCGCCGATGCCTCCGCCCAGCACCGCGCTGCTGATCGCGCGGCGCCCGGGACCCGCCGCCCACAGCAGGGCGTTCAGCCGTTCACCGTCCTCGGTGCGGGTGAGCCGTCGCGGGGCCGGCAGGGCGGGCGTGGCGGGGTACGGGGGCAGGACGGCGGTCACCGTGCGGGGCTCCTTGCGGCGGGCGGCCTTCGCGGGCGGCCCTTGCGGGGGTCGGCCCGACCGATCGTAGGCCGGGCCGGGTCCGCGTCCCGCGCCGGGGTGATCACACCGTGGCTGCGGCCTCCGGAGCGCGGAAGCAGGCGGTGACCGTCTTGCCGTGCGGGCAGGGCCGCGCCTCCCAGGTGTCGGCCAGGACGTCGACCAGCAGCATGCCGCGTCCTCCGACCCGTTCCTCGCTCGGTTCGCGCGGCGCGGGCAGGGAGGCGGACCCGTCGTGCACGGAGATGTGCAGGCAGCGGGTGTCCCACGCCATCACCAGCTGCGCGTCGGTTCCGGCGTGCACATGCGCGTTGGTGACGAGCTCCGACACCGTGAGCAGCACGGAGTGGACCGTCTCGGGCGCGGTCTCGTCCCACCCCAGGGTGGCGAGGTGCTCCTGCGCCCAGTCACGGGCCGCCTTGACCCCCTGACCCATCGGCAGGGAGCGAGCCCAGCCCACGGTACGGACCGACGATTCGTTCATGGAGTCCCTTCCGGTCGTCGGCCTGCGGTCCGCGCGGACGCGCGAGGAACCGTCAGGCCCGGGGGCGGCTCAGCGCCGGCCGCCGCGCAGCCGTCCCAGCAGCCGCTGTGCCTGTGCCCGCCGCCGGGGGTCGGCCGCGGCCCGTCGTACCTGCTCGGCCGTGCGGCGCCCCTGCGGGCTCCGGGCGAACTGCTTGATGCGCTCCACCATGCCGGGCATGGTGACTCCTCTCGGTAGGCGTCGGCGTGTGCGTGCCGTCCTCCTTCTACCCCCGAATGCCTGGACACAGCCCGGTACCTGCCGGGAATCTCAAGCCCGCGCTGTCCCCCGCCGGTTGGTACTCCACGACCGTGAGCAGCGCCTCGTCACCGGATGTGTTTGCCGACCGGCCCTGCGGCAAACCGGTGTCCATGACCGAACAGAACAAGAACGCGAACCGGAAGACTTCGACCGCCGGGTCCACGGCGTCCAAGGCCGCCTCGACCGCCGACAAGACCACCGGCAAGGCGACCGCGTCGACGAAGAGCGCCGCCAACGGCGTGGCCTCCAAGGCGACTGACGCCGCGTCGGCCGCCGCGTCCGGCACCGAGCGCGCCGCCCGCGCGGCGAACGGCGCCGCCCAGTCCGCCGCGAAGGGCGTGGAGGCCGGCCGCCGCGCCGTCGTCACCGCCTCCGGGCAGGTCGCCGCGGGCGCCAAGACCGCGTGGACGGTCATCGCCAACCGCCGGCTGGTCGCCGCGGGCGCGGCCGCGGGACTGACCGCGCTGACCGCCGCCTCCTACGCGGTCGGCCGCCGCGCCGAACGGCACACCCACGGCCCTCTGACCCGGATGACCGGCGGACGCATCTGACGTCCGCCTGGGGCCCGAGCGGACCGAGCCCACTTCTCACGTCCGCGGGGCCGGAGCGGACCGAGCCCACTCGCGCGGCGGCGCCCCGGCGGGGAAAGATGTCTCCGCAAGCGTGACAACCGACCTTTTGCGGAGGAGTGGGCACATGCAGCACGAGCGAGCGGGCGGTCCGGCCGGTCCCGAGGATCTCGTAGACGTCGCTCGGCTGGTCACGGCGTACTACGCGCTCCACCCCGACCTGGACGACCCGGGGCAGCGCGTCGCGTTCGGCACCTCGGGGCACCGCGGCTCGTCACTGGCGGCCGCGTTCAACGAGGACCACATCGCCGCGACCAGCCAGGCCATCTGCGAGTACCGCGCCGCGCAGGGCACCGACGGACCGCTCTTCCTCGGCGCGGACACCCACGCCCTCTCCGAGCCGGCGCGGGTCACCGCCCTGGAGGTGTTCGCCGCCAACGGCGTGACGACGCTCGTCGACAGCGCCGACGGTTACACACCTACCCCGGCCGTCTCGCACGCCGTGCTCACCCACAACCGGGGCCGCGGCACGGGACTCGCCGACGGCGTCGTCGTCACCCCGTCCCACAACCCGCCCGCCGACGGCGGGTTCAAGTACAACCCGCCCAGCGGCGGCCCCGCCGGATCGGACGCCACCGGCTGGATCCAGGAGCGCGCCAACGAGATCATCCGGGGCGGGCTCAAGGACGTCCGCCGCATCCCCTACGGCCGCGCCCTCGCCGCGCCGAACACCGGCCGCCACGACTTCCTCGGCACGTACGTCGCGGACCTGCCGAGCGTGCTGGACCTGGACGCGATCCGCGCGGCAGGTGTCCGCATCGGCGCCGACCCACTGGGCGGGGCGTCGGTCGCCTACTGGGGCCGTATCGCCGAGGAGCACCGTCTGGACCTCACGGTGGTCAACCCGCTCACCGACCCCACCTGGCGGTTCATGACGCTCGACTGGGACGGCAAGATCCGCATGGACTGCTCGTCGCCCTACGCCATGGCGTCCCTCATCGGCCGGCGCGACCGCTTCGACATCGCGACCGGCAACGACGCCGACGCCGACCGGCACGGCATCGTCACCCCCGACGCGGGCCTGATGAACCCCAACCACTACCTCGCCGTCGCCATCGGCTACCTGTACGCGCACCGCGAGCGGTGGCCGTCGGCGGCGGGCGTCGGCAAGACCCTCGTCTCCTCGGCGATGATCGACCGGGTCGCCGCCGACCTGAAGCGCGACCTCGTCGAAGTGCCGGTCGGCTTCAAGTGGTTCGTGGACGGACTGGTCGACGGCAGCCTCGGCTTCGGCGGCGAGGAGTCGGCCGGGGCCTCCTTCCTGCGCCGCGACGGCTCGGTGTGGACCACCGACAAGGACGGCATCATCCTGGCGCTGCTCGCCTCCGAGATCACCGCGGTCACCGGGAAGACGCCGTCGCAGCACTACGCCGGACTGACCGCGCGCTTCGGCGAACCGGCCTACGAGCGCATCGACGCCCCCGCGACCCGCGAGGAGAAGGCGCGCCTGGCGAAGCTCTCCCCGGCCCAGGTCACCGCGGACACCCTGGCGGACGAGCCGGTCACCGCCGTGCTCACCGAGGCGCCCGGCAACGGCGCCTCCATCGGCGGCATCAAGGTGACCACGGAGAGCGCCTGGTTCGCGGCCCGCCCGTCGGGCACGGAGGACGTGTACAAGATCTACGCAGAGTCGTTCCAGGGTCCGGAGCATCTGCGCCGTGTCCAGGAGGAGGCGAAGGGGGTCGTGCTGGCGGCGCTGGGCGGCTGAGCGGACGCCGCCGCCCCGGCTGTCGACCGCCCTTCACGGTCGGCCCGTCAGCCGGTCCGGAGCTCCGTGGCGGACGGCGTGGTGAGCCCGGCCGGAACTGAGGCCCCCGGCGGCAGCGTCACCGGGGTCTCCTCGGACTGCTGGAGCACGGTGTCGCCGGGCCCCTCGGCCGGGGCGCCGGCGCCCGTGGACAGCTGGGACCAGGCGCCCAGGGCCAGGGCGATCGCGGCGGCCGTCCCCACGACACGCCCGACCCGGCGCAGCCGCGCCCGCCCGTCGAGGTCCCGCCAGGCGGGACCCTCCCACGGATCGTCCGGCTGCCACAGGTCGCCGACCGCGTCCGGGGTGTCGCGGCGGGACGGCTGCGCCGGTGCGGGCGGCGGAAGTCGGGGCGACCGTCCCGCGGCCCGCTGCACCGCCGAGGGTTCCTTGGGGGCGGACGTACGGATGGCCTGCTCGCTGTCCATGAGGAACCGCTGCCAGACGTCGTCGGGCACGGACGGCACGCCGTCCTCCCGCTCCTGCGGCGTTCCGCCGTCGTCCGGTCCCTGCGCGGTCACGTCCGTCCGTTCCTCTTGTGTGCTGCAGTCCGCCAGGATCATTGCACAGCGCCGGAACGGCGAAACGGGGGACCGGCACGCGCCGCTTGAGGGTGCCGGTCGAACAGCTCACCCAGGGGCGCGGGGAACTGCGTGAACGGCCCCCACCGGCCCGCAGCCGGTATGCAGCCCCCACGCCTCGTCATTCGGAGTCGACCGGAGCGAACCGGATCTCGTGCCGTTCGGCGTCGCCCGCCGCGAACCGCAGCAGACGGACGGCTTCGTCCGTCACCGCCTCCTTCTCGCGCGCGCCCAGCGGCGAGAAGCACTTCACGGTGAGGACGGCCGTGCCCTTCTGCCGTTTGATCCCCCACAGCGCGCGGACGACGCCGTCCACGAGGACCGCCGGCTCGACGATGACGTACGGGCGCCGGTCGTCGCTCATGAACCGTGAGCGGTCCGCGTGTGCGAGCACCACGTTGTCCAGCGCCGCGAGGAACCGGACGGGGACCTCCGTGTCAGGGCCGGGGAGCGGCGCGTCGGGCAGGTCGAACAGCTCCTCGCCGTTCTCGCCCACGAAAACCGCGAGCCGCGGCCGGAGTTCCTCGACCACCGCACGCAGGCGTGTGGTGCCGCTCCACGCCTGGACGTCCTTCACCGTGGCGGGCCCGAACGCGGCGAGATACCGCAGCACCAGCCGCTCCATCGACGCGCCGCCGGTGAGCGCACGGCCCAGCCACTCCTCGGCCAGGGCGAACGGCGTGGCGCCCCGGCGTCCCCAGGTGCCGTCCGGCGGCGGATGCACGACCGGGAGCAGCCCTTGCACCGACCGCGCCAGCGCCACCGGATCACACCCCGGCCACCGCTCCGCCAGCAACCGGCCCAACTCCGGCCGTTTCACGGTGCGTCCGCCGGTGAGGGCCCCCCGCGCCGCCTCGGCGAGCTCGCCCAGGTCCACCCCGGCCGTCTGCCGGCCGAAACCGCCCTTCCGCCAGCGGTCCAGCATGGGTTGCAGCAGGGGCCGCACCCACAGATAGTCGTCCGCGGTGACCAGATGCTGCGTCCCGCGGAACAACGTGGCCCGCACGACGGCGCGTTGCTCCAGCAGCGTGGTCAGGTCCTCGATCCGGAACCCGTCGATGCGGCTCCACAGCCCGATGTACGGGGGATCGGGGTCCTGGGCCTGAAGCCCGGCGACGTGTTCGATCACGGCGAGGGGGGAGAGGCGGGTCCGCGTCGTCAGCAACTGGCGTCGGAGGGTCGCGCGGTTGAGGGCTCGTGCGGTGAGACGTTCGACCATGGTGTCCTTTCCGTTTCGGCCGCGGGACGGTGCGGGCTTGTCGCACAGTTCCCCGCGCCCCTTGAGGCGTCGGTCGGTTGGCCCGCCTCCGGGGCACGGGGAACCGCGCGAACGGCCCCCACCGTCGCGCGGCCGGCGGTCGTGTCCGGGTCCACCGCCCGCTGTATCCGCCCACCCAGCGTCCGCAACCGCCCCACCAACTCGTCCGGCTCATGCACGACGAAGTCGAAACCGAACGTCGCCACCCACACCGCCAGATGGTCCAGGCTGTCGGAGCCGATCCGCAGCAGACACGACGTGTCGTCGACCGGCTCCACCGTGCCGAGCGCCGGCGGCACCTCCTCGGCCACCTCCGACGCCGGACCTCGCATCGTCAGCACCGCCTGAAAGCGGTACCGCTCGGTGGTGCGGCTCGAGAGGTAGGCCACCAGGTCCTCCGCCGGCAGCGGGCGGGGGCCGAAGCGGGGTCCGGAGGGCACCCTCAACTCCAGCCGGTCGACCCGGAACCTGCGCCAGTCCGACCGCCGGGTGTCCCACGCGAACAGGTACCAGCGCCGCGCCTCGTGGATCAGCCGGTACGGCTCCACGTCACGCACCGAGCGTTCGCCGTCGTGGGAGACGTAGTCGAAGCGCAGCCGGTGATGGTCCCGTACCGCCGAGGCGATGGTGCCGAGCGTCGACGGGTCGACGGTGGGACCGGGCACGGGCACGGTGACCAGGGCCGCGTCGAGTGTGTTGACGCGGTGCCGCAGGCGGGACGGCAGTACTTGGTCCAGTTTGGCGAGGGCGCGCACCGAGGTCTCCGCGATGCCGGTGACGGCGCCCGACGCCGCCGTCCGTAGCCCCACCGCGACGGCCACCGCCTCCTCGTCGTCGAGCAGCAGCGGCGGCAGCGCGGCGCCCGCCCCCAGCCGGTAGCCGCCCCCGACGCCGCCGACGGCCTCGATCGGGTAGCCCAGGGTGCGCAACTTCTCCACATCGCGCCGTACCGTTCGCGCGCTGACCCCGAGCCGGTCGGACAACTCCCGCCCCGGCCAGTCCCGTCGGGTCTGCAGCAGACCGAGCAGACGCAGCAGCCGCGCCGAGGTTTCCAGCATGGCGGGAGTCTCGCACCGATCACGGTCAGGGGGTGACCGCGAAGGTTCCTGGCGTCGGCGGCACGACAGAAGGAGTCATCCTCATGACGATTCTCGTGGCCGGTGCCACGGCGCATGCCGGACGCCCCCTCGTGGAGCAGCTGCTCGCGGCGGGGCATCGGGTGCGCGCACCGACCCGTGGCCCCGGAGAAGGCGGACCTCCCGGCAGGCGCGGAGTTGGTGGCCGGGAACCTGGCGGACACCGCGAGCCTCGCCGGTGTGTTCGACGGAGTGACCGCCGCCCACCTGATCGCCTTCGGCGGTGACGGCTTCGCCCCGTTGGCCAACGGGGCGGAGATCGTCGCCATGGCGCGGGAGGCCGGTGTGCGCCGGGTGACCGTGCTCAGGGGCGACGTGGAGAAGGGGTGCTTGGAGCGGGCGGTCGAGTCCGGAGACCTGGAGTGGACGTACCTGTCGCCGGTGGAGTTCACGTCCAACACGCTGGAGTGGGCGGAGACGGTCAGGTCCGAGGGCGCCGAGGTGCCGGGCCGCGACGTGCGTTTCGTCGAGCTGTCCCGGGACGCGATGGTCACCCAGTGGCACCGGGAGGGGTACTCCGACGAGGACATCGCGTTCTTCCTGATGATGCGAACCGACCCGCCGGAGGGGGTACACGGTGCTGCCGACGGTCGAGAAGGTGACCGGCGGGCCGGCCCGCTCCTTCGCCCGGTGGGTGCGGGAGAACGCGGCGGCATTCGGCGGCTGACGGCCTGAGAGGTGTGCGAGGCCAGTGGTTTGCGGAACCGGCAACTTCACTCGCCCTCCGTCGCGCGGCGGCACATGCTCGGTGTACGACCAGGGCCCTCCGGAGCCGCACCGGCGCCCCGGGCCCCCGAGCGACTCAGGAGCAGCCGTGCCGGTACCGACCTCACCGCCCGTCCACCGTCTCGTTCCCGCCCCCGCGGGCCGCGTGCACCTGGTGGAGCAGGGCAGCGGCCCGCTGGTGCTGCTCGTGCACGGCTTCCCCGAGGGCTGGTACTCCTGGCGCCACCAGCTGCCCGCCCTCGCCGCGGCCGGCTACCGGGCGGTGGCCGTCGACGTGCGCGGTTACGGCCGCTCCTCGCGGCCCGCCGCCCCGGACGCGTACCGCGTACGGGAACTAGTCGAGGACGCCGTCGCGGTGGTCGAGGCGCTGGGGGAGCGGACCGCCGTCGTCGTCGGCCACGACTGGGGTTCGTCCGTCGCCTCGAACGCCGCCCTGCTCCGGCCGGACGTCTTCCGCGCGGTGGCCATGCTCAGCGTGCCCTACGCCCCGCGCGGCGGGCCGCGCCCCAGCACGGTCTTCGCGTCGATGGGCGGCGACGAGGAGTTCTACGTGTCGTACTTCCAGGAGCCGGGCCGCGCCGAGGCCGAGATCGAGCCGGACGTGCGCGGCTGGCTCGCCGGGTTCTACGCGGCCCTGTCCGCCGACACCATGCCCGGCCCCCAAGCGCCCTCGCCGTACTTCACCGGACCGGGCGGGACCCTGCGTGAACGGTTCCCGGCGGACCGGCGTCCCAAGTGGCTCACGGACGCCGAACTCGACGTGTTCGCCGGCGAGTTCGAGCGTACCGGGATGAGCGGGGCGCTGGCCCGCTACCGTGCCATGGACCGGGACTGGGAGGACCTCGCCGCGTACGACGGGGCCCCGGTCGCGCAGCCGTCCCTGTTCATCGGCGGGGAACTCGACGCGTCCACCACCTGGATGGCCGACGCGATCGACGCCTTCCCGGTCACCCTGCCCGGCCTGGTCTCCTCCCACATCCTGAAGGGCTGCGGACACTGGGTGCAGCAGGAGCGGCCCGAGGACACCAATCGCCTGCTCACGGACTGGCTGGCCGCCCTGCCCCCGGCCGCGTGTTAGGTTCCCGCACGACAGCGAGCGCGTGACACCCGGCCTGGCCGGGCTCTCGGGGACGGACGGCGGCGACCATGACGTCGGAGCACACCGGCACACCGGACGACGGGGCAGCACCGCTGCCCCGCATCCTCTGCGACACGGCCGCCCTGGCCGCTGCCGCCGGCGATGGATCCGCCGGCGCGCTGTGGCGGCTCGCGGAGTCCGGCCGCCAGCTGGACGCCAACGTCGTCCACCTCCCGCCCGGCCACCGCGTGGACACCCACCGCGAACCCGACCTGGACGTCCTCCTGCTGGTCCTCGCCGGTGACGGCACCCTCACTGCCCCGGACGGCGACCACCCCCTGGCCACCGGCACCCTGACCTGGCTCCCCCACGGCTCCACCCGCTCGCTGACGGCGGGCCCCGACGGCCTGACCTACCTCACGGCCCACCGCCGCCGCCCGGGCATGACGATCCGCACCCGCCGCTCCTGACCCTGCCGCATGAGCCGGACGGCTCCCGCGGACGTCCGGCGGAGCGATCGTTATGATGCCCGCACCGTTCAAACGAACATTCCGCCGCGGGGAGGGGCCTCATGCGCGAGCCGGTCGAGGTCAGGAGGCAGCGGATCCTCGCTGCCGTGGAGTCCCGGGGGTCGGCGCGGGTGAGTGATCTCGCCGCGGAGCTCGAGGTGTCCGTGGTGACCGTGCGGCGGGACGTGGAGGAGCTGGCCCAGGAGGGGAGGCTGCGCCGCGGGCACGGCGTCGTGCGATCCACCCTCGCGGCCCGCGACATTCCCGCGCCGCGCCCGCCGGACGGCGACACCGTGGCAGTCGTCGTGCCCGAGCGCCACCACTACCTGTACGAGTCCCTGCACGGCGCACGCTCCGTGCTGGAGGCGTCCGGCAAGCGCATCGCGCTGCACATCGCACCCCAGGTCGCGGGCGCCGAACGTCCTCTGGTCGAGCGCGCGTTGGAGGACGGCGCCGCCGGGTTGCTGCTCGCCCCGCGCTGGCGCACCCTCGCCCACGAGGAGGCCGACCACCCGTGGCTCGCCGCCGTGGAGGTGCCCGCGGTGCTGATGGAGCGGCGCCCCGGGGCGGGCACCGCGCTGCACGCCATGGACTCCGTCTGCTCCGACCATTTCCACGGCGCCCACCTGGCCGTGGAGCACCTGGTGGGCCTCGGGCACCGGCGGATCGTCTTCGCCACCCGCGACGACAGCCCCACCGCGCGTACCCTGCGGTCGGCGTGCGTGCGGATCGCCGAGGCGCACCCGCTCGTCGACGCGTGGGCGTGGACGCTGAGCGCACCCGAGGCCGGCCAGGAGGGCCCGTACGCGCCGGAGGAGACCGCCGAACTGCACGAGGTGCTGCGGAAGACGGGCGCCACGGCGGCGGTGCTGCACGGCGACGTCGACGCGCTGATGCTGGTGCAGCGGCTCGCGGACCACGGGGTGCGGGTCCCGGAGGACTGCTCCGTCGTCGCCTACGACGACGTGGTCGCCGGACTGGGCACGACGCCGCTCACCGCCGTCGCCCCGCCGAAGGCGGAGGTCGGACGGGCGGCCGCCGAACTCCTGCTGGAGCGACTTGACTCCGAGGCGGTCGGGCACGCCCCCGTGCGCCGGGTGGAGCTGCTGCCCTCCCTGTCCGTACGCGGCTCCACGCGCGCCCTCTGACCATCGCCTCAGCCTTCCGGCAGGCCCGGCAGGCCCGGCAGGCCCGGCAGGGCATACGGGCCTTGCGTCAGGGTGCCGGGCCGCCTCGACGGACAGGGCGGCCCACGGGGCCCTTGCCTCAGGGGACGGGCAGCCCAAGCGGAACCGGCGCCGCGCACGGCCACGGAACCTCGTCGGCCGACCGAGCGCGGACCGGTCGAGCGCACACCGATATGCGGCTGCCCGGCCGTGCGCGGCCCCAGAAGGCCGCCGACCACGGGCTCGCGGAGATCCGCAGCAGGACCAGGAAAGACCGCGCACGCCGAGTGAGCGTTTGAACGTTTCATTTTCTTCTGATCGATCTATTGACCGTTTACCGGCGGAGCCCCGACGATTCCCGTGTCCCGAACAGCCGTGTCCCAGACACGCCAGGAGCCGCGGGAGGCGCCATGCCCGGTCGACACCGCCGTCGATCCGTGCTCGCCGCGATGGCCGCCGCGCCGCTTGCAGGAGCCCTCGGCGCCTGCAGCGGAGGCGCGGACGACGCCCCATCAGGCAGCAGCAGAACCGGTGCGAAGAAACCCGTACGCGTCACCTTCTGGTCCGCCCTGCGCGGCAGCCAGGAAGTGGTCGACGCCTTCAACCGCACCCACGACCGCATCCAGGTCGACTTCCAGCAGATCCCCTCAGGAGGCCAGGGCGGTTACGCGAAACTCAGCAACGCCGCCCGCGCGGGCAACGCCCCCGACGTCGCCACGATCGAGTACCCGCAGGTGCCGGGGTTCGCCATCGACGGCGTCGCCCGCGACATCACCGACCTGGTCGACGACCGGCTGCGGGCGAAACTGCTGCCGCAGGCGTTCGGCCTGACCACCTTCCAGGGACGGGTGTTCAGCGTCCCCCTCGACGTCGAGCCGATGGTGATGCACTACCGCGCCGATCTGTTCGAACGCTACGGCCTCCAAGTGCCGCGCACCTGGGACGAGTTCGCCGACCTCGCCCGCGTCGTGCGGCGCAAGGCGCCCGACCGGCGGCTGGTGCTGTTCCCCACCGACGGCGCCACCCAGTTCGCCGCCTACTCCTGGCAGGCGGGCGCCCAGTGGTTCGACACCCGCGACGGCGCCTGGAACGTCTCCCTCGCCGACGCCCCCACCCGCCGCGTCGCCGCGTACTGGCAGGACCTGATCGACCGCGACGACGTCTTCATGAACGCCGTCGAGAGCCGGCAGTCCGACGCCCAGATCGGCAACGGGCTCGTCCTCACCCGGCTCAGCGGCGCCTGGGACGCCGGTGCGCAGATGAACGCCCGCCCCGGGCAGAAGGGCCAGTGGCGCATCGCCCCGCTGCCCCAGTGGGACACCGCCCGTCCCGCCGTCGGCACCCACGGCGGCTCCACCTTCGCCGTCACCAAGGACAGCGGGAACCCCGAGGCCGCGATGGAGTTCATCGCCTGGCAGGTCTCCCACCCCGACGCCCTGCGCGCCCGCCTGTCCAGCGGCACCAGCAGCCAGTATCCGGCGGCCTCCGCCCTGGTCGCCGTCGGCCGGGACGCCTTCGACCGTTCCTACTACGGCGGCCAGGACATCTACACCCTCTTCGAGCACGAGGCGGAGAAGATCCGCGACGGCTGGGTCTGGGGCCCGCGGATGACCGCCACCGGCCGGGTCATGCAGGACTCCTTCGCCCGCGTGCCGGCGGGCCGCGGCACGATCGTCGACTCGATGCGGGCCGCCCAGGACGGCACCATGCCCGACCTCAAGGCCCTCGGCCTGTCGACCACCCAGCACAGCACCTGAGCCGCCCGAAAGGCAGGTGACACCCCCTCATGACCGCGACGACCGAGCACACCGTGCGGGTCCCCGCCCCGCCGGCCGCCGCCCCCTCCGCCCGCACCCGCCGCACCGCCCGGCGCCGCAGGCTGGGCGCCGCCGGCGTGCTGATGGCCCCCTTCTTCCTGCTGCTGACCACCGTCTTCCTGATCCCCGTCGGCACCGCCGCCTACCTCAGCTTCTACAGCGACGACCAGCCAGGACTCGGGTTCGGACCCGAACGCACCGTCTTCGTCGGCCTGCGCAGCTACGCCGCCGTCCTCACCGACCCGACCTTCCTCGGCGGACTCGGCACCGTCGCCCTGTACTGCCTGATCTACATCCCGCTCATGGTGGCCGGCGCGCTCCTGCTGGCGCTGCTGCTCGACTCCGGCGTCGTACGCCTGCGCGCGTTCGCCCAGCTCGGGCTCTTCCTGCCGCACGCCGTGCCCGGCATCATCGCCGCCCTCATCTGGCTGTACCTCTACACACCCGGCATCAGCCCGGTCATCGACCTGTTCGCCCGCGCCGACATCACGATCGACTTCCTCGGCGTGCACACCGTCCTGCCGTCCATCGTCAACATCGCCCTGTGGAGCAACCTCGGCTACAACATGGTGGTCTTCTACGCCGCCCTCCAGGCCGTGCCCCGCGAGGTGATCGAGGCCGCCGTCGTCGACGGCGCCGGCCCCGTGCGCACCGCGCTCCAGGTGAAGACCCCGCTCGTACGGGCCTCCATCGTGATGGTCGCCATGTTCACCCTCATCTGGGCGCTCCAGCTGTTCACCGAGCCGATGCTGCTCAGCCAGTCCTCCCAGATGATCAACT
This sequence comes from Streptomyces sp. NPDC014764, assembly GCF_043082785.1. Classification (NCBI taxonomy): domain Bacteria; kingdom Bacillati; phylum Actinomycetota; class Actinomycetes; order Kitasatosporales; family Streptomycetaceae; genus Streptomyces; species Streptomyces sp. NPDC014764. Next base: position 372,302 of record NZ_JBIBXY010000005.1, on the reverse strand, counting down.
CCCGCTTCTCGCCCAGCATGTACATCTACGACGCGGCCTTCACCCGCAACAACTACAGCCTCGCCGCGGCCGCCTCCGTCGTCCTGCTGCTGTGCACCATCGCCCTTTCCTACGGCGTCACCCGCCTCACCAGCCGCAACACCACCGCCGAGGAGGCCCGATGAGCGCCACCGGCTCCACCCTGCTGCGCCCCCGCCTGCTGGGCCGGGCCACCGTCAACGCCGTCGTCGCGATCTCCGTGCTCTACACCCTGCTGCCCGTGCTGTGGCTGGTGCTCGCCGCCGCCAAGAACCGCGACGCCCTCTTCGGCAGCGACCTGCTCTCCCTGAGCGGCTTCTCCTTCGCCCAGAACCTCACCGACCTGTTCGCCATGGACGGCGGCCTGTACGGACGCTGGTACGTCAACAGCCTGCTGTACGCGGTGCTCGGCGCCGCCGTCGGCGCGCTGGTGAGCGTCGCCTGCGGCTACGCCTTCGACAAGTACCGCTTCCGGCACAAGGAGAAGCTGTTCGGCCTGGTCCTCGCCGCCGTCATGGTGCCGCAGACCGTGCTCGCCCTGCCGCTGTACCTGATGGCCTCCGAGGCCGGACTGGTCAACACCTTCTGGGCGGTGTTCATACCCGTCCTCTTCAACCCGTTCGGCGTCTACCTCGGCCGCATCTTCAGCCAGGGTTACGTCCCCGACGAGGTGCTGGAGGCCGCCCGCATCGACGGCGCAGGCGAACTCACCATGTACGCGCGGGTCGCGCTTCGGATGCTCGGGCCCGGTCTGGTGACCGTGTTCCTGTTCCAGCTCACCGCCATCTGGAACAACTTCTTCCTGCCCATGGTGATGCTCTCCGACCAGGACCTGTACCCGGTGAGCCTCGGCCTGTACGCGTGGAACAGCTCCGCCTCCGTCTCACCCGAGTACTACCCCGTGGTCATCATGGGATCGCTGCTCGCCGTGGTGCCGCTCATCCTCGCCTTCGTCCTGCTCCAGCGCTTCTGGCGCAGCGGTCTGACCGCCGGCGCCGTGAAGTGAACGCCCACGCAAGGAGTCACCGCACCACATGACCGAGCCCACGCCCGGCCCCCGTCCCCGCGCCGCCCTCGCCATGTCCCCGGACGTCGCCTCCGCCGTCCTCGACCCGGAGTCGCGCGCCGCCCTCGACGCCCTGTGCGACCTCGCCCCGCCGGTGCTGGAGGACTTCACCACGCCGGCCGCCCGCGCCGTGCTCGCCGACACGGAACTGCTCGTCACCGGCTGGGGCTGCCCGCCCCTGGACGACGACGTGCTGCGCGCCGCGCCCCGGCTGCGGGCCGTCGTGCACACCGCCGGCAGTGTCCGCGGCCATGTCACCGACGCCTGCTGGGACCGCGGCGTCGAGGTGTCCTCCGCCGCCGCGGCGAACGCCGTACCCGTCGCCGAATACACCCTGGCGATGATCCTCCTCACCGGCAAACGGGTCCTGGAGAGCGCCCGCGAGTACCGGGCCACCCGCACCCGCGCCGACTGGCTGCACACCCCCCGCACGGTCGGCAACCACCGCCGCACCGTCGGCATCCTCTCCGCGTCCCTCATCGGCCGCCGCGTGATCGACCTGCTCCGCCCGCACGACGTCGACGTGCTGCTGCACGACCCGTACGTCGACGAGGCCGAGGCCGCCCGGCTCGGCGTGCGAGGCGTCGGACTCCCGGAGCTGTTCCGGCTGAGCGACACCGTCAGCGTCCACACCCCGCTGCTGCCCGAGACCCGCGCACTGGTCTCCCGGGACTTGATCGGCTCCATGAAGCCCGGGGCCGTACTCATCAACACGGCGCGCGGCGCGGTCCTCGACCAGGACGCCCTCACCGACGCCGCCCTCGCCGGCCGCATCCGCGCCGTGCTCGACGTGACCGAGCCCGAAGTCCTGCCGCCCGGTCATCCGTTGTGGGACTGCGAACACGTCCTCGTCACCCCGCACCTCGCCGGCTCGCAGGGCAACGAGTGGCGCCGGCTCGCCGACACCGCCGTCTCCGAGGTCGCCCGCTGGGCCTCCGGAGAGGGCTTCCTGCACCCCGTCCGACGCGAAAGGCTGGCCTTCCTCGCATGAGCATCCCCTTCGATCTGCCCGCCGACGACCACGGCCTCAGTCCCCGCACCGGATACACCCGCGCCCACTGGGAGGCGGTGGCGGACGGGCTGCTCACGGCCGCCTGGCGCCGGGCCACCCCCGGCAGCGCCCTGCTGCACCTGCCCGGCCGGCCCTCCCGGTCGGGGGTGCGCTCCGACGGCCTGGAGGGCTACGCCAGGACGTTCCTCGCGGCCGCCTTCCGCGTCGCCGGCGCCGACGGCGACGACCCCCACCACTGGCTGGAGCGGTACGCCGACGGACTCGCCGCCGGCACCCGCACCCCCGGCCGCGACGACACCGAGTCCTGGCCGCACATCCTCGACTTCGACGTCCAGGGCCAGCCCATGGTCGAGTCCGCGTCCGTCGCGCTCGGCCTGCGGCTCACCGCGCCCTGGCTGTGGGACAAGCTCGGCACCGACGTGCAGGACCGGGCCGAGGAGTGGCTGCGCGGCGCGCTGCGGCACACCCCGGCGCCCAACAACTGGTACCTCTTCCCGTACACCGTCGCCGGGTTCCTGGAGTCCGTCGGCCGGGGCGACGCCGAGACGGCCGCCGTCCGGGAGCGGGCGCTGGACCTGCTGGAGAGCTGGTACCGGGGCGACGGCTGGTACGCCGACGGCGACGGACGCGCCTTCGACCACTACAACGGCTGGGCCCTGCACCTCTACCCGGTCCTCGACGCCCACCTGTCCGGCGACCCCGACGCCCTGACCCACCACGGCGGACGGCTCAGCGCCCACCTCGACGGCTTCTCCCTGATGTTCGGCGCGGACGGCGCCCCGCTGCACTACGGCCGCTCCCTGACGTACCGCTTCGCCGCCTCCGCAGCCGTGTCCCTGGGCGCGGTCACCGGACACACCCCGCTGACCCCGGGCTCCTCCCGCCGTATCGCGAGCGGCAGCCTGCGCCACTTCCTCGACCGGGGCGCGCTCACCCCCGACGGGCTGCTGTCCCTCGGGTGGTACGGCCCGCACGGGGCGAGCCTCCAGGAGTACTCCGGTCCCGCGTCGCCGTACTGGGCGTCGAAGGCCTTCGTCGCGCTGCTCGCCCCCGCCGGCCACGCGCTGTGGACCGACATCGAGGAGCCCGCCCCGGTCGAGGAGGCCGACCGGGTGCTGTCCCTGCCAGGGCCCGGCCTGCTCCTCCAGGCCACCCGCGCCGACGGCACCGTACGGCTGCACAACCACGGCAGCGACCATGTGCGGCCGCACGAGGGCGAGTCGGCGGACGGCGACGACCCGCACTACGGCCGCCTGGCGTACTCCACGCGCACCGGACCCACCGCCCCGGCGAACGTCGCCGACAACCACCTCTCGGTGGAGGTGGCCGGGCGGTCCAGCGTGCGCCGCCGCGTCCACCCCCTGGGCGCGGGGCACGGCGACGGCTGGGGCTGGGCCGCCTCCTGGCACCGGCCCGTGTTCGTCGCCGGCCCGCCGATGGTGCCGGGCCTGACGGTGGAGAGCGTCACCGTCGCGCACGGCGGTCTCGAGCTGCGGGCGCACCGCGTGGTGGGGGCGCCGCCCGGATCGCGGGTCACCCTCACCGGCTGGGCCACGGGCCCTGAGGAGCCGACGGCGTCCGCCCTGCACGGCCTGTACGGCTGGGACGACCCGGCCCCTGAGACGCTCCCCGCGCCGCAGGGCACCGCCTGGACCCCGTGGGCCAGCGTGCCCCGCCTCGCCGGCGGCTGCGGGGGCACCACCGTGCACCTCGCCCTGGCGTCCCTCACCGCCGGTCCTGACGCCCCGTCGCTGGAGCGGGCGGTGACCGACGTGCGCGTCGACGACGGGACCGTGCGGGTGACGTGGGCGGACGACGGCTCCCGCACCCACGTCTCGTTCGGGCCGGTGGAGGTGCGCCACACACGCCCGTGAACGCGCCCGGCCGGCCCTAGGAGTGTGCGTCCGCCGCACGCTCCGGGGCCGGAGTGGAGCCGTCCGGCACGGTGTAGAACACCGAGGTGCCCTGCTTGCTGCGCTGGGCCTGGTTGCGCGCGACCAGCCCCTCCAGGGTGGAGCGGATCACCGTCACCTTGATGGTGCGTCCGGGATGCGCCTGGCCCAGCGCGGTGGCGACCTCCGCCGCCGAGCGGGGCTCCTTCTGCTCGTCCAGATGCCGGCGGACCAGGTCGACCAGCTTGGGCGCGTCACCCTGGGCGGAGGTGGCGGACGTGGAGGACGTGGCGGCCTTCGCCGGCGCCTTGCGCGGCGCCTTCACCGCGGACGCCTTCCCGGCGGGCCTGGTGGTGGCGGGCTTGCGCGAGGCCCTGGCACCGGCGGCCTTCGCCGATCCGGCGGGCTTGGACGCGCCCGTGGCCTTCGCCGCACCCCCGGACGCGCCGGCACCTGTGGTCTTGGCCGCACCCGTGGTCCTGCCCGCATCCGCGGTGTTCAACGAGTCACTCGCCTTCGCCGAGCCGCCCGTCTTCGCCGAGCCGCCCGTCTTCGCCGAGCCGCCCGTCTTCGCCGAGCCGCCCGTCTTCGAGGAAGCGGCGGCCGCCTTGCCCGCACCGCCCGCCGTCACCTTCTTCCGCTCCCGCTTGGGCTTCTCCGCCCCGGACCTGACGCCGCCGCGGCTGCGCGGCGCGGGGACGGTCGCGCCCGCGGAAACGCCGGTCTCCTCCGCCGGCGTGGCGGACTCCTCCTTCGAGGGCTCGGTGTCCGGGGCGGGTTCGGCGACCGCCGTGTCCTCGGAGGCGACCGTGGTTTCCCCGGGGCCCTCCGCCGCCAGGTCCAGCGCCCGCTGCATCTTCACCAGCAACGCGTGGTCCCGTTGGAGCGCCGCCAACTGCTGCTGCAGCCCGGCGATCTCGGCGCCGACCCGCTCCTGCTCCTTGGCGTTGCGCTCGAGGTCGTTCGCGACCTGGGCGACGTACTGCGAGGTGAGATCGGTGGGGGCGACGGTCGAGTGGTCGGACATGAAGGTGTCCTTTCGTCGTGTGGTCTGCCGGTGGCCAGTCATGGTACGGCCGGGCGGGGTTGACCGTTTCTCCTCCGCGGACACCGGGAGAGGTGCGCGGTTGACGCCCATGAGGCGCGAGGTGCCGCGGTCCGCTGCCGGTCGCTGTGTCCACGCCATTGACAAGTGATACGCGAGCCGGAAACTTCAAAGCGAGAGCCGCAAGAAATGAACGTCGTCCCGCAAATATTGCATCAGGCGTCGGCAATCCTCGGCAGGGTCATCGGGCTGCCCGGGTGGCCGAGCGCCCTCAGCACCCGCCGTGGAACGAGGACTTCATGACACGCACGCGTTTCGGCCTGCGCGCGATCACCGGCCTGCTCCTGGCCGGCCTGGTGGCCGCCGGTCTCTCACCCGGTACGGCCGGCGCCGCCGCGAAGGCGGTCCACGGACCCGACCTGGCGCTCGGCAGAAGCGTCACGGCCACCGGGTCCCATCCCGAGCACCCCGCGACCCACCTGACGGACGGCAGTCAACTCACCTACTGGGAAGGCCCCTTGGACACCTTCCCACAGTCCGTGCGCCTCGACCTGGGCGGCGCGGTACGCGTCGACGAGGTCGTGCTGAAGCTCCCGGCCGCCTGGGAGGCGCGCACCCAGACCCTCGCCGTGGAGGGCAGCACCGACGGCTCGTCCTTCACCACACTGTCCGCCTCGGCCGCCCACCGCTTCGATCCCGACCGCGCCAACACCGTCACGCTCACCTTCCCGGCCCGCGACCTACGCCATCTCCGGGTCCGTGTCACCGCCAACACCGGCTGGAACGCCGCGCAGCTGTCCGCGCTCGAGGTGTACGGCGAGGACGGCGGAGGGGGACCGGGGCAGCCACCGGACGACGGGACCGATCTGGCGCGCGGCAAACCGGTCGAGGCGTCCTCCACGATTCACTCCTTCGTGGCAGCCAACGCCAACGACGGGCGCGTCGACACCTACTGGGAGTCGGCCGGTCACCCCGCCACCCTCACCGTCCACCTCGGCGCCGAGGCGGACGTCACCGCCGTTGTCGTCCGGCTGAACCCGGACGCGGCGTGGGAGCGGCGTACCCAGGGCATCGAGGTCCTCGGACGCGACCGCTCGTCGAGCGCGTACACCACGCTCGGGGCCCGCGCCGACCACACCTTCGACCCGGCCGGCAACGACAACGGCGTCACCATCCCCGTCACCGGCCGCGTCGCCGACGTACAGCTGAAGTTCGGCCACAACTCGGCGGGTTACGGCGCCCAGGTCGCCGAGCTGGAGGTCCGGGGCACGGCCGCGCCCAACCCCGACCTGACCGTCACCGCCCTCGACTGGACCCCCGCCGCCCCCACCGAGACGGACCCGGTCACCGTCCGCGCGACCGTGCGCAACGCCGGCACCGCGCGGTCCGCCGCCGCGACGGTGAACGTCAGCCTGGAGGGCACCGTCGCGGGCAGCGCCCCCGTGCCCGCGCTCGCCCCGGGCGACTCCGCCACCGTGTCCGTGGACGCGGGCACCCGCGCCAGTGGAAGTTACACCGTGTCCGCCGTGGCCGACCCCACGGACACCGTCGCCGAGCTGGACGAGACGAACAACAGCCGCACCGCGACGGACCGGCTGACCGTCGCCCGGAGCCCCGGCCCCGACCTGGAGGTCACCGGTATCCGCACCAGCCCGGCCACGCCCGCCGTCGGCGCGCCGGTGTCGTTCACCGTCTCCGTGCACAACCGGGGCACCTCACCCGCCCCCGCAGGCTCGGTCACCCGGCTCACCGTGGCCGGACGCACCCTCGACGGGACCACCGGGGCGATCGCCGCCGGCGCCACCGCCGAGGTCACGGTCTCCGGCACCTGGACCGCCACCGCGGGCCCCGCCGTGCTCACCGCCACCGCGGACGCCACCGGCACGGTCACCGAGACCGACGAGAACAACAACGTCCTCAGCCGCTCGATCGTCGTCGGCCGCGGCGCCGCCGTCCCGTACACCGAGTACGAGGCGGAGGACGGCGCCTACCGGGGCACCCTGCTCACCGCCGACGCAAAACGCACCTTCGGCCACACCAACTTCGCCACCGAGTCCTCCGGACGTGCGTCCGTCCGCCTCGACTCCACCGGCCAGTACGTGGAGTTCACCTCCACCGGCGCCACCAACTCGATCGTCGTGCGCAACTCCGTCCCCGACGCCCCGGGCGGCGGCGGCACCGAGGCCACCCTCAGCCTCTACGCCGACGGGAGGTTCGTGCAGAAGCTCGGCCTCAGCTCCAAGCACAGCTGGCTCTACGGCACCACCGACCAGCCCGAGGGACTCACCAACACCCCCCAGGCCGACGCGCGCCGCCTCTTCGACGAGTCCCACGCGCTGCTCTCCGACACCTATCCGGCGGGCACCGTGTTCCGGCTCCGGCGCGACTCCGACGACACCGCCGCCTTCTACGTCGTCGACCTGATCGACCTGGAGCAGGTGGCCCCGCCCGCCCAGAGGCCCGCCGGGTGCGTCTCGATCACCGAGTACGGCGCCGTCCCCAACGACGGCATCGACGACACCGCGGCGATCCAGCGCGCCGTCACCGCCGACCAGCGGGGCGAGATCGACTGCGTGTGGATCCCGGCCGGGCAGTGGCGCCAGGAGCGGAAGATCCTCACCGACGACCCCCTCGACCGCGGTGAGTTCAACCAGGTCGGCATTCGCGACGTCACGATCCGCGGCGCCGGCATGTGGCACTCCCAGCTGTACACCCTCACGCCCCCGCACCAGGCGGGCGGCATCAACCACCCGCACGAGGGCAACTTCGGCTTCGACATCGACGACAACACGAAGATCTCCGACCTCGCCATCTTCGGCTCCGGCACCATCAGGGGCGGCGACGGCGGCGCCGAGGGAGGCGTCGGCCTCAACGGGCGCTTCGGCAAGAACACCAAGATCAGCAACGTGTGGATCGAGCACGCCAACGTCGGCGTCTGGGTCGGCCGTGACTATTCCAACATCCCCGATCTGTGGAACCCGGCCGACGGACTGGAGTTCACCGGCATGCGGATCCGCAACACCTACGCGGACGGCATCAACCTCACCAACGGCAGCCACGACTCGACCGTGACGAACTCGTCGTTCCGCAACACCGGTGACGACGCGCTCGCCGTGTGGTCCAGCAAGCACGTCAGGAACCCGGCCACCGACATCGGCCACGACAACCACTTCCGCAACAACACCGTCCAACTGCCCTGGCGCGCCAACGGCATCGCGATCTACGGCGGCCACGGCAACACGGTGGAGAACAACCTCGTGTACGACACCATGAACTACCCCGGCATCATGCTGGCCACCGACCACGACCCCACGCCGTTCTCCGGGCAGACCCTGATCGCCGGCAACGGGCTCCACCGCACCGGCGGCGCCTTCTGGAACGAGGACCAGGAGTTCGGCGCCATCACCCTGTTCGCCCAGGGATCCGACATCCCCGGCGTGGTCATCCGCGACACCGACATCCACGACTCGACGTACGACGGCATCCAGTTCAAGTCCGGCGGCGGCGCCATGCCGGACGTGCGGATCTCCGACGTCACCATCAGCGAGTCGAACAACGGCTCCGGCATCCTCGCCATGGGCGGGGCCCGGGGCAGTGCCACCCTGACGAACGTCACCATCACCGGATCGGCGGAAGGCGACGTGCTGATCGAACCCGGCTCCACCTTCGTGATCGACCGGTAGGCGTTCACACGCCGATTGCTCCGTCCGGCGGGCCCGCACCCCACGCGAGGGTGCGGGCCCGTCACCCGTACGGCCCCTTGCCGAAAGGCGCCCCGGTGCGGCCGGCCCCCGCACGGGCGGCGCAGACGGGGGACTTCGCGCGGACGCGCGCGGGGAGCCGAGGCGATCGCGGGTGGACGAAGTCAGGCTGAGTCCATGGCTTCATCGACCGACTGCCCGGACCGTGCGCCCCGCGCCGTGTCCGGCGCCGCCCGGCGGCCGTCCGCCGGACCCGTCCGCCTCCGTACCGGGGCAGGGCTGTGGGCCGTCGTCCTCGTCGTCCTCGCCGCCCTCACCGGGTGCGGGGCGGGCAGCGGCACCGGCGCCCGGGACGACCCCGCCGCCGGCACCGAGCACGAGCACCCGTCCGCGAGCGCCCCCGCGGCGGGGGCGCCGGGCACCGCGCAGGGCCGCCCGGCCACCGAGGCTCCCGCGGTGATCCCCGGCCTCGGCCCCCGCACCCGGGCGTGGATCCCGGGCGACGCCCGCCAGGTCGTCGTGGTCACCGGACGCGACCGGAACGCCAACCACTCCCAGGCCGTGCTGTACCGGCACACCGGCACCGGCTGGGAGGCGGGCCCGGTGTGGCCCGCCCGCAACGCGCTCCGCGGCTGGACCGACGACCACTGGGCCGGCGACCTGCGGTCGCCCATCGGCGTCTACAGCCTCTCCGACGCCGGCGGACTGCTCCCCGACCCCGGCGCCCGACTGCCCTACGACCGCTCGGACGGCTTCGCCGTCAGCGGCACCGGCTTCGAAGGGGAGCCGCTGGAGGGGTCCTTCGACTACGTCGTCGCCATCGACTACAACCGCACACCCGGCACGTCCCCGCTGGACCTGACCCGGCCGCTGGGCGCCGACCGGGGCGGCGGCATCTGGCTGCACGTCGACCACGACGGCCCCACCCAGGGCTGCGTGAGCCTCAGCAAGCAGCACATGCGGGACCTGCTCCTCGCCCTCGACCCCGTGCTGCGCCCGGTGGTCGTCATGGGCGACGCCGCGTCCCTGCGCGAGTGACCGCCGCCCCGCGGGGTCAGGGCGCGATACCGACCCCGGGGACACGGCTCCACGCCTTCTCCTGCGCGGCCGTCATCGCCGGCCAGGACGTGCCGCCCGGCCGGGGACGCACCCGCGAGGCGTACGGCGCCGGCCGGTACCCGGGGTCGTAGAAGCAGCCGGTGGCGTACACCCGGTCGAACGCCGGGCAGGACGCGGCGACCGACCGAGGCGTCGGCCGCTGCCCGGTGCGCGCCCAGCGGTCCAGCGCCGCCAGCGACGTGGCGTACTCGGCGTCGCTCAGCGCGGAGTGCTCGTGCTCACCGGTGAACGTCTGTACCAGCCACCCGTCGCGGTGCGCGCCCCGCAGCGTGTCCCGGTAGGCCGCCTCGTGCTCCACGAACGCGGTCGGGTCGTCCTTGGCGTGCAGCGTCAGCACGGGGATCGCCACCCGCCCGGTGAGGTCGCTGTCGTACGACAGGTCGCGCACGGCCGCCGGGTCGGCGGCGAACCGCTCCACGCCCGCGTTGAGCGCCCTGTCGTCGTGCGAACCGGTGTACCGCACCCCGCGGTTGGAGAACGGGTTACGGCCGCCCAGCCGCTCGTGCACGATGTCCCGGAAGGTGAACACCGAGAAGCGCAGATGCGACTCCAGCGTCCGTTCCGGGACACCGGTGACGTTCAGGATGTCGTCCAGGTTCCGCTGCTGGAGGGCGGTGCGCTCCCCGGGAGGCGACGCGTACCCGGTGCACTCCTGGAGCCGGGCGCGCAGCCCGGCCGTGGTCAGCGTGGACCCGCGGCGCAGCCCCTGCCACAGCGGGTACTGCTTCTCCTCGGGCCGGGGCAGGTTGGCGCAGTAGTACTGGTAGACCACGCGCAGGTCGACGCGGTGGTCGTAGCCGCGGGAGGCCCCGCCCAGCACCCCGTTGGTGAGCAGCGCACCGTCGTACGGGCCGCCCGCGGGGGCGTAGGTCTCGACGACCTTGGCGGCCACGTTCCCGCCCCACGACTGGCCGTGCACGTAAGTCCGCCGCGGCTCGCCGAACCGCTCGACGAAGAGCCGCCGTACGTTCTCCGTGTCGGCGGCGGCCATCCGGGTGCCGTAGCCGCCCCTGCGGTACGACGACCCGGCCCAGGCGTACCCCTGGTCCACCATCACCCGCCAGCGCCCGAGGTCCTCGACGCTGCGCTCCGGGTCCGAGGCGTCGCCCAGGTCGGGGCCGCCGTGGGCGTGCACGACGAGCCCGCCGTTCCACCGCGCGGGGACCGCGATCGCGTAGTGGGCGCCGTTCGCGTCCGTGCCGGCCCAGCAGGCGGCGCCGTCCGGCAGCCCTTCGGGACAGGCGGCCGGCCGGGGCGACGTGTCCCGGGCCTGCGCGGCCGGTGCCGGGGCGAGGGCGCCGGCCAGCGTCCCGGCGATCAGCAGCCCCGCCATGCGCCGGCGGGTGCGCGGGGAGCGGGGGAGACGGAGGGCATGACGGAATCTGTTCACGGTGCGGCTCCTGGTTCGGCGGCGCGTTGCTGCGCACGGGCGGCGATGCTAGGAACGCCGGCCGCCGGACACCACGGGCGGAGCGGTTGCGTTCATACTGTTCTGCCGCAACGGACCCGTGTGCGCGGACGGTTCACCCCCGCGGTTCAGCGCGCGCCGGGGCCCTCCTCACGCTGCGGCCGGCCGTGCGGGGCGGGCTCGCCCGCCGTCAGATGCTCCAGCACCTCGACCAGTTCCTTGCACGCGAGCTCCACCGAGCGGCGGGTGTTGTGCTGCTCGGTGATCACCGCGGACAGCAGCAGCGAGGTGAGGGCCGCCGCCGCGTTGAAGGCATGGAGAGTGATCATGATGTACGTGTCCGACAGGTGATCGAACGGCCCGGTCCTGTGGGCCGCCGCGTCGGTCGCCAGGAAGGAGGCGAACAGGGCGCACAGCGTGCTGCCGGGCAGCTCGAACCGCAGCGCCGACCAGATCAGCAACGGATAGACGACGAACAGCAGACTGGCCTGGGTGTGCGTGACGACCGGCACGAGGACCGCCGTGACCACCACCAGGGCGGTCGCCTCCTTCCAGCGCGACCACTGCACGGGGGTCCGCACCCGGGGCAGGAGCAGCAGCACCGGGGCGATCAGCAGCACCCCCATCGCGTCGCCCACCCACCAGGGCAGCCACACCGACCAGAAGGACCCGGAAGGCAGGTCGCCGGAGGCGACGAGCACCCCGGCGGCGACCGTGGAGCTGACCAGCATCGCGGCGAAGCCGCCGAGGAACACCAGGCTGAGGCAGTCGCGTAATCGGCCGAGGTCGGTGCGGAAGCCTGCCCTGCGCAGCAGCCAGTAGGCGCTCAGCGGCGCGGCGGTGTGGGCGAACAGCAGTCCCAGCGAGTTCAGGCGCAAGGAGGTGAGGTGGGCGACCACCAGCAGCGCGCCGAGGGCGATGCCGGGCCAGACGCGCGGTCCCAGGAGCAGCAGGGACGCGACGGCGATCCCGGTCGGGGGCCAGATGGGGGACACGACCGAGCCGTCGATCCGCAGTTCGTACACCAGCCCGAGCCGGCCTCCGGCGTAGTAGCAGGCGGCGACGGCCAGCGTCTGCAGCACGTAGAGGGCCGGTGTACGGAGATCCTGGCGAGCCACCACATCTGTCATCAGACACCGAGGCGGCCGTCACGGCCAGGTGAGAGGCACGGCGCTGTCGGCCCTACGGTTGACCGGCGGGCTCGTGCCCGATCACGAGGACCGCCGCGTCGTCGTCGTGCCCCACCTCGGTCGCCCCCTTGATCACGGCGGCGGCGAGCGCGTCCGCGCCGATGCGAGCGACCGCCGCGACGCCCGCGAGCCGCGACACCTGCTCCAGCCCTTCGTCCAGATGCATCGACGGGCCCTCGACGACGCCGTCGGTGACCATCACGAACACCCCGCCGCAGTCCAGCCGGTACCGCGTCACCGGGTACACCGCCCCGGACTGCACGCCCAGTGGCGGACCGCCTTCGTCCTCGGTGACACCGGACCGCCCGTCCGCCGTGGCCCACACGCACGGCAGATGACCGGCGCGGGCGCTCTCCAGCACCCGGGTCTCCGGGTCGAGCCGCATGAAGGTGCAGGTCGCGAACAGGTCGGCGCCCAGCGTCAGCAGCAGCTCGTTCGTCCGCGCCAGCAGCTCGCCCGGATCGCTGTCCACGGAGGCGAGCGCCCGCAGCCCGACCCGCACCTGCCCCATGAAGGCGGCGGCCTCGATGTTGTGCCCCTGCACGTCGCCGATCGACAGGCCGATCCGGCCGTCGGGCATGGTGAACGCGTCGTACCAGTCGCCGCCCACGTTGAGGCCCTGGTTGGCGGGCACGTACCGCACCGCGAACCGTACGCCGTCACCGGTCGGCAGCCCTCTCGGCAGCATGCCGCGCTGCAGCGCGACGGCAAGCTCCACCCGCGAGCGCTGCACCTCGGCCGCCGCACGCGCCTGGGCCGTCAGCGTCCCGAGCCGCGTCAGCAGCTCGTCGCCGTGGTCCTTGGAGCCGGTGCGGGACATGGATCACTCACTCGGGCCGGGACACAGGGTCCACCGGCAGGGACAAACCGTATGAAAGGCGCAATCACCAGGATGATAGGCAGAACGCGTTTGGCCGGGCCAGTCGGTGTGAAGGCTGGCCGCATGGAGCAGCGCGAGATCATGCAGCGGAGCGTCGGCATCCTCACGGAGGCCCTGGAGATGCGGCGTCGCCTGCGCGCCGACCCGGACGCCGACGTGACGGCCGACAGTGCGGTCGCAGGGCTGCTCGAGGACATGCTGCCGCGCATCCAGCTCCCCGCCGACGCCACTGCGCGCGAGGTGGCGGAGATCGTCACCGGGAAGCTCGGGCCTGCCATCGTGCAGATCACCTCCGCGCTCACCTTCGCCTTCGTCCAGCTCGCCGAGATCCACGACGAAGGGCGCACCGACGTGTCGTCCGCGGACGTCCTGCGCTCCATCGCGCTCCACTACCAGCGGGACGACTCCTGAGCTGATCCCAACCACCGTGTGAGGGACGGTGGTTGAGGAACGGGTGAGCGGGAAGGGTTGTCCCGAACCAAGACAGACAACGATGTCACCTCTTGGACGGAGACCCCCGTGCCCAGATCGTCGCGCATGTCGCCAGGCGGCCCGCGCCGGACGCTCCTCCCCGCCCTGCTGCTCTCCGCCGCGCTCGTCCTCACCATGCTCGGCGCCCCCGCCCGGGCGGCGGGGCCCGGCGGCAGCTGGACCGTGCACCAGCCCGGTGCGCCACGGGACGGCGTCACGGCCGTCGTCCGTCTCGACCCCGCGGACGGCACCCTCACCCTCACCGCCCGCAAGGGCGCCACGACGGTGCTCGAACCGGCGCCGCTCGGCATCGTCACCTCCGCCGCCGACCTCACCTCGGGGCTGCGCGCGGACTCCCGGCACACCCGGCAGGTGACCGAGCGGTACTCCATGACCACCGGCAAGCAGCTCCACCGCACCGCGCGGATGACGGAGACCCGGTTCACCTTCACCGGCCGGGACGGCGCCCGCCTCGGAGTAGTGGTCCGCGTCGCCGACGACGGCGTCGCCTACCGCTACGTCCTCCCGGGGCCCGGTACGGTCACGGTCGAGCGGGAGGCGTCCGCGTTCCGCCCGCCCGCCGCCGCGCGGGCCTGGCTCACGCCGTACTCGGTCAACTACGAGCGCCTGTACGCCCCCGCCACCGCGGCCGGCGCCGCCCCCGGCGCCTACGCCTATCCGGCGCTGTTCCAGGTCGGGGACGTCTACGCCCTGCTCACCGAGTCGGACGTCGACGGCCGCTACGACGCGAGCCGGCTGGTCCACGAGGGCGACGGACGCTACACGGTGCGTCTGGCCGACCCCGAGGTGACCTCCGAGGGGCCGCTGGCCACGCCGTGGCGCACGGCCGTCGTCGGCGACCTCGCCGCCGTCACCGAGTCCACCCTGGTCGACGACCTGGCCCCGCCTTCGCGGCTCGCGGACACCTCGTGGATCCGGCCCGGGAAGGTCGCCTGGTCCTGGCTGGACGGTTTCGGCGCCGCCCAGCGTGACCTCGCCGCCCAGCAGCGGTTCGTGGACCTCGCCGCCGCCCACGGCTGGCCGTACACCCTGGTGGACGACGGCTGGAAGACCACCGACTGGATGCCCGAGCTGATCGCGTACGCCCGGCAGCGGGGCGTCGACGTCCTGCTGTGGGCGCACTGGACCGATCTCGACACGGCGGCCGAGCGCGCCGAGTTCCTGCCCCGGGTGAAACGGTGGGGCGCCTCCGGACTCAAGATCGACTTCATGGACTCCGACTCCCAGGCGCGCTTCCGCTGGTACGACGACATCCTCCGGGACACCGCCCGGCACCGGCTGCTCGTCAACTTCCACGGCGCCACCCTCCCCAAGGGCGTCCAGCGGACCTGGCCGCACGTGATGACCCTGGAGGCGGTGTACGGCGCCGAGCAGGCCACCGTGCCCGCGGCGGGGCTGACGGCCCTGCCGTACACGCGCAACGCGGTCGGCTCGATGGACTACACGCCGATGGGCTTCCAGTTCGGCACCCGTACCGTCTCCGACGCGGCCGAACTGGCGCTGTCGGTGGTGTTCGAGTCCGGCTTCCAGAATTTCGCCGGTTCGGTCGCCGCCTACCGTGAGCGGCCGGAGCTGGCCCGCTTCCTGGAGCAGGTGCCGACGGTGTGGGACGAGACGCGGCTGCTGTCCGGGCTTCCCGGCGAGAGCGCGACGTTCGCCCGCCGCCACGGCGACCGCTGGTTCCTGGGCGGAGTCCACGCCGGTGAGGCGGGGAGGGAGCGCGTGCCGCTGGACTTCCTGGGCGGCGGACGCTGGCTGGCGGAGGTCGTGCGGGACGGTGAGGACGGCGGGCTGCTGCGTGAACGGCAGGTGGTCACGCGCCGGGACGTCCTGGAGGTGCCGACGGCCGAACACGGCGGGTTCGCCGGGCAGATCTGCCGGTTCACGCCGGGGCGCGACACCTGCGACCGGCCGGTGACCCGGCTGCCGCTCACCGCGCTCACCGCCGCTCCGGCACGCGCCGAGGCGGACCCGGGCGGCTCCGTCGCCGTCACCGGCCGGTTCGCGGTGGAGGAGTCGGGCCCGGCGACGGACGTCCGGCTGACGGTCGACGTCCCCGACGGCTGGACCGTCGACGGCGACGGCACGACGGCGGCCGAACTGCGCACGGGAGAGGCGCTGTCGGGCAACTGGGCGGTGCGGGTGCCGTCCGACGTCCGCCCCGGCGGCCACGATCTGACCGTGCGCGCGGAGTACCGCGCACCGGACCGGCCGAACTCCGGGGTGCTGAGGGCCGAGCGCCCGGTGCGGGTGTTCGTGCCGGAACCGGGCGTCACCTACGTGAGCGATCTGCCGTTCACCTCCGAGCGCAACGGGTGGGGGCCGGTCGAGCGGGACATGTCCAACGGCGAGCGCGACCCCGCCGACGGAGGTCCGCTCACACTGGCGGGCACGGTGTACGACAAGGGCCTGGGGACCCACGCGGAGGGCGAAGTCGTCGTCGAACTCGACGGCCGGTACGGGCGGTTCAGGGCCGACGTCGGCGTCGACGACGAGGTGGGCGCCAAGGGCACCGTGGCCTTCGAGGTGCTCGGCGACGGCAGGACCCTGCTGACCACCGGGATGCTCGGCGGCTCCGACCCGGCCTTCCCCGTCGACGTGGACGTCACCGGCGTACGGCAGTTGACGCTGCGCGTGCTGGACGGCGGGGACGGGGTGGACTCCGACCACGCCGACTGGGCGGACGCGCGGCTCGTGCCGTAGCTGCGGGCGGGACGGTCCACGGAGGGCGTGGGCCGTCCCGCCGACGGAGCCGGGTGTGCGCACACTCTTGACGGCGTACGCGCGGGTGGCGATGCTCCCCGAAGGGGTTTTGCTGAGGTCATGACAACTGTGGTCGTGACCGCTCCGTCGACGGAGGGACCCGCCGGTGACCACCTCTCGCTCCGGACGCCACGCCGGGATCGTGACGCTGCTCCTCCTGGTCCTGGCAGCCGTGCTCACGCCCACGTCCAGCTCGGCCGCCGACGGCAACTGGTGGGACCCGGTCGCCCGGCCCGAGCCGGACTCGCAGGTCGGTGTGACCGGCGAGCCGTTCAAGGGCACCGACTCCGCCGGACGGGTGCGCGGATTCGTCGACGCGCACAACCACATCATGTCCAACGAGGCCTTCGGCGGCCGGCTCATCTGCGGCAAGGCGTTCTCCGGCAAGGGCGTCGCCGACGCGCTCAAGGACTGCCCCGAGCACTACCCCGACGGCTCCCTCGCCGTCTTCGACTTCATCACGGGCGGCGGCGACGGCCGTCACGACCCGGACGGCTGGCCCACTTTCGCCGACTGGCCGGCGCACGACTCGCTGACCCATCAGCAGAACTACTACGCCTGGATCGAGCGAGCCTGGCGCGGCGGGCAGCGGGTGCTGGTCAACGACCTCGTCACCAACGGCGTGATCTGCTCGGTCTACTTCTTCAAGGACCGCAGCTGCGACGAGATGACCTCCATCCGCCTCCAGGCCGCACTGACCTACCGGATGCAGGATCATGTCGACGCCATGTACGGCGGGCCGGGCAAGGGCTGGTTCCGCATCGTCACCGACAGCGCGCAGGCGCGTGAGGTGATCGAGCAGGGCAAACTGGCCGTGGTGCTGGGCGTGGAGACCTCGGAGCCGTTCGGCTGCAAGATGATCCTGGACATCGCCCAGTGCGACCGGGACGACATCGACGCGGGCCTCGACGAGCTGTACGACCTGGGTGTGCGCAGCATGTTCCTGTGCCACAAGTTCGACAACGCGCTGTGCGGCGTGCGCTTCGACTCCGGAGCGCTCGGCACCGCCATCAACGTCGGGCAGTTCCTGTCCACCGGCACCTTCTGGCGGACCGAGCCCTGCACCGGCCCGCAGCACGACAACCCCGTCGGCCTCGCCTCCGCCCCCGCCGCCGAGAAGCACCTCCCGGCGGGCGTGCAGGTCCCGTCGTACGACGCGGACGCCCGGTGCAACGTGCGCGGGCTGACCGGGCTGGGCGAGTACGCCGTGCGCGGCATGATGACGCGCGGAATGATGCTCGAGATCGACCACATGAGCGTCAAGGCCGCCGGCCGGGTCCTCGACCTCTTCGAGTCCGCGTCCTACCCGGGCGTCCTCTCCTCGCACAGCTGGATGGACCTGAACTGGACCGAACGCGTCTACCGGCTCGGCGGGTTCACCGCCCAGTACATGAACGGCTCCGAGCAGTTCGTCACCGAGGCCGGCCGCACCGAACAGCTGCGGGACGCCTACGGCGTCGGCTACGGCTTCGGCACCGACATGAACGGCGTAGGCGGCTGGCCCGCCCCGCGCGGCGCGGACGCGCCCGACCCGGTCACCTACCCCTACCGCAGCGTCGACGGCGGCTCCCTCCTCGACCGGCAGACCACCGGGCAGCGCACCTGGGACCTGAACACCGACGGCGCCGCGCACTACGGGCTGGTGCCCGACTGGATCGAGGACATCCGGCGCGTCGGCGGGCAGCACGTCGTGGACGACCTCTTCCGCGGCGCCGAGTCCTACCTCACCACCTGGGGCGCGACCGAACGCCACCGCCCGGCGGCGAACCTCGCCCGGAGCGCCCTGGCGACGGCCTCCTCCGCCGAGTGGAACCCGTTCACCAGCTACGCCCCCGCCCGCGCGGTCGACGGCGACCAGGGCACCCGCTGGGCCAGCGACTGGACGGACCACCAATGGCTGCGCCTCGACCTCGGCGCCGCCCACCGGATCAGCCGCGTCACCGTCGACTGGGAACGCGCGTACGCCAGTTCGTACCGCGTGGACGTGTCGACCGACGGCACGGACTGGCGCACGGTGTGGTCCACGACGACGGGCGACGGAGGTCTGGACACGGCGATGTTCACGCCGGTCGAGGCACGGCAGGTGCGCGTCGTCGGCCTGAAACGCGGGACCAGGTACGGCTACTCGCTGCACGAGGTCGGCGTGCACGCACGCTGACCGCGTCAGCCCGTCGCGGGCGCGTCGGCCAGCAGCTCCCGCACCGCCTGAAGCGCCGCCGTCCGGTCGGACGGGACCAGGCCGATGCGGGTGCGGCGGTCCAGGACGTCCTCCTCGTCCAGCGCGCCCTCGTGGAGCACCGCCCACAGCGCCTCCGCGGCCGTGACCGGATAGCCGGGGAGGACCGGCTCGGCGAGGCGGGGGTCCCGTTCGGCGAGTGCCAGGACGTCCAGGGCCTCGGTGCCGTGGCGGCGGACCAGGCGGCGGGGCGCGGACAGTCCGGCGAGGACGTGCGGCGCCGCCGCCCCCACCAGGGGGAGGACCGCGGTGCGGGACGGGCCGGCCGCCAGCCCTCGCAGCCGTACCGCCGCGTCCACCGCGTCCTCGGCCATCCGCCGGTACGTGGTCAGCTTGCCGCCGACCACCGTGACCACGCCCTCCGGCGAGGTCAGCACGGCGTGCCGGCGGGAGATGTCGGCGGTCCTCGGCGGGGCGTCCGCGTCCTCCGGCGTGGTGTCCAGCAGGGGCCGCAGCCCGGCGAACGCGCCCACCACGTCGTCCCGGTGCACCGGCGCGTGCAGGACCGAGCAGAGGACGTCCAGCAGGAAGCCGATGTCCGTCTCCGGGGGCTCCGTGACGTCGGGGATGTCGCCGTCCACGGGCTCGTCGGTGAGGCCGACGTAGACCCGGCCGTCGTCCTGGGGGAGGACCAGGACGAAGCGGTTGGTCTCCCCGGGCACCGGTACGTGCAGACCGGCGGTGAGCGGGCCGAGGCTCTCCGGGCGCAGCACCAGGTGCGTGCCGCGGGAGGGGCGGATGCGGACGCCGTCGACGAGGCCGCCCGCCCACACGCCGGCCGCGTTGATCACCGCGCGGGCGCGGATCTCGCCCTCCTCGCCGGTGAGTTCGTCACGGACACGGGCGCCGGTCCCGGTCAGCTCCAGCGCCCGGACGCGGGTGAGGACCCGCGTGCCGTGCGCGGCCGCCGTACGGGCCAGGGCGGTCACCAGGCGGGCGTCGTCGGTGAGCCGCCCGTCCCAGGACAAAAGGCCGCCGCGCAGACCGTCGAGGCGGAGCGCCGGCGCGAGATGGCGGGTCTCCACGACGGAGAGGCGGCGGGGTGCGGGAAGCGTGGCGCGGGCGGTGCGCGCCGCGAGCCGCAGTGTGTCCCCTGCGTGGAAGCCGGCCCGCGCCAGCGCAGCCTGGCCGCGCGAGACCAGCGGGGTGAGCGGCAGCACGAACGGCTGGGCGTGCACCAGGTGGGGCGCCGTGCGCTCCATCAGGATCCCGCGCTCCACCGCGCTCTCGTGGGCGACGTCGAGCCGGCCGGAGGCCAGGTAGCGAAGCCCGCCGTGGACCAGTTTGCTGCTGAAGCGGGAGGTGCCGAACGCCAGGTCGTGGGCGTCGACCGCGACCACCCGCAGTCCGCGCGCCGCGGCGTCCAGGGCGGCGCCCGCACCGGTCACACCGAGGCCGACGACCAGCACGTCCACGGTGTCGCCGTGCACCGAGTCGGTCAGGTCGCGGGCGCGCCGGGCGGCGGACAGGGACGAGCCGCTGAGGGGGGTCATGGCGTGAGGGTCCTCTCCAGAATGCCGCGCAGCTCGCCGAGGAACGCCTCGGCGGACAGCTCGGGGTCGTCCTCGTCGGTCATGGTGCGCAGGGACAGGGTGAAGGACTGCACGACCAACAGCACCGAACGCGCCTGCCGTTCGACGGGCGCGCGGCGCACGGAGCCGTCCGCGTGCCCCTCGCGCAGCACGCCGGCCAGCAGTTCGAGGAGGGCTTCCTGGCTCGCGCCGCGGCGGTCCAGCACGTAGGGGAGGAGCAGTTCGGGGTCGACGTCGAGGATCTTGCGGAAGAGCGGGTGGGCGACGAAGTCCCGCACCGCGTCCACGAGTCCCTGCGTGAGCAGCTCCCGCGCGGTCGTGCCGGCTCTGTGCTCGGGCATGGCCCCGGTGGCCACCGCGATCCACTCCCGCGTCATCAGGTCGCCGACCAGCGACCGCACGTCCGGCCAGCGCCGGTACAGCGTCATACGGGAGACACCGGCGCGGCGGGCCACGTCGGTGAGCGTGGTGCGGCGGACCCCGACGGCGAGCACGCAGTCGCGCACCGCGTCGAGCACCGCGTCGTTGTCCGAACCTGCCGAGGCGTTGTGACGAATAGGCGTCATGTGTAACAGTGTAACGCCACGTGAGGCCGTCGGGCGACGGCATCGCTCTTTCCCGACCCGTCAGGACGGACCCGTGAGGATGACAGGCATGGACATGCTTTGGAGCGGCTGGGGCGACCCCGAGCGGGCGGCCCCGCTGCCCGGATCGGTGACCGGGCTGCTGCGCGACCTGCTCGGCGTCAGACCGCGCGAGACGGCGACCGCCGCCCTCGAGGACCTGGACGTCCCCGCGAGCCCGCTCGCTGCCGACGCGCACCGCGCCCTGGCCGCCGCGCTGGGCGGCGGGACCCACGTCCGAACCGACGCCGAGACCCGCGTCCGGCACACCCGCGGCAAGTCCACCCCGGACCTGCTGCGCATGCGCGGTGGTGACCTCGCCGCGGCGCTCCCCGCGGCCGTGCTGCTGCCCGCCACGCACGACGAGGTGCTGGCCGTGCTCCGCCTGTGCGCCGAACACAGCCTGGCGGCCGTCCCGTTCGGCGGCGGCACCTCCGTCGTCGGCGGTCTCGCCCCGGAGGCGCGCGGCACGTTCGTCGCCCTCGACCTGCGGCGCATGAACCGCCTGCTCGACCTCGACCCGGTCTCCCGCACCGCCACCCTGCAGCCCGGTCTGCGGGCCCCGCAGGCCGAGGCCCTCCTCGCCGGACACGGCTTCACCCTCGGCCACTTCCCGCAGTCCTACGAATGGGCCACCATCGGCGGCTTCGCGGCCACCCGCTCGAGCGGCCAGGCCTCCGCCGGGTACGGTCGCTTCGACGAGATGGTCCTCTCCCTCACCCTCGCCACTCCCGGGGGCACCCTCGACACCGGCCGTGCCCCGCGCTCCGCCGCCGGCCCCGACCTGCGCCAGCTCCTCCTCGGCTCGGAGGGCGCCTTCGGTGTCATCACCTCGGTGACCGTGCGGGTCCGGCCCGTGCCGGAGACCCGCGTGTACGAGGGCTGGAACTTCCCCTCCTTCGACGCGGGCGCCGCCGCCCTGCGCCGGCTCGCCCAGGACGGGCCCCGGCCCACCGTGCTGCGCCTGTCCGACGAGACCGAGACCCTCGTCGGCCTCGCCAACCCCGAGGCGATCGGCACCGGCGACCTCAAGGCGAGCGGCTGCACCGCCGTCGCCGGTTACGAGGGCACGGAGGAGGACACCGCCTACCGGCGCGAGCGGGCCGCCGCCGTCCTGCGGGAGTGCGGCGGCACCCCGCTCGGCGAGGAGCCGGGCCGCCGCTGGGCCCACGGCCGCTACGCGGCGCCCTACCTGCGGGACGCCCTGCTCGACGCGGGCGCCTTCGCGGAGACGCTGGAGACGGCGACGTTCTGGTCCCGCCTCCCCGGCCTGTACGCCGCCGTCCGCGACGCGCTCACCGCCACCCTCACCGAGGCCGGCACCCCGCCGCTGGTGATGTGCCACATCTCCCACGTCTACGAGAACGGCGCCTCGCTGTACTTCACGGTCGTCTCCGCGCAGGGCGAGGACCCCGTGGCCCACTGGGCACGCGCGAAGCACGCCGCGAACGAGGCGATCCTCGCCGCGGGCGGCACCATCAGCCACCACCACGGCGTCGGCACGGACCACCGCGACTGGTACGTCCGCGAGATCGGCCCCCTCGGCGCCGAGGCGCTCGGCGCGGTGAAGCGACGGCTGGACCCTGACAGCGTGCTGAACCCGGGCGTACTGCTGCCCGCCGACTGACGGGCAGGGCCCCTCCCCACCGCCCCCGCCCGGGCGCCCCGCACATCCACCCCACCCCCTCGGCCCGTCCCCCGGAGGCATCCCGATGCGACAGTTCACCGCCGTCGTCAACCCCACCGCGGGCGCGGCCGGTTCCGCCGCCGCGTTGCTCGCCGTCGCCCGGCATCTGCGTGAGGCGGGCGCGGAGCTGGTGACGGAGTACAGCCGGAGTCTCGCGCACGCCAGGGAACTCGCCCTCACCGCCGGAGCGGCGGGCCGCACCGTGCTGGCCGTCGGCGGGGACGGCATGGCCGGCTGTGTCGGCGGCGCCCTCAGCGGCACCGGCGCCACGCTCGGCCTGGTCCCGGCGGGACGGGGCAACGACTTCGCGCGGGCGCTCGGCCTGCCCCGGGACCCGGAGGCCCTGGCCGGCATCCTGCTGCACGCCGAACCCCGCCCCGTCGACACCGTCGAGGTCACCTCGGCCGCCCACGACCGCGTCGTGGTGCTCGGCAGCGTCTACGCCGGGGTGGACGCCCTCGCCAACCGGCACGCCAACCGCTCCCGCCTGCTGCGGGGTTCGGCGTCCTACTACGCGGGCGGCCTGCGGGCCGTGGCCACCTGGCGCCCGGCCCGCTACACGGTCACCGTCGACGGCGAGGAACTCACCCACACGGGGTACACCGTGGTCGCCGCCAACTCGGGCACGTACGGATCCGGCCGTCTCATCGCCCCCGACGCCCGACCGGACGACGGCCTCCTCGACGTCGTCATGATCCGCCACGCGCCACGCCTGCTGTTCTTCGCCCTGATGAACGAACTGCGCACCGGCGCCCACGTGCACCGCCCCCAGGTGCGCGTCCTGCGCGGCCGGGAGATACGCATCGAGGCCGACCGGGCGATCCCGTACGGCACGGACGGTGAAGTCGACGCGACGCTGCCCGTCACGGCGAAGATCCTCCCGGGGGCGCTCGACGTCCTGCGCTGACGCCCTGGCCACAGACCGAGGGGGCGGGACGCGCGGCGGTCCGTGCCCGGCGCTGGGCGCAACCCGGGAGCCACCCACCGTTACCGGACACGCCCCAAGAATGGATCCGTTCGTTCTCTGGAATTGTTCGCGTCTTCGGCGGTAGGTTCGGCGCCATGACCGCATCCCGGCCGTCGACCAGCGCCGAGGAGTTGCGCGGTGCGGGGCTGCGCGTGACCGCCGCCCGCGTAGCGCTCCTCGACACCGTCCGCCAGGGCGGCCATCTCGGCGTCGAGACCGTCGCCGCCGAGGTGCGCCGGCGCATAGGGCATGTGTCCCTCCAGGCGGTGTACGAGGGTCTGAACGCGCTGAGCGCGGCGGGCCTGGTGCGGCGCGTCGAACCGGCGGGGAGCGCCGCCCTCTACGAGGGGCGCGTCGGGGACAACCACCACCATCTGGTGTGCCGTTCCTGCGGCGCCGTGGCCGACGTCGACTGCGCGGTCGGCGAGGCGCCCTGCCTGACCGCGTCCGACGGCCACGGCTTCGAGGTCGACGAGGCCGAAGTCGTCTACTGGGGCCTGTGCCCCGGCTGTTCCACCTCCCGCAGTGCCTGAACTGCGCGAACATTTTTCGCCCGGAAGGACTCCCATGACCGAGAACCATGACGCGATCGTCACCGAACCCAAGGCGGAGGGGGCAGGCGGCTGCCCGGTGGCGCACGATCGCGCGTCGCACCCCACCCAGGGCGGCGGCAACCGTCAGTGGTGGCCCGACCGTCTGAACCTCAAGATCCTCGCGAAGAACCCGCCGGCGGCGAACCCGCTCGGTGAGGACTTCGACTACGCGGCGGCCTTCAAGTCCCTCGACCTCGCCGCGGTGAAGCGGGACATCGCCGAGGTCCTCACCACCTCGCAGGACTGGTGGCCGGCCGACTTCGGCCACTACGGCCCGCTGATCATCCGGATGGCCTGGCACAGCGCCGGCACCTACCGCGTCAGCGACGGCCGCGGCGGCGCCGGCTCCGGCCAGCAGCGGTTCGCCCCGCTCAACAGCTGGCCGGACAACGCCAACCTCGACAAGGCCCGCCGCCTGCTGTGGCCGGTGAAGAAGAAGTACGGCCAGAGCCTGTCCTGGGCCGACCTGCTGATCCTCTCGGGCAACGTCGCGCTGGAGTCGATGGGCTTCGAGCCGTTCGGCTTCGGCGGCGGCCGCGAGGACGTGTGGGAGCCGGAGGAGGACGTCTACTGGGGTCCCGAGACCACGTGGCTGGACGACAAGCGCTACTCCGGCGACCGCGAGCTGGAGAACCCGCTCGGCGCCGTCCAGATGGGCCTCATCTACGTCAACCCCGAGGGACCCAACGGCAACCCGGACCCGATCGCCGCGGCCCGCGACATCCGTGAGACCTTCCGCCGGATGGCGATGAACGACGAGGAGACCGTCGCGCTGATCGCCGGCGGCCACACCTTCGGCAAGACCCACGGTGCGGGCCCTGCCGACCACGTCGGAGACGACCCCGAGGCCGCCTCGCTGGAAGAGCAGGGTCTGGGCTGGAGGAACACCTTCGGCACCGGCAAGGGCGGCGACGCCATCACCTCCGGCCTGGAGGTCACCTGGACCGCCACGCCGACGCGGTGGAGCAACGGGTTCTTCAAGAACCTCTTCGAGTTCGAGTACGAGCTGACCGAGTCGCCGGCAGGCGCCAAGCAGTGGGTCGCCAAGAACGCCGAGGCGATCATCCCCGACGCGCACGACCCGTCGAAGAAGCACCTGCCGACGATGCTCACCACCGACCTGGCGCTGCGCTTCGACCCGGTCTACGAGCCGATCTCCCGGCGGTTCTACGAGAACCCGCAGGAGTTCGCCGACGCCTTCGCCCGCGCCTGGTACAAGCTCACCCACCGCGACATGGGCCCGAAGTCCCTCTACCTCGGCCCCGAGGTCCCGGAGGAGACGCTGCTGTGGCAGGACCCGCTGCCGGAGCGCACGCACGAGCTGATCGACGCCGCGGACATCGCCTCCTTGAAGGAGCGCCTCCTCGCCACCGGCGTGCCCGTGTCGGACCTGGTGTCCACGGCGTGGGCGGCGGCCTCCTCCTTCCGCGGCAGCGACAAGCGCGGCGGCGCCGACGGCGGCCGTATCCGCCTGGAGCCGCAGCGCGGCTGGGAGGCCAACGACCCCGACCGCCTCGCGGGCGTCATCCGTGCCCTGGAAGGCGTCCAGGAGGCGTTCAACGCCGAGCAGACCGGCGGCAAGCGGGTCTCCTTCGCCGACCTCGTGGTGCTCGGCGGTGCCGCCGCCGTGGAGAAGGCCGCCAAGGACGCCGGCTTCGACGTCGAGGTGCCCTTCACCCCGGGCCGCGTCGACGCCACGCAGGAGGAGACCGACGTCGAGTCGTTCGCCGCGCTCGAGCCGACCGCCGACGGCTTCCGCAACTACCTGGGCAAGGGCAACCGGCTCCGGGCCGAGTACCTGCTGGTCGACAAGGCCAACCTGCTCACCCTGAGCGCCCCCGAGATGACGGTGCTCGTCGGCGGCCTGCGGGCCCTCGGCGCCACCCACCAGCAGTCCTCCCAGGGCGTGCTCACCGGGACGCCGGGCGTCCTCACCAACGACTTCTTCGTCAACCTGCTCGACATGGGCATCACGTGGAAGTCGACCTCCGACGACCAGACCGCGTTCGAGGGCCGCGACGCCGCGACCGGCGAGGTCAGGTGGACCGGCTCCCGCGCCGACCTGGTGTTCGGCTCGAACTCCGAGCTGCGTGCCCTCGCCGAGGTCTACGCGAGCGACGACGCCAAGGAGAAGTTCGTCCGGGACTTCGTCAAGGCGTGGGACAAGGTCATGAACCTCGACCGGTTCGACCTCGTCTGATCCGCACCACCCGCCCGGTCCTTCCGGCGCGCTGATCCGTCCGTCCGGGCCGGTCCCCTCAACCGGGGGCCGGCCCGGACGGCTGTCCACCCGAGATGCGCGCGGCCGCCGCTGCCACCAGGGTGGAGAGCGGCCCCACGGTCGACACGAAGGAGGCGCCGGACATGGCGAAGGACAAGAAGTCCGGGAAGGACCTGCACGAGGGCGACCACGTCGCCTGGAGCAGCCACGGCAGCGAGACCACGGGCGAGGTCGAGCAGAAGATCACCGAGCGGACCGAGGCGGCCGGACGCACCGTCGCGGCCTCCGAGGAGGAGCCGCAGTACGAGGTGCGCAGCGACAAGTCCGGCAGGACAGCGGTGCACAAGCCGTCGGCGCTCAAGAAGAAGAAGTGAGCGACGTGGCCGCGGACGACGAGGAGACCTGGAGCGAGTTCCGGAAGCTGGTCAACATGAAGGCCGGCGATCTGGAGAAGTGGCTCGAGTCGGACGAGTCTCGGAGCGCGGGGCAGCACAAGGACGGCGGAGAGTCGACCGGGCACGCCTCGGGACGGCGCATCGTCGAGCTGCTGCGCACCGGGCGCGCCGACCTCACCGAGGACGACCACGCCCACATGCGCAAGGTCGTCGGTTACATCAACCGCCATCTCGCGCAGCGCCCGTCCGGCGACGTCACCGACACCCGCTGGCGTCACTCGCTGATGAACTGGGGCCACGACCCGCTCGCCGGTGACTGACGGCCTGTCACGGTCGTCATGTCGACACGTCGACCGGGAACGTCCGAAAAGCGTCGCGCGTTGTCGGTGTGAGGTTGCACAATGATCGGAAAAGGAGATCAACTCCGGCGCGGTGCTGGGTAGACGGTCTCGTGTCCGGCTCCGGAAAGGTCCTTCAGATGCTTGCCACCGTCGACCGCTCGACCACCCTCGTCGACCTGCCGACCGTCCGCCGACGGCGGGCTCGGGCGGCCGCCGCCCCGTCCCCGGCCGCCGCGCCCGCGTCGCCGGGGACCACGGCCGACGTGCTGCGCATCATCGCGGACCCCCGTACCCCGACGTACGTCACGGTCTTCGCCAACGGCCGCCGTCGGTACAGCTACTGGCGTCCGATCGACCCGGCCACCGGCGCCGGCGGTTGCTACGCCGCGCTGCCCACCGCCGAGTGCGACGAGCTTCAGGCGAGCGGCCGGATCACCCTCGGCGAGCCGGTCGTCGACCCCAACCGCACGACGTACCGCGTCCGTACGGCCGCCCGCGTCCCCCAGGCGCCCGCCCGCCCGGCGGTCGCCCCGGAGCGACGCCGGGTGGCCTGACGGCCGCCCCGCCCCGGCCCGGGCCGGCTCGCCCGGACGTGCCGTTCCGATGTCCGGTCGCGCGCGTCGGCGTGGCCCAGCGGCAGCTGGTACTCCCCGGTAACGCACCGAAAGAGACAACTTCACGGCCACGGCCACTCCCCGGCACCGGCGGCTGAAGCCGGGTACGCGACCGCCCGGCCGCCGCGCGTGCGGTGCGCGGCGGCCGGGCGGTGACGCGCGGACGGAAGGGGACGGCCGGTTCAGGCTATGGACGCCGAGATGACGGCGGACACGGCGATGTTGCAGGACGCGGTCACCCACACCGCCGGGTGGGGCTCCACCTCCACCAGGGTGGCGCCGAGCCGCCCGGGGGTGACCAGGTCGATCACGAAGAACGCCACGGCCATCGTCACCAGCCCCAGCACGCCGAACACCGCCGTGGAGACCAGGCCCTTGCCGAAGTCGTCGTAGGTCGTCCAGATGGAGGTGAACACGATGCCGCCGATGCCGAGCAGCGAGGAGCTGAGCACCACGGCGGCGTTCCGGTTGCGCTCCTGCCAGATCTGCCTGCCGAGCCTGCCGGGCAGCAGCAGGTCGACCAGGAAGATGCCGAGGACCAGCAGGACGAGACCGAGGGCGCTGTAGGCGCCGGCCCGGCCGAGTCCGTTGACGATGTCGTTCATGAGGTGCGCCGGCTCCGTAGCGTGAGAGATCGTGAATGATCGCGGTCAAGGGCGAGCAAAATCTAGCGCACCCCCCGGCCGGACCGGTCCCCGTCCCCGGCGTCCGCACCGAAACACCCGCAGAAAACCGAATCCGGAAAAGGGTGAAGGCGTCTCGCAACTCGGTGTCATGCATGGGCGCTTCCGGGGCATCAGATGTCCATCGGACCGGGGACCGAAGGGGAGACGAGCATGAGCAGGGGCAGCCGGGTTCTCACCGTCATGTACATCGCCGTCGCCCTCTGGCTCGCCTACTGCACCGTGCGCACCTGGGGTGAGGTGCCCGCCTGGACCACCCTTGCCATGGCCGCCGCCTCCCTCGCGCCCGTCCTGGGCGTGGTCCGCGAGACCGTCATCGCCGACGAGCGCCGGGCCGTCGCCGTGCTGCGCGAGCGCGAGGGACGCCGGGCGGCATGGCGGGACGCGGCCGCCGCTGCCGTGGCCCGGGCCGAGGTGGAGGCGGCGTGCTGCGAGCGCTGGTGGACGTCGTGCGCGACCGAGCACGACCCGAAGTGCGCCCACCGCACCTCCTGGGGCACCACGGCCTGATCCCCCTCCTCCCGGTGCGGCGGGACGCGGCCCATGTGAATTCCTGGTCTGTACCAGGGGGTTGACGCCTTCTTATCTCACATCTTGAATCAAGTGGTCGGACCTTCACCCCCCCACCACGGTCGGCGCACCCGTCCCCACGGGTCGCCGTACGGAAGGGAGAGCCATGTCCTCTCCGCGCACGCCCCGCAGATGGCTGGTCGCCGCCCTGTCCGCCGCGCTCCTCGCCTCCGGCGTGGCCGGTACGACCGCCCAGGCGGAACCCGCCCGCGCCACGGCACCCGCCTCCGACGTCTCCGCGGCGGCCGTCGTCTTCTCGGACACCTTCGACGGGCCCGCCGGCGCGGCGGTCGACGGGTCGAAGTGGCACATCGAGACCGGCGACAACGTCAACAACCACGAACGGCAGTTCTACACCGCGGGGAACGACAACGCGGCGCTCGACGGCCAGGGCCATCTGGTCATCACCGCCCGCAAGGAGAACCCGGCCAACTACCAGTGCTGGTACGGCACCTGTCAGTACACCTCGGCCCGGCTCAACACCTCCGGCCGGTTCACCGCGCAGTACGGGCACGTCGAGGCGCGGATGAAGATCCCGCGAGGACAGGGCATGTGGCCCGCGTTCTGGATGCTCGGCACTCCGGTCGACTGGCCGGACTCGGGTGAGATCGACATCATGGAGAACGTCGGCTTCGAGCCGTCCACCGTGCACGGCACGATCCACGGCCCCGGCTACTCCGGGTCGGGCGGAATCGGCGCCGGCTACACGCTGCCCGGCGGACAGGCCTTCGCGGACGCCTTCCACACCTTCGCCGTCGACTGGGCGCCCGACCGCATCACCTGGTCCGTGGACGGCAACGTCTACCAGACCCGCACGCCCGCAGACCTGGGCGGCCGCCAGTGGGTGTTCAACAAGCCGTTCTTCCTCATCCTCAACCTGGCGGTCGGCGGCTACTGGCCCGGCGACCCGGACGGCTCCACCGCCTTCCCGCAGCAACTCCTCGTCGACCACGTCACGGTGACGACCAGTGACACCTCGATCGGCGGCGCGATCCGCGGCCTCGCCGGCAAGTGCGTGGACGTCGCCGGGGCCGGCACCGCCAACGGCACCCCTGTTCAGCTCCACGACTGCAACGGCACCGCCGCGCAGCGCTGGACGACCGGTTCCGACGGTACGATCCGGGCGCTGGGCAAGTGCCTGGACGTGGCCTCGGGCGGCACGGCCGACGGCACACCCGTGCAGCTGTGGGAGTGCAACGGCACGGCCGCCCAGCGCTGGGTGGTCACCGCCGCCCGTGACATCGTCAACCCCCAGGCCGACAAGTGCCTGGACGTGACCGGCAACAACTCCGCCAACGGAACCAGGCTGCAGATCTGGACCTGCTCGGGCACCGCGAACCAGAAGTGGACGGTCGGCTGACCCCGTGACCCCGCCCCGCTCGCCCTCGGGCCGGACCATCGCCGTGTCCGGCGCACTCGCCGCCGCGGCCGGACGCCCGGCTGTCACGGCCTGGCAGGGGCGGGGCGCCCTCGCCACGGGCACGGCTCTGCGGCGGGAGCGTCGGGCCACGCCTGAGGGCGGAACCGTGGGTACGTGAAGGTGAGGGGGCCCCGCGCGGGACCCCCTCACCTCTCACCAGCGTGCGCGCGTGCGTCAGATCCCGCAGGTCGAGGCCGACCAGAAGCGGCTGCCGCGGTGGTCGACGTGCGTGTGGTCGTTGTGGCCCGGGTAGCCGGGGCCGAGAATTCCGTTGAAGCCGTGGTTGCGGGCCTGCTTGGCCAGGGTGCACAGAGAGTGGGAGCCCACGCCGAGATCGGCGGCGTCGCCGTACAGATGGCGGCTGTTGCTCGCGCCGCCCACCGCGCTGTTGCAGGACTGCGAGCGGAAGCCGCTGGTGACCCGGATCGGCTGGTCGCCGAGCGCGTGCCGCAGCGCCTCCAGCTTCCACATGGTGCGCAGGGCGTTGGCCTTCGCCGTCGCGGCGCTCACCGCGCCTCCGGACCAGGTCGAGTTGCAGCGGTTCAGCTCGGAGTAGTCGAAGTGGATCGGCGTGCAGTCGTCGTCCTGGAGGGCGTACAGCTTGCTGAAGGTGTTCGGGCCCGCCACGCCGTCCGCGGCGAGTCCGTAGGCGGACTGGAAGCGCTTGAGGGCGGCGGTGGTGGCCGGGCCGAACTTGCCGTCGACGGCCAGCACGGCGCCGTAGCCGGGGTAGCCGCTCAGCCGGATCTGGAGCTGGGTGACGTCGGCGCCGGACGCGCCCTGGGACAGGGTGCGGTTCCAGGTGTAGCAGCCGTCGGCGTGCGCGGTCCCGGCGGTCGCCAGGGAACCCGCCGCCAGGCCAGCCATGAGCATGACAATAGACAGCACGAGTCTCAGTGCGCGTTTCAACATGCGGTCTCCGCTTCCGGTACGAGAGATCGAGGTGAGCAACCAGCCGTGTGACGCGCGTCAACCATGGGGCAAACACATGGCCGAGCGCAAGGTCTCCCAATTCGGAGCACAGCCGACCGGCGTGAGCCCTGTACGCGCCCCCGGTTCGCTGCGGAGAATGCGGTGCCGGTCCTCGCCTCCCCGACAAGTGCCCCACGTCCCGCCCCTGTTGAGCCCTCCGCAGAGGAAAGCAGGTCGATCGCCGTGTTGCTGCGCCTTCCCACCTCCCTGTCCGAAGCCCGGCGGTGTCTGGCCGAGGGCGCGGTGCCCGTCGGCGGGGCCACGCTCGTGTGGGCCCAGTGGCAGCGCGACGGCTTCCCGGAACAGGCGATGTCTCTGCGCCGGCTGCCCGAGGCCACCGTGGTGGACGCGGAGACCCTGGGCGCGGCCGTGCTGCTGCACCAGGTCGACGACCGCGTGCCGGAGGTGCTGCGCCGTGCGGCCGCCTCCGTCGGCACCGGAGCCGTGCGCCGGACGGCCACCGTCGGCGGCAACATCGTGGGCAGCACCCTGCGCTGCCTGCTGCCCCCGGCGCTGGTCCTGGACGCACGGGCGACCGTCCTGGACCACGACGGCGCGTACCAGGCCGATCTCGCGGAGGTCGTGGCCAAGCGCCCCCTGATGCTGGACATCCGCTGGCGCCGCCCCCTCGTCAGCGGCTACCACAAGGCGCCCGGCGAGCTGGGCGGACCGCCGCCGCTCGTGGTCGCCACCGCCGTGCACGCCGAGGAGGACGGCGGACGGCGGCTGTTCACCGCCGTACGGGACGGCGACGAGGTCGTCAGCGGCAGCGTCCCCGCGACGGCGGACGCCGGCCGGGTGCTCGACGCCCTGGACGGCACGGCCCTGGGCGGCCTGCCCCGGCAGGCGCGGGACGTGGTCCGGCGGGAGGTGACGGACATCCTGGGCCGTACCTGAGTCCCCGCGTCTCCCGCCTCACTCCACGGGCCAGGTGTGCACGGGCGCGTTCAGATGCATGTAGGCGACGTACTGCTGCGTCATGCGGCGCAGCGCCTCGTGCCGCCCGCAGTGCGCGGTCGCGTCGATGTGGTGGAACATCTCCTTCTGCCACACCGCGCCGTTGCGCCCTGTCACACAGCGCTGCTCGATGATGCCGAGCAGCGGCTCCCGCCACGCGTCGTCCATGCCGGACAGCTCCAGACCCCGGTGCGCCAGCGGCAGCAGCCGCCGCAGCACCAGCTCCGCCGCCGGCACCTCGCCCATGCCGGGCCAGTACAGCCGAGCGTCGATGCCGTAACGGGCCGCCGTGCGCAGGTTGTCCTCGGCCGCGGAGAAGGACATCCGCGACCACACCGGCCGCTCCTCCTCCACCAGTCCGCGGGTCAGTCCGTAGTAGAAGGCGCCGTTGGCGAGGGTGTCGGCGACCGTGGGGCCGGCGGGCAGCACCCGGTTCTCCACGCGCACGTGCGGCTTGTCGCGGGAGACGGCGTACACCGGGCGGTTCCAGCGGTAGATGGTGCCGTTGTGCAGCGTCAGCTCGCCGAGGTCCGGGATGTCGCCGCGCAGCAGCGTCTCCGCGGGGTCCTGGTCGTCGCACAGGGGGAGCAGGGCGGGGAAGTAGCGCAGGTTCTCCTCGAAGAGGTCGAACACGCTGGTGATCCAGCGCTCGCCGAACCACACCCGGGGCCGCACCCCCTGCACCTTGATCTCCTCGGGGCGGGTGTCGGTGGCCTGCTCGAACAGCGGGATGCGCGTCTCGTGCCAGAGTTCCTTGCCGAACAGGAAGGGCGAGTTGGCCGCGAGGGCCACCTGCACCCCGGCGATCGCCTGCGCCGCGTTCCAGTACGCCGCGAAGTCCTCCGGGTCGACCTGGAGGTGGAACTGCGTACTGGTGCAGGCGGCCTCCGGGGTGATGGTGTCCGCGTAGGTGCGCAGCCGGTCGACGCCGGTCACCTCGATGTGCAGGTCCTCGCCGCGCGCCGCGAAGATCTGGTCGTTGAGCAGCCGGTAGCGCGGGTTCTCCGACAGGGCGCCCTCCCCGACGTCCTCGTGGCGCAGGGTGGGGAGGATGCCCGTCATGATGAGGTGAGTGCCGATGGAACGGGCGCGCTGCTCCGCGTGGTTCAGGGCGGAGCGGATCTCGGACTCCCAGGCGTCGGGACCGCCCTCGGTGAGCCGCCGGGGCGCGATGTTGATCTCGAGGTTGAAGCGGCCCAGCTCGGTGTCCCAGGCCGGGTCCGCGATCGCCTCCAGCGCGTCGGTGTTGCGCATCGCGGGCTCGGCCCGGTCGTCGACCAGGTTGAGCTCGATCTCCAGACCGACCTGGGGCCGCTCGGCCTCGAAACGGGATTCGCGCAGCATCTGTGCGAGCGCGTCGAGGCACTGCTGCATCTTGAACCGGTACTGCCGGCGGTCCTCGCGGGTGAAGGTGAGCGCCGGGACGTCCCGTCCCATCGGTCTCCCTCCAGGCTGTTCGTCCGGAACTGACCACCCCAGCGTCGCACCGGAGGGCGTCCGCGACCACGCGAGTCACTCAGCCCGTGGGGCCCTCCGCGAGGAAGCGGGTCGGGCCGTCCGGAGCATGGGGCTGCCCCGCTCGGCGCGATCCGCGTCTTCCGTACCGGGCCCGGTGCGGGCGAGTGCGAGCTGGACGGGGGCGCGCTCGCGGAAAGTCACCGGCGCGCACACGGCGAGGTTCGCGCGGAGAGCTGAATCGGCTCGCCGGGCGCCGGGTACCCGGCCGGTCGTCGCGCGGAACCGCCGCGCCGGACGCACCACGGGAGGCCCGCCATGGCCGACCTCAGCCCGATCGACCTGCAGAAGGCACTCAAGGGCGCCGACTACCCCGCGGCCAAGGACGACCTCGTCCTGGTGGCGAGGAGCAACGGAGCCGACGACGGCCTCGTGAGCAAGCTGTCGGAGACCGGCGCCAAGCGCTTCGACGGTCCCAACGAGGTGCAGCAGGCCGTCT
The DNA here is from genome assembly GCF_043082785.1 of Streptomyces sp. NPDC014764. Classification (NCBI taxonomy): domain Bacteria; kingdom Bacillati; phylum Actinomycetota; class Actinomycetes; order Kitasatosporales; family Streptomycetaceae; genus Streptomyces; species Streptomyces sp. NPDC014764. The sequence goes on along the minus strand of NZ_JBIBXY010000005.1, from coordinate 337,951 downwards.
TCGGCAACGAATGACCCGCGCGCCGGAGCCGCCCGCCCCCGTCGGCGGCCCCGCGTCCGTCACCGACCGAGGAGGGTGCACCGATGAACGAGTACGAGCGCTCGCGCACCATGCCGGGCCCGCCCGAGCAGGTCTTCGACCAGGCGGCCAACATCGGCCAGATGAGTGACTGGCTGCCCGGGGAACTGCACGTGCGCGCCGAGGAACTGCCGGCCGTCACCGTGCACGAGGACCGCACCGACGAGGACACGTCCGCACTGCTGCGGGCCCGGCGGGAGCAGATGCGCATCGAATGGGGCACACGGGAGCAGGGCGGCTACGCCGGCTGGCTCCAGGTCGCCGGCATCGACAGCGGCGCCAGCGAGGTGACCGTGCACCTCTCCTTCTTCGACGCCGGCCACGACCCCGGCGAGGAGCAGGTGTCCGGCGCCCTCGACGACAGCCTGCGGCGGCTGGAGCGGCAGGTCCGGCTACGCGTCGACAACGCCGCCGGCTGAACCCTCACGCGCCCAGTGGGCCGGGCGTTCCAGCGACGGCGGCAGCATCGTCGTGCTGTCGCCCCGTGCCGCGTTCAGCTGCGCCTGCGTGAGGAACAGGGCGCCGGTCAGGTCGGCGCCCGACAGGTCCGTGCCGCGCAGATCGGCGCCGATCAGGTCCGCGTCGCGCAGGTCCGCGCCCGTGAGGTCGGCGCCGACCAGCAGTGCGCCGCGCAGGCTCGCCCCGCGCAGAGCCGTCCCGGACAGCCGCGCGCCCATCAGGTCGGCGCCGCGGTGGTCCTTCCTGCGGCCCGGCACCCGGGCCGCCCGCGTCAGCTCGCTCGTCCGCAGCAGCAGCGGGTTGACCTCCCCGCGCAGCGCGTTCACGTCGAGCGCGACGACCGATTCGGCGTCGCCCCGGGTCAGCTCCTCGATCCGCGTCAGCGCCCGGCGCAGCTCGCGGTGCACGGGACGGGCCGCCGGGAGCTCCAGCGCCTCGGCGGTGTACGCGAGCAGTTCGTGCAGCTGCCGCATGACCGGGAACACCGCGAACATCGCCGACGCCGATTCCGGGAGGCGCCGCCAGTCGGTCCCGCCGAAGGTGACCTGCGAGACCTTCTGCCCGGCGCCGAAGCAGTCGAAGACGGTGCAGCCCCGGTAGCCCTCGTCGCGCAGCCGTGCGTGGATGCCGCAGCCGAAGTCGTCCCGCAGATGGCCGCAGGCCCGCCCGGCGGGCTTGTCCCGGGCGAAGTCGGCGGAGCGGGCGAACGGCAGCGCGACGCAGCACAGACCGAAGCAGGCCGAGCAGTCGGCGCGCAGATCCTCCCGGTTCACGACGGCGGGCTCGCCGCCCGGCACGACGGGGGGTTCGGGGTCAGGGCCAAGCTCGAGGTCAGGGAGAAGCTTCGTCCGCCCGCGCCGCCGAGGCTGTCCGCCGCCGTGCGCGGACGAGCGGCTTCCGTGCTGTGGCGACACCGTGAACGCTCCTGGGCCGACGACGGGCACCCCGATGCCCTGTGAACGCCGCCCATTCTGGCAGACGACCTGATCGTCCCCGCCCGGTCACTCCCCGGCCGGCCCCTCGGCCGCCTGTTGCCTCCGCCGGGCCCGGGACGCCCGCAGGTTCGCGGCGTTCCCGCACCGGCGGACGTCGTGCCAGACACCGCTGTTGTTGCGTGAGCGGTCGTAGAACGCGGACCGGCAGGCCGGCTCCCGGCACAGCTTGAGCCGCTGCCAGGTGCCGTCCGTCTGCGCGAGCAGCACCTGCGCCCACACGGCTGCCTCCAGCCATTCGCCGGGGCTGCCGACCGGAATCAGGGCCACCCGCCCTTCCTCGTCCAGGCCGGGCCGCAGTGAGACGTCGGTGGGCGCCCCGACCTGCTCCGCCTCGCCGGTCATCAGGGAGGCAAGCCGCTCCCGCAGCGCCCTCACCCGCTCCAGGTCCCCGGTTCGCGGCTCCCCGGTCGGGTCCGGCCAGCCCTGCTCCTCGGCCCACGCGGAGGTCACGTCCCGCAGCCACCGGCCGCCGCCGTTCCCGTCGGCGAGGACGTCCTCGCCGTACGGGGGGACGGCGCGGGTGTTGAGGAGTTCCTGCACCAGAGCGAGGCCGCCGGGGGCGGGGCGGATGCGGTAGCGCTCGGTCGAGGTCCATGACATAGGTCAATCGTACTTGACTCTGTCGCGATCGAGGTGCACGCTGACGACGCAAGCAAAACGCTTTTACTTACGTCGCGGCCGATGCCGCCCATGAACGAGGAGCAGGGATCATGACCAAGATCGAGGGAGCCCGGGTGCTGGTGACCGGCGGGCAGCGAGGGCTGGGCAAGGCCTTCGCCGCCGCGCTGCTGGAGGCGGGCGCGGAGAGGGTGTACGTCACCGCGCGCAGCCCCGAGCCGGAGGCGGACCCGCGTCTGGTGCCGCTGGCCCTGGAGGTGAGCGACGACGCGTCCGTGGCCCGGCTGGCGGAGCGGGTGCCGGACGTGGACATCGTGGTCAACAACGCGGGTGCGACGATCCCCAACGGCCTGCTGGGCAACGACGTCGCCGAGGTCGCGCACCTCTTCGACGTCAACGTCCTCGGCGCGCTGCGCGTCACGCAGGCCTTCGCCCCGGTGCTCGCCCGCAGGGGCGGGGGAGCGGTGGTGAACGTGCACTCCGTGCTGTCGTGGGCCTCCGGCACGGGCGCGTACGGCGTGAGCAAGGCCGCCCTGTGGTCGCTCACCAACTCGCTGCGCCACGAGCTGGCGGGCCGGGGCACCCAGGTCGTCGGGGTCCACCTCGGCTACACCGACACCGACATGGTGCGCGCCCTGGACGTGCCGAAGAACGACCCGCGTGACGTGGCCGCCCAGGTGGTGGAGGCGCTCCTCAAGGGCGAGAGCGAGGTGCTCGCCGACGAGGTGACCCGGCACTTCAAGGCCGCGCTGTCCGGCCCCGTCGAGGGACTCGCGGTGGCCTGAGCGGCCTGACCGGTCTCACCGGCCGACGGTCACCGGACCACCGTCTGCCAGGTGTCCACCGCGTAGTGGAGGGTGAGCCCGTGCCGCTCGTACAGGCGGGGCGCCCCGGTGGCGTTGCGCGTGTCGACGCCGAGCCCCACCGTGTCCCGGCCGCCGGCGGCGAAGACGCCGAACGCGTGCCTCAGCAGGAAACCGGCGAGGCCCCGGCCGCGGGCGGCGGGCAGGAGGCCGATGCTGCGGATCCACCCCATGGCCTCGCGGTCGTCGCGCGCCATCAGGAAGCCGCAGTCGCCCAGGTCGTCCGCGGTGACGATCCACACCAGGTTCCAGTCGAGCTGCCGGGCGCCGAGATCGTGCAGCCACGTCTCGTAGGGGCGCGGCCGGAAGTCGAAGTGCCCGGCGAACGACTCCTCGTGAAGGGCGTGCACCCGCATCCGGTCGGCCTCCGTGGTGCAGCCGCGCACGCGGACGCCGGCAGGGGGCTCCGGCACCGGGTCCAGCGCGGGATCGAGGGGGCGGTGCAGCACGTGGTAGCGGCGGACGGTCCGCCAGCACCGCTCCTTCAGCAGCCCGGTGTCGAGCGTGGGCGTCGCGTTGAGGTGCAGGTGCGCCACCGCCCGCGCGGCCCCGTTCGCCCGGGCCTTCTCCAGCGCCCTGGTCTCCATGGCCGCCAGGATCCGGTCCGTCTCCGCCCGGTGGGAGGGCAGCACGTAGAGGTCCACGTCGATGCGCTCACCGCCCGACGGGTCCCACAACAGGCCGTAGGCCAGGAGCCGTTCGCCGTCCCGAACCAGCCAGGAGTCCCGCTCCAGGTCGGTGTCGGGGTGCTCGAGGTCGGCGAGCACGGAGTGCAGGTCCGTCTCGGGCCGGCCGATCTCCAGCTCGTCGACCCGGTTCATCAGGGCGGTCACGGCGACGGCGTCGGCCGGGGTCGCCGGCCGTGTCGAGGTGGGCATGGGCACCAAGCGTCGGGCGTCGGCCCGCCCGGCGCAACGGCTTTTCCGCAGCCGAGGTGCGGCCACGGCGGCACTCTCCGGAGGGCGCCGCCGTCCGCGCGTCACCGGGTCAGCGGGCCGAGCCCGCCGCGCGCTGTCCGGTGAGGACCGCCGTCAGCAGTTCCGGGTCGAACTGCGAGACGTCGGCGAGCCGGGTCGGGGAGGCGAGGGCGTTGAGCATCGCCTTCGTGACCCGCACCGCCGCCGCCGGGCGCCGCAGCACGGGCTTCGCCCACGCCATGACCGCGTCGTCGAGCGCGTCCGCCGGCACCACCTTGTGAAGCACCGACAGGCCCAGGGCCTCCTCGGCGTCGAAGACACGAGCGGTGAGGATCAGCTCCCGCACCCGCGCCACCCCGACCTCGCTGATCAGCCGGGGGAGCAGTCCGCCCCACGCGGGCGGCACCCCCAGGGCCAGTTCGGGCAGCCGGAACGTGGCCGTGTCCACGCCCACCCTGAGGTCGCAGGCGAGCAGCAGACCCACACCAGCGCCGACCGCCCGGCCCTGGACCCGGGCGATGGTGACGGCGGGGTTGGCGGTGAGGGCCTCGCACACCCGCAGGGCCTTCTTCCCGGAGACGCGGATGCCGTCGCCGGTGGGGTCGGCGTCCAGGTGCTGCGGGAACTCGCGCCGGTCGCCGCCCAGGCAGAAGGCGTCCCCCGCCGCCGAGAGCACCAGCACCCGCACACCGGGGTCCTGGTCGTCCAGGACGGTGAGGAGGTCGTCCAGCATGGCGTCGCCGACCGCGTTCCCCTCCTCGGGGAGGTGCAGCTCGACCGTGAGCAGGGGCCCCTGCCGGTAGGTGCGGACGGTCTTGAGCACCTGCTCGGCGGGGGGTTCGGTGAGGGGTGATGCGGTCATACGGTCACCTTCAGGGACGTGATGCGGCGGAAGACGAGACGGGAGTTGTCGTAGGACGGGGGCCCGGCCGGGCGGAGCGTGGGGAAGCGTTCCAGTATCTGTGCGATCGCCTCCCGCGCCTCGAACCGGGCGAGGGGAGCGCCGAGGCAGTAGTGCGGACCGCTGCCGAACGTGATGTGGCCGCCGTCGCGCAGGACGTCGAAGACGTGCGGGTCCGGGTTGCGGCGCGGGTCGTGGGCCGCCGCCCCGTACAGGATGTGCACGGTGGTGTCCTTGGCCAGCGGGGTGCCGGCCAGGATCGTGTCCTCGGCGGCCACATGGGAGTTGAGCCACACCGGCGGGTCGTAGCGCAGCGTCTCCTCGATCAGGTCGTCGATGTGCTCCGGGTGCGCCCGCAGCCACTCCGCGCGGGCGGGCTCCTCCGTCGCGAAGCGCACCGCGTTGGTCAGCAGCACCGCGCTGGTCTCCAGCGAGGCGATGGTGATGAACATGGTCAGGTGGTAGATCACCCGCGCCGCGGCCTCCGGGTCGTCCGCGTACCGGGCGTCCCAGTGGTGGATCCAGCCGGTGAGGACATCGTTGCCAGGGCGCGCCCGCCGCTCCCGGATCAGCTCGCCGAAGAAGGCCCGCATCTCCAGCGTGGCCTGCCCCGCCTGCGCCAACTGCTCCTTGCTGGGGAAGAGTTCCTGCGCGTACGCCTGCCGGTGTGCGAAGTCCAGGACGTGCGCGTGGTGCTCCTCGGGGATGCCCAGCCATTCGCCGACCGTGCGGACGGGGAGCAGTTCGGCGACCGTCTGCACGAAGTCGGCCTCGCCGTCCGTGCGCAGCCGCTCCTCCAGGTCGTCCAGCAGTCCGGTGACGATGTGCGCGATCGCCGGACGCAGGCCCTCCAGGGTGGAGCGGTCGAAGGGGTTGCCGAGCGCGCGGCGCTGGCAGGTGTGCGACGGCGCGTTGATACGGGACAGGGTGCCGGTGAGCTCCTGGGTGGCGAGCTCCCGCCAGCGGCGCGGATCGGGCTGCCGCTCCTGCCAGGCGAAGTCCGGCACCAGCCAGTTCCTGGACCGCAGGACCTGGCTGCACGCCTCGAACGAGGTGACGAAGTAGGCGCCCCAGGGGGCGCGCACCACGTCCCCCATGGAGCGCAGTCCCTCCCAGACGGGCAGGGGGTCGGCCTGCCCCTCCGGCGAACGAAGGTGACGGAGAAGGGAAACGACGGCTCGGCGGTCACTGATGGTGGGGCCGCTTATGTCGCCAACGGCGGTCACGTGGTGCTCCTTCGGCTGGACGCTACCGTTACCGCCGGAACCTACCCTTCCGACTATGGAAGTCATGTGTCGTTGAGTGTTGCACCTGTCACATGCCGAGACCTTGCCAACTGCCGTTCCGTCACCCGTGGTTGTGTCAGACGCGGAAGACGTCCAGGAAGCTGCTCCAGAACCCCTTCCTGCGCGTCGGAGCCTGACGGGCCGACTGGGACGACGGGACGGACACCGGCCGCTCCGCCTCGGGCATCGCGGCGACCCGCTCGCGCATGGCGGTGGCCGTGCGCGTGGCCGGTGTGGGGCTGAACGTCACGGGCAGGGACACCAGGGCGCGGTGGAAGGGCCCGGGCCGCCACTCCAGTTCCTTCTCCGGCACCGCGAACTGCAGATCGGGCAGCGCGTTGAGCAGCCGCTCGATCGCGGTGGTCGCGATCACCTGCGCCGGGTCCTTCGCCGGGCAGGCGTGCGGACCCGCGCCCCACGCCAGGTGGGCGCCCTTGCTGTGGGCGCGGCGGGCCTCCTCCAACGCCGGGTCCGCGTTGGCGCCCGCGAAGGAGATGACCACCGGGGTGTTCGCCTCGGCCACATGGCCGCCCAGGTCCACGTCCCGCACCGGGTAGTGCGTGGCGTAGTTGGCGATCGGCGTCTGGTTCCACAGCACGTGGTCCATCGCCTCCTCGATCAGCATGCCGCTCTCCCGGACACCCGCCCCGGACAGCAGCAGCATCAGCGAACTGCCGATGAGGTTGCGCTCCGGCTCGATGCCGGCGCCCATCAACAGCACCAGCTGGTCCTTGAGTTCCTCGTCGGTCAGCCCGGCGGGGTGCTGGATCAGCCACGAGGTGACGTCGTCGTCCGGCCTGCGGCGCTTGAGCGCGATCAACTCCATCAGGGACGCGGTCAGTTCCTCGTTGGCGCGCACCGCGTCCTTGCCGTCGAAGATCGCCGACACGGCCGCCGTGACGGTGTCGCCGATGTCCGCCGGGCAGCCGAACAGCTTGTTGAACAGCAGCAGCGGCAGCAGCTTGGCGTAGTCGCCCAGCAGATCGGCCCGGCCCAGCTCGCTGAACCGGTCGATCAGGTAGTCGGCGATCGGCTCCACGTCACGCCGGATCCGTGTGGTGTTCAGCCGCGCCAGACTGTCGACCACGGCCTTGCGCAGCCGCAGGTGCACCGCGCCGTCGGTGAACAGACAGCTCGGCCGGTACGCCATCATCGGCAGCACCGGACTGTCCAGGGCGACACGGCCCTCGTTGAGGTCCTTCCAGCGGCGGGCGTCACGGGCGAACAGCTCCGTGTTCTGCAGCACCCGCAGCGCCATCTCGTGCCCGACGACCAGCGTGGCGTCCACCCCGGGGGCGAGCTCCACCGGACCGGCCGGGGCGTGCTCCCGCAGCCGGTCGTAGACCTGGTGCGGATCGGTGGCGAAACCGGCGTCGTGCATGGGGCATCTGCCCGCACCCGACGCGGACGGGGAATGAGCTTCCATGAAGTCTTCCTTAGTGAAACAACCGTGGCCCGGGGACCGTGGATTGATGACCGGGAACCGGTGACCGGGAGCCGGGGGCGGGAAGGCCGAGGCCCTCCCGCCCCCGGACCGGGCGGACGAGAGGAGGTCAGGAAGTGCGGTCGAGCAGGTGCCGCACCAGCGCGATCAGCGCCTTCGCGGACGACTGCTGGTCCCGGGCGTCGCAGTGGACGACCGGGGTGTCCGGCAGCAGGTCGAGCGCCTCACGCACCTCCGACTCCTCGTACACGGGGGCGGAGTCGAAGCAGTTCACGGCGATGGCGTACTCCAGGCCGTAACCCTCGATGAGGTCGATGACCGGGAAGGTTTCCTCCAGCCGCGTCGGGTCGACCAGCAGCAGCGCCCCCAGCGCCCCGCGCGCCATGTCCTCCCACAGCTGCATGAACCGCTGCTGTCCCGGCGTGCCGAACAGGTACAGCACCAGGTCGTCGCTGAGGGTGAGACGGCCGAAGTCCAGGGCGACCGTGGTGGTGGTTTTGCCGGTGACGCCCCTGAGGTCGTCGACGTGCGCCGACGCCTGGGTCATCTTCTCCTCGGTGCGCAGCGGCGTGATCTCCGAGAGCGAGCCGATGAAGGTCGTCTTGCCCACGGCGAAGTGCCCGACGACGAGGATCTTTGCGGCGTTGGTCACCGCGCTGGAGACGTAGATGGACTTCTGGGCCGTCTCAGCCGATGAGGGATTGGAGTCCATTCAGAACCTTCTCGAGGGTCGCTCTGTCAACGTTCTGGGCCCGGGGCGGCTCGGCCCGGCGGAGCAGGTGCCCCTGTTCCGATAAATCGGTGAGCAGCAGCCGGGCCACCCCGACCGGAAGGCCGAGGTGGCCGGCCACCTCGGCGACCGACAGGTAGCCACCCGAGCACAGCTCCCAGATCGCCCTCACCTCGGGGCCGGCCCCGAGCGGCAGCGTCCGGTCGGGGGCCAGCGTGACGAGGGTGTGCAGCGCCAGTTCGTCCGAGGACGGCAGGCTCCGGCCGCCTGTGATGACGTAGGAGCGGACGAAGTCACTGGTGACGGGTGATTCCTCGCCGGGACCCGTCATCAGCCGACACCGTTGTCGGAGCGGGGTGCCACGCTCATGGCCTTGTTCAGCGCGGTCACCGTCTTCTGCATGCGGAACGACACGGCCTCCATGTCGACGTCCACCGCCGCCGAGACCGCGAGGTAGGAGCCCTGCCCGGCCGCGATGAGGAAGATCCAGCCGCCGTCGTACTCCAGCAGCGTCTGCTTCCAGATGCCGTGCCCGGCGCCGACGAAGCCGGCGACCGCCCGGCTCAGCGACTGCATGGAGCTCATCGCGGCCGCGTTGGTCTCCGCGTCGTCGCGCGAGATGTCGTCCGAACGCTGGAGCAGCAGGCCGTCGCCCGAGACGAGGATGGCGTGGCGGGCGCCGCGCACCTCGAGCACGTCGTTCAGCACCCACGACAGGTCGGTCTTCACTGGTGGTCAGGTCCTTCCGTGGTGTTCGTGGTCCGTCCGAGCTGGGTGCCGCGTGCGAACGCCCCCAGGCGCGACGCGGTGACCTCGCCGGACGACTCGGAGGTCTCCTCGTCGATGGCGGCCGTCTCCCGCGGGGGCGGCACCACCGCGATGGGGCCCTGACGGCGCCGCCGCTTGGGCAGCCCGCCGGACGTCGTGCCCACCACGCGCGACGGGCCCACGGGCACCGGCGCCAGGCGCTGCGGAGTGTCCTCCCGCACCTCGTCGGCAGGCTCCTGCTCCGGCTCGGCGGGCGCGATCACGTCGGCCGAGAGGAGGCTCTCCGGCACCCGGATCACCGCGCGCACACCGCCGTACGGGGAGACCGAGCCGACGGAGACGTGGAAGCCGTAGCGGTTCGCGAGCATGCCGCACACCGCGAAGCCGAACCGGGGCGGGTCGCCGAGACCGGTGATGTCGACCGGGCCGTCCGCGGAGAGGAGGGTTGCCGCACGGTCCTTCGTCTCCTGGTCCATGCCGAGACCGGCGTCGTCGACGATGAAGACCACACCCGTGGGCACGGCCTGGATGTTGACCTCCACCGGTGTGCCCGGAGCGCTGTAGGTGGTGGCGTTGTCCAGCAGCTCCGCCAGCACCACGGCCACCGGCTCGACCGCCTTGCCGACCACGGCCACGCTGGCCTGTGCGTGGATGGCGACCCGGTTGAAGTCCTTGATACGGCCCTGGGCGCTGCGGGCGACGTCGTAGACGGTCGCCGCACCGTCGCGGCGGCCCAGCCAGCCGCCGCACAGCACCGAGATGCCCTTGGCCCGGCGGCTGAACTGGCTGCCGGTGTGGTCGACCGACATCAGGTCGGCCAGCACCTCGCTGTCGTTGCCGTACTTCTTCAGCAGTTGGTCCAGGAGCAGTTGCTGCTCCTCGGCGAGCGACTGGAGCGTGCCCATGGCCGACTTGAGCACGGCCTTGGTCGCCGACTCGGCGTCCGCCCGCACATCGGCCAGCTCACCCCGGTGCCGGGTGCCCAGCGTGTCGATGTGGGCTTCCAGTTGCCCGATCCGTCCCTGGGCCTGGCCCAGGCCCGCCTCCAGATCCTTCCTCGTTCTTCGGAGCGCCAGATTGGTTCTCCGGGCCCGCAGCACTGCGAGGACCGCAGCGGCGAGCACCAACAGCAGGATCCACAACAGCGGATCCTTGATCAATGACGTCATGAGACTCTCTTCAAGTCGCATCGCGTCGGGAGCACGAGAATGCCGGCGCACGCGGACATCCGGTCCGGGCCGTCGAGCAGCGCGGACCCACGGCGGGACAAAGCCTCAACTCCTATGCGATGGGGCCTTAGAGACTGTCCCCCGTACGCGTTCATGACGCGTCGCCAGCCTGCTGAAAGTCCGTTGATCGTATCAGCCCTCCGGGGGCAACACGCCTGATGCCTGTGGCACTTGACAACCCTTACGAGACGTTCACACGGCCGTCGGCGAGCGCTCCGCCTGCGCACCTCCCGGCGTCTCACCCGTGCTGCCGCGCAGGTGAGGCCTCCGGTGTCGCCGTTGCGACATGTCCCACCTGTGCCACGGCGAAACGGTGACACGGCCCGCACCGGCGACCGAACCTGTGCAGCACCGACGGCACCGCGGGCCGCGTGAACAGCAGGACGACGCGACGTGTCGCAGGACGCGTCCGACGAAGGGCACTGGAGTGAGACGACGAATACGTATCGCGGCGGCCGTCGCGGCAGGGCTGACCCTGTCCGCGGGCGCCGTGACACCGGTCGCGGCAGGACCGGGCGGGCCCACCGCCCCGGCACGGGCCGACGCACCGGCGGCCGACGGCGGCGCCACCGTGCGCCTGATCACCGGTGACCGGGTCACCGTCCGCACGGACGTGAACGGCCGCCGCACCGCCTCGGTGACACCGGGGGAGGGCCGGCGCCACCTCCTCTTCCGCACCGTCGAGGAGGACGGCCACCTCACCGTCCTGCCGTCCGACGCGGCCGGACTCGTCACCGCGGGACGCCTGGACCGCGGCCTGTTCGACGTGACCGCGCTCATCGCGCAGGGCTACGACGAGGAGCACACCGACGCCCTGCCGCTGATCGTCGCCGACGGCGCGGGCGTGCCGGACGCCTCGCTGCGCCGCCTCACCGCCCTGGCCGAAGAGGGCTCGGGGGTCCGCCGCCTGGAGACCATCGACGCCGACGCCGTCCGTGTCCCCGCCGACGACCTCGGCACCTTCTGGAAGCGCCTCGCCCCCGCCGCCGGCGGCGCCAACCGCGCCGCCGCAGTGCCCCGGGTCTGGCTGGACGGCCGGGTGCGGGCGGCGCTGGACCGCAGCACCGCGCAGATCGGCGCCCCGGAGGTCTGGAAGAACGGCCACCGGGGCGAGGACGTCAAGGTCGCCGTGCTGGACACGGGCGCCGACGCCTCCCACCCCGACCTGGCCGGGCGCATCAGCGAGGCCGAGGACTTCTCCGGCAGCTCCGGCACCGGCGACGCCTTCGGGCACGGCACCCATGTCGCCTCGATCGTCGGCGGTTCCGGCGCGGCCTCCGGCGGCGACCGCAAGGGCGTGGCGCCCGGCGCGGACCTGCTGATCGGCAAGGTCCTCGGTGACGACGGCTTCGGCACCGAGTCGCAGGTCATCGACGGCATGGAGTGGGCCGTCGCACGCGGCGCCGACGTGGTCAACATGTCGCTGGGATCCGACGTCCCGAGCGACGGCACCGACCCGATGAGCCGCGCCCTGAACGAACTCTCCGCCTCCTCCGGCGCGTTGTTCGTCGTCGCCGCGGGCAACGCAGGTCCGGGCCAGGGCACCATCGGTTCCCCCGCGGCCGCGGACGCCGCCCTCACGGTCGGCGCGGTGGACCGCGACGACTCCCTCGCGGACTTCTCCAGCCGCGGCCCCCGGGCCGGTGACGACGCCGTCAAGCCCGACGTGACCGCGCCCGGCGTCGGCATCGTCGCCGCGCGCGCCGCCGGTACGACGATGGGTCAGATCGTCGACGCCTCGCACGTGGCCGCCTCCGGCACGTCCATGGCCGCCCCGCATGTGGCGGGCGCCGCCGCGCTGCTCGCGCAGCAGCACCCCGACTGGACCGCGAGCCGCCTCAAGGACGCCCTGACCAGCACCGCCCGCCTGATCGAGGGGCAGCAGGTCACGGAACAGGGCGGCGGCCGCATCGACGTCGCCGCGGCGAGCCGCACCCCGGTCCTCGCCACCGCCGGCCTCTCCCTCGGCCGGTACACCGCCGACGACACCGGCACCCGCACGCGCACCGTCCGCTACACCAACGTCTCCGGCCGGGACGTCACCCTCGACGTGCGGACCGCGCTCGCCACCAGCGGCGGCCGTGAGGTCGCCGACGGGGTGCTGACGCCCTCCGCGCGGACCGTCACCGTCCCGGCCGGCGGCACCGCCGACCTGCCGCTCACCGTCGACCCGGCCCGCGCGGAACGGGGCGCCTACTACGGCCATGTGACGGCCACGTCCGCCGACGGCTCGGTCGCCGTGCACACCACGGTCAGCCTGGTCGTACGCGGGCCCGTGCACCGGCTCAAGGTCGTCTCCTACGACAACGACGGCAACCGCGTCGACAACCTGCCCATGATCTGGGGCGCCGAGGGTTTCGTCGACTACACCGACCGGGAGAACGCCGTCGCCGAGGTCGAGGAGGGCACCTACCAGCTCACCTCCGGCGGCATCGAGCGGACGGACGGGGGAGAGGTGCTCCGCCAGGTCGTCCTGCCCGAGATCAAGGTCACCAAGGACACCACCGTCGTGGTCGACCCGCGCAGGACGGTGAAGGTCGAGATCCGCACACCCGAGCCCGCCGAGCAGAGCGGCGTCCTCAGCTACCAGACGTACCGGAAGATCGACGGGCACGCCTGGATCGACGGCACGATGTACTTCGACAGCGCCGTCGCGCTCTACGTCAGCCCCACACCCGAAGTCACCGACGGCACCTTCGAGTTCGCGTCCCGCTGGCAGCTGGTCGCCCCGCTGCTCGAAGCCGGCGTGGCCGGCGGCGACGACCTCGACGCCTACTACATGCCCGGGTCTCCCCTGTTCGACCAGCGGGGGGAGCGGCTCCGGGCGGTGGACGCGGGCAACGCGGACGCACCCGACTTCCGCGGGGCGCGCGGCCGGCTCGCCGTCGTCACCGACGAACAGGGCATCGCGGGGCCGCAGCTCGCCGAACGTGCCGCCGCGGCCGGGGTCAGCGCGGTGCTGGTCGTCAACTTCGCCCCCAGCGGCTGGACCCGCTGGACGCCCCACGGCGACCGCTGGAAGGTACCCGTGGTGCGCGTCGGTTCCGACGAGGGCGCCGGCCTGCTGGAGCGCGTCGCCCGGCGCACCACCACCGTCGCCTTCGGCGGCACCGCCCGCAGCCCTTACCTGTACGACGTCATGCAGGTCAGCGAGGGACGCATCCCGGACCGCGTGGTGCACACGGTGTCGGAGCGCAACAGCGCCGTCGTGCGGTCCGAGTACCCGGACAACGGCGGTGTGGAGTGGGCCGCCGAGCAGCGGTTCGCCCACCGTCCGTACCAGGAGTTCACCTGGCTCCAGTACACCCGCCACGTGCCCACCGCGTTCACCCGCACCGAGTACGTCAGCTCCGGCACCACCGTGTGGGAGCACATCGTGAACCACCGGACGGTCAACGGTGTCGACGCGCCGCTGGAGACCGGGCTCAGGGACACGCCCCGCACCTACCGGGCCGGTGAGCAGGTCCGTGAGCGCTGGCAGGGCGCCGTCGTCCGGCCCGGCATCCCGCGTGAGGGCGTGCCCGCCAGCGTCCGCGAGGGCAACGTACTGCGCCTGCGGATCCCCGAGTTCACCGACTCGGCACCCGGCCACTGGTCCCGGCTCACGCCCGGCGGCGACTCGGGCATCGGCGTACGGGCGCCGGGGCCGGAGACGGCAGAGGCGCAGCTGTACCGCGACGGCCGGAAGGTGGCCGACCTCGCCGACGCCTGGCGCGACGTAGAGGTGCCCGGCGGCGACGCCGAGTACCGGCTGCGCCTGCGCACCACCCGGGACTCCGCGGAGTGGGCGTACGCCACGGCGACCGACACGACCTGGACGTTCCCGTCCGGCACCGTCACCGGCGAGGCACGCCTGCCGCTGCTCCAGGTCGACCCCGAGGTACCGGCCGACCTGCGCAACACCGTCGGACCCGGCCGCACCCACACCCTCCGCCTGGCGGTCCGCCACCAGGACGGGCTCGCCGCGCCGCGCGGGGTGCGCACCACGGTCGAGGTCTCCTACGACGACGGCCGGCACTTCGCCGAGGCACCGGTGCGCGCCGGGAAGGGCAACACCTTCACGGCCACCGTCACCCGGCCGGCCGGCGTCCGCGGTGACGCCCACGTCACCCTGCGCGTCACCGCGCGGGACGCGTCCGGCGCCTCGGTCCGGCAGACCGTGACCCGGGCCTACGGGCACCGCGGCTGAGCAGGGCGCCGGGGGAGCGGGGCACGGTCGCCCGCTCCCCCGCCGACTGTTGTACGGTATTCAACCGTTCAGGCGTTTGAATACCGACGTGCTGGGGAGGGCGCCGTGACGCTGGAGGCCGCCGGGGTCACCGGTACCGAGGAGACCGTCTACCGCCTGCTGGTGACGATGGGCCGGGGCACCGCCCGCGAGGTCGCCGACCGGGCCGGTCTCGAGCCCGAGCACATTCGGCACGTACTGGACGCGCTTGCCGCGAAGAACCTGGTCAGCCAGAGCGACGGACTGCCCCGTCAGTATCGCCCCACCCCGCCCGACGTGGCCCTGCTGCCCCGCCTCAAGCGCCGCGCCGACGCGCTCGACCTGGCCCGCGCCGAGGCGACCGCGCTGCTGGAGTCCTACCGCGAGACCCTGCGCCGCCAGGACCTCGGCCAGCTCATCGAGGTCATCACCGGCGCGGAGGCGCTGCGCCAGCACCTGCGCCAGATCCAGGACGGCGCCCGGGACGAGATGCTGTGGTTCTGCAAGGCGCAGTACGTGGCCATGCCGTCCGGCAGCAACCGCGCCGAGTTCGACGCGCTGGCCCGGGGCGTGCGCTACCGGGTGCTGTACGAGAAGGCGTTCTTCGACGACGAAGGCGCCGTCGATAACGTTGTCGAGGGTGTCAGGGCGGGCGAGATGGCCCGCGCCGTGCCGCATCTCCCGCTGCGCCTCGCGGTCGCGGACCGCGCCATCGCGATCTGCCCGCTGGTGCCGGGCGGCCCCGACGGAAGCCCCGAGGAACCCACCTCCGCGCTGGTCCGTGACAGCAACCTGCTGGCCGCGCTGGTCGCGCTCTTCGAGCGGTACTGGGAGGACGCGGTCCCGCTCGACGTCGACGACACGGGCGCCGTCGCGGGCACGGACGCGGCCGGGCCCCCCGACCCGCTCGGCGCCACCGACCGCCGCCTCCTCGCCCTCCTGGTCGCCGGCGTCGCGGACAAGGCGGTGGCCACTCAGATGGGCCTCAGCCGCCGCACGGTCCAGCGCCGCATCCAGCGCCTGATGGAACTGGCGGGCGCGACGACCCGCATGCAACTCGCCTGGCAGGCGGCGCGGAGGGGATGGCTGTGAGGGGCCGCCACCCCGCCGTGCAGTGGGCGTGCCCCGCGCCGGGGGAGTCGGCGTGTGCCGTCGTGTCTGGCGACGGGGGCCGGCCACGGCGGGAAGTTGGCCGGCGGGGGTGTGTCACTCCGCGCCGGAGTGGGTTGTGACCCGGCGCCGGGGGAGTCGGCGTGTGCCGTCGTGTCTGGCGCCGGGGGCCGGCCGGGGCGTGGCCGCACCAGCCGGCAGGTGCAGCCCCGGCGGGCAGCTCGCCGGCGGGGGTGTTTCTCTCCGCGCCTGGTAGTGGGCGTGCCCCGCGTCGGGCGTCGGTCGTCGGGGGCGTGCCCGTCCGGCGCCGGGGCCGGCCGGGGGCGTCGGCACCGACGGCGGGCCTGCGGGTGTGTACCGCGCGACCGGACGCCAGGCGATGTCGGCCGCCGGCCGAGACGCGTGCTCCGGCGCCTGAGCGGCCTCGCGCGGCGGCAGCCGGACGTCCCCTCGGGGAGGCGCCCCGGTCGCCGCACCGGGGTGAAGCCGGCCGGAAAGGCCTGCGGAGGCGCAGGCGCGCTGGAGCGGCCGGGTGATCAGGGCCGAACGGCCCTGGCCGTCCGGCCCTGGCCGAGTGAGGATCCTGGTGGAACACTCCCGTGCACAGCAAGGAGCACTGCGATGGCGGACGTCGAGCAGCCCGGCCCCGACGAGGGGCCGATCCGTGTCTTCCTTCTGGACGACCACGAGGTGGTCCGGCGCGGGGTGCACGACCTGCTGGACGACGAGCCGGACATCACGGTGGTCGGCGAGGCCGCCACCGTCGAGCAGGCACTGGTGCGCGTCCCCGCCCTGCGCCCGCGCGTCGCGGTCCTCGACGTCCGGCTGCCCGACGGCGACGGCGTGACCGTGTGCCGTGAACTGCGCTCCCGGATGCCGGACCTCGCGTGTCTGATGCTCACCTCGTTCGACGACGAGGAGGCCCTGCTGGACTCGATCATGGCGGGCGCGTCCGGCTACGTCCTCAAGCAGATCCGTGGCTCGGACCTGGTGGAGGCCGTCCGCACGGTCGCGCGCGGCCAGTCGCTGCTCGACCCGGGCGCCACCACCAAGGTGATGGAGCGATTGCGTGGCGGCCCGCAGAAGGAGCAGGAGGAGCAGGACGTCCTGCCCGGTCTCACCGAGCGGGAGCGGGAGATCCTCGAGCTGATCGGTGAGGGGCTCACCAACCGCCAGATCGGCCGGCGGCTCTACCTCGCGGAGAAGACGGTGAAGAACCACATCTCCCGTCTGCTCGCCAAGCTCGGCGTGGAGCGCCGCATCCAGGCCGCCGTCATCGCCGCCGAGGCCCGGGACCGCCTGCGGCACGACGGCCACGGTCACTGACGGCCGCGGGTCCCGGACGGCGCCCGTCCGGGACCCGCGGTGACGGATCCGGGCAATCAGTCGCGGGCGATCTGCGGCGCGATGTCCTCGGTGAACCGCTCCGTCGAGGCGGCGGCCCGCCGCACCGCGGCGGCCGGGTCGGTGCCGCAGAAGGACGCGTCCAGCGTGGCGCCGAGCGTGGTGTTCACCGTGCCGTTGTTGGAGGTGTTCGCCAGCGACGCCATGCTGCGCCGGCCGTCGCTCGTGGTGAAGGCGTACGTGTAGTAGCCCTGCACGGTGCCGGTGTGCCCGTACACCGTGGTGCCGCAGGACAGCGTCCGCCCGCGCAGCCCCAGCCCGTACGACTGCTTGCCGTCGGCGGTGACCGGGACCATGGTGGTCATCTCCCGCAGCTGCTCCTCGGGCAGCAGCTTCCCCGCCAGCAGCGCGGAGAAGAACCGGTTGAGATCCCTGGCGTTCGAGATGACCGCGCCCGCGGACTGCGCCCAGGAGACGGTCTGCTCGGTGGAGTCCACCAGCGGCAGCGTGGTGTCGTCCTGACGGAGGTAACCGCGCGCGTACGTGCCGGAGATGGTCGTCCGAGGGTGGACGTACGAGGTGTTCTTCAGCCGCAGGGGCGTGAAGATGCGCCGCTGGTAGTGCGTGGCGACGGGCGTGCCCGTCACGTGCTCGATGATCGCGCCCAGCGCGACGAAGTTGGTGTTGGAGTAGCTGTACGCGGCGCCCGGCGCGTTGTTCAGCGGCTTCGCCGTCGACAGGTCGATCAGCTCCTGGTAGCTGAAGACCTTGTTCCGCACCGCTTCGAAGCCGGGGACGGTGTTGTAGAACATGTCGTTGGTGTAGTCGTACAGCCCGCTGCGGTGGCTGAGCAGATGACGGACCGTGATGCGCTCGTCGGGCAGCGGCTCGGGCAGGTAGCGGCCGGCCGGCGCGTCGAGGTCGACCTTGCCCTCGGCGACGAGCTGCAGCAGCACCACCGTGGTGAACGTCTTACTGACGCTGCCCACGCGGAACCGCCGCCCGGTGTCCATCGGCATGTGGACTGCGGTGTCGGCCTCACCGGTGGCGACGTGGTAGCTCCGCGGCCCCTCGTCGATCCGGGTCAGCGCGCCGGGCGCGCCCTGGGACAGCGCCGTCCGGTGCACCGCGGCCACGGCGGCGACGTCGGGCGCCGGCAGCGAGGGCGTGGTGGTGCCGGCGAGAGCGGGGGACGCCGCCAGTGTGACGACCAGGGTGGAACCGACGAGCGCGAAGCTCACGTCTTTGATCCGCATCCGCTTCTTTCCTGAGTGTGGGGAAGGAACACACGCCTGCGCCCGGTCGTCACCTCAACCCCACTGTCCAGGTGGGTAGTTGACGGAGCTTCACGTGGCCGGAGGCGGCAACGTCTGCATCGTAGTGCAGCGCCGCCCCGCTGCCTCGCCCTTCAACGCGGCGTGGCGGGAACGGTGTTGTCCTCAACCGGCCGGCCGGACCGGGTAGTGGCGGGCTTCCGCCGTCCCTCGCGGCGCCGCCTGCGGCCACACGCAGTCCAGCACCGACGCCGACGGGCCGAACAGTGCGGACGGCACCGCGTCCCGTGCGAACCACTCCCAGCGCACGATCTTGTCCGGTTCCGTCACCGCGGGCGTGCCCTCCGCGCCCTCGGCGACCGCGGCGGCCGTCACCCGGGTCAGTCCGCGCAGACCGTCCACCACGACCGCCAGCACCCGCACGGCCGTGGCCGGCACCACCAGCCCGGTCTCCTCCGCCAGCTCCCGAGCCGCCGCCGTCTCGAAGTCCTCGCCCGGGTCCACCTTGCCGCCCGGCAGCTCCCAGCGGCCGTCGTGGCCGAGTCCGAGCAGGACGCGGCCGTCGGAGTCGAGGACGGCGACACCGACCCCCGTCAGGCTGTGCGGTGCGGGGCGGGCGCGCTCGGGGCGCTCTGCGGTGGGGTCTCCGGTGCTGTTCACCGGTCCCTTCTACATGGTCATGGGCCCGCCCGGTATGAGGTGACGCACGTCACCGGCTCCGGCTTGGAGCGGTGGGCGGCGTAGCGGCGACATTGGAGGAATGAGCTATTCCGCAGGTGTGCCCGCGAGAGCCGCCTGCCGCGGCGAAGTCGTGATCGGACCTTTGCACGACGACCCTTGACGCACGCCATGGCTGAAAATATCTTTCAGACTCAAGTGATCGGCCGAAAGTAAATTTCTACCCTGGGAGAGTGACGTCCGTGCCCGCCGCAGACGCCGTGGAGAACGGCCGGTTGCGTGAGCAACTGGCCACCATGACCACGGAGGCCCACCGCCCCGAGCTGGCGGACATCGACCGCCTGCCCACCCTCGACATCGCCCGCTTCATGAACGCGGAGGACGCCACCGTCACCACGGCCGTCGCCGCCCGGCTGCCGCAGATCGCCGCCGCGATCGACGGCGTCGCCGAGCGGATGGCCCGCGGCGGCCGGCTCGTCTACGCCGGCGCGGGCACGGCCGGCCGGCTCGGCATCCTCGACGCCTCCGAGTGCCCGCCCACCTTCAACACCGACCCCGCGCAGGTCGTCGGCCTCATCGCGGGCGGTCCCACGGCCGTCGTCAGCGCCGTGGAGGGCGCCGAGGACCGTGAGGACGCCGCCCGCGCGGACCTGGACGCCCTGGCCCTCACCGCGGACGACGTGGTGGTCGGCATCTCCGCCTCGGGCCGCACCCCGTACGCCGTCGCGGCCGTACGGCACGCCCGCGCCCTCGGCGCCCTCACGGTCGGCCTGTCCTGCAACGAGGACAGCGCGCTGGCCGCGGCCGCCGACCACGGCATCGAGGTCGTGGTCGGCCCCGAGACCCTGACGGGCTCCACCCGGCTGAAGGCGGGCACGGCGCAGAAGCTCGTGCTCAACATGATCTCGACGATCACCATGATCAAGCTGGGCAAGACCTACGGGAACCTGATGGTCGACGTCCGGGCCTCCAACGAGAAGCTCAGGGCACGCGCCCACCGGATCGTCTCCCTCGCCACCGGCGCGCGCGACGAGTCCGTCGAGAGCGCCCTCGCCGACAACGACGGCGAGGTCAAGAACTCCATCCTCACCCTCCTGGCGTCCGTGGACGCCCCGACCGCAGCCCGCCTGCTGCAGGACGCCCACGGGCACCTGCGCAAGGCACTGGAAGCCGCAGCCGCCTGACCCGGCCTGCCCCACCTCACAGCAAGGCATGACCGCACCATGAGCGAAGAGAACAAGCATCGCGTCACTGCTGCCGCCATCCTCCCCCTGGTCGGGGGCGCGGCGAACGTGACGTCGGTGGCCCACTGCATGACCCGGCTCCGGCTGGGCCTGCGCGACCGGTCCCTCGTCCAGGAGGAGGCACTCAAGGCGGTGCCCGCGGTCATGGGCGTCGTCGAGGACGACACGTACCAGATCGTGCTGGGCCCGGGCACGGTGAACCGGGTGACCCCCGAGTTCGAGGCCCTGGTCGAGGAGGGACGGGCCGACGCCCCGGCGGAGCCGGCCGCCCCCGCCGCACCCGCCGGCGGAGCCGACCCGGTGACGGCCGAGGAGCTGGCGGCGCAGGGCGCGGCGCTCCGCGCGGAGCGGAAGGCGAAGAACGCCACCCCGTTCAAGCTGTTCCTGCGGCGCATCGCGAACATCTTCGTGCCGCTCATCCCCGCGCTCATCGGCTGCGGCATCATCGCCGGCCTCAACGGCCTGTTGGTCAACCTCGGCTGGCTGCCCGGCATCACCCCGGCCCTGGCCGCCATCGCCTCCGGCTTCATGGCGCTGATCGCCGTCTTCGTCGGCTACAACACGGCCAAGGAGTTCGGCGGCACCCCGATCCTCGGCGGCGCCGTCGCGTCGATCATCGTGTACGCCAAGGTGGCCGACGTCGAGGCGTTCGGCCAGCACCTCTCGCCCGGCCAGGGCGGCGTGCTCGGCGCGCTCGCCGCGGCCTGTCTCGGCGTGTACGTCGAGAAGCGGTGCAGGCGCTGGGTCCCGGAGTCCGTCGACGTGCTGGTCACGCCCACCGTCACAGTGCTGGTCTCCGGCCTCGCGACCCTGTTCGGGCTGATGTTCCTCGCCGGTGAGGTGTCGACCTGGATCGGCGAAGCCGCCGACTGGCTGCTCGCCCACGGCGGCGCCGGGGCCGGCTTCCTCCTCGGCGGCCTGTTCCTCCCGCTGGTCATGCTGGGCCTGCACCAGGCGCTCATCCCCATCCACACCACGCTGATCGAGGGCTCCGGCTTCACCGTGCTGCTGCCGATCCTCGCCATGGCGGGCGCCGGCCAGGTCGGCGCGGCCCTCGCGATCTACCTGCGGCTGCCCCGCAACACCTCGATCCGCACGACGATCAAGTCCGCGCTGTGGCCGGGCTTCCTCGGTGTCGGCGAGCCGCTGATCTACGGCGTCTCCCTGCCCCTGGGCCGCCCCTTCGTCACCGCCTGCGCAGGCGGCGCCTTCGGAGGCGCGTTCGTCGGTCTGTTCAACCAGCTCGGCACCGACGTCGGCTCCACGGCGATCGGCCCCTCCGGCTGGGCGCTGTTCCCCCTCCTCGACGGCAACCATGGCCTCGCCCGGACGATCGCCGTCTACGCGGCCGGCCTGCTCGTCGGCTATGTGGCCGGCTTCGTGGCGACGTACTGGTTCGGCTTCACGAAGACGATGCTCGAGGAGCTGAACGCGTCGCCCGACGAACCGGCGCCGGCGGCTCCCGCCCCCGTCGCGGCGGAGGAGCGCGTCGCGGAGAAGGTCTGACCTTGCGGCCGGGACCGGCCACGTCGTCGACGCCGGGCCGGCCCCTCCACGGGGGCCGGCCCGGCGCCTTCACGCACGGGGCAGGCCGCTCACCGTCCGGCGAGGACGGTCTCGGACTCGACGCGGGTGAGCTTCTCGGGGTTGCGGACGTAGTAGATCCGCGTGACCCGGCGGTCCTCCACCCGCGCGGCCAGCACGCCGTCGATCCCGCCGTCCAGGCGCAGGACGAGCCCCGGGTTGCCGTTGACCGTGGTGGCCTCGCCGGTGAGGGTGCCGCCCGCCTTGCCGAGGCTGCCGGCCATGTAGCGGAGCACCTTGTCCGCGCCGACGACCGGCCGCAGGGCCGCCAGCCTGAGACCGCCGCCGTCGCTGACGAAGACGACGTCGGGAGCCAGCACGTCGAGCAGCCCCTGCAGGTCGCCGGTCTCCAGCGCGGACCGGAACGAATCCAGGGCCGCCCTCGTCTCCTGCGCGGACACCGGCGTGCGGGGGCGGCGGGCGTCGACGGCCCTCCGGGCCCGGTAGGCCGTCTGGCGTGCCGCGGCGGGCGTCTTGCCGAGGGCGGCGGCGATCATGTCGTAGTCGAAGTCGAAGACCTCGTGCAGGACGAAGACGGCGCGTTCCGTGGGGGACAGGGTTTCCAGGACGTACAGGAGCGCCAGTGACAGGCTCTCGGCGAGTTCGGCGTCCTCCGCCACGTCCGGCGCGGTGAGCAGGGGTTCGGGCAGCCAGGGGCCCACGTAGGTCTCCTTGCGGCGCTTCAGCGTGCGGAGCCGGTTGAGCGCCTGGCGGGTGGTGATCCGCACCAGGTAGGCGCGCCGGTCCCGCACCTGTGCCAGGTCGACGTCCGTCCACCGCAGCCAGGTCTCCTGGAGGACGTCCTCGGCGTCCGCGGCGGAGCCGAGCATCTCGTAGGCGACGGTGAACAGCAGGTTCCGGTGGCTGAGGAAGGCCTCGGTCGCGGGATCGGGGGTGTGGTCGTTCATGTCGGGTGTGCCGCTTTCTCGTGGCCGGCCCCGTGAGGGAGGCCGTGACGGTCAGGCCGGGACGTTCCGGCGGGGGTCGGAGCCGTCGTCCCGGACCGCCCGGGAACCGGCCTTGCGCGCCCCGGACACCAGTTGGCGGAGGGTGGACCGGCAGGCGATCTCCTTGACGCCTGCGGCGGGCCGGCCGCTGAGGTGGAGCGCGTTCACCCGGTCGTCCAGGTACGAGAACTGGGTGACGCCCTCCTGGCGGCCGAGGCTCAGGCACTGCCCGGCGAACAGCAGCCGGACGGGCGCCGGGGGCTTCCCCGCGATCCGGCGCAGCACGGTGCCGGCGGCTCCCGTGCCCAGCTGCACGGCCGCCTGGCAGCTCATCCGGAACGGCCGGCCGGTGATCACACCGGCGTCCCCCGCGGCGACGATGCGGTCGTCGTCCACACTGGTCAGCGTCGCGTCCGTGACCAGCCGCCCGTGGACGTCCGTGCTCAGCCCGCTGCGCGCGGCCAGGTCCGGCACACGGAACCCCGCGGTCCAGACGGTCACCGCGCCGGTCACGTCGCGGCCGTCGGCGAGCCGTACGGCGTCGCGGGTCACCTCCGTCACCCGCGTCCCGGCACCTTCGAGGACCCTCACGCCCAGCGCGGCGAGCCGGCGGGCGACCGGACGGCGGCCCCGGGCGTGCAGGGAAGGGCCGAGCACCCCGCCGCAGACCAGGGTGACGCAGCGTCCCGCCTCCGCCAGCTCGGCCGCAGTCTCCACACCGGTCAGGCCCGCCCCGACCACGATCACCGGGGCGGTCGCGGGCGTATCGGCCAGCGCCGACCGGAGCCGCCGCGCGCCGTCGAGGTCCGCCACCGCGTGCGCGAACTCCGCGGCCCCGGGCACGCCCGGGGCGGAGGCGCCGCTGCCCACCGCGTAGACCAAGTGGTCGTAGGCGAGGGTGGAGCCGCCGGCCAGGTGCACCCGGCGCTCGGCGGGCGCGATCAGGGTGGCGGTCTCGACCACCAGGCGGACGTTCCCGCCCAGCACCTCCCCGAAGTCCTCCACCGCGTCGTCGGACCCGGTCACCAGCTGGTGCAGGCGGATGCGCTCGACGAAGTCGGGCCGCGGGTTGACCAGCGTCACCGACACGCCCGCCCGGCGCGCCAGCCGGTTGGCGGCCTTCACGCCGCCGTAGCCGCCGCCCAGGACGACGACCTCGGTGTTCTCAGTGTTCTCAGTGTTCTCGGTGTTCTTGGTGTTCTGGCTCATGATGTCTCCACTCGTGGTGTCGGACTGCGGCATGGAGACACCGGTGGGAGGTCCGGCGTAACACCCGCGGCCGGTGAGGCGGGGGCGCATGCCGTCACGGGTGCCGCCCGGCGTTCCAGGCGCGGAGTTTGTCGGGGTTGACGACGGCCCACACCCCTACGGCCTCGGCGCCGGAGACGTCCAGACTGAGGACGGCGACCACCCGCCTGCCGTGGCGGACGACTAGTCCCGTGCGCCCGTTGACGGAATGGGCGGCGAGGGTGGTGTGCGGGCTGCGGTCGAGCAGGCGCAGGAGACCGCGGGCGACCCGGTCGCGCCCGTGCACGGGCGCGACGAGCGTCCGGATCTTCCCGCCGCCGTCGAAGAAGGCGGTGGCGTCGGGGGCCAGCAGGGGGAGGAGCAGGTCCGCGTCCGCCGCCACGAGGGCGCGGCGTACGGCGTGCACCACGGCGTCGTGCTGCCGGAGGGTCGTGGGTTCCGCGACGCGGGGCCGGGCCACGATCACGTCGGGAACGGTGGGGCGCACGGCACCGGCGGCTCCCTCCGGGTGGGGCAGAGTGCACCGGGCCCGGCAGATTCGGCCGACGCCTGCGGCCAGCCAGGTCAGGGGTACGGGAATGCGCTTCCGCTCGCGGTCGGACAGCGCGTACCACCGCCGGTAGCACTCGTCGACGGCGCTCTCGGCGTCGTCGGCGCTGCCGAGCATGCGGTGGGCGAGGGCGACCAGGTGCCGCCGCTCGTCGAGCAGGTCCGCGAGCGGGGAGCCGTCGTCGACGCGGTTCACATGCGAGAGACCGGGCAGCCGGGCCGTCTGTGACACGGCGCTCAGTCTGTCCTGTTTGTCACATATGAGTCCGTGGCCCGGTCATCGGGGCGAAAGGCGACGACGTTCC
This sequence comes from Streptomyces sp. NPDC014764, assembly GCF_043082785.1. Lineage (NCBI taxonomy): Bacteria > Bacillati > Actinomycetota > Actinomycetes > Kitasatosporales > Streptomycetaceae > Streptomyces > Streptomyces sp. NPDC014764. The sequence continues at coordinate 313,173 of NZ_JBIBXY010000005.1, read as the reverse complement.
GCCACCCGGCGGTACCGCCTTCCGACGAAAGGACCGGCCATGTTCCATCGTTCCCGCTCTCCCGAGCCCACCGTGGTCCTCGTCCACGGCGCCTTCGCCGACTCGACCAGTTGGAACGACGTGGCGCGCGAACTGCGGCGCGAGGGCCACCCCGTGGTGGCCGCCGCGAACCCGCTGCGCGGCCTGAGCGGCGACGCCGCGTACGTCCGTGAAGTGCTCGCCGGCATCGAAGGGCCGGTCGTCCTGGTCGGCCACTCCTACGGCGGGTCCGTCATCACCACCGCGGCGGTGGGTGCGGACAACGTGCGGGCGCTGGTGTACGTCGCCGCGTTCATCCCCGACAAGGGCGAGAGCGCGCTCGACCTGGCGGCGCGCTTCCCGGGCAGCAGCCTCGGCGAGGCGCTGCGGCCGACCCCGGTCACGCTGCCGGACGGTTCGCCGGGCATGGAGTTCACCATCGACCAGGCGAAGTTCCCGCACCAGTTCGCGGCGGACGTGCCGGAGGGCGTGGCCCAGCTGATGGCCGTCGCCCAGCGTCCGGTGACCGGAGCGGCACTGGAGGAGCCGGCGTCCGAGCCGGGCTGGCGGACGCTGCCGTCCTGGGCCGTGGTCGCCACGGAGGACCTCAACATCCCCGCGGCCGCGCAGAGTCACATGGCGAAGCGCGCCGGTGCGGAGGTGACGGAGCTGGAGGCGTCGCACGCGGTCGGCGTCTCGCATCCGAAGGAGGTCGCGCGGGTGGTGATGGCGGCGGTCTCCTCGGCGAGGCAGTAACGGACCGCTCCACCCGCGGTGCCGCCGACCCACCCCTGGGCCGGCGGCACCGCACGCCGTGCGCCGGGCACCGTTGTCGGAGGAGTCCGGCACACTGCGCCGTATGACCTCGGTGACCGCGCACGACTACGCCTGGATCCGCACCTCGCCGCTCTTCGCCCTCATGACGGAGTGGGGATACGCCCTCACGCTGGTGCGGGGTCGACCCCGCGCGAGGTGCTCGACGCGATGGGGGCGGAACCGTGCGGCACGGGGGAGGGGCTGGCCGGGCTGATCGAGGCGAACAACGCGCATGAGAGGGACGACGACTGGGACGAGTCCTACGTCGCGGGCGCCTTCGGTGTGCGGGGGGAATCCGACGACTGGACGCTCGTCCTCGGCTTCGACTGGGGGCTGGGCCTCTCGAAGGCGTGCGCGGAAGGGCTCTCGAGGGGCGGCAGGGTCGTGGCCCACTCGAGGAACGGAGGCAAGCCCGTCGACCTGTTCCACTGGTTCGAGGACGGTGAGCTCCGGACGGCGTTCGAGCACCCCAGGTGGCGCGAGGGATCCACGCCCGACGACCTGATCCCCCTGCTGCGGGACGTCGGCTTCCCTCTGACCCCGGTGGGAGAGCATGACGACAGCGCCCCGGAGATCCACCGGAAACCGGCGATGCTCGCCCTGGCCGAAAGGCTCACCGGCGTACGCGTCACCGAAATCCTGCTCGCCGATGCGTCGTACGAATTGGGCCTCGTGCCGGATTAGTTCGCCCAGTCGAAATATTTCGACGTCGCAAAGCCGCAGCAACCGAAATTACCGGGATGAATTGACGGGTATTTCGATCTTGCTCGCGTCTCGACCGGCGACCTGATCAGGCAGGATGCGGCTGCACAGTATGTGGGTCCTTCATGTCGGCCGCGTTAACCCGTCGAATGCGGCCGAACGTCTACCCGAAACCGTTTCGTTCGCTCCACGAAACCTGCACGCCTACCTTCTACCTTTGGGAGCGCTCCCATCACGTTTCACCCACAGGATTGGAGTCATCCCCCCATGCACAACTCGCGTTTATCCGCCGGTACTTCCCGGCCGACCGGGCGCCGTCTCTTCCAGGCGTTCCTGATGCTGTTCGCCGTGGTGGCCGGCGCGCTGACGTTCTCGGGCACCGCCCAGGCGCACGGTTCCGTCGTCGGTCCCGCCTCCCGCGCGTACCACTGCTGGGAGGAGTGGGGCAACGACCACATGAACCCCGCCATGGCGCAGGAGGACCCCATGTGTTGGCAGGCCTACCAGGCCAACCCCAACACCATGTGGAACTGGATGAGCATGCTCCAGGACGGTCTCGGCGGCCAGTTCGAGGCGCGCATCCCGAACGGCAAGCTCTGCAGCAACAACCTCTCGAACTTCGAGAGCCTGAACAACCCGGGTCCGTGGAAGACGACGCCCGTCGACGACAACTTCACGGTCCACCTGTACGACCAGGCGTCGCACGGCGCGGACTACTTCAAGGTCTACGTGAGCAAGCAGGGCTTCGACCCGAAGACCGAGGCCCTCGGCTGGGACGACCTGGACTTCATCACCCAGACCGGCAGCTTCGCCCCGGCGAACGACATCACGTTCCCGGTGCAGACCTCCGGCTACTCCGGGCACCACATCGTCTTCACCATCTGGCAGGCCTCGCACCTGGACCAGGCCTACCTGATGTGCAGCGACGTGGACTTCGGCTGAGCCACACAGCACGCGCAGCACACACTGCACCGCACTGCACGGCCCGGACGGGTGGTCCCTCACCCGTCCGGGCCGTCGCCCTGTGCGACCGACGTCAGCAGTCTCGCGGTCGATGTCTCGCGGCCGATGTGCAGCAGGGTGGTGAACTCCGTGAACCCCTCGCCGAGATGCGCCTTCGGATGGTCCACGTCCCAGCTGGGCGCCCCGGATGTCTCGATCGTGAGCTGCATCGCCGTTCGAAGCGCAGGGCACGCCCGTGGCCCCCGCCCGCAGGCGAGGGCCATGTCCCGGCTGGTGTCACCGCTGCTGTGCCGCCAGCCAGTCCGCGTAGCTCGTCGTCGACAGTTCCGCGTCCGGGCCCGGGAGCAGGGTGGACTCGTCCACCGGGGCGCCGGAGTAGCCCGCCTCGGGGTCCGTCACGATCTCCCGCGGGTCGCCCGCGGCGGACAGCGCCGTGCGGAGGGGGTCGGCCAGGAAGAGGGCCTCGGGGCCGCCGACCTCGACCATGCCGTCGAGAGGCGGGGCGACCGCCGCGCGGCACACCGCCGCGGCCACGTCGTCCGAGGCCATCGGCTGGAACTTCGCCGGGGGCACCCGCACCGTGCCGTCGACCGTCGACAGGTCCGCGAGTCCCTTCATGAACTCGTAGAACTGCGTGGCGTGCACGATGGAGTACGGCAGGCCCGAGTCCCTGATCAGGTCCTCCTGCGCCTGCTTGGCGCGGAAGTAGCCGCTCTCCTGGAGCCGGTCCGTCCCGACCACGGACAGGGCGACATGGTGGGCCACACCGGCGTCCGACTCCGCCTTGAGCAGGTTGGTGGTGGACGTGCGGAAGAACTCCATGACGGCGTCGTCCGCGAACGACGGCGAGTTCGACACGTCGACGACGACCGACGCGCCGTCCAGGACCTCGGCCAGGCCTTCACCGGTCAGGGTGTTGACGCCGGTGTTGGGCGCGGCCGGCACCGCCTCGTGGCCCTCGGCCCGGAGCTGGGTGACGACCTTGGAGCCGATGAGCCCGGTGCCGCCGATCACTACGACCTTCATGACTGATTCCCTTCACAGAGTGGGTTGGATGGGTGCGGGTACGTGCGTGCGTCCGCGCGTTCACTCCTGCAACTTGCCGTCCGTCGGCACCTCCTCCATCAAGGAGGCGATCTCCTCGGGAACCGGCGGGATGCTCTCCCGGGTGATGCCGGTCGCCGGCGACCACACGAGGTTGACCCGCAGTTCTTCCTTCATGTCCGGGTAGTCGCTGCGGTTGTGACAGCCACGCGTCTCCCGCCGCTCCAGCGCCGCCTCGAGCGTGGCCCGCGCGGCCAGCACCGCCGCCTTGAGGTCGAAGGCGTGGGCGAGATCCTGGAAGCCGGCGATGTCCGGGTGGACCCCGACGTCCTCCATCCGCTTCTCGATCACGGCGAGTTCGGCCAGCCCGGTGCGCAGCCCCTCCTCGTCACGGACGACGCCCGCGTGCTCCGTCATCGTGTTGCGGACGGCGCGCTGCAGGGCGCGGACGTTCTCCGGGCCGTCCGCCGCGAGCAGCTCGTCCACCTCCGCCCGCGCCTCGGCGACCGCCGCGGCCGAACGGGGCTGCGCGGTCAGCGACTCGGAGTACGCGGCGGCCGCCCGTCCGGTGATACGGCCGTAGACCAGCAGCTCGATGAGGCTGTTGCCGCCGAGCCGGTTGGCGCCGTGCAGACCGCTGGACGCCTCACCGATCGCGTACAGGCCGCGCACGTCGGTGCTGTGGTCCTCGGGGCGCACCCACACCCCGCCCATCGAGTAGTGCGCCGTGGGCGCCACCTCGATCGGGTCCCGGGTGATGTCCAGCATCTGCAGGTCCAGCAGCGTCTGGTACACCCTGGGGAGCCGGCTCATGACGGTCTGCCTGGGCAGGTGGGAGACGTCCAGCCACACCCCGCCCTTCTCCGTGCCGCGGCCCTCCTTGATCTCCGTGTAGGAGGCCAGGGCGACCCGGTCCCGGGTGGAGAGTTCCATGCGCTCGGGGTCGTAGCGGCTCATGTACCGCTCGCCGAGCGCGTTGCGCAGGATGCCGCCCTCGCCGCGCGCGGCCTCGCTGACCAGCGTGCCTGCCGCGTTCTCCGGCTCGATGATCCCGGACGGATGGAACTGCACCAGCTCCGGGTCGCGCAGCCGCGCCCCCGCCTCCACGGCGAGCCGGAAGGAGTCCCCGGTGTTCTCGTCCCGCCGCGACGAAGTGCGCCGCCAGATCCGCGTGTGCCCGCCCGCCGCCAGGATCACCGCGTCCGCGTGCACCCGGTAGCGCGTGCCGTCCCTCAGATCGAAGCCGTACGCCCCGAACACCGCGCCCTCATGGGTGAGGATCCGCGTGATGTACACGCCCTCCAGCACCGGTATCCGCAGCTGTTCCGCGCGCCGGACGAGGGTGCGCTGGATCTCCAGGCCCGTGTAGTCGCCGGCGAAAGCGGTGCGGCGGTACTTGTGCGCGCCGAAGAAGCGCTGCGAGATACGGCCGTCCTGCTCCCGCGCGAAGGCCATCCCGTACCGCTCCAGGTCGTCGATGCCCCGGGCGGCGCCCCGGGTGACGATCTCGGTGGTGCGGGGGTCGCCCAGCAGGTAGCTCTCCTTGAGCGTGTCCGCCGCGTGCTGCTGCCAGCTGTCCTCGGGGTCCATCGTGGCCAGGGCCGCGTTGATGCCGCCGGCGGCGAGGGAGGTGTGGGCGTCGTCCTTGGGGCGCTTGCCGACGGCGAGGACGTCGACACCGGCCTCGGCCAGTTCGACGGACGCCCGCAGGCCGGCCCCGCCGGTGCCGATGACCAGCACCGTGGTGGAAAGGCGTTGTTCGGTGGCAGCCACGATTGCTCCGATCGTCGAGGTGACTCATCGACTACGACCGGACGGCCGCACGGCTTGTGACACCTCGACGCCGCGGGGACATCTCCCAGCATGCGCCCCGCACGCGGAGCGGGCGACCGGGCGCGGACGGATACGGGCCGGTCCTCACTCCTGGAGCGGGGCGGGTGCCGAGACCCGTCGCACCGTGGTGACCACCGTCGGCACGGTGGTCACCGTCACGTTCCCCGTGATCAGCCGCTGCACCGGGCAGCGCCCGGCGACCTTCAACAGCCGCTCCACCTGGGTCGGGTCGAGCTCGCCGGACAGCCGGACGTGCTTGACGATCTGCCCCCGCGGCCCGAACCGCGCGTCCACGACGACACGGTCGAGCCCCCAGCCCTGCCGAGCCGCGTACGCCCGGACCGCCATCGACGTGCACGAGGCGAGCGCCGCCAGCAGCAGCTCCCCGGGGGTGGGTACGGTGTCCGCGCCGAGCGGTTCGGGTTCGTCCGCGGTCAGCAGATGCGGTCCGACCGCGACGGTACGGGCCTGCCGCCCGTCCTCACGGACGGACACGGTGCGTCCGGTCATGATGCTGCCTCTCGGTGGGGCCTGCGGGTCACCCACCAGACCGCGACGATCACGCGGATGTGACATGCCGCCGCGGACCCGGGCGCCGGGACGGGCCCGTCAGGCGGCCAGGGACGTCACGTACGGCGACAGCTTCTCCGGGTTCATCACCCACATGATGCGGTGGATGCCGTCCTCGGACGCGTCGACCGACAGCAGCGCCACCGGGTTCCCGCCGGCCGTGACGAGGACGGCGGGGCTGCCGTTCGCCTCCACCCACCGGGTCTCCGCCGGCGGCCAGAAGCGGGGCGCGAACGCGGCCAGGTACTTCGAGACGCGCGGGCGCCCGACCACCGGGATGCGCGAGGCGCCGCGGATGCCGCCGCCGTCGGCGTAGCTGACCACGTCGGCGGCCAGCACGTTCTCCAGCACCCGCATGTCGCCGGTCTGCGCCGCCGCCAGGAACACCTCCAGCAGCCGCCGGTGGTCGGCCGGACTGACCGGCTCCTTGCGCTCGGCCGACAGATGCTTGCGGGCGCGGCTCACCAGCTGCCGGGTGTTCGGCTCGCTCGTCTCGAGGATCTCCGCGACCTGCTTGTACGGGTAGTCGAACGCCTCCCGCAGCACGTACGCGGCCCGCTCCACCGGGTTCAGCTTCTCCAGCAGGAGCAGCACCGCCATCTCCAGCGCCTCGGCGCGCTCCGCGCCCAGCTGGGGGTCGTGCCGGGTGTCGACCGGCTCGGGCAGCCACGGTCCGACGTACGACTCGCGCCGCACGCGCGCGGACTGCGCCACGTTGATGGCCAGGCGCGCGGTGATCGTGGTGAGGAAGGCGGCCGGTTCCTTGACGCCGGAGCGGTCGGTGTTCTGCCACCGCACCCACGTCTCCTGGAGGACGTCCTCCGCCTCCGCGGCACTGCCGAGCACCCGGTACGCGATCCCGAACAGCTGCGGACGGGCCGCGAGGAAATCCTCCGTCGCCCGGTCCAGGGATCCGGATGCGTCCCGAGCGTTCATGGTGCTCCTTCCGGCTCCGCGCTCACCATGCTACAAGCCGCCTCCACCAGGCGCGTCCGGGAGCGGGGCGGGTCCACGCCCCCCGTACGCGCAGGGTGCGGGGAGCCGTCCCGGCTCCCCGGATCAGCTCTGCCGTCCGTACCGGGCACGGGCCTCGGCGACCCTTTCCGGGGGCACCGCGCCCGTCCGGGCCAGCTGGTCCAGGGCCGCCACCGCGATCGACGCCGGGTCGACGCCGAAGTGGCGCCGGACCGCCTCGCGGGTGTCGCTCAGGCCGAATCCGTCCGTGCCGAGAGACGTGTAGTCCTGCTCGACCCACTGGCCGATCTGGTCCGGGACCTGCCGCATCCAGTCGCTGACGGCCAGCACGGGACCCGGCGCCCCGGCGAGCGCCCGCGTCACGTACGGCACGCGCTCCTCGTCATGCAGCCGCGCGTCGTCGGCCCGCAGCGCGTCACGCCGCAGCTCCGTCCAGGAGGTCACCGACCACACGTCGGCCTGCACACCCCACTCGGCGGCCAGCAACTCCTGTGCCTCCAGGGCCCAGTGGACCGCCGTCCCGGACGACAGCAGCTGGATGCGGGGGCCGGCGCCCGGTGACGGCGCCTCCCGGAACCGGTAGATGCCCCGCAGGATGCCCTCCTCCACCGAAGGCCCGGACGGCATGGGCGGCTGCCGCCTCGGCTCGTTGTACACGGTCAGGTAGTAGAAGACGTCCTCCGGCCGCTCCCCGTACATGCGCCGCATCCCTTCCCGGACGATCACCGCGATCTCATGGGCGAACGCCGGGTCGTAGCAGACGGCCGCCGGGTTTGTGGACGCCAGCAGGTGCGAGTGCCCGTCGGCGTGCTGGAGGCCCTCGCCCGTCATCGTGGTGCGCCCGGCCGTCGCCCCGACGACGAACCCGCGCCCCAACTGGTCGGCCAGCGCCCAGAACTGGTCGCCGGTGCGCTGGAAGCCGAACATCGCGTAGAAGACGTACAGCGGGATCATCGGCTCGCCGTGCGTGGCGTACGAGGTGGCGGCGGCCGTGAACTCGGCCACCGAGCCCGCCTCGGTGATGCCCTCGTCGATGAGCTGCCCGTCCGCCGCCTCCCGGTAACTCAGCAACTGGTCTGCGTCCACCGGCTCGTAGGTCTGTCCCTCGGGCGCGTAGATGCCGGCCGTGGGGAACAGGGACTCCATGCCGAAGGTGCGGGCCTCGTCCGGGACGATCGGCACCCAGCGGCTCCCCGTGGCCTTGTCGCGCATCAGGTCCTTGACCAGCCGGACCAGCGCCGTGGTGGTCGCCACCTCCTGTGTGCCCGATCCCTCGTGCAGCGCCGCGAAAGCGGCGGGCGGCGACTGCGGCAGCGGGCCCGCCACGACCCGCCGCTCCGGCACCGGGCCGCCCAGCGCCGCGCGCCGCTCCCGCAGGTACCGCACCTCGGGCGAGTCCTCACCGGGGTGCCGGAACGGCACCTCGTCCCCGTCCAGCGCGCTGTCGGGGATCGGCAGCTCCAGCCGGTCGCGCAGGTCGCGGAACTGCTGCCGGCTCAGCTTCTTCATCTGGTGGTTGGCGTTGCGCGAGGCGAACTCAGGGCCCAGCGTGTGGCCCTTCACCGTCTGCACCAGGACGACGGTGGGCGCGCCCCGGTGCTCGACCGCCCTGCGGTACGCCGCGTACACCTTGAGCGGCTCGTGTCCGCCGCGCGAGGCGCCGAACAGACCGGTCAGCGCCGCGTCGTCGAGTCCGGCCGCCAGCGCGGAGAGGGTGTCGCCGGTGAAGAAGTGCTCGCGGACGTAGGCCGCGTCGCGTGCCGCGTACGTCTGGAGCTGCGCGTCCGGCACCTCGCCGAGCCGGCGCACCAGGGAGCCGTCGGTGTCCTGCCGGAACAGGGCGTCCCACGCCTCGCCCCACAGCGACTTGACGACGTTCCAGCCCGCCCCCCGGAACCGCGACTCCAGCTCCCGCACGATCTGCGCGTTGGGCCGCACGGGACCGTCCAGCTTCTGCAGGTTGCAGTTGACCACGAAGGTGAGGTTGTCCAGACCCTCACGGGCCGCGAGCGCCAGTGCCGCCGTCGACTCGGGCTCGTCCGTCTCACCGTCGCCGAGGAACGCCCACACCCGGGACCCGGACGTGTCCTTGATGCCCCGCGCGTGCAGATAGCGGTTGAACCGTGCCTGGTGGATCGCGCCGAGCGGCCCGAGCCCCATGGACACGGTCGGGAACTCCCAGAGCCACGGCAGCCGCCGCGGATGCGGGTACGAGGGCAGCCCGTGACCGCCGGCCTCCCGCCGGAAGTTCGCCAGGTGCCGCTCGTCGAGCCGCCCTTCGAGGAAGGCACGCGCGTAGATGCCTGGCGTGGCGTGTCCCTGGACGAACAGCTGGTCGCCGGAGCCGTCGTCCTTGCCGCGGAAGAAGTGGTTGAACCCGGTCTCGTAGAGCCAGGCGGCGGAGGCGTACGTGGAGAGATGGCCGCCCAGCCCCAGACGGGCGCCGCGGCTGACCATCGCCGCCGCGTTCCACCGGTTCCACGCGGTGATCCTCGACTCCAGGGCGAGGTCGCCGGGGAAGTCCGGCTGCGCCCATGACGGGACGGTGTTGACGGGATCGGTCGTCAGCAGCCCGGGCACCACGAGACCCGACCGGGCGGCGTGCTCGTGCACCCGGCGCAGCAGGTACACGGCCCGGTCCGGGCCGGCGTTCCGCACGACGGCGTCGAGGGACGCCCGCCACTCGGCGGTCTCCTCCGCGTCACGGTCGGGCAGTTGGTCGAGCTCGCTCACCGAGGCGGGCTCCGGGGGCCGGGACGGGTCAATCATGGCGCTTTCCTTCGGTCACACAGGGGAGGGCGAGGGGGACACGCCCGGGCGGCAGGCCGCCCCGTCGCCGGGACGGCCGGCCGCTCACCCCGTACGACCGGGCCGGACGCGGCCCTGTGACAGGCCGGGGAGTGACGCTCGTTACATCCCCGGATCTCGCAGGCGAGCGCTGTCACAGATCACAGCGCTGTCCGGTCGGTGGGAGGAACGCGACCGCGTCGACCGAGTGACAGGAGAGGACGAACGATGAGTGGCTCGGGTCCGCACGACCTCCCCCGGCCCCTGACAGCACCGCCGGGCGCCGCCCCGCGGTGGTGTCGCCCCGCCTGCCTCGCGGGGGCCGTGCGGTGAGCACCGTCGCGTTCGTCAACGTCGCCCTGCGCGGCCACATCAACCCGACGCTGCCCGTCGTCGCCGAACTGGTGCGCCGCGGCCACACCGTCACCTACCACACGACCGCCGCGTTCGAGCCGGACGTGGCCGCCGCCGGCGCCACCGTGTTCCGCTACCCCGGGGACGGCCCGCCCCTCGCCGGTCCGCCGACGCCCGTCACCCTGCTGGAACAGCTCGCCCGCACCGCGCTGGAGACGCTGCCGTCCGTGCTGTCCGATCTCAGGCACACACGGCCCGACGTGGTCGTGCACGGCGCCGCATGCCCGTGGGGGCCGGTCACCGCGGCGGAACTCGGCGTGCCCGCGGTGTCGTTGTTCACCACCATGGCGTTCGGCCGCCGGGTGCCGAGCCCCGCCCGCGCCTCCCGGACACTGCTGGCCGAGGCGCTCACGCGTCCCCGCAGCCTCCTCGGCTACCTCCGCGCGCGCCTGCTGCTCACCCGCCGGTACCGCACCCGGGGGCTGCCCCTCGTCGACCTGGTGAACGCGCGTCAGCCGCTCAACCTGGTCTTCACCTCGCGCGCCTTCCAGCCCGAGGCCGCCTCCTTCGACCGCACCCACCGGTTCGTCGGCCCCAGCGTCGGCGCCCGGCCGAGCGACCCGACGTTCCCGTTCGACACCCTTCGGCCGCCCGTGCTGTACGTGTCCCTCGGCACGGTGTTCGACGCCGGACCGTCGGTGCTGCGGGGATTCGCCGCCGCCCTGGCGCCGCTCGGCGGCACCGTCGTCGTCGCCACCGGAGGCACCGATCCCGCCGCGCTCGGCGCCCTCCCGGACGACGTGGTCGCCCGCCGGTTCGTGCCGCAGCCCGAACTGCTGGCCCGCGCCGCGCTGTTCGTGACGCACGGGGGCATGAACAGTGTCAACGAGGCGCTGTACGCGGGCGTGCCCGTCCTGGTCGTCCCGCAGGGCGCCGACCAGCCCCAGGTGGCGCGCAGGGTCACGGAGCTCGGTGCCGGCCTGACCGTCCGTCCGGAGGACGCCACCGAGGCCGCCGTGCACACCCTGGCCCGCCGCCTGCTCACCGAGTCCCGCTTCCGCGAGGCGGCCTCGGCCCTGCGCGTCGAACAGCGTCGGGCGGGCGGACACCTCCGCGCCGCCGACGAGATCGAGGCCCTCCTGCACCGCACCGGACCCCACGAGAAGCGGGAGGACTGAGCCATGTCGTCCGTCGTCGTCCTCGTGCTGCTCGCCGGGCTGTCCGAGGCCGCCGGGCGCATCCTGCCCCTGGTAGCCCGCCGCACACAGGTGTCGCCGCCCGTCGTGGCCGGGCTGCTGCTCACCGGCACCGCCGTCGAGAGCGCCGTCATCGCCCTGTGGCCGCTGACCGCGTTCACCCTCGCGGAGCTCCTGCCGTACGCCACCACCTCCGGAACCGCGCCCGGCTGGACCGCCGGTCAGGTCGCCCCGATGCTGCTCGGCGCGGTCATCGCGTTCCCGCTGCTCGGCCCCGCCCTCCACCTGTTCCTGCTGACCGGGGTCGGCGCCGGACTGGTCGGTCCGGTCGCCGCCGCGAGCGGCGTGGGCGGCTGGTCCGCCGCGGCCTGCGTGGCCGCCGCCGGGGTCGGGCTCGCCGCCGCCGTCGAAGCCGTACGACGCCTCGTCGGCCGCATCGGCACCACCGGGACACGGAGGCGGACGGCATGACCACCTGGTTCCCGCTCGTCGCCCTCGTCCTCGGCCCCGTCCTCCTCGTCGAGGCGCTGCTCGCCCGCTACGAGGTGATGCTCTACACCGCCGGCTGGCGCACCCCCGCGGCCGACCTACCGCCCGGCGTGCCCTACGCCCGCGGCGCCGGCCCCGACCGCCCGCCCGCCGCGTACCTCGTGTACCTCGACGGCATCGGCAAGCGGCGCTTCACCGACACCCGCGACGGCGGACAGCTCGTCAAGGCGCTCATCGCCGCCGCGCCCGACCTGCGCGTGCTGGGGCAGGTGCAGCCGTACTCACCGCTGGCCGCGCCGCTCGCCGACCGGCCGGTGTGGGTGAGGATCCGCCGGCACGCCGGGCTGCTGCTGTTCCTGCACAACGTCATGCAGATCTTCGTCGCCGCCGACCGCCGCTACCGCCCCCTCTACAACCGTGCCGTCGGCGGCCAGATCGCCGGCCAGCTGCGACGCGCCGGGTACCGCCCGGACAGCGGCATCCCCGTCGTGCTGCTCAGCTACAGCGGCGGCGCGCAGGTCGCCACCGGCGCGGTCCCCGAACTCCACGCCCGGCTCGGCGCGCCGCTGCTGCTGATCACGCTCGGCGGCTTCCACAACGGCGCCAACGACCTCACCCACGCCCTCCACCTGCACCAGCTCACCAGCGCCCACGACCGGATCGAACGGGTCGGCACCTGGCTCTTCCCGCAGCGGTGGCGGCTGCTGGGCGGCAGCGGCTGGAACCGGGCCCGGCGCGCCGGGAACGTCACCGTGCACCGCATGGACCCCGCCACCCACCTGGGCCGCCGCAGCTACATCAGCGCGCACTCCCACCGGCCCGACGGCCGCAGCCACCTGGAGCACACCACCGACACCGTGCTCGCGCTCGTCCGCACGGTCACCGCGGCCGACGCGCCGCCCTGAGCCGAGGTGGCCGGCAGGAGGCCGGTGGGAAAAGGAACGGCCAAGGCACTCGGCCGCCGCCCCCGCCTGTGTTTCCATGCGGTGTCGGCGCACTGACCGTGCGTCAACACCGCATCCGCAGACAGGAGAAGGCATGCAGCAAGGACCAAGACGTCCCGCCCGCACCGCCCGTGTCGCCGCCGTCCTCCTCGCCGCCGTCCTCTCGCTCACCGCTGCCCCGGCCACGGCGGCGGAGGACGCCCTCCCGGCCACCCCGTCCGGCTCCGGCGCCTCCGTGCCGCTCCGCGTGGCGACGTACAACATCCACGCGGGAGCGGGGGAGGACCAGGTCTTCGACCTCGACCGCACCGCCGCCGCCCTGCGGGACCTGCGCGCCGACGTCATCGGGCTGCAGGAGGTCGACGTCCGCTGGGGCGAGCGCAGCGACTTCACCGACGAGGCCCGCGCGCTCGCCGAGAAGCTCCGCATGCGGGTCTTCTTCGCGCCGATCTACGACCTCGACCCGGCCGCCGAGGGCGGCGAGCGAAGGCAGTACGGCGTGGCCGTGCTCAGCCGTCATCCCGTGCTGCACGCCGAGAACCACGAGATCACCCGCCTGTCCACCCAGACCCCCGACCCGGTGCCCGCCCCGGCGCCCGGCTTCGCCGAGATCGTGATCCGCGTGAAGGGCGTCCGGACGCACGTCTACTCCACGCACCTGGACTACCGCGCCGACCCGTCGATCCGCGCCGCCCAGGTCGACGACATGCTCGGCATCCTCGCGGACGACCGGGGACCGAGCGTCCTGGTCGGCGACTTCAACGCCGAGCCGGCCGCACCCGAGCTGGCGCCCCTGTGGCACACCCTGCGCGACGCCGCACCGGACGCCGGCCTCACCTATCCGGCGATCGCACCGCAGAAACGCATCGACCTGATCACCGTGTCGGACGGGATCACCGTGACCGGCGCCCGTACGCACGCCACCGACGCGTCGGACCACCGGCCGGTCGTCGCCGACCTGCGGCTGCCCCGCAAGGACCGCTGAGCCGGCTGAGCCGGCGTCCTCACCCCGGCGGGGCACCCGGGCCGCCGCCCTGGAGGCGTTCCAGATCCGACGGACGGACCTGGATCGCCACCACCGCGACCAGGGCGGCGAGGCCCGCGAAGACGGCCGCCGTGACGAACGCGGCGGACACCCCCGAGGTGAGGACCTCCGCGCCGAACAGCCCCGGCAGTTCGCCCGTGCGCTGGAACTCCAGCCGTTCGGCGGGCGACGCCTGTTCCAGGAAGCGCGGCACCTGTTTCTCCGCCTCGTTCCTGCTCGCCGTGCCGTACATGGTCACCAGGATCGACAACCCAAGTGAACCGCCCACCTGCTGCGTGGCGTTGAGCAGCCCCGACGCGGCGCCGGTCTCCGGCACGGGCACGTTCGACAGCGCCATCAGGGTCAGCGACACGAACTCCATGCCCATGCCGAAACTGAACACCAGCATCGGACCGAGCACGCTGCCCGCGTAGGTCGAGTGCACATCGGTCAGCGTCAGCCACCCCAGGCCCGCCGCCGCGAAGAGACCGCCCGCCACCATGAAGGGTTTCGGCCCGTACACCGGCAGGAACCGCGAGGCCAGTCCGGCGCCGATCGCGATGACCGCGCTCACCGGCAGGAAGGCGAGGCCCGCCTGGAGAGGGCTGAACCCCAGCACGTTCTGCACGAACAGGGTCAGGAAGAAGAACATGCCGAACAGCGCCGCGGCCAGGAACAGCATGATCCCGTACGTGCCCGCTCTGTTGCGGTCCGCGAACATGTGCAGCGGTGTGATCGGCTGCGGCGACCGCCGCTCCAGCAGCACGAACGCCACCAGCACGACCACCGCCGCCGCGAACGAGGCCAGCGTGAGCGGATCCCGCCAGCCGTCCTGCGCGGCCCGGATGAAGCCGTACACCAGCAGCACCATGCCGGCTGTGGAGGTCAGCGCGCCGGTCACGTCGAAGCTGCCCGGATGGCGCTCGGACTCCTTGATGTAACGCGGCGTGGCGAGGGCGATGAGCAGACCGATGGGCACGTTGACGAACAGCACCCACCGCCAGTTCAGCCACTCCACGAGGACGCCGCCGGCCAGCAGCCCGATCGCGCCGCCGCCCGCCGACACCGCCGCGAACACCCCGAACGCGCGGTTGCGTTCCGGCCCTTCACGGAACGTCGTGCTGATCAGCGCCAGCGACGTCGGGGAGGCGATCGCGCCGCCCACGCCCTGCAGCGCACGCGCCGCCAGCAGTTGACCCGCGTTCTGCGCGAACCCGCCGAGCAGGGACGCCAGCACGAACAGCAGCACACCGAAGATGAACACCCGCCGCCTGCCGAGGATGTCGCCGGCCCGGCCGCCCAGCAGCAACAGGCCGCCGAATGTGAGGGTGTAGGCGTTTACCACCCAGGACAGGCTGGCGGTCGAGAAGTCGAGGGAGCGCTGGATGTGCGGCAGCGCGATGTTCACGATGGTGACGTCCAGCACCACCATCAGCTGGCACGAGGCGATGACGAACAGGGCCATCGCGTTGCCGCCGCCGCGGCCGCCCCGTGCGGCCTCCTGGGTGGAGGCCGGTCGCGGACTGCTGGTCATGTCGGGTCGCCCTTCCGGGAATCCACCGTTCGACCGTACGCGCGCCCCTCACCGCCCACCACTCGATCAACGACGGCCCCGGGAGGTAGCGCCTGCACCACCTGAAGCCGGTCGCTGGCTGCATGGGCGGCGGCCCGGCGCCGCCCTAGCGTCGGAACGTCCTGAGGAACCGCACCCGGAAGGCCCCCGACCATGCCCCTGATCCCCGACGGCATCGCCGTCGCCCTCGAGCGCGTACGCAGGACGTACGGCGGCGACCAGCCCGTCGTGGCGCTCGACGACGTGAGCGCCGTGTTCCCGCGCGGGACGGCGACCGCCGTGATGGGGCCCTCCGGATCCGGGAAGAGCACCCTGCTGCACTGCGCGGCCGGACTCGACCGGCCGGACTCCGGGCGGGTGCGGATCGGCGCCACCGACCTGTCGTCCCTGTCCGAGAAGAAGCTCACCGAACTGCGGCGTGCCCGCGTCGGCTTCGTCTTCCAGGCCTTCAACCTGGTCGGCGCGCTGAACGTGGAGCAGAACATCCTGCTGCCGTCCCGGCTCGCGGGCCTGCGCCCCGACCCCGCCTGGGTCGACGAGGTCGTCCGGCGCGTCGGCCTCGGCGACCGGCTGCGGCACCGGCCCGCCCAGCTCTCCGGCGGCCAGCAGCAGCGCGTCGCGATCGCCCGCGCGCTGGTCACCCGCCCCGAGGTGATCTTCTGCGACGAACCCACCGGCGCCCTCGACACCCGCTCCGCGGCGGCCGTCCTGGACCTGCTGCGGTCCGCGGTCGACGCGTACGGGCAGACCGTCGTCATGGTCACCCACGACCCGGTCGCCGCGTCCTACGCCGATCGCGTCCTGATCCTCGCCGACGGCCGGATCGTCCGCGACATGGAACGTTCCGGCGCCGAACGGATCGCCGAGCAGCTCGCCCTGCCGGACCACCGCCGGCCCGCCGCGACCCGGGAGGGCTGACGCGTGCTCCGGCTGGCAGCGCAGACGCTGCGCCACCGCACGGGCGGCTTCCTCGCCACGTTCGCCGCACTCGCCGCGGGCGTCGCCGTCCTCATGACCTGCGCCCTCCTCGTCGAGTCCGGATGGCGGCACCAGGGAGACCCGCACCGCTACGGCGAGGCCGTCGCCGTGGTCGCCGACCGCGACCTGACCGTCGACGGGCCGACGGTGCTCGGCGAGACCGAGCGCACCACCGTCCTCCTGCCCGAGCGGGGCGGCGTCCCCGAGAAGGTGGCCGGTGACCTGGCCGACGTGCCCGGCGTCGACCGTGCCGTGGGGGAACGGCGACTCGTCGTCACCACGACGGCGGCCCCCGAGCTGCCCACCACGGGCCACGGCTGGTCGAGCACCGCCCTCGCCCCGTACCGGCTGGTGTCCGGACGGCAGCCGCGCACCGACAGGGAGATCGCCGTCGACGCCCGCCTCGCCGGGCCCGAGGCCCTCGGACCCGGCGCCACCACCCAGGTGGTCACCGGCGGGGTGAGCCGTACGTACGAGGTGAGCGGCGTGGTCGACACGGGCGGCGCGGCGAGCGGACGCGCGGCGCTGTTCTTCACCGACGCGCAGGCCGCCGCCCTCGACCCCCACCCCGGCCGCTACGACGCCGTCGGCGTGCTCACCGCCCCGGACGCCGACCGGGACACCGTCCTCGCCGAGGTACGCCGGATCGCGGACGCCGCCGGCGCCACCGCCTACACCGGCGACGACCGCGGGCTCGCCGCCGAGCCCGAGAGCGCCGCCGCCCGCTCGCTCGCCCTCGGCGCCGGGGCCGCCTTCGCCGGGTACGCGGCCGCCATCGTCGGCTTCGTCGTCGCCGGCACGGTGGGGCTGTCCGTACGGCACCGGCGCCGCGACCTCGCCCTGCTGCGCGCCGTCGCGGCCACCCCAGGCCAGGTGCGGTCGATGCTCCTCGCCGAGGTCGGGCTGCTCGCCCTGGTCGCCGGCGCCGTGGGCGTCCCCGCCGGACTGCTCGCCACCCGCCAGGTCCGCGACGCGCTCGTCGCCCGGGGCTTCCTCCCGGACGCCTTCACCGTCCAGGGCGGCGCCCTGTCCGCCGCGGCCGTCGTCGTCATCGTCGCCGCCGTCGCCCTGCTCTCCGCCTGGATCGCCGCGCTGCGCGTCACCCGCATCCGGCCCACCGAGGCACTCGGCGAGGCGGCCGTGGAACCCGCCACCGGCGGCAGGGTGCGCCTGGTCTGCGGACTGGCCTGCGTGGCCGGAGCGCTCTCCCTGACCGGGCTCACCGGCGCCACCGACGGGCAGACCGCGCTGGGCGCCGCCATGGGAATGCTCTACCTGTTCGTCCTGGGCGTCGCCCTGCTCGCGCCCTGGATCAATCAGGCGGCGGCCCGGCTGATCGGACCCGTGCTGCGCACCGTGTGGGGCGACAGCGGCTACCTCGCCGCAGCCAACCTGCGCGCCAACGCCCGCGGGACGGTCGCCGTGCTCACCGCGCTCGTGCTGTCCGTGGGGCTCGGCGGCACGGTGTGGTTCCTCCAGGACAACCTGGAACGGCAGACCGTGGTGCAGGGCCGTGAGGGCGTCCTCGCCCAGTACGCGCTGACCTCCGCCGCCGGACTGCCCGCCTCCGCCGCGGCCGAGGCGCGCCGCGTCCCCGGGGTCGTCGCCGCGACCGGCGTCCGCCGCACCTCCGTCGTCGTGCCCGACCGGCTCGAACCGCAGACCGTCCCCGCGCAGGGCATCGACCCCCTGGGCGTGGACCGCACCCTGGACCTGAAGGTCCGTTCCGGCAGCCTCGGTGCCCTCCGGGAAGGCACCGTCGCCGTCTCCACGGCCCGCGCGGGCGCCGCCGGCTGGCGGCTGGGGGACAAGGCCCGTCTGTGGCTCGGCGACGGCACACCCGTCACCCTGCGCGTCGTCGCCCTGTACGAGCGCGGCTGGGGCTTCGGCGACGTCACCCTGCACCGGAGCACCCTCGACGGCCACACCGTCACCGGTCTCGACGACCGGGTACTGATCCGGACCGCCCCGGACTTCGGTGCGGAGGACGCCCTCGCCGAGGTGGCCCGGCGTCACCCGGGCGGCCAGGTGACGGACACCGCCCGCCTGACCGGCGAACTCGCCGAGGACGTGGCGGTGAGCGGCTGGCTCAACAAGATGCTCGTGGCCGTCCTGGTCGGTTACGCCGTCCTCGCCGCCGCCAACACCCTGGCCATGGCCGCACTGGCCCGCACCCGTGAACTGTCCCTGCTCCGCCTGGTCGGCGTCACCCGGGGCCAGGTCAGGCGGATGGTCCACGCCGAACAGGCGGGCCTGCTGGGCGTCTCGCTCCTGATCGGCGCGGCGATCGCGGCGGTCACCCTCACGACGATCGTCCGAGCGGTCACCGGGGCCCCAGTGCCCCATGTCCCGGGCGCGGGCTGGGCGGTGCTTCTCGGCGGCACGGCGGCGCTGGCACTGCTCGCCACGATGGTCCCGGTGTCCCACATCCTGCGAACGGCACCGGTCGAGGGGATGGGCGTGCGGGAGTGAGAGGGGTCGAGCGTGGCGGAGGCGCCGGCGGGTTCGGCGCGCTCGCCGGTCCGGGGGTGGGCGCGCCCACCCCCGCCCGCCCTCGCGCCCGCTCCCGTGCCCGCACCCGGTCCATCGCCCCCGTCCCCGCCGCTGCTCCCGGACTTCCGTACAGCGGACGGCCGAGCAGGCTGAGTGCGCCGCGTTCTATCCTCCGTGGCGGGGAGGTGCGGATGGTGGTGAGCCAGGACCGCCCGGCGAACGGACGGCCGGGGCGGCGTCAGGGCGTGGCCGTTCGTGCCCGGAACGCGCTGGACGCGCTGGAGCACCTGATCGGGGGACTGGGCACCGCCCTGCTCGCCCTGCTCGCCACGCTGTGGCTGGCCCTCACCGTGGCGGCCTGCCTCGTCGGCGTGGGACTCCGGCTGTTGCCGTCCGCCCTGCACGCGGTGCGCGCGGTCGCCGACCGGGAGCGCGGCAGGCTGTCCCGCTGGGGTCCGGAGATCGTCGGCCCGGCGCCGCCGCCGGACGGGCTGCGGGCGATGCTCGGCGACCGCGGCGTCCGCCGCGAGGCCCGGTGGGTGGTCACGCACGCGTTCCTCGGCCTGTTCCTCGGTCTGGTCGGGGCGACGCTGCCGCTGAGCGCCGCCCACGACCTCACCTTCCCGCTGTACTGGAGCGCCCTGCCGGAGAGCGAGTCCACCTCCGCCGTGGGCTGGTGGACCGTGCGCGACTGGCCCGGGGCCATGGCGGTCAGCGGCATCGGCGTGGCCCTCGTCGGCGTCATCGTCCTGTGCGCGCCCGTCCTCGCCCGGCTCCAGGCCTGGCCCGGACGCCGTCTGCTCAGCCCCGACCCCGGCACCGACCTCGTCCTGCGGGTCGCGGAGCTGACTGCCACCCGCGCCGCCGCCCTGGACGCCCACGTCACCGAACTCCGCCGCGTGGAACGGGCGTTGCACGACGGCACGCAGAACCGCATCGTCGCCGTCACCGTCCTGCTCGGAGCCGCCCGGCGCGCCCTCGCCCGCGACCCGGAGGAGGCCGCGGCCGTCCTGGACCGCGCCCAGGATGCCGCAGAGCAGGCGCTCACCGAACTGCGGGCGGTCGTCCGCAGCATCCTCCCGCCGGTCCTCGCCGACCGCAGCCTGCCCGACGCCCTCACCGCGCTCGCGGCCGGCTGCCCGGTGCCGTGCCGCGTCGACGCCGACATCCCCGGGCGGTGCCCGGCGGCGGTCGAGGCGAACGCGTACTTCGCGGTCGCCGAGGCCCTCACCAACATCGCGCGGCACAGCGGCGCGAGCGAGGCACGGGTCGCCGTCCGCACGGCCGGCGGGCTGCTGCACGTGGAGGTCCGCGACGACGGCCACGGCGGCGCCGACGAGCACGGCGGCACCGGCCTCACCGGCATCCGGCGCCGCGTCGAGGCCCACGACGGAACACTGGAACTGGCCAGCCCTCCCGGCGGCCCCACCACCCTGAAGGTGACCCTGCCATGCGGATCGTGATCGCCGAGGACGACGCCCTGCTGCGCGAGGGGCTGGCGCTGCTGCTGCGCGCCGAGTCCCTGGACGTGGTGGCGACGGCGGAGGACCCCGCCGCGTTCCTCGACGCCGTCGACGCGGAACGCCCGGACGTCGCCATCGTCGACGTACGGATGCCGCCCACGCACACCGACGAGGGCATCACCGCCGCCGTGGAGGCGCGGCGGCGCCTGCCCGGACTCGCGGTGCTCGTGCTGTCCGCGTACGTCGAGCAGGCCTTCGCCACCGATCTGCTCGCGCAGGGCAGTGCGCGGCTCGGCTATCTGCTGAAGGAGCGGGTGGGGAGGGTCGAGGAGTTCCTGGAGGCGCTGCACCGGGTGGCGGACGGCGGCACCGCCATCGACCCGGAGGTCGTCGCCCAACTGCTCACCCGCTCCAGACCGGACACCCGCCTGGAGCGGCTCAGCCCTCGCGAGCGGGACGTGCTCGCGCTGATGGCGGAGGGCCTGGGCAACGCGGCCATCGCGGAACGCCTCGTGGTCAGCGACGGCGCCGTGCACAAGCACATCCGCAACATCTTCGCCAAGCTCGACCTGCCCCCCACGGACCGCACGGACCGCCGGGTGGCAGCAGTCCTCCACTTCCTGGAAAACGTCCGCCGTCAAACCCCTTAGGGCCGGGGAGCAACACCCGTTGCTCGAGCCCCTACTCGAACAGCGTCCCCTGCTGCCCCTCCCGGGCCTTCCGCAGCCGCCGGCTCCGCGTCCCCACCGCGATCGCCGTGACCGCCGCCGTCACCCCGAGGGCCGCAGGGACCATCCAGCCCCGGTCGACGGTATGGCCGAGCAGATGGTCGAGGGAGAGCCGTCCGGGCCCCGAGACGGCCAGCCCCGCCGCCGTCAGTCCCAGCGACGCCGCGTACTCGAAGCCGCCCTCCTGGTTGTAGAAGCCGTTGGGCGCGTGCACCGCCGACGCGCCCGCCATCGCCCCGGCGGCGGCCGCGCCCGCCGCCGGTGTGGCGAGGCCCAGTGCCAGCAGCAGCCCGCCGCCGGTCTCCGCGACTCCGGCCGCGGTGGCGCTGACCTTGCCGGGCGCGTAGCCGATGGACTCCATGAACTGGCCGGTGCCCTCGATGCCGCCACCGCCGAACCAGCCGAACAGCTTCTGCGTGCCGTGCGCCGCGAGCACCCCGCCGGTTCCCAGCCGGAGCAGCAGCAGTCCCAGGTCACGCCGGTCGTAACAGGTCACGTCGTCTCCCCGTGAACGGTGGTCCGGTCCGACCACCGTCGCACCGCCGTCGCGGACGCGGCCCGTCGCCGTCGCCGAACGGGTGACACGGGTGGCGGGGGTCCCGCACCGGCACGACCCTTGCAGGCATGACCATTCAGATCACCCGCCTCAGCGACCCGGCCGTCCGCGCCTTCGTCACGGCCGTCAACAACCACGACCGGGAGGGCTTCATGGCCCTGCTGGCGCCGGGCGCCACCATGGCGGACGACGGCACGGAACGGGACCTGGCCGACTGGACCGACCGGGAGATCTTCTCCTCCCGCGGTCATATGGAGGTCGAGAACGAGTCCGCCGGCGGCCGCCGCATCATCGCCCGCTACAGCAACGACACCTACGGCGAGATGCGCACCACCTGGTCGTTCACCGTCGACGACGACGGCCGCATCAGCCGCTTCGAGACCGGCCAGGCCTGACGCCCCGCCGGCCGCGCCTCACCGGCGCCTCGCCCGTGCCTCACCCTCGGGCCGGGTCCGCGTCGTACGCCCGCCGTGCCTCCTCGACCCGGCCCAGATGGGCCGCACCCCACTCCGTCAGGTGCGCGAAGAGCGGCGCCAGGCTGAGGCCCGGCACGCCGATCTCGTACTCCACCCGGGGCGGCACCTCGGGGTCGTAGGTGCGGACCACCAGTCCGTCCCGCTCCAGCTGCCGCAGCCGCTGGATCAGCACCTTCGGCTTGGTGGCGCCGGTGCGGCCGTTCCAGTTCGACGCACCGCTGTCCCCACCACACCGGGACGACTGGGCCCGGCGGTGCGCCGCCCTGTTCCGCTGATCGAACACCCCGTACCGAACGACCGTTCCGTTACCCATGGGTACGAAACGCCCTTCCCGTGAGGGTCGGGTGACGGGATGGTCACGAATCTCGCCCACGCGCTGGTTGGCGCGTTCAAGCACCCCGCTCAGCTCGGGTTTCGCGGATCGGTTGGCTCCGACTTGGGCGGACGTTGTGGAGATCGGCCGCGCCACGGCGTCCGCCGCTCCCGGACACCATTGATCTGAACGCGACAGATCGTCAGTCTTCTCGTCAGCCTCCGCGTCTCGTCACGCCGGAGGTCAACCCCCCACACCACCCTGACGAGGAGACCCCTCTCCATGACGCAACGGATGCGCACCGTCGCACTGAAAGTCACCGCCGCCGCCTGCGCGGTGACCGCCGCGAGCACGGCAGCCCTGCTCGGGGCATCGTCCGCCCAGGCCCAGCCCGCCGAGGGCACGGTCTACGGCCTCGGCGCCGCAGGCGCCGTCAAGGGCAGCTACATCGTCCTCCTCGACGAGGAGACGACGTCCGCCGGCAAGAAGGAACTGGCCCAGGAGTACGGCGGCAAGCTCAACCGGTCGTACGGCGCGGCCCTGGAGGGCTTCTCCGCCGACGGACTCAGTGCGACCGAGGCGAAGCGCCTCGCGGCCGACCCGGCCGTCGGCGCCGTCGTCGCCAACCGCACCTACCGCACCACCGCGACGCAGGACGACCCGCCCTCCTGGGGCCTGGACCGCATCGACCAGCAGGACACCGCGGGCGACAGCAAGTACACCTACCCCGACCAGGCGGGCGAGGGCGTCACCGCGTACGTCATCGACACCGGTGTGCGGATCACGCACGAGGACTTCGAGGGCCGCGCCAGCCACGGCTACGACGCCGTCGACAACGACGACAGCGCCGACGACGGCAACGGCCACGGCACGCACGTCGCCGCCACCATCGCGGGCGCCGACCACGGCGTGGCCAAGAAGGCCAAGGTGATCGCCGTGAGAGTCCTGGACGACAACGGCTCCGGAACGACCGAGCAGGTCGTCGCCGGCATCGACTGGGTCACCGAGAACCACGAGGGCCCGTCGGTCGCCAACATGAGCCTGGGCGGCGCCGCCGACCCGGCGCTCGACGCGGCCGTGCAGAAGGCCATAGCCTCGGGCGTCACCTTCGCGGTCGCCGCCGGCAACGAGTCCGCCGACGCAGGCCAGGGCTCGCCCGCCCGTGTGCCGGAGGCGCTCACCGTCGCCTCCAGCACCGAGGACGACGCCCAGTCGGACTTCTCGAACTTCGGCGAGTCCGTCGACCTCTACGCGCCCGGTTCCGACATCACCTCGGCCTGGAACGACAGCGACACCGGCACCAAGACCATCTCCGGCACCTCGATGGCCTCCCCGCACGTGGCCGGCGCCGCCGCCGTCTACCTGGCCGGCCACCCCGACGCCGACCCGGCCGCCGTCGCCGCCGCGCTGACCGACGGGGCCACCGCCGACGCGATCGGCAACCCGAGCACCGGGACGCCGAACAAGCTGCTCAAGGTCACCGAGTAGCAGAGGGCACGCACGCCCGCGCCCCCCGGGCGCAGGGGCCACAGGGGAAACGGTTCCTCTGTGGCCCCCGTACGTCCCGGTATGTCGGCCCATGTCCCCGGCGCGCCGGAGCGAGTGGCCCGGCTCACATGGCGTACCGCCCTCGCCGCGGACACGATGGTGATCGTCACCGGCAGGCTGAAGGGATCGACCATGTTCCGCAAGGTGCTCGTCGCCAACCGCGGCGAGATCGCGATCCGGGCGTTCCGCGCGGGCTACGAACTCGGTGCGCGCACCGTTGCCGTCTTCCCGTACGAGGACCGCAACTCGCTGCACCGTCTGAAGGCCGACGAGGCCTACGAGATCGGCGAACCGGGACACCCGGTCCGGGCCTATCTGTCCGTCGAGGAGATCGTGCGCGCGGCGCGCAGGGCCGGCGCCGACGCCGTCTACCCGGGCTACGGATTCCTGTCGGAGAATCCCGAGCTGGCCAAGGCCTGCGCGGACGCCGGCATCACCTTCGTCGGGCCCGACGCCCGCATCCTGGAGCTGACCGGCAACAAGGCGCGCGCCGTGGCCGCGGCCCGGGAGGCGGGCGTGCCCGTCCTCGGCTCCTCCGCGCCCTCCACCGACATCGACGAACTCGTGCGCGCCGCCGACGAGATCGGCTTCCCCGTGTTCGTGAAGGCCGTCGCGGGAGGCGGCGGACGAGGCATGCGCCGGGTGGAGGACCCCGCCCAGCTGCGGGAGGCCGTCGAGGCCGCGTCCCGGGAGGCCGCCTCCGCGTTCGGCGACCCCACGGTGTTCCTGGAGAAGGCCGTCGTGGAGCCCCGCCACATCGAGGTGCAGATCCTCGCCGACGGGCAGGGCAACGTCATCCACCTCTTCGAACGGGACTGCTCCGTGCAGCGCCGCCACCAGAAGGTGATCGAGCTCGCCCCCGCGCCCAACCTCGACCCGGAGCTGCGCGACCGGATCTGCGCCGACGCCGTGAAGTTCGCCCGGCACATCGGCTACCGCAACGCCGGCACCGTGGAGTTCCTCCTCGACCGCGACGGCCGTCACGTCTTCATCGAGATGAACCCGCGCATCCAGGTCGAGCACACGGTCACCGAGGAGGTCACCGACGTCGACCTCGTCCAGGCGCAGCTCCGCATCGCCGGCGGCGAGTCGCTCGCCGACCTCGGACTGTCGCAGGAGTCGGTCACCCTGCGCGGCGCGGCCCTGCAGTGCCGCATCACCACCGAGGACCCGGCCAACGGCTTCCGCCCGGACACCGGCCGCATCAGCGCGTACCGATCGCCCGGCGGCTCCGGCATCCGCCTCGACGGCGGAACCACCCACGCGGGCACGGAGATCAGCGCCCACTTCGACTCCATGCTGGTCAAACTCACCTGCCGGGGCCGTGACTTCGCCACCGCCGTGGGCCGCGCCCGGCGCGCCGTCGCCGAGTTCCGCATCCGCGGCGTCGCCACCAACATCCCCTTCCTCCAGGCGGTGCTGGACGACCCCGACTTCCAGGCCGGGCGGGTCACCACCTCGTTCATCGAGCAGCGCCCGCAGCTGCTCACCGCGCGCCACTCCGCCGACCGCGGCACCAAGCTGCTCACCTACCTCGCCGACGTCACCGTGAACAAGCCGCACGGCGAGCGGCCGGAGCTGGTCGACCCGCTGACCAAGCTGCCCGAGACGCCCGCGGGGGAGCCGCCGGCCGGCTCCCGGCAGCGCCTCGCCGAGCTGGGCCCCGAGGGCTTCGCCCGCTGGCTGCGCGAGTCGCCGACCACCGGCGTCACCGACACCACCTTCCGCGACGCCCACCAGTCGCTGCTCGCGACCCGGGTCCGCACCAAGGACCTGCTCGCCGTCGCCCCGGTGGTCGCGCACACCCTGCCCGAGCTGCTGTCCCTGGAGTGCTGGGGCGGCGCCACCTACGACGTCGCTCTGCGCTTCCTCGCCGAGGACCCGTGGGAGCGGCTCGCCGCCCTGCGCGAGGCCGTGCCGAACATCTGCCTCCAGATGCTGCTGCGCGGCCGCAACACCGTCGGCTACACGCCGTACCCGACGGAGGTGACCGACGCCTTCGTGCAGGAGGCAGCGGCCACCGGCGTCGACGTCTTCCGCATCTTCGACGCGCTCAACGACGTCTCCCAGATGCGGCCCGCCATCGACGCCGTCCGCGCGACCGGCACGTCCGTGGCGGAGGTGGCCCTCTGCTACACCGCCGACCTGTCCGACCCCTCCGAGCGGCTCTACACGCTGGACTACTACCTGCGCCTCGCCGAGCAGATCGTCGAGGCCGGCGCCCACGTCCTGGCCGTCAAGGACATGGCGGGCCTGCTGCGGGCGCCCGCGGCGGCGACGCTGGTGTCGGCGCTGCGCCGCGAGTTCGACCTGCCCGTCCACCTGCACACCCACGACACCGCGGGCGGTCAGCTCGCCACCTACCTCGCCGCGATCCAGGCGGGCGCGGACGCGGTGGACGGCGCGGTGGCCTCCATGGCCGGCACCACCTCGCAGCCCTCCCTGTCGGCGCTGGTCGCCGCCACCGACCACTCCGAGCGGCCCACCGGGCTGAGTCTCCAGGCGGTCGGTGACCTGGAGCCGTACTGGGAGAGCGTCCGCAAGGTCTACGCGCCGTTCGAGGCCGGTCTGGCCTCCCCGACCGGGCGCGTCTACCACCACGAGATCCCCGGCGGCCAGCTCTCCAACCTGCGCACGCAGGCGATCGCGCTGGGCCTCGGCGACCGGTTCGAGGACATCGAGGCGATGTACGCGGCCGCCGACCGGATGCTGGGGCACCTGGTGAAGGTCACCCCGTCGTCCAAGGTGGTCGGCGACCTCGCCCTGCACCTGGTGGGCGCGGGAGTGGACCCGCGTGAGTTCGAGGAGAACCCGGACCGCTTCGACATCCCCGACTCGGTCGTCGGCTTCCTGCGCGGCGAGCTGGGCACCCCGCCCGGCGGCTGGCCGGAGCCCTTCCGTACGAAGGCGCTGCGCGGGCGCGGGGAGCCCAAGCCGGCGCCGGAGCTGTCCGCCGAGGACCGCGAGGGTCTGGCCAAGGACCGGCGCCCGACCCTCAACCGGCTGCTGTTCCCCGCCCCGACGCGCGAGTTCGAGACGCACCGCCAGTCGTTCGGCGACACGAGCGTCCTGGACAGCAAGGACTTCTTCTACGGGCTGCGCCCGGGCAAGGAGTACGGCGTCGACCTCGACCCCGGTGTCCGGCTGCTGATCGAGCTGCAGGCGATCGGTGACGCGGACGAGCGCGGCATGCGCACGGTGATGGCCACCCTGAACGGCCAGCTGCGGCCGATCCAGGTGCGCGACCGTGCCGCGGCCTCCGACGTGCCGGTCACCGAGAAGGCCGACCGCACCGACCCGGGCCACGTGGCGGCGCCCTTCGCGGGCGTGGTGACCCTCGCGGTCGCCGAGGGGGACCAGGTGGAGGCGGGCGCCACCGTGGCGACCATCGAGGCGATGAAGATGGAGGCGGCCATCACCGCCCCGAAGTCCGGCACGGTGTCCCGGCTCGCGATCAACCGCATCCAGCAGGTGGAGGGCGGCGACCTCCTGGTCGAACTCGCCTGACCGACGTCTGGTCCGCGTCCGATCAACGGACGGGCCATGCCTTGGGCATATGCCAACAGCGGGGTCGCCGTCCAGCGTGACGGCGACCCCGCACGAACATCCGGCGGGCCTTCGAACAAGCCTGCGCAGGCGAGCTGTGGGACCGTAGATTGAGCGGCGACAACAGCTCTCTGAACACCACGGACGGCACTCATGACCGACCCTGCGACGGCACCCGGATCCCCCCAGCAGAAGATCGACACCTCGGTGCCTCACTCGGCCCGCATCTGGAACTACTGGCTGGGAGGGAAGGACAACTACCCCGTCGACGAGGAGGCCGGCGACGCCTACACCGGCGTCTTCCCCGGCATCGTCACCATCGCCCGCAGCAGCCGCGCATTCCTGCGCCGCAACATCACCTACCTGGCCGGTGAGCAGGGCATCCGCCAGTTCCTCGACATCGGCACCGGCCTGCCGACGGCCGACAACACCCACCAGGTCGCCCAGCGGATCGCCCCGGAGTCCCGGATCGTCTACGTCGACAACGACCCGATGGTCCTCGCCCACGCCCGCGCGCTGCTCTACTCCACGCCGGAGGGCGCCACGGCGTACGTCGACGCGAACGTCCTGGAGCCGGAACGCATCCTGAAGGCCGCGAGCGACACCCTTGACTTCTCGCGTCCCACCGCGCTGATCCTCAGCAACATCCTCGGCCACATCGCCGACTACGACGAGGCGCGCTCGGTCGTCGACCGGCTGATGGCGGCCCTCCCGTCGGGCAGCTTCCTGTCGGTCAACGACGGCTCGCGCGGCGTCGACCCGGTCTTCGAGCGGGCGCAGGACGGATACAACTCCAGCGGCGCGGTGCCGTACAACCTGCGGACGGTGGAGGAGATCACCTCCTTCTTCGACGGCCTGGAACTGGTCGAGCCGGGTGTCGTGTCCGTGCAGCAGTGGCGTCCGGAGGAGGACGCGCCCGAGCCGCAGGTCATCGCCGAGCACGGCGGCCTGGCCCGCAAGCCCTGACCTCAGACGCACCGAGGCGGGTCCCCGTAACTCCGGGGACCCGCCTTCTCGTTGTCCGCGCGTTCCGCGCGACGAACTTTGAACTCGTCGAGTACAAAGTATGGACGAGTTGAGCGGAAGTCTCCTAGCGTGTCGGCGCAACCGTTGGCGTACTCGCGAAAACGCTTGTTCCGCACCGGAGTTGTCCGGCCCTCCGGTCGACCCAGCAGGAGGCAGCAGCATGGACGCACGGCTGTTCAGGCATGTCCGAAGATCTCTCACCGGCCTGCTCGTCGGCGCCTTCCTGGCCGGCGGCGTATGGGGGTCGCCCCTGGCCTCGGCCCGCCCGGGCTCCGCGGCGCACGCCGACGTGCCGCCCCAGGAACCGGGAGTCACACTCCGCGTGTTCGACGTACAGGTCCCGCTCGAGAAGATCTGCACCCTCAAGCCCGGCCAGACCCCGAACGTCGACCGGCTGGCCCCGGTCGTCGACTTCAGCTCGACCGACGACTTCGGCGGGTTCGCCGACAACTTCGTCAGCCAGGTCACCGGCAACGTCCACGCGCCGGCCGCCGGCACGTACACCTTCCGGCTGACCAGCGACGACGGCTCACGGCTGCTGATCGACGACCAGGTGGTGATCGACCACGACGGGCTGCACGGCGCCGAGCCCAGGGACGGCACCGTCGAACTCACCGAGGGCATGCACGCGTTGCGCATCGACCACTTCGAGCGCGGCGGCGGCCAGCAGCTCACCCTGGCCTGGCGGCCGCCGGGCGCAGACGCCTTCGAGACGGTGCCGAACCAGGTGCTGAGCACGGATGCCGGGGTGGTCCGGGTGACCGCGCCGGGCCGCAAGGAGTGCGAGGGCATCGCCGACTCGCCCGGCGACGGCCTGCCGCTGAACGCCGTACGTCCCGACCACACGCTCACCGACCTGCGCCCCGAGGGGTTCGAGCCGCAGGTCACGGGCATGGACTGGCTGCCCGACGGCCGGCTGCTCGTGAGCACCTGGGGCGGCACCGACAACACGGCCGGTGAGATCTACGCCCTCGACCACGCCACCGGCTCCACGGGACCCGACAAGGTGACGGCCACGAAGATCGCCGGCGGGCTCAAGGAGCCGATGGGCCTGAAAGTCGTCGACGGCGCCGTCTACGTCTCGCAGAAGCACGAGCTGACCGAACTGCGTGACGGTGACGGCGACGGCTCCCTAGACCGGTCCCGGACCGTCGCCACGTGGCCGTACGGCGGCAACTTCCACGAGTTCGCCTTCGGCCTCCTCTACGACAAGGGCCACTTCTATCTGAACCTGTCCGTCGCCATCGACTACGGCGGCGCCACCACCGACCCGCAGCCCGCCCCCGGCCGGGGCGTCACCGTGAAGGTGAACAAGAAGACGGGGAAGGTCAGTTATGTGGCCGGAGGGCTCCGCACGCCCAACGGCATCGGCTGGGGACCGGGCGGCGGCATGTTCGTCACCGACAACCAGGGCGGCTGGCTGCCCGCTTCCAAGCTGGTCCGGATCGAGCAGGGCCGCTTCTTCAACCACTACACCAACCCCGCCGGACCCTTCGACGAGGAGCCGGTGACGCAGCCGGTGCTGTGGCTGCCGCAGAACGAGATCGCCAACTCGCCCAGCACGCCGCTGTACTTGACCAAGGGACGCTTCAAGGGGCAGATGCTGTTCGGTGACGTCACCTACGGCGGGCTCCAGCGCGCCTACCTGGAGAAGGTCAAGGGCCAGTACCAGGGCGCGGTGTTCCGCTTCACCCAGGGACTCGAAGCGGGCGTGAACCGCGTCAGCATGGGCCCCGACGGCGCGATCTACGTGGGCGGTCTGGGCGCCGACGGCAACTGGGGCCAGGAGGGCAAACTGAGGTTCGGCCTGCAGAAGCTGACGCCCAACGGCGGCAACACCTTCGACATCCAGGCCATGCGGGTACGCAAGGGCGGCT
The DNA here is from genome assembly GCF_043082785.1 of Streptomyces sp. NPDC014764. Classification (NCBI taxonomy): domain Bacteria; kingdom Bacillati; phylum Actinomycetota; class Actinomycetes; order Kitasatosporales; family Streptomycetaceae; genus Streptomyces; species Streptomyces sp. NPDC014764. The sequence goes on along the minus strand of NZ_JBIBXY010000005.1, from coordinate 282,881 downwards.
TCGAGCTGGAGTACACCCAGCCCTTGTCGCAGGAGACCGCCGAGGACCTGCTGAGCCACTACCGGGCCGAGCAGTGGCGCTACACCCCCACCCGTGACTACGGAGGTCCCAAGATCGCCGAGGAGACCCTGGCGGTGACCTCCGCGAAGCTGTCCGCGGACCGCAGGAAGGTCACCCTGACGATCGACGGACTCAAGCCGGGGCGAGTGGTGCACCTGCGCTCTCCGCGCCCGTTCAGCTCCGCGTCCGGCGAGACCCTGTGGAGCACCGAGGCGTGGTACACCCTCAACGCCCTCCCGGGCGCCCAGCCCGCACCCGGCCCGGTGTACGAGGCGGAGGAGGCCACCCTCACCGGGGCCGCCGGCATCAACACCGACCACCGCGGCTATTCGGGCAGCGGCTTCGTCGACCGGTACGGCACCCAGGGCGCCGCCACCACCTTCGACGTCACGGTGGACCGCGCAGGCTCCTACGACGTGGGTCTGCGCTACTCCAACGGCCCGAACCCCTTCCAGGGCACCAAGTCGGTCTCCCTGTACGTCAACGGACGCAAGATCAAGCAGACCGAGCTGCGCAGCACCGGCGACTGGGACACCTGGTCCACGCAGCGGGAGACGGTACGGCTGCGCGCCGGGCACAACAGCGTCGCCTACCGGGTCGACGAGGGCGACACCGGGCACGTCAACCTGGACCTCGTCACCGTCGACCGGCACGGCGCCCCGGTCACCCTGTTCGACGGCCGGAACCTCGGCCGCTGGCAGCACACCGACGGACGCCCCGTGGAGTGGCCGCTCGACGGTGGGGCGGCCGAGGTCTGCTGCGGTGACATCCGCACCAAGGACAGCTACGACGACTTCCGGCTGCACCTGGAGTACCGGCTGCCGAAGCTGCCCCCGGACGTCACCGGCCAGGACCGCGCCAACAGCGGCGTCTACCTCCAGGACCGCTACGAGGTGCAGATCCTGGACTCCTACGGCGACACCACCCTCGCCACCGACGAGGCGGGCGCGATCTACCAGAAGAAGGCGCCCGACGTGAACGCCGCCCGGCCGCCGGAGACCTGGCAGTCGTACGACATCGTCTTCCGCGCCGCGCGCTACGACGCCGAGGGGAACAAGACGTCCGACGCGCGGATCACGGTGGTGTGGAACGGCAGGAAGGTCCACGACGACGTGGCCGTGGACGGCCCCACGGGCGGCGGCGCGCCCGAAGGCCCGGCTGCCGCGGCCGTCCGTCTCCAGGACCACGGCAACGCGGTGCGGTACCGCAACATCCACATCCAGCCGTTGAGTTGACGCCGTCGGAGTGAGGATCACAGGTGTGGTCGGGCCACGGGGACCCGGCCACACCACCCCGCGGTGTTCTACTGGCGACGGCTCCCGGGATCGGACCTCCTGCCCGGCGCGCTCACGGCCTGGTCAAGGTGGGCCACGACCGTGACCCGGCCGCCGTCGCCGGGATCGGGATCGGGCATGACCGCTTCGGGGTCGACGAGGTAGACCTCGTGGCCGTCGAGCGTCAGCCGGCGTACAACCTCCAGGAGCACGCGTCGAGCGACGTCGTCCATCGAGTGCACCCGGGTGAGGTCAAGGGCCACCCTGGTCTCCGGGTGGGTGGTGCCCACCACCTCCCGCACGACCCTTTCCGCTCCTGCGAATCCCAAGCCGCCCTGCAACTGCAGGACCCGCAGGGCACCGGGGCCGCTGCCGACGACGTGATGGGTGCGCAAGGCCGCGCGGGCGGCGGCGGGAACCTCCATCACGTGCAGACCCATGTCCGAGGAGAACCGTTCGAAGAGCGACACCCCGCGAACGCTGTTCCCGTGGCTGTCCAGCCGTGGTGAGAACGTGGCGATGCCGATCTGTCCGGGGAGTGCGCCGATAAGCCCCCCGGCCACCCCGCTCTTGGCCGGAATGCCGACCTGGGTAGCCCAGTCACCGGCCGCGTCGTACATTCCACAGCTGAACATGACGCTCAGTACCTGACGCACCACGGGTTCCGGCACCACCCGCTCGCCCGACAGCGGATTCACCCCGCGGTTCGCCAATGTCGCGGCCATGACGGCCAGGTCCCGCGCGGTCACGATCAGGGAGCACTGGCGGATGTAGCCGTCGACGACGGCCCGCACATCGCCAGTCAGGACGCCGTGACTGCCGAGCATGTGAGCGATGGCGAGGTTGCGGTGCGCGTGCTCCATCTCCGAGGCATGTACCGACTCGTCCATCTTCAGCCGGCGCCCCGCGAAGGCCGAGAGGCCTTCGGAGATGCGTTCGACGCGCTCAGCGGGCTGGAGGTCCTCCGGGCCGGCCAGCGAGTGAGCGGTGATCGCACCGGCGTTGATCATGGGATTGAGAGGGCGCCCGGTGCCGCTTTCGAGGGAGATCTCGTTGAACGCTTCCCCGGACGGCTCGACTCCGACTTTCGCGAGCACGTGGTCGAAGCCCCGATCCGACAGGGCGAGCGCATACACGAACGGTTTGGAGATCGACTGGATCGTGAATTCGGTGTCGATGTCGCCGGCACCGTAGACCTCACCGTCCACCATGGCGAAGGCGGCCCCGAGCCGCTCGGGGTCCGCTGTCGCCAGCTCGGGGATGTAACCGGCAGTCTCTCCGGACGTATCCGTGACCACGTCTCCCAGCGCCTCGGCCAGGTAGTCGGGAATCATGGATCTCATTCGTCCTCCTTCATCGGGCGGTCGCTTCATTGGAGATGCGATTCACTCCATGCGGTGAGCGACATGCCGACGTCCCCTCGCAAGAGATAGATGAGGGGAGCGAGTTCATGCAGTGCGCCTGGTGAGGCCGGGCGCCGGCATGAGGGGAGAGCGCTCGGACGCGGTCGACCAGGCCTCGCCGTGGGAAAGCGGTTCGGTGCCGAGACTGGCCCGGCGACCGGTGCGGTGGGGCCCGCAAGGGCTCACCTTCTCGACGTGTACGGCCTTCTCAGTCGCTGACTGTGCTTCGCGACTGGTACAGCAGGTCCTGGTACTCGGGGTGCCGGGCGATCCAGCCCGCGAAGAAGGGGCAGGTGGCGAGCACCCGCAGGTCCGCCGCGCGTGCCTCGTCCAGGGCGGTGCGGGCCAGCGCGGACCCGACGCCTCTGCCCTCGTGCCGCGGCTCGACCTCGGTGTGCACGAACGCGATGAGTTCCGGCGTTCGGATGTACTGCGCGATGCCCGCAGGCGTGGACTCCCCGTCGACGCGGGCCTCGTAGCGCTTCGCCTCGGGAGCGTCGCTGACCTCGACCGTCATGTGCCCTCCATGTAGGCCCGCTGCCAGGCCTGCCGTCACTCGGCCCGACGGCTTTCCGTGGGCCACGTCTCACCCTAAGCCCGCGCGGTTGATGTATCAACTTATAAGTCGCGACGGGGCGTCCATGCTGCCGGGGGAGGGCAGGCGTCGTGGTCCGTCGCATCGCGAGTCCGGCCAGGGGGGGGGCGACCTCGCGACCGGCACTCCGGGGCGGCGGCTCTGGCGGCAGTGCACCTATGGCGGCGGCTGGTCACCCGCGGACCCCAAGGGCGACCCGAGGCCTGACGCGAGGCCGCGGAGGGGGTGGGCGAGCCCCGCTCAGCGAGCGAGGGAGCCGGCGATGACCGCGTTGATTCCGCCGAGCTGGGCCACCTGCTCCTCGGTGAGCCGGTCGAAGAGGTGTTCACGTAGCGTCGCGAAGTAGCCGGGCGCCGTCTCCGCGTATTTCCGAGACCCTGCCTCGGTCAGCGAGGCGATGGTGACCCGGGCGTCCGAGGGGTCCCGTCGGCGCACGAGCCACCCCTGCTTCTCCAGCCGGGACGCGAGGCGGGACAGGTGTGACGGGGTGACCCGGGAGAGCTCCGCGAGTGAGCCCATGGTGTGCGTGCGGTCTCCGTGCTGCGTCAGGCACCACAGGATCAGGAACTCGTGATGGCAGAGGCCGTCCCGTTTGAGTCGCGCTTCCAGGGCCGCCGGGAGCCACAGGATCACGGACAGCATGGAGTCCCACGTCGCCGCTTCGGTAGGGGGGAGGTGGCCGTCCGCTGTCATGGGCGTGATCGTAGCAGCAAATCCTTGCATCGGAAAGGAACGTACAGTCACTTGCCACGGAAAGTAAATGACTGTACGTTAATTTCCGCTGCAAGTAACCCCTTGATCCAGGAGCCATCAATGCGTGCTGCCCGCTACCACGACTACGGTCCGGCCGACGTGATCGTCATCGAAGACGTCCCGGAGCCGCACGCCGGACCGGGCGAGATCCGTATCCGGGTGGCCGCTGCCAGCGTCAATCCCGTCGACTGGAAGCTGCGCTCGGGGGAGGTGCGCGCGTTCTTCCCCGTCGAGTTCCCGGCGATCCCCGGTCGTGACGCCGCCGGAGTGGTGGACGAGGTCGGCGAGGGTGTTTCGCAGGTCACCGTGGGTGACAAGGTCTTCGGCCTCGGCGGCATCTTCGGCGCCACCGCGGAGTACGCCGTGCTGAGCGCCTGGGCCGCGGTGCCGGAGCAGTGGTCCATGGAGCAGGCCGCCGGGGCCGGGCTCGCCGTCGCCACCGCGGGGCGGGCGCTCGACGCGCTCGGCGACCTGTCCGGCCGCACCCTGCTGATCGAGGGCGCTGCCGGCGGGGTCGGCGGCGCTGCCATCGCCATGGCGCTGGCTCGTGGCGCTACCGTCATCGGCACGTCGAGCCCGGCCAAGCATGACTATCTGCGCACGTTGGGCGCCCTGCCCACGGCCTACGGTGACGGACTGGCCGACCGGGTCCGCGACATCGCGCCCGCGGGAGTGGACGCGGTGATCGACCTGGCGGCGTCCGGCTCGCTCGCCGACCTGGTGGCCATCGCCGGCGACGCGGACCGCGTCGTGACGGTCGCCGACGCGGCCCGCGCGGGTGAGCTGGGCGTGCGACACCTCTACGCGGAGAACGACGCGACGCTGCTCGCCGAGGGTGCCGCGCTGGGGAGCTCCGGCAAGTACATCCCTCACATCCAGGCGACCTACTCGCTGGAGGAGACCCCCGACGCCCAGCGCGCGGCCGAAGGCGGCCACACGCAGGGGAAGCTCGTCGTCACCCTCTGACGACGACGGTCTCTGCCCCCGTCCGTCGTCACCGGTCCGGGGAAACAGTGTCGAGGGTCCGCTTGCGGGGGCCGGGGGTTCGCGCACGACCGCGCGAACCCGCCCGCCCGCAGCGCCGGGACTGCGTCCCCAGCCGTCCCGTGGCGCCCGGATCGACGGACGTCTCGCCGGCGGGCAGGGGCAGGCATCCCTGTCCCGTCGGTCGCCGCTGCTCAGGGGCGGGGGATGTTGCGCAGGTTGGCGCGGGCCAGATCGATCATCTTCCCGACGCCTCCGTCGAGCACGGTCCGGCCCGCGGCGAAAGCGAATCCCTTGACCTGGGCGGCCGAGATGTGGGGCGGGATCGACAGCGCGTCGAGGTCGGTCACCACGTCGAGCAGGAACGGTCCGTCATGGGTGAGCGCCTGCTTCAGTCCGTCGACGACGTCCCCGGGGTGCTCGACACGGATCGCCTCGATGCCGGCACCTCGGGCGATCGCCGCGTAGTTCACCGCCTCGTGGTCGGTCCTGACCCGCCGCAGCCAGCGGCTGACCGCAGCACTGGCCCGGGACTCCGTGGGGCGTTCCGGCCCGGACGCGGTCCGGGCGTTCGCCGACGGTTACCGTCAGTGGGCCTTGGAACATCCCGGCCGCTACGCCGCCGCTGTCCCGGCTCCGGCGGCTGACGACGAGGAGGACCGCGAAGCAGGTGAAGAGGCGCTGGAGGTTCTGCTCGATGTCCTCGCAGGCCTCGGTCTGCCCGACGCGCGCGCGGTCGACGCGGCACGGGCGCTGCGCTCAGCGCTTCACGGCTTCATCGCTCTCGAGGGCACCGGCGCCTTCGGGATGCCGCGCGATGTAACGCGGAGCTTCCGTTTCCTCGTCGACACCCTGATCGCCGGCCTCCAGGCCGACCTTGATCACTCCGGCGAGAGGGCCCGATAGGCCGTCGGACGTCCTGTGCGGTTGACGAAGCCGCGGGGGAGACGTGCTCAGGGGCGTCCCGAGGTGGTCCCGCCGACGGTCCGGCGGCCGGCGCGCCGTCTCCGGGCCCGGACGCCGAGGCGCGCCGACTCCGTCGCCTGCCCTCGGTCGCACCGGAGCGCGTCCGGCACGGCGTCCTCAGGCTCGGGCTGGAGAGTGTCGTCGGCCTAGAAGACGTCGCGCAGGGTCTCCAGGAGGCAGGCTATGTTCTCCTCGTCGCGGCGGTAGTAGGTCCACTTGCCTCGCCGGGTGGCGACCACCAGTCCTGCCTGCCGCAGCGTCGTGAGGTACTGCGAGGTGGTCGGCTGGCTCAGGCCGGCGCGCCGCTGGATGTCGCTCACGCAGACGCCGATCTCGACGTCCTCGGGCTTCTGGCCGGGGAAGCTCATCGGCTCCTTGAGCCACACCAGCATCTGGCGGCGGGCCGGATTCGACAGAGCCCGGAACACAGCTAGCAACTCCGTCTCCGAGAACACGCGCACATCGTAACGCAGCGATGGATTGTCGCTTAGCAATGTATCGATTTACGGTGGCCATATGCCCTCTTTGATGCGAGTGATGGAACTTGTCCGTTTCGGTGACCCGGAAGTCGCGTTCGCCGCCCGGGAGATGCCGCGGCCCGTTCCGGGGCCGGGCCAGGTGCTGGTGCGCGTCATGGCCACGTCCGTGAATCCTCTTGATCTGCAGACCCGGCGGGGCGACTACCAGGACCAGCTCGCGTTGCCCGCGGTGATCGGCAACGACGTGTCCGGCGTGGTGGTCGAGACCGGCCCGGGGGCAGACGGGTTTCAGCCGGGTGACGAGGTCTGGTACCTGGCGCCGATGTTCGCCGGGCAGGGCACCTACGCCGAGTTCCATGTGGTCGACGAGGAGCTGGTCGCCCGCAAACCCGCAGGCTTGTCGCACGTCGAGGCAGCCGGCCTCGTGCTCGTCGGCATGACGGTGTGGGAGGCCCTCGTCGAACGCGCCGAGGTGCGGGCCGGTGAACGGGTCCTGGTGCACGGCGGAGCGGGCGGGGTCGGCTCGGTTGCCGTCCAGATCGCCGCCGCGCTCGGGGCCGAGGTGATCACCACCGCGCGGACCCGGGATCACGAGTTCGTCGCCGGACTCGGCGCCGACACCGCGATCGACTTCTCGGCGGGTGACTATGCGCCGCAGATCCGCGCGATGGGCGGAGCCCACGTCGTCCTGGACACCGTGGGCCGGGACACTCTCAGCCGCAGCCCGGAGGTCCTCGCCGACCGGGGCCGCGTCGTGTCCATCGTGGACACCCCCGAACCCCAGAACCTGCTCGCAGCGTGGGGCGTGAACGCGACCTACCATTTCGTCTTCGTCAGTCCCGGCCGGGAGAAGCTGGAGGCTCTCGGCCGGCTGGTCGACCAGGGCAAACTCCGACCGGTGATCGGTGCCGTGCTGCCGCTGGCCGACGTCACGCAGGCACACGTACTCCTGGAAGGCGGCTCCATCGGCGAGGGCCGCAGCCGCCCTCGCGGCAAGATCGCCATCGCCGTGCACCCCCTGGACCGGCCGACGCGCGGGACGGAGTCCTCGGGCGGCGAGGGGTGACGAGGCCGTTCCGCCGCGCCACCGGGTCGGTCCTCTACGGCTGAACGTCCGTCCCTCGGCGTGCTGGGGCCGAGAAGGCGGCGAACGCGGGGTCCAGCAGGTCGCCGGGGTCCTCCCGGCCGCCGCTATCGAGAGCGCCGGCCCGGAGTTCTTCATCGCGCACGGTGACATGGCCTACCTCACCGACCCGGACGCGTTGCCCGAAGCCACCCGCGCAGCGATCGCGGCCGCACCGGACGCGACCATTCCCGAAGGGATGAACATCCTCCGGGCGCTGAGCGAGGAGGTCCGCTCGCTGCCGCAGGTCACCTTAGGCAAGCTCGCGGGCTTCGCTCGCGGCGCGGGCAACGAGTTCTTTCATGTCCCTGGACATGCGTTTCGGCGCGATCGGCAAGTCGGGGCAGGGGCAGCCTGAGTCCCTGATGGGGATCCTCCCCGGAGGCGGTGGCACGGTGACCATGACGTGCCTGGCGGGCCGGGCCCGCGCCCTGGAGCTCATCCTCGGCGCCGAACTCGTGGGCGCGGAACTCGCGGAACGCTACGGCCTGATCGACCGTGCGCTGCCCGCCGGGGAACTCGACGCGTTCGTGGGCAGCCTGGCCCGCCGGATCGCCGCCCTGCGACCGGAGGTCATCCCCATCACCAAGGCCGCGGTCGACGCGATCGCTCCTCCGGCTCCTCGCACGGCGTACGCCGTGCGAGAACGAGGGCCTGTACTCGGCGTTCGGCGACAATGTCACCGAACTCGCCCACAAGCTGCTCGCGGTATTCAGACCCGCGACGGCGAACGTGAGCACGAGCGCATCGCCAACAGCGTCCAACAGGCGGAGTCCGACGGTTCCTCGGCCCGCGACCGGGCGCGGTCGCGAGAACGGATAGCCGAGTCGGCGCAGGCGCCGTTGCGCACGGAGTTGTCGACGCTTCGTGCTCAACGGGGCCTGTGCCTGCGCGCGTTCAGACTCTGCGGTGCCGTGCGACCCGTCGACGTCGCCGCCGGGGGAGGGGGCCGGCCGGATCACCGGACGCTGGGTGCACGCCGTCGAACTCGACGAGGCGTTCGCGGTACAGTCGCTCGCCTGCGTGGACGCCCGGGGCGGCGACCCGGGGATCGTCAGCACGCGCGGCCACGCACGGGCGTGACCGCCGTCCGCATCGGCGTGGGCCAGGCTCTCGCCGTGGTCCTGGAAGACGTGACCGACGAGGTGAGCCAGGGATGACGACGACCATCGCCGCCACGACCGACGAGGCCGTGGCAGGCGTCGAGGACGGATCCACGGTGCTGGTCGGGGGGTTCGGACTGGCGGGAATGCCGTTCGACCTCGTCGACGCCCTCGTCCGGCAGGGTGCGTGCGACCTGACCGTGGTGTCCAACAACGCCGGCAACGGCGACGTGGGCCTGGCCGCGCTGCTCAAGGCGGGACGGGTACGCAAGGTGATCTGCTCCTTCCCCCGGCAGAGCGACTCCTACATCTTCGACGAGCTGTACCGGGCCGGACGCGTCGAGTTGGAGGTCGTCCCGCAGGGCACCCTCGCCGAGCGGGTGCGGGCGGGCGGCGCCGGCATCGGCGCCTTCTACAGCCCTGTCGGCGTGGGCACCCCGCTCGCCGAGGGCAAGGAGACCCGCGAGATCGACGGGCGCACCCATGTCCTGGAGTACCCGGTCAAGGGCGACGTGGCGCTGATCTCCGCGCACCGCGCCGACACGACCGGCAACCTCGTCTACCGCAAGACCGCCCGGAACTTCGGCCCCGTCATGGCCACCGCGGCCGCCACGGTCGTCGCGCAGGTCACCGAGATCGTGCAGCCGGGGGAGATCGACCCGGAGACCGTGGTGACGCCCGGCATCTTCGTCGACCGACTGGTACGGGCCGAGGCCCGCCGCCTCACCGTGGGAGGGGCCCGCCGATGACGTCCGCCCTGCCGGAGCGGGCCGACCGCGCCCCGCTCACCACCGACGAACTCGCCGCCCGCATCGCCCGCGACATCCCGGCCGGCTCCTACGTCAACCTGGGCATCGGCCGGCCGACCCGCATCGCCGAACACCTCCCGCAGGACGCCGGGATCGTCCTGCACACCGAGAACGGCATGCTCGGCATGGGTCCGGCGGCGACCGGCGACGACATCGACACCGACCTCACCAACGCCGGCAAGGTCCCCGTCACCGAGCTGCCCGGTGCGGCGTACTTCCACCACGCCGACTCCTTCGCCATGATGCGCGGCGGCCACCTCGACGTGTGCGTCCTCGGCGCCTACCAGGTGTCCGTCCACGGCGACCTGGCCAACTGGCACACCGGCGACCCCGACGCCATCCCGGCCGTGGGCGGCGCGATGGACCTCGCGGTCGGCGCGAAGGAGGTGCTGGTGATGATGAAGCTGTTCACCCGTGACGGCGCCCCGAAGCTCGTCCCCGCGTGCACCTACCCGCTCACCGGGCAAGCCTGCGTCCGCCGTGTCTACACCGACCACGGCGTCTTCGAGCCCGGCCCCGACGGCGTGAAGGTTCTGGAGACGTACGGCGTCACGGTCGCCGGGCTGCGGGACCGTCTGGGCGTCGGCCTGCAGGGATGACAGTGCCCTGCCCGGCCTTCACGCCCAGGCCGGACCATCGGGAACGCCTACGTTCGCCGTGCGGGACCGCATCAGGATCCCGCCCGGCGGACCTTCGTGGAGCCGCTCGTCGACGAGCGTCCGCATCAGGCCGCTTCGGAAAGGCGCGGAGCCCCGTACGAGACGCTTCGCCGTCGGGGACGCCCGGACGGCGAAGCCGAAGGGCGCGCCGGGCGGCCCGGTGGCACGCTGAGACCGAACGGAGTCTCCGAAAGGACCTCGCGGTGATCACCACTGATTTCGTCCACGGCTCGCCCTGCATGCTCGACGTCGGCACCCCCGACGTCCCGGCCGCCGCGTCCTTCTACGGCGCTGTCCTCGGCTGGGACTACGAGCCGATGGGCGAGGAGATCGAGGGCGGCATGTTCCGCAAGGACGGCAAGATGGTCGCCGGCCTCGGCAAACTCACCGAGGAGGGCGCCCGGCCGGCCTGGATGATCTACTACACGGTCGACGACGTGGACGCCACCACCCGGGCCGTCGAGGCAGGCGGCGGCACCGTCCGGGTGGCGCCGATGGACATCGAGCAGTGGGGCAGGATGGCCCAGTACAGCGACCCGCTGGGCGGCCAGTTCGCCGTGTGGCAGCCCGGCGAGAGCAAGGGCGTCGACCTGGTCGACGCACCAGGCTCCCTGTGCTGGACCGAGCTGTACACCAGCGACGCGGCCGGGGCACGGCGCTTCTACGGCGACGTCTTCGGCTGGCAGTTCAGCGACATGCCGATGCCGGGCGACGAGGGCACGTACACCCTGATCACCCCGGCGGGCCAGGGTGAGGAGCGGATGCACGGCGGCCTGCTGGAGGTCGGCGAGGACGCCCTGTCCCTGGCCGGAGGGCGCCCCTACTGGCACCCGGTCTTCGCGGTCCCCGACTGCGACGCCGCCGTCGCCCAGGTGAACGGCAACGGCGGCACGGTGCAGATGGGCCCCGTGGACGCCGAGGGCGTCGGCCGGATGGCCCTGTGCCTCGACCCGTTCAAGGCCGACTTCGTGCTGCTCACCCCGACGGAGGGCTGACGGGGCGGGCGGGCCGGTCGGCGGTGGCCGGGCGCCGGGCGTCCACCTCGATCTCGATCCGCATCCGGGGATCGGCGAGGCCGCAGACCATCATCGTCGCGGCCGGACGGACCTCCCCGAAACACCGGCGCAGCACCGGCCAGCAGGGCTCGAAGTCCGCCCGGTCGGGCAGCAGGTAGCGCACCCGGACCACGTCGGCGAACGTGCAGCCGGCCTCGGCCAGCGCGGAGCCGATGTTGCGCAGGCACTGCTCGGCCTGCTCCACGACGTCGTCGGCGATCGTCATGGTCGCGTAGTCGAAGCCTGTCGTCCCGGACACGTGCACCCGGTCGCCGTCGACCACGGCACGGGCATAGCCGATCCGCTCCTCGAAGTCGGAGCCGCTGAGAATCGCCCGCCGAAACGCTCGTGGCTGCAGATCATCCGAAGGGTGGATCATGGTGGCATCGTATGTTCCCGCCGACTCCCCATGCCATGATGGCAGGACACGAGACTGGTCGGCGTCATGGTGCCGACTCGTGGGTTCTGGGCGTCGCCCCCTTCCCGGGCAGCCGGATCCCGCCATCGTCGGCTGCCCCCTCCGGGGAAGCACATCGCCTTTGGGCTCACGACCCCCTCGAAGGGGGATCGCCCGCCATGCACTTCACCACAGAGATCGACGGCTCCACAGCGCGGATCACCGTGCACGGAGAGATCGACTACGACACCCTTCCCCTGCTCAGGGCCGCCGCGGCCGGGCTGCCGGCGAGTGTGACCGAACTGGTCTGGGACCTGGAGCACGCCCGCTTCATGGACGTCGCCGGACTGCACCTGCTGTTCGAGGAGCAGTCGTCGGACGGCCCGGCCCGCAGGACCACGGTCACCAACCTGGCCCCTCAACCGCTGCGCCTGCTCATCCTCGCCACCAAGGTCAGGCCCGGCCTCGAACTCACCCGGCTGTTCCCCGACACCCCGACCGCCCTGCTCGACGACTGACCCCGGGCCCGGCCGCGGAGCGCCGCCATGGAGCCTGACGACCAGATCATGGAAGGCCCCGGGGAGCACCGCGTCGCCGAGGCCGCCGAACGGATCGTCGCCGAGGGCCGGCCCCGTCTGCACCGCACCTGGGCCTCACTGGTGGCCACCGCGCTGCTGGGCGGCATCGACGTGAGCGTCGGTGTCATGACGCTGCTGTTCGTCAAGCACGAGACCGGCAGCGACCTTCTGGCCGGACTGGCCTTCTCCGTGGGGCTGATCGCCCTGCTGCTCGGTCACAGCGAACTGTTCACCGAGGGCTTCCTCGTCCCCGTCAGTACCGTGATCGCCGGGGCTGCCACCTGGCTCGACCTGCTGCGGCTGTGGGTCACGGTCCTGGTGATGAACCTGGTCGGCGGATGGGTGTTCATGTGGATCGTGATGCAAGCCTTCCCCGAGCTGCACTCCACGGCTGCCGAGTCGGGGGCGCGATTCGTCGACGGCGGGTACACCCTGGGCACCTTCTGCCTCACCGTGCTGGGCGGCGGCGTCATCACCCTGATGACGAGGATGCACCACGGCACCGAGTCCATGACCGGGAAGATCGCCGCGTCGGTGTCCGCCGCGTTCATCCTGGCCGGCCTGGGGCTGTGGCACTCGGTCCTGGACTCCATGATCGCGTTCGCCGGCCTGCACGCCGGCGACACCTCCTACGGGTACGCCGACTGGCTGGTCTGGCTGGGCTGGGCCGTCCTCGGCAATGTCGTCGGGGGCGTCCTGCTGACCACGGCACTGCGCCTCGTGCGCAGCGCGCCGGTCCTGCGCGAGGACGCGCCCGCGACGGACGCCGGGGACACCTGACCCGAGTGGGCCCCGAGTGGGCCCCGCGTGAGGCCCCGCGTGAGGCCCCGCACCCGGCCCGGAGACCGGCCCCGCACCGGCCGCTCCCAGCGGTCCCGGCTCAGCGGTCCTGCGACAGCCGCAGCAGGTCGGCGAAGGTGCCTCCCGCGTGCACCAGGTCGTCGTACCTGCCGTGCTCGGTGATGCGGCCCCGCTCCAGGACGACGATGTGGTCGGCGATCTTCGTGTTCTCCAGCCGGTGGGTGACCACGATGGTGATGCGGTCACCCGCGATGGCCTTGATCCGCTCGAAGATGCCGTGCTCCCCACGCGGGTCCATCTGCGACGTCGGCTCGTCGAGGATCAGCAGCGGCGGCCGCCGGTACAGCGCCCGGGAGCAGGCCAGCCGCTGCCACTGGCCGCCGGACAGCTCCGCGCCGCCGAAGATCTCCCGGGCCAGCAGCGTGTGGAGCCCTGCGGAGAGTCCCTCCACGGCCTCCCGCATCCCGACCGCGTCGACCGCATCCCACACCTCGTCGTCGCCCGCACCGCGCGGCTGCCCCAGTGTCACGTTCTCCCGCACCCGCAGCGGCCACTGGGCGAAGATCTGCGGCACCAGGCCCGTGCACCGCCACACCGAGGCCGGGTCGGCGTCGGCGAGGTCGACGCCGTCCCAGGTGACCCGGCCCTTGTCCGCGAGATGGATGCCGGTGACCAGACGGGTCAGGGTGCTCTTCCCGGACCCGTTCACGCCGACCACGGCGAGGATCTCCCCGCGCCGCAGCGTGAGCGACACGCCGTCCACGGCCGGCTTCTCCTTGCCCGGGTAGCGGTAGGACACCTCCTCCAGGCGGATCTCCTCCACCGGCGACGCGACCTCCACGGGCCCTCGCCGGGGAGCGCGCGCGGCGGCGTCGTCGAGGAACGCCTGCATGTCACCGAGGTACAGGCTGGTGTGGAACACCGCCGCGCCGTTCATCACGACCTGGGACAGCGCGGCCAGGGTCGTCTGCACGGCGATCACCGCCGTGGCGGCGACGCTCGGGGCGATGCGGCCGGAGGCCGTGAGCCAGGCGAGCGCCACCCAGGTCAGCACCAGGAACACGCCGCCGGCGAGGGACGCCAGCAGGGCGATCCGCAGGGTTCGCGGGGCCGCCGCCAGCGCCCTCCTGTCCACCCGCTCGGACAGGGCGCGGTACCAGTGAAGGATGTAGTCCGTCATGCCGTTGGCGCGGACCTCGTCGGCGTACTTCGGTGTGGTCGCCCACCAGCGCGTCATTCCGCGCACGGTGCGGTCGGCGATGTTCGCGTAGTGGATCTCGTAGTCGACGCGTGCGGTGAGGACGGCGCCCGCGCCCGCCGGGGCGACGGCCAGCAGGAGCAGCGGCAGCATCAGCGGGTTGAGCACCGACAGGACGCCGCAGGCCGTGACCATCCTGATGAGCGCCGCCATGAACCGCTGGGCGTCCGTCACCATCACATGCGTGCGCATCACGCCCATCTCCGCGGCCTCCTGGCGGTCGGCGAAACCGTCCACGGCGTAGGCCGCGGCCTCCACCCGGCACACGGCCTCGACCAGCGCGCAGTCGGTCTCCGTGGTCAGCCGCGGAGTGACGCGCCGCTCGGCGTAGGTGGCCAGTGCGACCGACCCGCGGGCGACGGCGCTCGCCGCCCCGACGACGGCCAGCGCGGGCAGGGCGTCGCGCAGCCGGTCGCCGACCGCGCCGGACCCCAGCAGCGGTCCCATGGCCCGGGCCGTCGCGGTGAGCAGGGCGGCCGCCGACACGCCGGTCACCAGCTGGCAGACGAGGAGCAGCACCACGGCCCGGCGGTCGATGCGCCACGCCATGACGCAGATCCGCCGCAGCACCGAGGGGAGCTGGGAGCACAGGGCACGGAAGCCGGTCTGGGCGAGCGGGTTCACGGACTGGTGGCCGGAGAAGGTGATCTCGGCGGGCGGAGGGGGCGGTACGGCCTGAGCGGTCTGTCGGGTCACGGCACTTCTCCCTGCTGGTCAGAGGGGTGAGGGCGACGGCACGAGACTCAACGAGACGGCCACTGGTATCGAACACACGTGTTTCGGACGACGTCCTCTCCGTGCGGCGAGCGGCGGCCCGGGTACGAGTCCCTCAACGCCGGGCGTCGTCTAGGGGCGCCAGTTGGCCAAAACGCCGATCACCGAGGCACCCCGCAGGGGCGCGGGGAACTGCCCGCCCGGCCCCCGCCGTCCCACACTCACCGTGTGAGCAGCTTCACCCCTGCTTCTTTTGCCTAAAGTCTTTAGGTGACGGCACACTGGCTGTAGCCAAAGGAAGGGACGCTCATGGTTCCGCGCGTAGGACTCACCACCGAACGCCTGACGACAGCAGGCGCGACCCTCGCCGACGAGGTGGGCTTCGACCAGGTGACCGTCTCGGAGCTCGCCCGGCGTTTCGACGTCAAGGTGGCGAGCCTCTACTCCCATGTGCGGAACTCGCACGACCTCAAGACCCGCATCGCGCTCCTCGCCCTGGAGGAACTCGCCGACCGCGCCGCCGACGCACTGGCCGGACGGGCGGGCAAGGACGCCCTCGTCGCGCTGGCGAACGTCTACCGCGACTACGCACGTGAGCACCCCGGCCGGTACGCGGCCGCGCAGTTCCGGCTCGACCCCGAGACGGCCGCGGCCAGCGCCGGCGTACGGCACGCGAAGATGACCCGCGCCCTCCTGCGCGGCTACCACCTCGACGAGCCGGACCAGACCCACGCCGTCCGTCTGCTCGGCAGTGTCTTCCACGGCTACGTCAGCATCGAGATGGGCGGTGGCTTCAGTCACAGCGCTCCCGACACGGAGGAGACATGGTCCCGCGTCCTCGACGCGCTGGACACCCTCCTGCGCACCTGGCCGCCGGCTTCCTGAACCGCCGACACGCCCCTCACGTCCACCCACTTCACCGAAAGACGGACCCGGACATGCCCTCCGCTTCCCACCCCACCATGACCACCCCCGTCACCCCCGAGCTCGTACGCGGCGCCCTCGAACTGGAGGAGACCCCCGACGGACTGCTGCCGCACCGTCTGCCCGCGTGGGCGCGCGCCCAGTGCGCCGACGGGCAGCTCGCCATGGCCGAGTCCCAGCCCTCCGGCGTCCGCCTGGTCTTCCGCACCCGCGCCACCGTCGTCGAGCTGGAGACCGTCCCCACCAAGCGCGTCTACGCCGGCGCCCCGCCCCGCCCCGAGAGCCTACGACCTGCTCGTCGACGGGCGGCTCGCCGGGCAGGCGTCCGCGACCGGCGGCAACACCGTCACCATCGACATGTCGACCGGCAGCGCCGAGTTGAGCTCGGGACCGGCGGGCGCCGTCCGCTTCGACGGGCTGCCCGGCACCGAAAAGACCGTGGAGATCTGGTTGCCGTACAACGAGATCACCGCGCTCGTCGCGCTGCGCACCGACGCCCCGGTCGAGCCCGCGCCCGCCTCCGGCCGCCGCACCTGGCTGCACCACGGCAGCTCCATCAGCCACGGCTCCGACGCCGCGAGCCCGACCACCACCTGGCCCGCGCTCGCCGCGGCCGCGGGGGACGTGGACCTGGTGAACCTCGGCTTCGGCGGCAGCGCGCTGCTCGACCCGTTCGTCGCCCGCACCATGCGCGACACGCCGGCCGACCTGATCAGCCTCAAGATCGGCATCAACCTCGTCAACGCCGACCTGATGCGGCTGCGCGCTCTCGGCCCCGCCGTGCACGGCTTCCTCGACACCATCCGCGACGGCCACCCCGACACGCCGCTGCTGGTCCTCTCGCCGATCCTGTGCCCCCTGCACGAGGACACGCCCGGCCCCACGGCCTTCGACTTCAGCCGGCTCGCCGAGGGGAAGCTGGCGTTCGTCGCCTCCGGCGACCCGGAGGAGCGGGCCGAGGGCAAGCTGACGCTGAACGCCGTACGCGAGGAACTGGAACGGGTGGTTCAGGCGCGGGCGAAGGACGACCCGCACCTGCACCTCCTCGACGGCCGCCTCCTGTACGGGGAGCGGGACCACGCCGAACTCCCGCTGCCCGACGGGCTGCACCCGGACGCGGCCACCCACCGGCTCATCGGCAAGCGGTTCGCCGCCCACGCCTTCGCGGCCGGCGGTCCGTTCGGCGCCGGCGACTGACCCGGACGGTGGCCGCTCCTCGCCAGGGGGCGGCCACCAGCCGTACATCGAACCTCTGTTGACGCACAGTCACCTCTGCGCAAAGCCTGGACAGCCGCCGCACCGCATGTTGTCATTCCGCTGCACACCGGATTTCCAACGTTGGAAGAACTCCCGGCGGAACTGACGACGGCCGCCCTCGTTCCGCCGTGGCCCCATGCACCCAGCGCGAGGAAAGGTTCGATGACCAGACGACACCCCCGCCCGAGATCCCGATGGTGGGCCGTGCTGACCGTGACGGCGCTCGCCCTGTCCACGGGCGCCCTGGCGCCTGCCGCCACGGCCGCCGCACCGGCCGTGGCCGACGGAGCCTCGGCCGCCCGCGCCGCGGACGCCGACGTGCAGGTGCACGGCCTGAGAGGCGAGTACTTCCGCATGTCCGCGCCCGGCGCCCGGGACTTCGCCGAACTCGGCGGCGCCCAGCTCGAGCCGCAGATCAACTTCGCCGGCCTCACCAGTACCTTCGAGGAGCTGACCGGCCGGACGGAGCACACCACCGCCCGCTGGACCGGCCAGATCGAGGTCCCGGCGACCGACGACTACACCTTCTACGCCATCGGCGACAACGGCTTCCGCCTCCACATCGACGGCGAGCCGGTCATCGACCACTGGGAGCCCGACTGGGACCGGGAGCAGACCAGCGCCGCCGTCCGGCTCACCGCGGGGAAGAAGTACGACTTCCGCCTCGAGATGTTCCAGGACGTCGGCGGGTCGAACATGTACCTGCGCTGGTCGACGCCGACGCTCCCCAAACAGCTCGTGCCGATGACGGCGTTCACCCCGCCCGCCGACTTCGAGGTCTACCCGGTCGAGCTGACCGTCGGCCGCGACGGCCGGACCCTGCGCGCCCGCTTCGGCGGCCGGGTCGGTGACCTCGGGCAGGTGGCCGGGCACCTCAAGGTCGAGGCCGACACCACCGCCCTGCCGATCAGGTCGGTGAAGACCGTCCCCGGCGACCGGAACAGTCTCCAGGTCACCCTCTCCGAAGCGGTCCAGAAGGCCCAGACGGTCCGCGTCGTCTACGACGGCGAGGGCGGCCTCACCGCCGGCGGCGAAGCCGTGCCCCGCATCGCCCGCTACGCCGAGAACGTCTCCACCCACCGCCTCACCACCCCGTGGGGCGACAAGGTGGACAAGAACAACCCGCTGCCCGAGTACCCGCGGCCCCAGCAGGTGCGGAAGCAGTGGAAGAACCTCAACGGGCCGTGGCAGTTCAGCGGCGCGAAGGCGGGGGAGCAGCCCGTCTTCGGCAGGGACCTGAACGAGAAGATCATCGTGCCTTTCCCGGCGGAGTCGCTGCTCTCCGGGGTCGAGCGGCACGAGGACCACATGTTCTACCGCAAGCTGGTGGACGTGCCGAAGAACTGGAAGGTCGGCAAGAGCGGAAAGAACCGGCTCAAGCTGAACTTCGGCGCCGTCGACCACCAGGCCCGCGTCTGGGTCAACGGCAGGAAGGTCGCC
Source organism: Streptomyces sp. NPDC014764 (assembly GCF_043082785.1). NCBI lineage: Bacteria > Bacillati > Actinomycetota > Actinomycetes > Kitasatosporales > Streptomycetaceae > Streptomyces > Streptomyces sp. NPDC014764. The sequence goes on along the minus strand of NZ_JBIBXY010000005.1, from coordinate 264,249 downwards.
GAACACACCGGCGGTTACAACGCGTTCACCGCCGACATCACCGACGCGCTGAAGGACAAGGGGCCCCAGGAGATCGTCGTCGCGGTCACGGACACCGGTGGCCCCGACCAGCCGGTGGGCAAGCAGTCCACCAGTCCGGGCGGCATCTGGTACACCCAGTCCTCCGGCATCTGGCAGACGGTGTGGATGGAGCCCGTCGCCGAGACGTCCATTGACAACGTCGTCATGACGCCGGACATCGACACGAAGACCCTCGCGGTGACCGTCGAGTCCGCCGGCGCGTCCGCGAAGGCACGCGTCGAGGCCGTGGCCCGCGACCACCGCGGCAAGGTCGTCGGCAGGGTGACCGGCCCCGCCGACAAGCAGCTGAAGCTGCCGCTCGCCGAGCAGCACCTGTGGAGCCCGGACGACCCGTACCTCTACGACCTCGACGTCACGCTGAAGGACGGCCGGTCCACCGACACGGTCGACAGCTACTTCGGCATGCGGAAGATCGGCATCGAGGACGTGGGCGGCTACAGGAAGCTCGTCCTCAACGGCAAGCCCGTCTTCTCCCTCGCCACCCTGGACCAGGGCTTCTGGCCCGACGGGCTCTACACCGCGCCCAGCGACGAGGCCCTGGCCTTCGACCTGAAGGCGCACAAGCAGCTCGGCTTCAACGCGGTCCGCAAGCACATCAAGGTGGAGTCGCCGCGCTGGTTCTACCACGCGGACCGGCTGGGTCTGCTGGTCTGGCAGGACTTCGTCTCCGGCGACCTGACCAGCGCGAACGGCCGGAAGGCGTTCGTCGACGAGGGCCGGGAGATGATGCGCCAGCACCACAGCTCGCCCTCCGTCATCGGCTGGATCGTCTTCAACGAGGGCTGGGGCGAGTGGGACCGGCAGGAGACCGGCAAGCTCACCGAGGCGGTCAAGGCCGCCGATCCGTCCCGCGTGGTCAACGCGCACAGCGGGGTCAACTGCTGCAACAGCAAGGGCGACTCCGGCACCGGCGACATCATCGACCACCACGACTACAACAACGAGGACCCGCCCTTCCCGGACCACCGCGCGGCCATGGACGGCGAGCACGGCGGCTTCACCCTGCGCACCCCGGGGCACATGTGGCCCGGCCCGCCCACCGTCATCTACAGCGGCGTCGACAGCAAGGAGGCGCTGACCCGCAAGTACGTGGAGAACACCGAGAAGTTCTACCTCGACCAGGCCGCCGCGGAGCTGTCCGGCTCCGTGTACACGCAGATCACCGACCTGGAGAACGAACTCAACGGCCTCTACACGTACGACCGCAGGGAGATCAAGGTCGACCCGAAGCAGGTCCGTGACATCAACCTCAAGGTGATCGCGGCGGGCGCCTCCGCCGGCCAGCGGGAGCAGCTCGAGGGCGGCGGTCACTGGTCCCTCGACGAGGGCACCGGCACCACCGCCGAGGACGACGGCCCGAACGGCAAGGCGCTCGAGCTCACCGCGGGCGCCACCTGGACCACCGGAGTCAGCGGCAGCGCGCTGAAGTTCGACGGGCAGGGCCAGTTCGCCCAGACGGACGGCCCGGTCCTCGACACCACCGGCAGCTACACCGTCTCCGCCTGGGTCACCCTCGACGCGCTGCCCGGCAACTACGCCACGGCGGTCAGCCAGGACGGCCGGCGCCAGGCGAGCCCGTTCTACCTCCAGTACGGACAGGGCGCGTTCGCCTTCAGCACCCCTGGCGGACAACGGGCCCGCCTCGAGACGCGGCCGGAACTCGGCCGCTGGTACCACCTGGTGGGCGTGCGCGACGGCGCCACCAACCAGATCACCCTGTACGTCGACGGCAAGAAGGCGGCCACCGTCACCGGCGGCCCGAACTACGTCGGCTCCGGCCCCCTCGCGGTCGGCCGCGCCAAGTGGAACGGCGACGACACCGACTTCTGGAACGGCTCCGTCGACGAGGTGCACGCCTACGACAAGGCGCTGACCGCCGAGGAGGTGACCGCCCTCCACGAGGCGGAGAAGCCGTAACCCCCGCACGACACGACGAGGGGGCGGACGCCACGGCGTCCGCCCCCTCTCGCGTTCCCGTCACCCACGGCTCAGGGCGTCCAGGGCGCCTCCACCGCCCATGTGGTGTCCTCGGTGAACAGGACGGGGGAGTCGTAGGCGCGGCTGCCGCCGGGGACCGCCAGCCACAACTCGGCGTCGTAGTGGCGCAGATACTGCCCGGGGAAGTTGTACGCCGACAGCCTCACCCCGCCGCTCGCACCCCGCACCGGGCAGAACGTGGCGTCCGCGCGGAACAGGTCGCTGCTTCCGCCCTCCCTGTACACGCGGGATTCGCGGTGACGCAGGTACTCGCCCGGGTAGTTGCGCGACTCGAACGAATAGCAGGAGGCGTCCGCCAGACCGGGGACGATCCGCCAGGTGGCGTCGGCCTTCAGCAGCGCCGCGCTGCCGCCGTCCACCACCTCGGTGAACACCGCGCCGTCCTTGTGCCGCACGTAACGGTCCGTGTAGCCGGGGGTCGTGACGCGCAGCGAGCGGAACTGGCCGGTGGGCAGCGTCACCGGGGCGGCCGGCGAGCGGGAGGCGTCGATCAGCGCCCGGTTGGCCGCCCGGACCCGCGCCTCGTCGACCTTGACCACCTGACGGTCGTAGGTGAGCAGCCCGTTCGCCTCGTTCTCCACGTCGGTGATCTCCGTGTAGACGGCCGCGGACAGGCCCCGTGGGAGACGCACCTCCCGGATGCCGTCCAGGAGCCCGGCCAACCGGTTGTCCAGATGGGCGAGGGACGGCTGGTCCTCGTAGCTGAAGCCGCCGCCCGGGTACCACTCGTGGCCGGCCACCTTGAAGCCGAGACCGCCGAACTCGCCGAGCACCGCGGCGCGGCCTGCGTCGGGCACGGTGGTGCCGGGGCCGACGTAGACGTGGTGGTCGACGACGTCGCCGTTGCCGCCGTCGACGGCGCCGCAGCAGTTCACCCCGCTCATGTTGTCCACCAGCCGCGACGGGTCGTACGCCTTCACCTCGTTCGCGATGCGCGCCTGGTCGTACTGGCCCCAGCCCTCGTTCTGGTTCACCCACATGACCACCGACGGAGAGCTGCGGTGCTGGTCGATGATCCGCCGGTACTCGGCCTCCCACTGGGCGCGCCCCGCCGTGTCGGGCGTGCGTTCCATGGAGGGCATGTCCTGCCACACCAGCAGACCGAGCCGGTCGGCCCAGTAGAACCAGCGCTGCGGCTCCACCTTGATGTGCTTGCGCACCATGTTGAAGCCCAGATCCTTGTGCTTCTGCAGGTCGAACCGCAGGGCCGCGTCGGTCGGCGCGGTGTAGATGCCGTCGGGCCAGTAGCCCTGGTCCAGGGTGCCCGTCTGGAACACGAACTGCCCGTTCAGCACGGGCCGCAGCACACCGTCCACGCGGGCCAGCCCGATCGTGCGCATCCCGGTGTAGCTGCCGACCGAGTCGACCGTCGTGGAGCCGGACAGCAGGTCGGCGCGCACGTCGTGGAGGAACGGGTCGTCGGGCGTCCAGCGGCGGGCGTCCGGCACCGGGACGGTGAACTCCGTACCGACCGGACCGGTGGCCGTGCCGACCGTGACGCCGCCGGCCGAGACCGTCACGCGGGCCTGATGCCCGCTCGTCCCGGCGCCCCGCACAATGACCTTGAGCCGGTTGTTCACGAGGTCCGGCACCATGTCGAGCCGGGTGATGTGCGCCGCCGTCGTGGGCTCCAGCCACACCGTCTGCCAGATGCCCGAGGCGGCCGTGTAGAAGATGCCGCCGCCCGGATGCGGCCGGACGTCGTTCAGCCGCTGCTTGCCGACCGCCTGGCTGCCGTCCTGCGTGGGGTCCCACACGGAGACGACGACCGTGTTGACGCCGCCCCGGTTCAGCAGGTCGGTGATGTCGTACGAGAAGGCGTCGTAGCCGCCGTCGTGAACGGCGCCCGCCTGGCGGTCGTTGACCCAGACGGTGGTGCGCCAGTCGCTCGCGCCGAAGTGCAGCTGGACACGGCGGCCGTCCCAGCTCGCGGGGACGGTGAACGTGCGCTTGTACCAGAGCTTGTCGTTCCGGGTGATCCGGCGCTGGATGCCGGAGAGAGCCGACTCGGCGACGAACGGCACCCGGATCTGCTCGGGGAACGCGGCGGGCCGGCCGGCGTTCGCCGAGGTGACGGCGAAATCCCAGACGCCGTTGAGGTTCGCCCAGTCGGGGCGGGTGAGCTGCGGGCGCGGATACTCCGGCAGCGGGTTGTCGACCGGGACCTGGTTCGTCCACGGCGTGGTCATCGGCGCGGGCTTCGGAGTCCACGCCGCCGGCGCCGCGGTCGCGGCCCCGGGAAGCGTGAGGACGGTGCCGGCCAGCAGGGCCAGCACCGTCAGGACGGTCGCCGTCCACCGCCGTCCCCGGCGGACGGCGGGCGGGACGGGTGCGGGTGTTCTACGCATCGTCACTCCTCGGGAAGTGGGGGTGGGAGACGTGCGCGTGCGAAGGCGGCCGGATGCGCGAGAAGCGTGACCGGCCGCCGTACCGGGCGCGGCAGCGGGAGCCAGGGGCCCGCCGCCGCGCCCGGGGTCTACATCAGTTGCCGTCGGCGCCCCAGCCACGTCTGGGCGACGACCACCACGGCGAGGAAGGCGCCGCTGACGACCTGCTGGTAGGAGGAGTCCAGGGAACCGATCTGGTTGATGACGTTCTGGATCACCTTCAGCAGCAGCACCCCGACCAGCGACCCGCTGACGTAGCCGAGTCCGCCGGTGAGCAGGGTGCCGCCGATGACCACGGCGGAGATGGCCTCCAGCTCCATGCCGTTGCCGAGGATGGTCACCCCGGAGGCGAGCCACGCGGCGTTCAGCGCCCCGGCGAGGCCCGCCAGAACCCCGGACAGCGTGTAGACGAGGATCTTGGTGCGGGCCACGGGGGCGCCCATCAGCGCCGCCGCGTCCTCGTTGCCGCCGACCGCGTACACGTGTTGTCCGAACCGGGTGCGCCGCAGCACGACCGCCCCGGCGACGAACAGCGCCAGCATGATCCACACCGGGTTGCCGAGACCGAACGTGGTGCCCTGCCCCAGCTCGGCGAGGAACGAGCCCTTGCCGATGAGGTAGGTGTTCGCGCCCTCGTCGGTGATCGCCAGCATCAGACCGCGAGCGCCCAGCATGGCCGCCAGCGTGACGATGAACGGCGCGAGCCGCGACCGGGCCACGAGCAGCCCGTTGACCACGCCGACCGCCCCGCACACCACCAGCGGCAGCAGCAGCGCCACCAGCGTCCCGTGCCGGGAACCCCAGGCCGCCAGCACCCCGCCGAGCGCGAACAGCGAGCCCACCGACAGGTCGATGCCGCCGGTGATGATCACGAACGTCATGCCGAGCGCGACGATCGCCAGGAACGCCGAACTCGTCGCCATGTTGCTGACGTTGTCGCCGGTCGCGAACGAGTCGAAGCTGAACGTCGCCACCAGCGAGACGATGACCAGCACCGCCAGCGCGCCGTGCTGCTGCACCAGGGCGCTCAGCCGCTCCGAGCGCGCCGATCCGGCCGGCTCCGCGCCCGCCGCCTGCTTGTCCTTGTCCACGCTCACCGGCGCCTGCGTCTTCGTGACGGTCATCGCTTCCCCCGTCCCCGCGCCGCGTACACGGCGGCGACGATCACTGCGGCCTGCGCGATCTGCGTCCACGACGGCGGCAGATCGTGCTTGATGAGGGTGGCGGTGAGGAGCTGGATGAGGACCGCGCCCGCCACCGTCCCGGCGATGTTCACCCGGCCGCCGGTGAGCGGCGTGCCGCCGACCACGACGGCGGTGATGGCGGACAGCTCCATCAGATTGCCCAGCGACGTCGGATCGCTGGCCTGCAACCGAGCCGTGGCGAGCACGCCCGCCACGGCGGCGAGCAGCGCGGACACCACGTACACCACGATCAGCACCCGCCGCACGGGAAGGCCGGCGAGCTGCGCGGCCGGACGGCTGTCGCCGATGGCGAGGAGCTGCCGTCCGAAGGTGGTGCGGCGCACCGTGAACGCCACCAGCAGCGCCAGCACGGCCGCGATCAGGATCAGGTACGGGATGCCCAGCACGTCGCCCGAACCGAGCGACGCGAGCTGCGGGTTGCGCAGGTCCTCGAGCTGCGGCAGCAACACCAGGGCCAGGCCCCGCCCGCCCACCATGAGGGCCAGGGTCGCCACGATGGGCTGCACTCCGACCAGCGCCACCAGCGCCCCGTTGGCGAGGCCCGCGCCGGCGGCGAACAGTGCCACCACGAGCAGCGCGGGCACCAGTCCGTAGCCCAGGTAGAGGGCGGTCACCGAGGCCGCCAGCGCCATCACGGCGCCCACCGACAGGTCGACGCCCTCGGTGCCGATGACGAGGGCCATGCCCAGCGCGACGATGATGACGGGCGCCACCTGCACGGCCTGGGTGCGGAAGTTCTCCGCGGACAGGAAATGCGGGGTGATGACGATGTTCACCACCAGCAGCAGCGCCACACCGGCGTACACGCCGTACCTCTGCAGCCACTGCAGGGCGCGCGCCTTGTCCAGCGGGACGGTATTCAGAGCGGCTTCAGCCATCGGTGGCCGCCTCCTCGACCGCGTCCCGTGCCGGGGCGTCCCCGGCGATGGTCCGCATCAGCTCGTCCTCGGTGACCTCGTCGCCGGTCAGCTCGCCGACGACGGCACCGTCCTTCAGTACGACCACGCGGTCGGACCCTTCGATCAGTTCCTCCAGGTCGGAGGAGATGAGCAGGACGCCCAGGCCGTCCGCGGCCAGTTCGTCCACGAGCTTCTGCACCTCGGCCTTGGCGCCGACGTCGATGCCCCGGGTGGGCTCGTCCAGGAGCAGCACCTTCGGGTTCATCGCCAGCCAGCGGGCGAGCAGCACCTTCTGCTGGTTGCCGCCGGACAGTTCGCCGACCTTCTGCTGCGGCGACGACGCCTTGATGCGCAGCCGCTCGATGAACGTGTTCACGATGGAGTCGACGCGCGCCTCGGACACCAGCCCGAAGCGGGAGAGACGGGGGAGGACGGCCAGGGCGATGTTCTCCCGGACCGAGAGGCCCGGCACGATCCCCTCGCTCTTGCGGTCCTCCGGCAGCAGACTCACACCGGCCCGGATGGCGGCCGGCGTGGAGCCTGCCCGCAGGGACGCCCCGGCCACCACCACCCGGCCCGAACTCAGCGGCAGCGCACCGGAGATGGCCTTCGCCGTCTCGGTGCGCCCGGACCCGAGCAGCCCGCCGAGCCCGACCACTTCGCCGGGCCGGATGCTGACCGACACCCCGCGCAGCTGGTGCGGGACCGTCAGGTCCGTGGCCTCCAGAACCGGCCGGGTGCCGGTGGCGTGGTGGTCGCCGGTGAACTTGGTCAGTCCCTCCGACCTCACCTCGCCCAGCTCGCGGCCCAGCATGGTGGAGACCAGGGACAACCGGTCGAGGTCGGTCAGCCTGCCGTGGTGGACGCGACGGCCGTCGCGCAGCACGGTCACCGTGTCGCACACGGCGTACAGCTCGTCCAGGCGGTGGCTGACGTAGACGACGGCGATGCCCTCGTCGCGCAGCCGGCGGATCACCGAGAACAGCGTCTCGACCTCCCGCGGTTCGAGCGACGACGTCGGCTCGTCCATGATGACGATCCGCGCCTCGCTCGCCACGGCCCGGGCCAGCGCGACCATCTGCTGCGCGCCCACACCGAGGCTGCGCAGCGGCCGCCGTACGTCGACCCGGACGCCGTAGCCGCGCAGGGTCTCCTCGGCCTCGCGGTGCATGCGGGCGAAGTCCAGCAGACCGAAGCGGTTCCGCGGCTCGCGGCCGAGGAACAGATTGCGGGCCACACTCAACAGCGGGATGAGGTTGACCTCTTGGTAGATCGTCGAGATGCCGGCCCTCTGCGCCTCCAGCGGGGTGGCGAAGGAGACCGGACGGCCCTGGAAAACGATGTCACCGGCGTCGGGCCGGTACACCCCGGTGAGGAGCTTGATGAGCGTCGACTTGCCGGCGCCGTTCTCGCCGATCAGGGCGTGGACCTCACCGGCGTGCAGGGTCAGGTCCACGTCGTCCAGGGCCCGGACGCCGGGGAACGTCTTGCTCAGTCCGCGGACGGCGAGGACTTCGGCGGGGGGAGCCACCTGTGCCTCCAGGATGGGAAAGGGGGACGGACGGATCAGGGGCCCGGTGTGACGCGGGCCCCCGCGACGGGATCAGTAGGCCTTGCCGAGGTCCTGCTCGGCGTTGTCGCCGTCGTAGGCGCCGTCCTGGATGATGATGTCCTGCGCGACGTCCTTGCCCTGGGTGAAGTCGTCGAGCGTCTGGAACGCCAGCGGGCCGAAGCGCGGATTGGACTCGATGACCCCGCTGATCCAGCCGTCCACGACGCCCTGGACGGCGTTGCGGGTGCCGTCCACCGTGACGATCTTGACGTCGCCGGCCTTCTTGCCCGCGCCCTTCAGCGCGGCGACCGCGCCGAGGCCCATCTCGTCGTTCTCCGCGTAGATGCCCTTGATGCCGGGCTTCGACTGGATGAGCTGCTCGGTGACCTGCTGGCCCTTCTCGCGGGTGAAGTCACCGGTCTGCTCGAAGACCACCTTCAGACCGGGGGCCTTCTCGGCGACCCGCTCCTTGAAGCCCTTGGTGCGCTCGGTGGTGACGTTGTTGCCCGCCGAGCCCAGCAGGATCGCGACCTCGCCCTTGCCGCCGGTGGCCTCGATCATCTGGTCAGCGGCGCGGCGGCCCTGCTCGACGAAGTCCGAGGCGATGAAGGACACGTAGTCCTTGCAGGCCGTGGCGTTGATCTTGCGGTCGATGGTGACGATCGGGACCTTCTTGGCCGCGGCGGCCTGGAGGACCGGGTCCCAGCCGTCGGAGTTCAGCGGCGCGATCACCAGGAAATCAGCACCCTTGGCGAGCAGGTCCTGGACGTCGCTGATCTGCTTGGAGAACTGCGACTGGGCGTTGGCCGTCAGCAGCTTCACGCCTCTCTCGGCGGCCTCGTCCTTGATGGACTGCGTCTCGGCGATGCGGAAGGGGTTGGCCTCCTTCTCCGACTGGGAGAAGCCGACCGTGGCGTCCTTCAGATCGATCTTCTCGCCGCCGTAGGCGTCGATGGTGCAGGTCTTGCTGCCCGGCTTCGGCTCGGCCACCTTCTGGCCGGCGTCGGCGGCGGCCGTGGACTTCTTGCCGTCCGCCGCGTCGTCCTCCGACTTGGCGCAGGACGTCGCGGTGAGGGCCACGGCGGCGGCCAACGCCACGAGCACGGGACGGGCGAGGAGAAGGGAACGGTGAGTGGTGCGCTGCATGGTGACCCCGATCCGGGTGACGCTGAAAGGGAACTGGGGAGCCCGAAGGACGCGCATGGTGGAGCTGCTCCCCCTGTGCACAACGGCGTCCGGTGCGCCGCCAAGGGTGTTTTACATCGTTGGAAGAAGGCTGTAAACCCCTCGCGCACAAGGTGGGGAAGGGCTGCCGCAAAGGGAGTCAGGGGCGTGCGGAAGCGCGCGCCGGCGGTAAGCGCGTACTGCGACGGCAGCTCAAAGGCGGGGCTGCGGGCGTGACTTGTAAGGGCCGGCGGCTCAGGTCGCGGTCGTGCCCGGACGCCCCAACGTGCTCTCCCGCTCGACCAGCTGATAGTCCGCCCAGATACGCCGGGGCTCCGGGGCGTCGTTGCCCAGACGGGCCAGGACCGACTCCACCGCGAGGCGGCCGATCGCGGCCTTGTCCGGGGAGACCGACGTGAGCGTCACCGCACCGAAGCGGCCCTCGATCACGTCGTCGAAGCCGACCACCGCGATGTCCTCGGGGACCCGCAGTCCCCGCTCGTGCAGCACCCGCATCGCGCCGATCGCCATGGGGTCGTTGTAGGCGAACACGGCGTCCGGCCGCCGGCCGCTGTCGAGGATGTGCCGCATCGCCATCGCGCCGTCGGCGTGCCCCCAGCCGTCGACGGCCGCGACCAGTCCCTCGTCCGCCGGCAGCCCTGCCGCCGTCAGTTCCTCCCGCCAGCCGCGCACACGAAGCTGCGCCGGCTCACTGCGATCGCGCCGGGCTCCGATGAACGCCACCTCGCGGCGCCCCAGTTCGATCAGGTGCCGCACGGCGTCACGCGCGGCGGCCACGTTGTCGATCGCGATGTGGTCGTACGGCAGGTCGTAGTCCCGCTCGCCGAGAAGCACCAGCGGCACGTCCTGGTCGCGGTCGCGCAGGTCCTCGGTCCTCAGCTCGATCGGACTGAGGATCAGGCCGTCGATCACGCGCGCCCGGAAGCCCTGGCTCACCAGCAGCTCCTGGTCGCGCGAGCCTCCGGTGTGGTCCAGCAGCACGATGTAGTCGTGCCGGGAGGCCGCGTCGATGACGGAGGCGGTCAGCTCCGCGAAGTACGGGTTGCCGAGCTCGGGCAGCGCGAGCGCGATGATGCCGGTACGGCCCTTCCGCAGGTGCCGCGCGGCCAGGTTCGGCTGGTAGCCGAGTGCGTCGATGGACCGCTGGACCCGCTCGCGCATGGCAGGCGTGACGTGCTGGTAGTTGTTCACCACGTTCGAGACGGTCTTGATGGAGACCCCCGCGTGCGCGGCGACGTCCTTGAGGCTGACCCGCACGGCAATCCCTTCGTGAGCGGCCCGACCCGGTAGGCGGGTGCGGAATGCGGAGCCGTCACCTCGAGAGTCGTGTGCCGAGCCGCTGGGCTCAAGTTTTACAACGTTATACACGCCGTGACCGGGCAAAGACAAGGCTCCGGGCGGCGGCCGCCGGAGCACACCACCGCCCCGTCTCCCGCAACCGCGGTGGCCGCAGGACCGGGGGCGCGCCATGGCCCGGGACCGGTGCCTTCGACCCCGTCGCGGGCGCCGGTCGCATGCTCGGCGGGACCGCTCCCGCAAGGGTGCGTGCCGCGCGCCCACCTGTGTCGCCCGATCCGCCGAAGACACCGCCCGTGCCGGGTGCGTGCCCCGCACGAGACCGTACCGTCCGCCCTCCCGGACAGGGGCTGCCTGCCCCGCCGGCGCTCCTACCCGCCCGAACTCTCCCGCACCACCAGGCGGTGTCCCGCCGTCTCGTCCACCGCCGGCTCCCCGTCACCCCCGGCTTCTATCCGGTCCAGCAGCAGCTCCACCGCCCGTCGTGCGATGCCCGGCTTGTCGGGGGCGACCGAGGTGATCGTCGGGATGCTGTACCTCGTGGCCTCGATGTCGTCGAAGCCGACCACGTCCACGTCCACGGGTACCGACCAGCCGTCCTCGTGCAGTGCGCGCACCGCGCCGAGTGCCAGGTGGTCGTTCAGGCAGAGCAGCGCGTCCGGGCGCCGCGGCAGCCGCATCAGGGCGCGCGCGGCGGCGGCTCCGTCGGCCCAGTGGAACGCGGGCACGGGCAGGACCAGCTCCTCGGACACGGCAAGGCCCGCCTCGGTCAGCGCCTGTGCGTAGCCGGCGGTGCGCAGCCGGCCTGTGTTGAGCCCGCCCCGCAGATCGCCGCCGACCACCGCGACGCGCCGCCGCCCACGTGCCAGCAGGTGCGCGGTCGCCTCGCGGGCCGCGGCCACGTTGTCGATGGCGACGTGGTCCGCGCTGCCGGGGAGGTTGCACTCGCCGAGCAGCACCAGCGGCAGCCGGGTGTCACGGTCCTGGAGGTCGCGCGACCGAAGGGCGAGCGGCGAGAGGATGACCCCGTCCGTGAACTGAGCGTCGAAGCCCTGCACCGCGGCGAGTTCCTTCTCACGGCGCCCGCCGGTCTCCAGCAGCAGCGTGGTGCATCCCCGGCGCTCCGCCTCGGCCATGACGTGTTTGGCCAGCTCGGCGAAGTAGGCGATGTCCAGCTCCGGCACGGCCAGCGCGATCACTCCGGTGCGGCCTCTGCGCAGCTGGCGGCCGGCGATGTTGACCCGGTAGCCGAGTGCGTCGATCGCCTCCCGCACCGCGGCGCGGGTCCGCTCGGAGACGTGCTCGTAGTCGTTGAGGACGTTGGACACCGTCTTCGCCGAGACGCCCGCGTACTCCGCGACGTCCTTGATCCTGGGCCTGCCCATGCTTCCCTTCTTGTCCTTCTGCCGCCTCCGGGATCGTAACGGCCGCCCCTGTCGGCGGAACCGCCCACGGCGGGGGAGAGCGTCGGAGGGCCGCGCCGAAAACTTTCCGCCACTGCCATTTACATCGATGTAATCGTATGGTCGCATGGCCCCTGTTCGCAGCGCACCTGTGCACCCGCAGTGATGAGGAGCAGCATGAGCACGCCCCTGCCCCCGGACGTCCCGCGTCCCGAGTACCCCCGGCCCCAGTTCGTCCGCGAGGCGTGGCTCAATCTGAACGGCCGCTGGCAGTTCGAGACGGACCGTGGCGACAGCGGACTGGAGCGAGGGCTGCGCGACCGCGACCTCTCCGGGGAGATCGTCGTGCCCTTCTGCCCGGAGTCCGAGCTGTCCGGGATCGGTGACACCGACTTCATGGAGGCGGTCTGGTACCGGCGCACGGTCACCGTCCCGGCCGAGTGGGACGGTGACGACGTCCTGCTGCACTTCGGGGCCGTCGACCACGACGCCACCGTGTGGGTCAACGGCACCGAAGTGGCCCGTCACCGCGGCGGGTTCACCCCCTTCACCGCCGAGCTGCGCGGCGTCGCGGGCCCAGGCGAGGAAGCCGTGATCGTGGTCCGCGCCCGCGATTCCCGGCACGGCCCGCAGGCCCGCGGCAAGCAGGCCACCTGGTACGCCAACTCGCACTGCCACTACACCCGCACCACCGGCATATGGCAGACGGTGTGGATGGAACCCGTCCCCGCCGCCGCCCGGCTCAAGCGCCCCCGCATCACCCCCGACCTCGGCTCGGGCGCCTTCCACCTCGACCTCCCGGTCACCGGCAACCTGCCCGGCCACCGGGTGCGGGCGGTGCTCGGCGACTCCGACGGCGACGTGGTGACCGCCTCCGCCCGCGCCGACCTCGACCTGTGCCCCCGTCTGGTGCTGACCGTCCCCGAGGACCGGCTGCGCACCTGGTCGCCGGCCGACCCGCACCTGTACGACCTGCGCCTCCAACTCCTCGACGCCGACGGCGGCGTGGTCGACGAGGCCACTTCCTACGCGGGGATGCGCTCGGTCGCCCTGCACGGCAAGCGGGTGCTCGTCAACGGCGAACCGGTGTTCCAGCGCCTCGTCCTCGACCAGGGCTACTACCCGGACGGCCTGATGACCGCCCCCACCGACGCCGACCTGGTCCGCGACATCGAGCTCGGCCTGCGGGCCGGCTTCAACGGCGCCCGGCTGCACCAGAAGGTGTTCGAGGAGCGCTACCTCTACCACGCGGACCGGCTCGGCTACCTGGTGTGGGGCGAGTTCGGCGACTGGGGCTGCGAGACCGGCGTACGCGACGACAACCAGCGCCCCGACGCCAGTTACGTCGCCCAGTGGCTCGAAGCCCTGGAACGCGACCACTCCCACCCGTCGATCGTCGGCTGGTGCCCGCTGAACGAGACGTACCAGCACCTGCACGACCGCATCACCCAGCTCGACGACGTCACCCGGGCGATGTTCCTCGCCACGAAGCAGGCCGACCCCAGCCGTCCCGTCATCGACGCCTCCGGCTACGCCCACCGGGTCCCGGAGACCGACGTCTACGACTCCCACTGCTACGAACAGGACCCGGAGGCGTTCGCCGGGACCATGTCCGGCCTCGCCGAGGACCGCCCGTACGTCAACACCGGCCCGGACGGACGCCCCTGGTCGGTGCCGTACCGCGGACAGCCGTACTTTTGCAGCGAGTTCGGCGGCATCTGGTGGGACGCCGAGGCCGCCGCCACCGCCGCGGGCGACGAGAGCGAGTCCTCCTGGGGCTACGGCGAACGCCCCCGCAGCGTCGAGGAGTTCATCGAGCGCTTCACCGGCCTGGTGGACGTCCTGCTCGACGACCCCGACATGTTCGGCTACTGCTACACCCAGCTCACCGACGTCTTCCAGGAGCGCAACGGCGTCTACGGCTTCGACCGCGCAGACAAGTTCGACACCGACGTGCTGCGCCGCGTCCAGCAGCGCCCCGCGGCGTCCGAGACCGCCGGCTGACACCGGCCCGTCCGGCCGCGGGGGTCATCTCCCGCGGTCCTCGCACCGCCCGCCGGCCGCGGCGACCGCCGGTGATGTACATCGATGTAGAAAGAAAGGTAGTGTCATGGCCGACCTGCCAGGCCCACGGACCGCCTCCGCCCGGGCGGAGGACCTCGCACCGTCCAGGCGCGGAGTGCTCCGCGCCTCCCTGGCCTCCGCCGCCGCCCTCCTGGGCGGGGGCGCCCTGGCCGGCTGCGGGGCCGCCGAGGCCGCCGACCCGGACACCGTGCGCATGTGGGACCTGTTCAGCGGCGCCGACGGCGCCCTGCTCGACGAGCTGATCGACATCGCGGCCCCGGACATGCCCGGCACCGACGTCGACCGCACCGTCCTCGAATGGGGCACCCCGTACTACACCAAGCTCGCCATGGCCTCGGCCGGCGGGCGCGGACCGGACGTCGCCGTCTGCCACATGTCACGCCTGGCCGGCTACGCCCCGCTCGGCCTGCTCGACCCCTGGGACACGGGCCTCCTCGCCGAATTCGGCGTCCGCGAGGACGACTTCGCCGACGCGGTGCTGCAGCGCACCCGGTACCGCGACGAGACCTACGCCATCCCCCTCGACACCCACCCGTTCATCGTCTTCTTCCACCCCGAACCCGTCCGTGAGGCCGGCCTGCTGACCCGCGACGGCGACCTCGACCTCGACGCCTTCTCCAGCCCCGCCCGCTTCCTCGAGGCCGGCCGCGAACTGGCCCGCGCCACCGGGAACCAGGGCATCGCCTTCGGCTACGTCAACGACACCGCCCAGTGCTGGCGGCTCTTCTACGGCCTGTACCGGCAGACCGGCAACGACTTCGGCCTGCCGATCGGCGGCACCGTCACCGCCGACACCGACGCCATGGCCGAGGTCATCGCCTTCATGCAGAAGCTGGTCGACGGCCGCGCCAACCCGCACCGCCTCGACTACCCGGCCGCCCTCGCCAACTTCACCAACGGGCAGACCGGCATGATCCTGTCCGGCGAGTGGGAACTGGGCACCTTCCGCGCCGCCGACCCGAAGCTCGGCGCGGCCACCTTCCCCACGGTGTTCGGCACCCCCGCCGTCTACGCCGACGCGCACTCCTTCGTCCTGCCCCGCCGCCCCGGCCCCGACGAGGCGCGCCGCAGGCGCACCCACCAGGCGGTCGCCGCCATCCTCAAGGCCGGGCAGACCTGGGCGAAGGCCGGCCACATCCCGGCTTACCAGCCGGTGACCCGCACCCCCGAGTACGCCCGCCTGGAACCCCAGGCCCGGTACGTCACGGCCGCCGACCACGTCGTCCTCGACCCGCCCGTGTGGTTCGCCGGGGCCGGCTCCGACTTCCAGAACGCCATGTCGCAGGTGCTCCAGCAGGCGCTGCTGGGCGGCCTGGCCCCCGACCGCGCGGCCCGCGCCATGACCGAACGCGTCAACACCGCCCTGTCCCAGCCCAGTCCGGCCTGACCGCCGCGAAGGAGGCAGCAGATGTCCACCCCACTCGCAGCGCCGGACCGGGCGCCCGCCGGCGACAGGTCCAGGGGCCTCGGCGCGACCGCGCGCCGGTTCGTCCCGCCGGGCCTGCTCTTCGCCCTGCCGTTCCTCGTCCTGTTCGCCCTGTTCATGGTGTGGCCGCTGGTCCATGGCGCGTGGATGAGCCTCACCGACACCTCGCTCTCCGCGCACGGCCCGTCGTTCGTCGGACTCGACAACTACGCGGAGGCCCTCGGCGACGCCGACATGTGGCAGGCGGTCGGCAACACCGTCTGGTTCACCGCCGTCTCCACCGTCCCACTGGTCGCCGTCGCCCTCGCCATGGCGCTGCTGGTGCACACCGGACTGCCCGGACAGTGGGTGTGGCGCCTCGCGTTCTTCGCCCCCTACCTGCTGCCCGTCGGTGTCATCGGCCTGCTGTGGGGCTGGCTCTTCCAGCCGGACCTCGGCCTCTACAACCACCTGCTCCAGGCGATGGGACTGGACGGCTTCGCCTGGCTGAGCGACAAGGACGTCGCCCTCTACGCCATTGTCGTCGCCACCCTGTGGTGGACCGTCGGCTTCAACTTCCTGTTGTTCCTCGCGGCGCTCCAGGCCGTCCCCGACCACCTCTACGAGGCCGCGGCCCTGGACGGCGCGGGTGCCTGGCGGCGGCTCCGGCACGTCACCCTGCCCCAGCTCCGCCGGATCACCGGTGTGGTCACGGTGTTGCAGATCCTCGCCTCGCTGAAGGTCTTCGACCAGGTGTACCTGCTGACCAAGGGCGGACCCGACGGCGCCACCCGCCCCGTCGTCGAGTACCTCTACGACGTCGGCTTCACCGGCTACCGGCTCGGCTACGCCTCCGCCATCAGCTACGTGTTCTTCGCCCTCGTCGTCCTCGTCTCCGCCGTGCAGTTCGCCGCCTTCCGCCGCAGGGAGAAGTGACATGACCTTCGCAGACCTCCGGACACGGCCCGCGCGCTCCACGGTCTCCCCACTCCCGGCCGCCCGCCGCGCCCGCCCTCGCGTGCAGCGCGGCCCCAACCTCACCCTCGGTCCGACCCGCACGGCCCGCACGCTGGGCCTGGCCGCCCTCACGGTGCTGGCCGTGATCTGGCTGCTGCCGATGGCGTGGGCGGTGCTCACGGCGTTCAAGTCCGAGCAGGACGCCAGTGACCCGGTGCACTGGATCTGGCCGCAGGCCGGCTTCACCCTCGACGGCTTCCGCACCGTGATCGAACGCGGTGACCTGCCGCTGTGGATGTGGAACAGCTTCTTCGTCTCCGCGGCCGTCACCCTCGTCACGGTCGCCGTGTCCGCGGCCGCGGGCTACGCCTTCTCCCGCACGGTGTTCCGCGGGCGCCGCGTGCTGTTCGTCCTCACCATCGCTTCGGTTCTCGTGCCGCCGCAGATGCTGATCGTGCCGTGGTTCCAGCAGATGCTGACGCTGGACCTCGTCGACACGTACGCGGCGGTCATCCTGCCGCAGACGGTCGCCCCGGTGATGGTGTTCATCCTGAAGAAGCACTTCGACACCATCCCGCGCGAACTGGAGGAGGCCGCCCGCCTCGACGGCGCCGGCCACGCGCGGATCTTCTGGTCGGTGATGCTGCCGCTGTCGCGTCCCATGCTCGCCGCGGTGGCGATCTTCGTGTTCATCGGGGCGTGGAACAACTTCCTGTGGCCGTTCGTGTCCACCTCCGACCCGGCCCTGATGACCCTGCCGGTCGGCATCACCGCCGTGAAGGACGCCTACGGCGTCAACTACGCCCAGACCATGGCGTCGTCGGTGCTCGCCGCCCTGCCGCTGGTGCTGGTGTTCGTCTTCTTCCAGCGCCACATCGTGAAGTCGGTGGCGACGACGGGCCTGGGCGGTCAGTAGGGAGCCCTGCCGGCAACGACACGGGCGCCCCACGGCCGTACAGGCCGTGGGGCGCCCGTCCTTCGCGCCGGGAGGGTTCAGCTCCCGACGGCGGTCTTGTCCGTCTCCGTCGCGGCGCCGGCCTCCTCCGCGAGACGCTCCATGCCGCTGGTCGTCTTGAGCGGCTTCTCCTTGATGAACACCACGGTGAGCAGCGCCAGCAGCGCGCAGGGCGTGGCGATGAGGAACAGGTCGGCGGTGGCGACACCGTAGGCGTGCTCGACGATCTGCCGCACCGGCTCGGGCAGGGTGCTCATGTCCGGCACGCTGCTCCCGCCGCCGTCACCGCCCGAGGGGATGCCCGCAGCGTCGAGGCCCTTGGTCATCTCGGACGCGACCCGGCTGGCGAGGATGGCGCCCAGGACGCTGGTGCCGATGGTGCCGCCCATGCTGCGGAAGAAGGACAGCACGGAGGTGGCGGCGCCCAGCTCACTGGCGGGCACGTCGTTCTGCGCGGCCAGCACCAGGTTCTGCATCAGCATGCCGACGCCGATGCCGAGCACCGCCATGTAGGCGCTGAGCAGGGTGAAGGAGGTGTCCGCGTCGATGGTGGACAGCAGGCCGAGGCCGACGGTCATGATCACCGCGCCTGCCACCAGGTAGCGCTTCCACACACCGGTCTTGCTGATGACCTGGCCGGCGACGGTCGACGAGACCAGCAGGCCGAGGATCATCGGCAGGCTCATCAGACCGGCCACGGTCGGGGACTTGCCGAGGGACACCTGGAAGTACTGCGACAGGAACACCGTGCCGCCGAACATGGCGACACCCACCAGCAGGCTGGCGACGGTGGTGAGGGTGACGGTGCGGTTGCGGAAGATGCCCAGCGGGATGACCGGCTCGGCCGTCCGCGCCTCGACGAACACCGCGGCGATCAGCAGCAGGACACCGGCGCCGGTGAGCGCGGCGGTCTGCCAGGAGGCCCAGTCGAACTCGTTGCCCGCCAGGGTCACCCAGACGAGCAGGGCGCAGACGCCCGCGACGATGAGGAAGGCGCCGAGGAAGTCGATCTTCGCCTCGCGGCGGGCCACCGCCGGGAGGCGAAGGGTGCGCTGCAGCAGCGCGATGGCGAGCAGCGCGAACGGCACGCCGATGAAGAAGCACCAGCGCCAGCCGAGCCACGAGGTGTCGACCAGCACGCCGCCGACCAGCGGTCCGGCGACGGTGCCGATGGCGAACACGGCGCCGAAGATGCCGGCGTACTTGCCGAGCCGGCGCGGCGGGATGATCGCCGCCATGACGACCTGGGCCAGCGCGGTCAGACCGCCCGCGCCGATGCCCTGCACGACACGGCTGAAGATGAGCAGTTCGACACCGTGGGAGAAGCCCGCGAGGAGCGAGCCCACGACGAACATGCCCAGCGACAGCTGGAGCAGCAGCTTCTTGTCGAACAGGTCGGACAGCTTGCCCCAGAGCGGCACGGTCGCCGTCATGGCCAGCAGTTCCGCGGTGACGACCCAGGTGTAGGAGGACTGGCTCGCCCCCAGGTCGGCGATGATCGTCGGCAGCGCGTTGGCCACGACGGTGCCCGCCAGGATCGCCACGAACATGCCGGCCATCAGCCCGGACATGGCCTGGAGTATCTGCCGGTTGGTCATGGCGGTGGGCGGCGCCTCTTGTGGCGCCTGTGTTGCGGTCACGGTCGTCTCTCTCACGGATCGGTGGAAAAGCGGGATCACGCCCCGGAAGGGGCGGAAGCGCTGGGGGGAGGGAGGGGAGGGGCCGGTGTGCCGTGGGGTGCCGGCGTCCCGAGCGGTCCGGCGCCTACCGGGCCGGGGCCGGCAGGCCGGTGGCGAGCAGGTCGAACACCTCGCGGAACACGTCGGCGAACGGCAGCTCGTCCGGCCGTTCGCACCAGTGCTGCACGCTCACCCGCACCGCCGTGCCGGCGACCGCGGCGAGCAGCCTCGGGTACAGCCCGGGAGCGGCACGGTCGGGGTCGCCCTCGGGAGCGGTGCCGGCGGCGGGCTCGCCTGCGTGACCGGCGTCGGCGGAGTCGTCCCCGGCGCGAATCCGCCGGGCGATCGCCTCGGCGAGCCCGGACTCGTCGGCCATCTGTGCGCCGAGGTTGCGCACGAGGAGGTGCGGGGCGGACCGCAGCACGCGGGCGTGCAGGCTCCACAGCTCGTGCTGCCGCTCCGCCTCCCTCAGCTCGGCGGCGAGTGCGTCGCGCAGGGCCTCCAGCGGCGGGAACTCCGGCGGTGCCGCGAGGAACGCCTGCCGTACGCGCTCGCTGGCGTCCGCGTCCACGACGACGAAGGCGTCGTCGCGCGAGTCGAAGTAGTTGAAGAAGGTCCGCACGGACACACCGGCCGACGCGCTGATCGCCTCGACCGTCACCTGGTCCGCCCCGTGCTCGGCGGCCAGCCGCACCGCCGCCTCCGTGAGCGCGGCGCGTGTCGCGCGCTTCTTGCGCTCCCGCAGACCGCCGCCCACGGCGTCCTTCCCCGTCATGATGTGCATGCTATGCAAAAATGCACGACATGCAAAATTGTGTACGAGTGATCACGCCGATGGGCTGCCGCCGGCCGGTCACGCCGTCGGCGTACTGAGGCGGGCGCCCGGCCGCTCCGCGGCTAGCGTCGGGGCATGACCGGTGACCGGCTCGGATGGCGCGTGTGCCTGCTCGGCGGCGCGGTGTTCGCGGTGTGCATGACCGGCACCACGCTGCCGACCCCGCTGTACCCGCTCTACCAGCAGAAATTCGGCTTCTCCGAGCTGACGGTCACCGTCGTGTACGCGGTGTACGCCTTCGCGGTCATCGGCGTCCTGCTGCTGGCGGGCAACGCCTCCGACACCGTCGGCAGACGCCCGGTCCTGCTGTGGGGCCTGGCCTGCGCGGCCGCCAGTGCGGTCTGCTTCCTGCTGGCCACAGGCATCGCCTGGCTGTACATCGGACGGCTCCTGTCGGGCCTGTCGGCGGGCCTGTTCACCGGAGCCGCCACAGCCTACGTCATGGAATCGGCCCCGCCCGGCCGGGCCTCCCGCGCCACGTTCGTCGCCACGGCCGTCAACATGGGGGGTCTCGGCTGCGGCCCCCTGCTCGCCGGGATCCTGGCCGAGTACGCCCCCTGGCCGCTCCACCTCCCCTATGCGGTCCACCTGACCCTGGTCGCCTGCTCGGTGGCGGTACTGCTGTGGCTGCCGGAGACCGTACGGGACCTGCGCCCGCTGCGCAGGGTACGGCCGCAGCGCCCCGGTGTGCCCCCGCACGTCCGGGCGGTGTTCGGGCCGGCGGCGACGGCCGCGTTCGTGGGCTTCGCCCTGTTCGGTGTGTTCACCTCCGTCAGTCCCGCGTTCCTCGCGCAGTACCTCGACGTGACCGGCCACGCGGTGAGCGGCGCGGTCGTCGCGACGGCGTTCTTCGCGTCGATCGCCGGACAGACGGCGGTCGCCCGCGTAGGAATGGCCCGCTCCCTCCCGCTGGGCTGCGCCGGGCTGCTCACCGGCCTCGCCCTGCTGGCGGGCGCACTGCACTGGGACACGCTGGCGCTGGTGGTGCCGAGCGCCCTCGTCGGCGGCGTGGGTCAAGGGCTGGCGTTCCGCGGGGCGCTGGCCGCGGTGGGCCGGGCGTCACCGCCGGACCGGCGGGCGGCGGTGATCTCGTCGCTGTTCGTCGTTGCGTACGCGGGCATCTCGGTGCCGGTCATCGGGGTGGGCCTGCTGGCGGGACCGCTGGGTCTGGAGAACGCGGGCCTGGTGTTCATCGCGTGCATGGCGGTGCTGGTGATCTCGGCGGCGGGCTACCTGCTGAGGCGGCCGGTGCCGGCGGAGGCATGAGGGTGGGTGTGATTTCGGCCCTCTGACGCTCCGGCGCGCGTGGCCGGGTCCGGCGCTCTATAGTCGTGCGTGCGAGAATGTTGAATATCCAACTTCCTTGAAGGTCGAACGTCCTCGGTGGGAGGCACCCGGCATGAGCAACACGGAGACGCGACCGGCGGAGATGAGGTGCGGCGGCGAGACCGAGGCGGACCGCCCGGCCGAGGTCGAGATCCTCACAGCCCGTGACGTGCCGCTCGGCGGACCGCGCGCGATGCGGGTGCGGCGCACCCTGCCGCAGCGGGCCCGGTCGCTGATCGGCGCCTGGTGCTTCGCCGACCACTACGGCCCCGACGACGTCGCCGGCACCGGCGGCATGAACGTACCCCCGCATCCGCACACGGGGCTGCAGACGGTGAGCTGGCTGTTCAGCGGGGAGATCGAGCACCGCGACAGCCTCGGCAGCCACGCCTACGTCCGGCCCGGCGAACTCAACCTGATGACCGGCGGTCATGGCATCGCCCACTCGGAGGTCTCGACGCCGGACACGACGACCCTGCACGGCGTGCAGCTGTGGGTGGCGCTGCCGGACGCGCACCGGGGCACGGAGAAGGACTTCCAGCACTACGTCCCGCACCCCGTCACCCTGAACGGCGGCGAGGTCCGGGTCTTCCTCGGCACACTCGCCGGCGCCACCTCACCGGTCCGCACGTTCACGCCGCTGCTGGGCGCGGAACTCACGGTGTCCCCGGGCGCCCGGTTGGTGCTGGACGTCGACCCGGCCTTCGAACACGGGGTGCTCGTCGACACGGGGGACGTCCTCGTCGAGGACACCCCGGTGGAACGGGCCGCCCTCGCCTACACGGCCCCGGGCCGCACCTGCCTCACCCTCACCAACCGGGGCACGGTCCCGGCCCGCCTGATCCTCCTCGGCGGCCCGCCCTTCGGCGAGGAGATCATCATGTGGTGGAACTTCATCGGCCGCACGCACGAGGACATCGTCCGGGCGCGGGGCGAGTGGATGGCGGAGCTGGAGTCGGGGGCGGGGGACCGTTTCGGCGAGGTGCGAGGTTACGACGGGGACCGGCTGCCGGCACCGGAACTGCCCAACGTGCCGTTGCGGCCGCGGGGGAGGCCCGCGCCGCGCGCGTGAGAGCATCCGCTGCATGAGTGGCGATCTCGAAGTGAGTGCTGCGGCCGTCAACGTCACGATCCCGGAGGCGCTCCGCTGGACGGACACGCGCCGCGGCCAGGAGTTCCAGCTGACCACCCTCAACGTCCGTCTCCTCCCGGACGGCCACCTCGCCGTGAAGGCTTACGGCCGCCCGGTCGGCGGCGGCCGGGGCGCGTACGTCTCGTTCCCGGTCCCGGACGATCCGGCCCTCGGGGCTCTTGTCGCCGAAGCGGCCACGCGTGCCGGGGAGTTGTGGGCCGGCCACCGAGGGCTGGGCTGAGCCCGCACGGGAACCCGGCGAGGCCGGCCAGGACGATACCGGCGCCGGTGGCGGGCGTGTTCCCCGACACGGCAGATCTTCCTTCTCGGCATCCTGGGCGTCCTCGTCGGCGTCGCGTACTTGTTCGCGCTGGTCCCCCTCGCGGGCCCGGCTGCGCGCGCTGTTGGCGCGCCCGCTGTTCCGTCGCCGCTGGGAGGTGACGACAGGGTGGCTGTTCATCGGCATCGGCATCGGTGTCGGTGTCGCTGCGGCGGCATGACGGCGTGCTCGACCCTCACGTGGCGTGCGGCCGCACAGTCAGGGGTGTGGAGGAGGGCGGGCTCGGGTGAGAGGGCTGACGGTGACACCCAGTTCGCCGACGTATCGCACGGCTTCCCGTCGCTCGCCGGGACGGCCGGTGCGATCGACGCCCGTGCCGAGGCGGCGCCCGTCCCCCGGCACTGCGCCGGCGGGCTCTTCGAGGCGTACCGGTGCAGACCGCAGGCGTATCTGCGTGAGTCCGTACGCCGTGCGACGCCGGTGTGGACGAGAGTCGGCCCGGACGCCGGGCGGCACGCCGTGCGTCACCTCGGGACGAGTTCGGCTCCGGCCGCTGGGCCGCACGCGACAGCGGCGTCGTCACCCGCGACTCCGCCGACGCCGACCTCGGTCTTAGGCTGCTCGTCGCCCGACCCGGCTCAGAACGGGCCCGCCCGATACACCAGCAACGCGATCTGGACGCGGTTGTTCAACTCCAGCTTGGTCAGGATGTGGGAGACGTGGGACTTGACCGTGGGGACGCTCATGTAGAGGTCGGCCGCGATCTGCGCGTTCGTCCTGCCCTCCGCCACCGCGAGAGCGACCTCGCGTTCCCGCGCGCCGAGCAGCGCCAGTCGGCGGCGGGCGTCGTCCGACGCGGGCGCCGGCGGCGGGGCGGGCGACTCCTGCGCGGCGGGCCGTGGCGTGACCGCCTCGATGAGCTGCCGCAGGGCCTCCGGGGACATGACGGGCTCCCCGGCCGCGCCCCGGCGCACCGCGTCGATGATCAGCTGCGGCCGGGTGTGCTTCAGCAGGAAGCCGGCCGCGCCCGCCTGGAGGGCACGCAGCACGTAGTTGTCCGTGGTGAACGTCGTCAGCATCAGGATCTCGGGCCGCCCCTGCGGCCTGGCCCGCAGCAGACGCGTGGCCTCCAGCCCGTCCACCGACGGCATGCGGATGTCCATCAGGACCACGTCGGGGTCGCACCGCTCGACCAGGTCCACCACCTCACCGCCGTCCGACGCCTCACCCACCACCTCCATGTCGGAGGCGGACGCCAGCATCATCCGCAGCCCGGCCCGTACCAGAGCGTCGTCGTCGACCAGCAGGACCCGGATCATGCGGCCGGCCAGGGGAGCCGGGCCCGCACGGAATGCGTCGCGCCGTCGTCGTCGACGCCGTGGCGGAGTTCACCGCCGGCCAGGGCGGCGCGTTCCGTCAGGCCGATCAGGCCGAGCCCGCTGCCGGGAACGCGTGACGTGGATCCGGGAGTCACGGGATTGGTCACCTCGATGGTCAGGTCCGCACCCGGCGTGCCCCGCAGGACGAGACGCACCGGCCGCCCCGGCGCATGCTTCCGGGCGTTGGTCAGGGCCTCCTGCACGATGCGGTAGGCCGTACGTCCGGTCGCCGTCGGCGCGCCGTCCGCGGCGGCGGGCGAGCAGTCGAGGACGAAATCGACGTCGGTCCCGGCGCTCCGCGCCTCCTCCACGAGCCGCGTCACGTCACCGAGGACCGGCTGCGGTGGCGACGACGAACGGGAGACGGCACCCCCGGCCGTCGGAGTGCGCAGGACACCCAGCAGTTGCTGGAGTTCCTCGAGCGCCTGATGCGCGCTGTCCCGGATCACCTCCGCGGCCTGCCGCACCTGCGTCGGCGGTGCCCCGGGATTCACCTGCAACGCACCCGCGTGCACGCTCAGCAGGGACAGATGGTGGGCGAGGGTGTCGTGCATCTCATGGGCGATCGCCTCACGTTCACGCCGCCGCGCATGCTCGGCCCGCAGGGCGGCCTCCCGCCGGGCCTGTTCGGTGCGCTCGCGCAGTCCTCGTACGAACAGCCCCCAGCCGACGGCCCCGCCCACCAGCACGGCCCCGGTCAGCGCCGTCGACAGGGTGCGAGGGCCGGGACCGTACACGACGAGGTACAGGGCGGACGGCACCAGGGCGAGCGCGGTCACCGCGCCGGCCGCCCGGGGCGGCCGCATCGCGGCCACGGTCGCCAGGGCGACCAGCGCGGCCGGGATCAGCGGCCACACCGCCGACAGCAGCACCAGCACCACCGCGACCGCGACCGGCCGGCGGCGCCGCCACCACAGCAGCGCACTGCCCGCCACCGGCACCAGCAGAGCCGCCGCCGTGCCGGAATACGCGCTCGTGAGCAGCGAAAAGAGGCGACCTATTTCCCCGAGATACGCAGTGCCCGACGGGAAACGCGGAAACACCGACAGATTTGCCGCCTGCGCATAGGAAACGGTCACCGAAAGAGCCGCGGCGCCGAGCACCGTCAGTGCATCGACGACACGGCCGTTCCTGCTCATGTTCCTCCAGTCCACCCGGCCCAGCGTACGGCACCGGCACGCAGGTCAGACCCCGGCGGCGGCGGGGGAGGGGGGCTGCGCCGCCACATTCCGACTTTGGTATGAGTCGAACTGGGACTTTCTTACGCGACTCATACTTTCGTCAGCGGTGATCGCCGACCAATTGCCGAAGCCTGCATTCGGGTCGAATTCCTAGCGTGGTCGTCACGTATTCGCGGCGAAAACACTTCGCCACGACAGGAGGAAAAAACCCGCATGCTTTCACGTCTGCGCCCCGCGACGACCATATCCGCCCTGCTCGGCGGTCTCCTCGTCCTCACCGGTGCCTGGCTGCTCGCCACCCGTGTCTGGGCCCACGTCCACGGTTGGCTCTTCGCCCGGCTCCCTTACGGAACCGCGTGGGGCCACCTCGCTCTCCTCGTCCTCGGCGGCGCCCTCGTCACCCTCGCCGTCCGCTCCGCCCGCGACGTCGGCGCCACCCCCGGACAGGGCCGGTGACGGGCGCACCGTGAAGACCACCGCCCTCCGCGCCGCCCTGGCAGCGGCTGCGCTCGCCGTCGCCGCCGTCTCCCTGACCGGCTGCTCCACCCTGAACAACGTGATCTCCCCGGCCGACGCACGCGCCCAGGCACCCGAGGACGCCGAGGTCACCGGCTCCGTCGACTGCCGAGTCGCAAAGTGCGTCGCGCTGACCTTCGACGGCGGACCCAGCAAGCCCACCCCAGAACTCCTGGACATCCTCAAGCGCGAGAACGTGCACGCGACCTTCTTCCTCCAGGGCCAAGGACACGTCGACACCTTCCCGGACACGGTGCGCCGCATGGCCCGCGAGGGACATGAGATCGCCAACCACACCCTGACCCACAAGAACCTCAAGGAACTCACGGACGACGAGGTACGCGCCGAACTGCTTCCGGTGCAGCGGGACATCGCGCGACTCACCGGTCACGCACCGAAGCTCATGCGCCCGCCGGGCGGTGCGACCGACGACGACCTCAAGAAGACGATGAAGGATCTGGGCCTCGCCCAGATCCTCTGGAGCGTCACGGCGAAGGACTACGCGACCACCGACACCGCGCTCATCGAGAAGCGCGTGCTCGACGGAGCGAAGCGCGACGGCATCATCCTGCTGCACGAACGCTACGCGGGCACCATCCCCGCCGTGCCGGACATCATCCGAGAACTCCGCGACCAGGAGTACACGTTCGTCACCGTCTCCCAGCTCATGGCCCCGGCGAAACCGCAGCCGGGTGAGGTCTACCGGCCCTGAAGCCCTCCGCCTCGCGGACCGTCACGCCCGACCGCCGGACGTGACGGTCCGCGGCCTGCGCGTCAGCGCGAACAGATCACCGTGACGAGCGTGAACGACGCGAAGAAGGCCCCCTGCGACAGGCCCGCGAACCACCGGCGCCCACGTTCCCGGTCGACGTACCCGGCGGCGACGGCCGCCTCCATGTTGCGGCCGAGGCCCAGTGTGTGGTCGGCCTCCTCGACGTCACGGAACACCGGCGTCGTGGCGAGAACGGCCTCCACGCCGAAGCCCGCCCGCTCGGCCAGCCGCGGCAGACTGCGCCCGACGGTCGCGTGGCGGACGGCCTCCGTCGTGGTGTACCGGGTGAAGGCGCGGCTCGTCTCCAGGTCCTCGGCGTCGACGATCAGCGTGTCCCAGTCCGGCTCGGCCAGCCCGACGCGCCCGCCCGGCCGTGTCACACGGTGCAGCTGAGCCAGAGCCGTCGCCGGATCCTCGACGTGCATGAGCACCCGGTCGGTCTTGGCGCGGTCCACCGTGCCGGGCCCGACGGGCAGATCGTGCACGTCCCCCTCACGGATCTCCACCCGGGGCGAATGCCGGGTCCGCTCACGTGCCCGCCCCAGCATGGCCGGGTCACGGTCGACACCGATCACCGTGCCGGTCCCGCCGACGCGCTCCGCCAGCGCCGGCAGATCGGCGCCCGGCCCGCACCCCGCATCCAGGGCGGTGTGCCCCTCCCGGACGTCCAGCAGATCCAGCAACTGCCGCTTGTACAGGCGGCCCACGTCACTGGCGGCGGCCCGCAGCATGTAGGAGGCCTGATCGGGACGGGACACACCGAGAGTCGATGACATGAGGGTCAGTCAAACACCGGCCTCTGCGGGAGTACACCCACGGCCTGCCGGACCTCACGACGGCCCACGGCACCGGCGTTCAGCGGTCACGCGCGGGGAGAGCGATGCGCGCACCGTTCACGTGCGTCGTGGCCCGGGCACGGAAGTGCCGTCGCAGAGTGCCGATCCTGGCCCGCTCCCGCGGGCCGCCCGACAGGCGTCCGTCCGCCCGGCCGTGGACGACGACGAGCCGGTCGAAGCGCGGCATGCCCGCCGAGAGGACGGGATCGTCCCGCGCACCCCCGGCGCCTGCTTCGGACTACGCCTGCAGCGGGCCCCGGCCCCGTCCGACGTGTCCGGATGGGGTCAGCCGTCCTCGGGAGGCGGCGCCGTGGACGCCCGCACCACGAGTTCCGTGGCCAGCTCGATGTGATGCGACTCCGCCTTCTCCCCGTTCGCCAGCCGCAGGGCGGTCCGCAGCGCGGCAGCCCCCATCTCCCGCAGTGGCTGGCGCACGGTGGTGAGGGGCGGCGAGGCCATCTGGGCGAGGCTAGTGTCGTCGAAGCCGACCACGCTCAGGTCCTCAGGGACACGCAGGCCCCGGGCGCGGGCAGTCTCGACGACACCGAGGGCGATCTCGTCGTTGCCCGCGAAGACGGCCGTGGGCGGTTCGTCCAGGTCCAGCAGTTCGGCGGCGCCGGCCAGACCCGTCTCGTACATGAACTCACCGGGCCGGACGTACGCCTCCGGCACGGGCGCGCCCTCGGCCTCCATGGCGGCCCGGTAGCCGTGCATGCGGGCCTGGTTGCAGACGGCCATGGCGGGTCCGCCCAGGTAGGCGATGCGGCGGTGGCCCTGGGACAGCAGGTGCCGGGTCGCGGACAGGCCTCCGGCGAAGTTGGTCGCGCCCACGCTGTGCACCCGGCTGTCCGGCAGGTGCAGAGGGTCCAGCACCACCAACGGCAGTCCTGACCTAGCGAGTTCGTTCAGGTGGGCGGCGGTGTAGACGCTGGTGACAGCGATGACGGCGCGGCGGCCCGCCGACACCAGGTCCCGCGCCCAGTGAGGGGCGCTGGACGCCTTGCTGACCACCACCGAGGCCCCGGACTCCGCGGCCGCGTCGACGATGCCCTCCAGGGTCTCCGCGACGTACGACTTGAGGCTGCCCTTGAACTGCACCTCGATCGTCGGGTTCTCGACGGCCTCGGTGTGCCGGAACACCGGTGCCAAGTAGTCGTGCCGGTGCAGCAGTTCCTGCACCCGGACGCGGGTGTGCGGCGCCACGTCGCCACGGCCGTTGACCACCTTGGACACGGTGGCGACGGAGACCCCAGCCGCTTGGGCGATGTCCGCCAAGGTGGTGCGCCGGGCGTTCGGTCGCATCGGTTCCTCTCAGCTGTAGGGCCGCCGGGACGGTGACCCGCCGGTCCGGCCGGTCACGCGGACTGATCCGCCCAACCGTACCGGTGAACGCCGCCCGCCGCCGGGATCGTCCGGCGGGCAGGACGGTGCCGGACCCGACGGCCCGGCACGGAACGCACCGACAGTGTGACAGCCCGCAGCCGTCGCGTCATCAACGCCTTTCGCAGGGTTGTTTCGAAACAGTTTCGGATCTTGATCCGATGGTGGTCGGGTCGATCAAGCCCCTTGCGCTGCAAGGAATGTGCCCGCATCACAACACCCGTACGCGCGTCTTGACACCGCATCAGCGCGAAACCTAGCTTGCTCGAACAGAGCTACACGGAGTGATTTTCGAAAACCTTTCCACTATCCACGAGAAGCCCGACGGCTCTCGAGTGCGGAGAAAATCATGGCGCTCTCCCGACGTACCCTTCTCGGCCTCGCGGCCGCCGTGCCCGTTTCTGCGGCTCTCGCCGCCTGCAGCGGCTCCTCGGGCCCCGGCAAGGGCGGTGCCGCCACCTACTGGTACCTGAACGGACAGCCGCAGGAAGGCGTCAGGGCCGGCGCCGTCGACGCCTTCAACAAGGCCAACCCGGACACGCAGATCGAGGACACGACCTACCAGAACGACGCCTACAAGACGAAGATCAAGACAGCCATCGGCGCCGGACAGGCGCCCACCATCATCTGGGGCTGGGGCGGCGGGACCCTGCGCGCCTACGCCGAGGCCGGGCAGGTCGAGGACCTCACCCCGTGGTTCGACGAGAACCCCGATGTCAAGAAGGGCCTGTTCCCCTCCTCGTTCGGCGCGGCGACCGTCGACGGCAAGATCTACGCGATGCCGTGCGAGACCGTGCAGCCGATCATCCTCTACTACAACAAGCGGGTGTTCGACCGGGTCAAGGTGGATCCGCCCGAGACCTGGGACGACATCATGGCCCTGGTGCCGAAGTTCAACGCGAAGGGCATCGCCCCGTTCGCGCTCGGCGGGCAGTCGCGATGGACCAACATGATGTGGCTGGAGTTCCTGTTCGACCGCATCGGCGGGCCCGAGGTGTTCCAGGCCGCCATCGAGGGCGAGAAGAACGCCTGGTCGCACCCCGACGCCATCAAGGCGCTCACCGCCCTCCAGGACCTGGTGGAGGCCGACGGGTTCGTGAAGGGCTTCTCCTCCATCACCGCGGACTCCAACGCCGACCAGGCCCTGCTGTACACCGACCGCGCGGCCATGATGCTGCACGGCGCCTGGTCGTACGGCATCCAGCAGGCCGACGGCGGCGACTTCGTGTCCAGCGACTCGCTCGGCTTCATGAACTTCCCCGCCTTCGAGGGAGGCAAGGGCGACCTGAGCAACACCGTCGGCAACCCCGCCCAGTACCTGTCCATCTCCGCCAAGGCGAGCGCCGAGCAGAAGAAGATCGCCAAGGACTTCTTCGCCACCGGCATCCTCCAGGAGGAGGAGGCGAAGCAGTGGATCGGCAACGGGTCGGTGCCGATCCGGCTGGGCACGGAGAAGCTGCTGGCCGCCTCCGACAACGCCGAGTTCCTGCAGTTCACGTACGACATCGCCAGCAAGGCCAAGGTCTTCGTGCAGTCCTGGGACCAGGCGCTCAGCCCCACCGCCGCGGAGACGCTGCTCGACAACATCGTGAAGCTCTTCCAGCGGTCCATATCGCCACAGCAGTTCGCCTCCAACCTGAACGCGGTCACCGCCGTATGAGCACGCTGACCGCCAAGCAGAGCGGCCGTCGCCCCCAGCGCAGCATCCTGCCCTGGCTGGCGACGCCCGCACTGCTGCTCTTCACCGGATTCGCCGTCGTACCGCTCGTCGGCGTCTTCGCGCTGAGCTTCACCACCTGGGACGGCATCGGCTCCATCCGCCCGACCGGACTGACCAGTTGGCGTGCGGTGCTCACCGATCCCGGGCTGCCGCACGCCCTGTGGGTGACGTTCCTGGTGATGGCCGTGTCCTGGGTCGTGCAGACACCGCTCAGCATCCTGCTCGGCACGTTCCTCGCCGGACGCCAGCGCTACCGCGCGGTGCTGGGCGTCGTCTACTTCATCCCGCTGATGCTCAGCTCCGCCGCCATCGCCATCGCCTACGAGGCGCTGCTCGACCCGAACTTCGGACTCGGCGCGGGACTCGGGATCGACACGCTCAGCCAGGACTGGCTGGGGCGGCCGGGTCTCGCGTTCGGCGTCGTCATCTTCGTCGTCTCCTGGCAGTTCATCCCGTTCCACTCCCTGATCTACCAGGGGGGCGTCCAGCAGATCCCGAAGTCCCTCTACGAGGCCGCCCAGTTGGACGGGGCCGGACGGATCAGGCAGTTCTTCAGCATCACGCTGCCCCAGCTGAAGTACACCATCATCACCTCGTCCACCCTGATGGTCGTCGGGTCCCTGACCTTCTTCGACCTCATCTTCGTCCTGACCGAGGGCGGCCCCGGCGACGCCACCCGCGTCCTCGCACTGGACATGTACAAACGGGGATTCCAGGCCAGCCTCATGGGACCCGCCAGCGCCATCGCGGTCATCCTCGTCCTCGTCGGCCTGGCCCTCGCCCTGCTGCTGCGCCGCCTCGGAGGCCGGGACGCCGCAGCGAGCCAACTCGAGGGGGCCTCCTGACGTGACCACCACGCTCACCAAGACCCGACGACCCCAGAGGGCCACCCGCCCCGAAGGGCCGCACGGCTCCCGCCCGGCGTCACGCCGGCGCAACTGGCTCGGCGGACTCGCCGGCTGGCTCTGGCTGGCCGTCGTCGCCGTACCCCTCTACTGGACCCTCATCACCAGCCTCAAGGACCGCAGCCGCTACTACGCCGGCAACCCGCTGGTGCCGTCGGCCGACCCGACCCTCGACAACTACCGGATGGTCGTCGAGTCCGACTTCCTGCAGTACTTCGTGAACAGCGTCGTCGTCACCGCCGGAGCGGTGATACCGGCGGTCCTCGTCTCCTTCATGGCGGCCTACGCCATCGTCCGCGGCTGGCGCATGCGCGTGCTGCGCGCCGTGAACGGGCTGTTCCTCATGGGACTGGCCATCCCCCTGCAGGCGACGGTCATCCCGGTCTACCTCATCATCATCAAACTGCACCTCTACGACAGCCTGGCCGCGCTGATCCTCCCGTCCATCGCCTTCGCCATCCCGCTGTCCGTGCTGGTCCTCGCCAACTTCATCCGCGACGTGCCGAAGGAACTCTTCGACTCGATGCGCGTGGACGGCGCCACCGAATGGGCGACTCTGTGGCGGCTCGCGGCGCCGCTCACCCGGCCCGCCATCCTCACCGTGTCCATTTTCAACGCCCTGACCATCTGGAACGGCTTCCTGCTGCCCCTGGTCCTCACCCAGAGCCCCGACCGCAGGACCCTGCCGCTCGCCCTGTGGACCTTCCAGGGCCAGTACGGGGTCAACGTCCCGGCCGTGCTGGCCGCGGTCGTCCTCACCACCCTGCCCGTCCTGGTGCTGTACGCCTTCGGCCGCCGCCAGCTGCTGAGCGGCCTGACCGCGGGATTCGGCCGCTGACCTGCCCCCTCACCCGACCCGACCCGACCTGTCGTGACCGACACCGGCACCGGCAGCGGCGGGGCCGAAGCCCCGCCCCGACTCCCACTCGACCACCGGTACGCCCGCCCCGCCCCTGCTACGGGGCCCGGCGGGCGGAGGAGGAAAGTGAACGCCGACGTGGCCGCGGAGAACCCCTCCGCCCTCTCTCTCTGGAACGACCCGACCGCTCCCGTCGACGCACGCGTCGACGCGCTGATCGCCGCCATGACCCTCGAGGAGAAGATCGCCCAGTTGTTCGGGGTGTGGGTGGGCGCCGCCGCCGACGGCGGCGAAGTCGCCCCGCACCAGCACGACATGGAGGAGGCCGTCGACCTCGAAGCGCTCCTCCCCACGGGACTGGGGCAGCTGACCCGCCCCTTCGGCACCATCCCCGTCGACCCCGCGCTGGGCGCGCTGTCCCTGGCGCGCACCCAGGCGCGCATCGCCGCATCCAACCGCTTCCGCATCCCCGCCCTCGCGCACGACGAGTGCCTCGCCGGCTTCGCCGCCTGGGGCGCCACCGCCTACCCCGTCCCGCTGTCCTGGGGCGCCGCGTTCGATCCCGACCTGGTGCGGCGCATGGCCGCCGCGATCGGCCGTGACATGCGGTCCGTCGGCGTCCACCAGGGTCTCGCGCCCGTGCTGGACGTGGTGCGCGACGCCCGCTGGGGCCGCGTCGAGGAGACCATCGGCGAGGACCCGTACCTCGTCGGCACCATCGGCACCGCCTACGTCCAGGGCCTGGAGTCAGCCGGGATCGTCGCCACCCTCAAGCACTTCGCCGGGTACTCCGCCTCCCGCGCCGGACGCAATCTCGCGCCCGCGTCCATGGGGCCGCGGGAGCGCGCCGACGTGCTGCTGCCGCCGTTCGAGATGGCGATCCGCGAGGGCGGCGCCCGGTCGGTGATGAACGCCTACACCGACACCGACGGCGTTCCCTCGGCGGCGGACGCGAGCCTGCTCACCGGACTGCTCCGGGACACGTGGGGCTTCGACGGCACCGTCGTCGCCGACTACTTCGCCATCGCCTTCCTGAAGACCCTGCACGGTGTCGCGGCCGACTGGGCTGACGCCGCCGGCACCGCGCTCCACGCCGGCATCGACGTCGAACTGCCCAACGTCAAGACGTACGGCGCCCCGCTCACCGAGGCCGTCGCCGATGGCCGCGTCCCCGGGGAACTGGTCGACCGTGCCCTGCGCCGGGTCCTCGGCCAGAAGGTCGCGCTCGGCCTGCTCGACCCGGACTGGGACCCCGTACCGGCGGCACTCGACGGAACCGGCCCTGACGACCCGGAGGCCCTGCGCGGCCGAGTCGACCTGGACAGCCCCGAGAACCGCGCCCTGGCGCGCACGCTCGCCGAGGAAGCGGTCGTACTGCTCGCCAACGACGGCACCCTGCCGCTCGACCGGCCCCGCCGCATCGCCCTGGTCGGCCCCAACGCCGACGAACCCACCGCCGTCCTGGGCTGCTACTCCTTCCCCTTGCACATCGGCGTCCGCCACCCCGGCACCCCCCACGGCATCGGCCTGCCCACCCTGCGCGAGACCCTCACCGCGGAGTTCCCCGACGCCGAGATCACGTACGTCCGCGGCACCGGCGTCGACGACGGGGACCTCTCCGGCCTGGACGAGGCGGTACGGGTGGCCCGCGAGGCCGACATCACCCTCGTGGCGCTGGGCGACCGGGCCGGCCTCTTCGGACGTGGCACCAGCGGCGAGGGCTGCGACGCGGCGACACTGGACCTGCCCGGCGCGCAGCAGCACCTCCTCGACGCGCTGCTCGACGCCGGGACGCCCGTGGTGACCGTGCTGCTGGCCGGACGGCCCTACGCGCTCGGGCGCGCGGTGACGGAGTCGGCGGCGATCGTGCAGTCGTTCTTCCCGGGCGAGGAGGGGACGCACGCGATCGCCGGGGTGCTCAGCGGCAGGGTCAACCCCTCCGGACGCCTCCCGGTCGGCGTGCCCCGCACACCGGGCTCCCAGCCGGGCACCTACCTCGGAGCGCCGCTCGCCCACGCCAACGACGCGTCCAGCGTGGACCCGACCCCCGCGTTCCCCTTCGGCCACGGTCTGTCGTACACGCACTTCGACTGGAGCGACCTCACCGTGGACGCGGACGAAGCCCCGACGGACGGCGAGTTCACGCTCGCCTTCACCGTCCGCAACACGGGGGACCGCGCCGGCACGGAGGTCGTCCAGCTGTACCTGCACGACCCGGTCGCCTCCGTGGTGCAGCCGGTGCAGCGACTCATCGGCTACACCCGGGTCACCCTGGACGCGGGGGAGACCCGACGACTGACGGTCACGGTCCCGGCCGACCTCGCGTCGTTCACGGGCCGCGACGGCCGCCGCGTGGTGGAACCGGGCGTGCTGGCACTGAGGCTGGCGTCCTCCAGCGCCGACCCGCGCCTGACGACCGAGGTGGTGCTGACCGGCGCGGCGTGCCACGTGGACCACACGCGACGCCTGCACGCCACGTTCGTGCAGAAGCCGGCCACCACATGAGCCGCGGGGTGCGCGGCACACGAGGGGGCCGCGCACCCCGTGTGGCATCCACTTCGCGATGCTCGAACGAGCCGCCAGTGCGGCCGCACCGACCGGTGCCGGGCCGACGGAGCGTTGACATCTCCCGCCGGCTACAGCAGACCCCGCCGAGCCAGGCTCCGCATCAGTTCCCTCACCCCGGAAGTCCACGGCGGTGCCTCTTCGCTCGGGACCACCGTGTTGACCAGGGCGCCCAGTCGAGGGCTGGAGATGTGGACCATGTCGCCGTACTCGTGGGTGAAGCCCTCTCCCGGGGCCTTGCGGTCCTCGGTGGGCGCGAACAGCGTGCCCGTGAACAGGGCGAAGCCGTCCGGGTACCGGTGGTGGGCGCCGTACGTCGCGGACACCAGCTCCAGCACGTCGCGGCTGATCTCCCGCAGGGAGCTGCTGCCCCGCAGCACGTAGCCGTCCCGGCCCTCGACGCGTAGACCGATGTCGAGGTCGCGCACCGCGTCGATGCCGAAATCGTCGTCGAGCAGGCGGACGAACGGGCCGATCGCGCAGGACGCGTTGTTGTCCTTGGCGCGGGACAGCAGCAGGGCGCTTCGGCCCTCCACGTCACGGAGGTTGACGTCGTTGCCGAGCGTCGCGCCGCGTACCCGGCCGCGGGAGTCCACCACCAGGACCGCCTCCGGTTCGGGGTTGTTCCACACGGAGGCGCGGAGCACGCCGATGTCCGCGCCCGTACCGACCGCCGACAGCACCGGCGCCTTGGTGAACACCTCCGGGTCCGGCCCGATGCCGACCTCCAGGTACTGCGACCACAAGCCCTCGGCGAGCAACAGCTCTTTGACCTTGGCCGCCTCCGGTGAGCCGGGCCGGATGCCGTCGAGCCTGCCGCCCACCAACCGCACCACACGCTCCCGCACCCGCGCGGCCTGCGCCGGGTCCCCGCCCGTGCGTTCCTCGATGACGCGTTCCAGCAGACTCCGCGCGAAGGTGACACCCGCGGCCTTGATGACCTGGAGGTCCACGGGGGCGAGCAGATGGGGCACGTCCCCGTGACCGGGCGCGGCGCCCAGCAGGTCGCCCAGGCGCCAGGTGCGGCCGCCCTCCGCCTCGCGGACCACCTCCGCGGCGTCGTCCCGTTCCAGCAGGTCGGAGACGGTGGGCGCGACGGCCGTCAGGTCGACCACCTGCTCGCCCCGCACCGCGGCCACACACGGTCCGCCCGCCTCCGGGTCGTGGACGCGCGCGACGAGGGCGGCCCGGCCGGCGTCCTCCGGCAGGACGGTGCCGGCGGTGAGGACCGGACGGGTGTGCGCTGCTGCCGATTCCACGGTCGATTCTCTCCTCAGGACAGACAGAGGGGCCCGTATTCAGTGGGAGTCCCGGGGGACCTCGTGGCCCCGCCCGCCGCGCAGGAAACCGAAGTCGGCGCCCCGGTCGGCCTGTTCGACGTGCTGGGTGTAGAGCCAGGTGTAGCCACTCACGTAGCGCTCGGCGGGCGGTGTCCACTCCTGCCTCCGCCGCGCGAGTTCGGCGTCGTCGACGTCCAGGCGCAGGGTGCGGCCTGGGACGTCGAGGACGACGGGGTCACCGTCGCGCACCAGGGCGAGCGGCCCTCCCACGGCGGCCTCGGGAGTCACGTGCAGCACGACCGTCCCGTAGCCCGTGCCGCTCATCCGGCCGTCGCAGACCCGCACCATGTCGGTGATCCCGGCCTTCAACAGCTTCGCCGGCAATGGCACGTTGGAGACCTCGGGCATGCCCGGGTAGCCCTTGGGCCCGGCGTTGCGGATGACGATGACGGTGTTCTCGTCGACGTCCAGACCGGGGTCGTCGGCGACCGCGTGGTACGCCTCGGGAGAGTCGAAGACGCGAGCCGGCCCACGGTGGGTGAGCAGGTGCGGCGACGCCGCCGACTGCTTGATGACCGCACCGTCCGGGCACAGGTTGCCGCGCAGGACGGCGATGCCCGTACCGGCCGGCTGGAAGGGGGCGTCGAGCGGGGTGATCACGTCGGAGTCGACGCGTTCGGCCGGCGCGGTGTTCTCGGCGACCGTGCGTCCGGTGACCGTGACGGGGTCGCCGTGCAGCAGATCGCCGCCGAGCAGTTCGGCCATCACGGCCGGCAGCCCGCCCGCGTAACAGAAGTCCTCCATCAGGTACTTGCCACTCGGCATGAGGTTCACCAGCGTCGGCACCTCACGGACCAGCCGGTCGAAGTCGTCCAGGCCGAGCTCGACGCCCACGCGTCCGGCGAGAGCGGTGAGATGGATGACGGCGTTGGTGGAGCCGCCGATGGCCGCGTTGACCCGGATCGCGTTCTCGAACGCCTCGCGCGTGAGGATCCGCGAGGGGCGCAGCTCCTCCTCCACCATGTCGACGATGCGCCGCCCCGCGGCCTGCCCCGTCTCCATCCGCCGCGAGTCGACCGCCGGCCAGGCCGCCGAACCCGGCAGCTGCATACCGAGCGCCTCGGCCACGCACGCCATCGTCGAGGCGGTCCCCATCGTCATGCAGTGACCGTTGGAGCGCGCCATGCACCCCTCGGCGAAGAAGCACTCCTCCTCGGTCATCCGCCCGGTCTTCAGGTCCTCCTCGAATTTCCAGACATGCGTCCCCGAACCCACGTCCTGGCCGCGGTACTTGCCGTTGAGCATCGGCCCGCCGGTCACCATCACCGCGGGCAGGTCGACGCTCGCGGCGCCCATGAGCATGGCGGGTGTCGTCTTGTCGCAGCCGGACAGCAGCACCACTCCGTCGAGCGGGTTGGCCCGGATCAGCTCCTCGACCTCCATCGCCATCAGGTTGCGGTAGAGCATGGCCGTCGGGCGCATCAGCGTCTCGCCGGTCGCCATGGTCGGGAACTGCAGCGGCAGGCCGCCCGCCTGCCACACCCCGCGCTTCACGGCCTCCGCGACACGCGTCAAGTGCGCGTTGCACGGCGCCAGTTCGGACGCGCTGGTCGCGATGCCGATGACCGGCCGTCCGTCGAACACCTCGTGCCCGAAGCCCTGGTTGCGCATCCACGAGCGGTACAGCATCCCGCTGCGTCCCTGTGCGCCGAACCAGGCCTGACTGCGGCGGTTCGAGTTCCGACGGTCGGTCATGTGCACACTCCCGTGACTCCGGCGTCGTCCGCTGCGCGGATGGGGCGTGGTCGAGGCGCGGACCCCGCTACCCTGGACCTCAATCATTAAATGATTCGATGAATGGCGTCCAGGGGGTGGGCGGAGATCGACACGAACTTCCCGACCATGCAGCAGCGCGTGGCCGACGAACTCGGCCGGCGCATCGTGGCCGGCGTGTGGCGGCCGGGGAACCCGCTGCCGGTGGAGGACGTCCTCGCGTCGGAGACCGGCGTCAGCCGCGGGGTGCTGCGGGAGGCGGTCAAGTCGCT
The DNA here is from genome assembly GCF_043082785.1 of Streptomyces sp. NPDC014764. NCBI lineage: Bacteria > Bacillati > Actinomycetota > Actinomycetes > Kitasatosporales > Streptomycetaceae > Streptomyces > Streptomyces sp. NPDC014764. The sequence goes on along the minus strand of NZ_JBIBXY010000005.1, from coordinate 226,151 downwards.
GGTGGCCAAGGGCATGCTGCGTGTACGGCCACGCACCGGCACGCGCGTACTGGCCCCGGACCACTGGAACCACCTGGACCCGGACGTCCTGCGCTGGAAGCAGGCCGGGGACGCGGCGGCCCTGCTGCGGGACACGGGCGAACTGAGGCGCATCGTCGAGCCCGAGGCGGCACGCCTCGCCGCCGAACGGGCCGGCCCCGACGACGTACGCGCGCTCAACGACGCGCTGGCCGCGATGGAGGCCGCGGCGGCGTCACCAGCGCGCGGCGGTTACGTCGAGGCCGACATCGCGTTCCACCGGGCACTGCTGGACGCCGGCGGCAACCGGCTGCTCGGCTCCCTGGGACGCGCCGTGGAGATCGCGTTGCAGCACAGCTTCGACATCAGCACGCAGACCCCGGGCGCGGCGGAGGCGTCACTGCCGGGTCACCGCGCCGTCGTCCTGGCCGTCGAGGCCCGGGACCCGGACGCGGCGGCGGCGGCCGTGCTGGGGATCATCGAGGCGGCCCAGCAGGAGATCGCCCGGTCGCCGGGGAAGCCGGGGAGGCCGGGGGAGTCACGGAAGCGGGGCGAGCCGGACGGTCACCCCGCCTGACGGGCAGGGCCGGCGGCGCGCACAGTGAGGGATCGGCGCCGCTCCATCCGGAGCTTCCCGCACCCGCCACCTCCGCCGGCAGACCCCACCGGGCCCGGTCACCGGCCCCGACCGAGCCGCCGCGCCGGCCCCGACCGAGCCGCCGGGCCGGCCCCGACCGAGCCGCCGGGCCGGCCCCGACCGAGCGGCCGGGCCGGCCCCGACCGAGCGGCCGGGCCGGCCCCGACCGAGCGGCCGCGCCGGGCCGCGCCCGAGGGCCCGGGCCGGGCCGCGCCGGGCCCGAGGGCCCGCTCCGGACTCACGTCTCGTCGGTGTCCGCCTTGGACTTCGCGGCCCGCCGCAGCCGGTGATGGCGCGTCCGGTCCCGCTCCGCCACGACGTCCCCCACCATCGTCCGCACGACGTCCCGCAGCCCGTGGAGGGCCGGGTGACGGAGCGGACCCGCCGACGGGTCCTGCCCCAGCTCCCTCAGCAGGGCCCAGCACAACAGCATCATGACCACCACGAACGGCAGCGCGACCAGGATCGTCGCCGTCTGCAACGAGTCCAGACCGCCCACGATCAGCAGCACGGCCGCCACCGCGGCCATCAGCACGCCCCATGTCACCACCAGCCACGACGGCGGATGCAGCGCGCCGCGACTGGTCAGCGACCCCATCACCAGGGACGCCGAGTCGGCGCTGGTGATGAAGTACGTCATGACGAGGACCATCGCGACGAACGACGTGACCGTGCCGATCGGCAGCGCGTCCAGCATCCCGAACAGCGCCGCCTCGGCGCCCTTGTCCACGGAGCTCGCCAGGTCCGCCTCCCCGGTCGACTGGAGCCGGATCGCGGAACCGCCCATCACGCAGAACCAGATGACGGTCGCCCCGCTCGGCACCAGCAGCACCCCGATGAGAAACTCACGGATGGTCCGGCCGTGCGAGATGCGGGCGATGAACGTCCCCACGAACGGCGCCCACGACAGCCACCAGGCCCAGTAGAAGATCGTCCAGGTGCCCAGCCACGCCTGGTCGGAGAAGGCGCCGGTGCGGGTCGCCATGGGCAGCAGGTTCTGGAGGTAGCCGCCGACGGACGCCGGGACGGTGTCGAGCACGTAGACGGTCGGGCCGACCACGAAGACGAACACCGTCAGCGCCGCCACCAGCACGATGTTCAGCGTCGACAGCCACTTGATGCCGCGGTGCAGCCCGGAGAAGGCGGACGCGACGAACGCCGCCGACAGCGCCGCGATGATGATCAGCTCCAGGGACCGGGTGGCGTCCACCCCGAACGTGAGGTCGAGCCCTTCGGCCACCTGGAGCGCGCCCAGGCCGAGACTGGTCGCCGTGCCGAACACCGTGGCGAACACGGCGAGCAGATCGATCACCTTGCCCTGCCACCCCTCGGCCCGCCGGGCCCCGATGAGCGGCACGAACGCGGCACTGAGCCGGTTGCCGCGCCCCTTGCGGAACACCGCGTACGCCAGGGCGAGGCCCACGATGCCGTAGATGGCCCAGGGGGTGAGCGTCCAGTGGAAGAAGGAGTACTCCAGCGCCGTGCGCGCCGCGGGACCTGTACCGGCCCGCACACCGGCGGCCGGGGGCGGCTCGAGGAAGTGGGTGAGCGGCTCCCCGACGCCGTAGAACATCAGGCCGATGCCCATACCGGCGCTGAACATCATCGCGATCCACGCGAGATTGCCGAACTCCGGCTCCGAGTCGTCCTCGCCCAGCCTGATCCGCCCGAAGCGGCCGAACGCGATCAGGAGACACAGCACCAGGAACACGTCGGCGGCGACCACGAACAGCCACCCGAAGTTGTCCAGCACCCACGCCAGGCCCGAGGAGGAGGCGCTGCCGAAGGAGTCCTCACCCAGCCAGGCCCAGAGCACCACACCCGCGACGGCGGCCATCCCGACGACGACGAGAACCCGGTCGGGCGCCTCGGTCTCCGAAGGCGCGGGCGCGGACTGCGGCGGTTCGCTCGGCTCGCTGCTCATGGCGCCCCACTATGCTCCGCGCCCGGCCCGCCCCGGCGTACGGCACGCCGGGCCCACCGGACGCGTACCCGCAGGTCACCGCATACGGTGACCTGCCGCCCGCCCGCCCGCCCGCCCGGACCGGGGTCCGGGCGAAGCGACTCACGGCCCGGCTACTCGGGCCACGCCGAGTTCTGGATGACGTCCACGAAGTCGACCCGGCGGAACCCCGGCACGAAGTGTTCCAGGACGTCCGCGTTGACCGTGCCGAAGGTGGTGTCCGGCCGGTGCCTGAAGCCGTCGGTGAACGCCTGGAGGATCTGGCGCTTGAAGTCCGGCCGCGGATGCGCGGCGGTGACCTCGTCGATCTGGGCACGGGTGATGCCGTCCAGGTGCAGGCCCAGTACGTCCGTCTCCACGCCCGCCGTCGTCGCCGCGACCTCGGCGGCCATCTTGTACGGCACCTCCGGGGTGGTGTGCAGGGCGACGGCCGTCCACACGGTGTTCGCGTCGCCCTCGGACAGCCCGTGGCCCAGCAGGAACGCCCGGGCCTGGTCGGCGCCGTCCATCTCGAACCGCTGGTCGTCGGAGCGGTACGGCTCCACCAGCCCGGTGTCGTGGAACAAGGCGGCCACGTAGAGCAGTTCGGGGTCGGGCTGGAGCCCGCGCGCGGTGGCCTGGAGGCTGCCGAACAGGAACACCCGGCGGGAGTGGTGGTAGATCAGCGGCGGGGTGGTGTCGCGGATCAGCTCGGTGGCCTCCCGCGCCAGGGTGCTGTCCGGGATCGTGACACCGGCGATCTTCTCGGTCATGACGGCCTCCAAGGGGTTCGGGGTGACCGGAACACCTCCACCATGCGACGACGGACCCGTCCGCTGCCGCTCAGGGACGGCCGACAACCCCTCGGAAACGGACACCGGGCCCGCGCCGGACACCGGAAGCAGGGGCGCTCAGGGCGCGTCCGCCCGCGTCGAGGCGAACCGCTGCCGGTACCGGGTGGGGGACATCCCCAGATGGCGTGCGAAGGCCCGCCGCAGACTCTCGTAGCTGGGGAACCCCGAACGGGCCGCCGCCTCGGTCGCGTTGTGCCCCGCGTCCAGCAGGGCCTTCGCCATGTCGAAGCGGATCAGCTCCACGTACTTCATCGGCGTGGTGTCCAGCTCCGCGCGGAACAGCCGGGTCAGATGGCGCGGGCTCACCCGGACGCGTGCCGCGAGGGACTCCGCCGTGTGGTCGCCCGTCGGGTCCGCCTGCACCGCGTCCTGCACGAGCCGCAGCACGGGTGTTTGCGGGGCGGGCCCCTGCAGCGACGCGGAAAACTGCGACTGACCGCCCGCGCGCTGCATGTACACCACCAGGGAGCGGGCGACACCGCGCGCCAGATCGGGCCCGTGGTCGTCCTCCACCAGGGCCAGCGCCAGGTCGATGCCCGCGGTCACCCCGGCCGAGGTGTACGTGCCGCCGTCGTTGACGAAGATCGCGTCGGGTTCCACACGGGCCGCCGGGTGGCGGCGGGCCAGCAGTGCGGTGTGCTGCCAGTGCGTCGTGGCCCGCCTGCCGTCGAGGAGACCGGCCGCGCCGAGCACGAACGCGCCCGTGCAGATCGACGCGACCCGCCCCGCCCGTGCGGCCAGCCCGGCTGCGGCGGTGCTGAGCGCGGGGTCGACGGGGGAGGCGGGCAGCGCGTCACCGCCGACCACCAGGAAGGTGTCGAACGCGGGTGCGTCCAGCGCGTCCGCGTCGGCCGGCACCGGCACGCCGATCGACGACCGCGCCGGTTTCCCGCCGACCGAGACGATGGTCAGCCGGTAGGCGGCGCCGAACCGGTTCGCCTCGCTGAACACCTCGGCGGGGCCGGACAGGTCCAGCATCTTCATCCCGTCGAAGACCAGCACCCCGACGCGATGCTCCCGCCGCTCCATCCGCCCTCACCCCGTACTCCGCTCACGGCTGCCCGCATCCCGGACAGCCTGGTCACCGGCATTCTCCTCCCGTCCGCGGGCCGCGCGCCGTCACACGGACGAGGCCGCCTCCGCGGCGCGCCGCGTGACCTCCTCGGCCGCCCGGGCGGCCTGGCCGCCCACCTTCCACGCGGTCATCCGCAACGCCACCGAGGGGGAGGGCGGGAACACGCCCAGCTGCTGCAGCATCGTCACGTCGTCCCGCACCGCCTCGTGCCTCACGACCTTGCCCTCACGCAGATCGAGCACGTGGATCTGCTCGCAGTCGATCTCCCGGCCGGTGGGCGGCACCGCCTGGTCCAGCCGCCCGTCGCGGTACCGCACGAACGGACCGGTGTGCCGTCCCTGCATCCGCAGCCGTACCCACACGCGGTCACCGTCCTCCGCCATGGCGTCGATCGGGAGGCGCAGGTCCTCGTAGGCGCTGCGCAGCCAGGCCGAGGAGGCGAGGACGCCGGCCGGCCCGCTGAGCGAGCATGCGGCCGGGGCGACCGCCGCCTCGCGGTTGGCGAAGCGGTCGTGCACCACGTCCGCGGCCAGCGCCGGGTCGCCGGTCTCCAGAACGCGGAAGAGACCCTGCGCCAGCTCTCTTGGTGTCATGCCCATCGTTCACGCCTTCCCGTAGGGGTTCGGTGCGGTTGCACTATTGAGGTTACTGTGAGCCTAATGAATACCCTAAACGCCTCTCGAAATGGGAGACGCGGCTAGAGTGAGCCCCATGGCAACCAAGCGCGCCTATGCCTCTCCGCTGCGTCAGCAGGCGGCGGCCCGCACCCGCGAGCAGATCCTCATGTGCGCGGCCGAGCTGTTCGCCGGACGCGGCTACGGGCGGGTGACCGTGGCGGACATCGCCGCCGCGGCCGGCGTCTCCCCGAAGACGGTCTTCGCGAGCGTCGGCAGCAAGAGCGACATCCTCGACCGGATCGTCGACGAGGGCGTGACGGCGTCGGGCCACGAGGAGGCCGTGGCGCGTCTGCTCGCCCTGACCGACCCGCGGGAGCTGCTACGGGGACTCGCCGCGGCCACCCGCCAAGGCAACGAGGGGCAGTTCCTCGTCCATGAGGCCATCCGCAAGGCGCTCCCGGCGCACGAACAGGCCGAGGAGCTGTGGGAACGCGCCACCGGGGAGTACCGCAAGGCGCTACGCGACGTCGCCGCCCACCTGGACGCGCTCACGGCGCGTCAGGAAGCGTCAGGAGAGGAGACGGCCGACCTGCTGTGGTACTGGTTCGGCCCCTCCGGCTGGCGCACCCTGGTCGTCGAGACCGGCTGGTCGTGGGAGCGCGCAGAACGGTTCCTGTCCGGTACGGCGATCGCCACGCTCTGCTGACGGCCGGGCGTCCCCGCGACCCGGGGGCCCGACGGCACAGCGGCCCCGCTCCGGCTCCCGTGAGGGGCCGGAGCGGGGCCGACCGGCCGCCGCCCGCTACGACTTGAGCCACTCCAGGATGTACGGGTTGAGTTCGTCGGGGTGCACCGACAACATGCCGTGCGGGTAGCCCTCGTAGGTTTTCAGCGTGCCGTTCTTGAGCAGCTTCACCGACAGCGGGGCCGCGTCGTCGTACGGCACGATCTGGTCGTCCGTGCCGTGCATGACCAGCACCGGCACCTCGATCTTCTTCAGGTCCTCGGTGAAGTCGGTCTCCGAGAAGGCCTTGATGCACTCGTAGTGGGCGTTCGCCGCGCCCGTCATCCCCTGCCGCCACCAGTTGTCGATCAGCCCCTGGGACACCTCGGCGCCCGGCCTGTTGAAGCCGTAGAACGGGCCCGAGGCGATCTCGATGTAGAGCTGGGCGCGGTTGGCGGCGAGCTGGGTGCGGAAGCCGTCGAAGACCTCGATCGGCGTGCCGCCCGGGTTGCTGTCGGACTTGATCATGACGGGCGGCACCGCGCTCACGAGCGCCGCTTTCGCCACACGGCCCGGCTTGGCGCGCGCCACGTACCGCGCCACCTCGCCGCCGCCGGTCGAGTGTCCGATGTGCACGGCGTCGCGCAGGTCGAGCGCGTCGGTCAGCGCCGCGACGTCGGCCGCGTACGTGTCCATCTCGTGCCCGTCGGCCGTCTGGTCGGAGCGTCCGTGGCCACGCCGGTCGTGGGCGATCACCCGGTAGCCCTGCTGCAGGAAGAACAGCATCTGGGCGTCCCAGTCGTCGGCGCTGAGTGGCCAGCCGTGATGGAAGACGAGGGGCTGTCCGTCTCGCGGACCCCAGTCCTTGTAGAAGATGGCCGTCCCGTCAGAAGTCGTCACCGTGCCCATGATTGGTCCTCCGCATGCTGGGGCTGAGGCGGCCGGGCCGATGCGCGACCGCCGGCGTGCCGATGGGGCGCGCGGGCGGATTCCGGCCGGCCGGAGGGACTGCGGCCGCAGCTCGGAACCACGGCCGGATGCACGGCAATCACCTTACGCCGAAGAGGCGAACTGCTCATCTTGGGAAGTTTCGGACAGGTTCGATTTAGATCGTTAAGGGAGGGTTCATCCGCTTATGGTGGTCCAATGCTGCTTGTTCCCAGGTGGGTTCTGTTCTCGTCGGGGTGCGCGCCGGTGCTGTTGATCGCGGGCTGGGCGATCTCGGCGGCGCTGGAGGGGGCGGGTTACGACCCGGCGACACAGACGATCAGCGTTCTCGCGGCTTACGGCGCCTCGGGCTCCTGGGTGATGACCGGGGCGTTCCTCGCGCTGGGCGTCTGCCATCTGCTCACGGCATGGGGACTGCGGGCCGCCGCGGCGGCCGGGCGCGTGGCGCTGGCCGGCGGGGGAGTGGCCGCGCTGGCCGTGGCGATGGTCCCCGCCCCGAGCAGTGGCGGCTCACTGGGGCACGGCTCGGTGGCCGCCGTCGGGTTCACGCTGCTCGCGCTGTGGCCCGTCCTCGCCGCGACGGCCGGCCGTGGCACGCCGTGGGCGCTGCGGCCTCTGCCGTCCTTCGCGGCGACCACCGTGATGGTCGCCGGCGCGGTGTGGTTCCTCGTCGAGATGCACCGCCCCGGCATGGCGGGCGTCGCGGAACGGGTGGTGACCGCCGTGCAGTCGCTGTGGCCGTTCGTCGTGGTGCTGTCGTGCCTACGGCACCACGCGCGACGGCGCGCGGAACCGTCCATGTGACCTGGACGGACGCGGGACCGTGCCCGTGATCCGATCACGCGCCCCACCGCCGAGCGACCGCATCAGAGGAACCTGGAGCTGCCCACCGGCCCGGTCGACCGCACCGCGTCCCGGTCGCCCCGCAGCCAGGCGTCACGCACGGCCGTGACGAACGCGGCCACCCCCTCGACCGGATCGGCCGGTGTCCGCCCGTCCCCCTCGTCCGGTTCGGGATCGGCGGCCACGACCGAGGCGGCGATCTCCTCCTCCGGACGCGGGTCGGGACCGCTCTGCTCCACCCCGCCGTCGGCGCCCTGCCGCAGCCCGCCCGCCCACGGGGCGACGGCCGACTGGTGGAGGAGCGTCACGCTGTCCGCCGCGACCGGCGGAGGATTCGTCCAGCAGCCGGCGTGCTCGTGCAGCACCTGCGCCGGCACCCGCTCCCTCAGCTGCTCCAGCGCGGCCGCACCGCTCACCACTTCACACGCGCCCGACGTCACCGCCCGTCGTGGTCCGCCGCCCCCGCAGGGAACTCCTCGCTGCCGAGCACCCGCAGGAGATGCATCCGCTCGCGGGTCCCGTCGTCCGCCGGGGTGAGCACCAGCAGCTCCTGCCCCTGGTCAGGGGTGACCAGCGTCTCGCAGTCAAGGAGAAGCCGGCCGACCCGCGGATGCAGCAGTGTCTTGCGGTCCGCGCGGCGGACCGCGACCTCGTGCTCCGCCCAGAGCGCCCGGAACTCGGGGCTGGCGGCCTGCAGCCGCTCGACCAGTCCGGCCACCACCGGGTCACCCGCCCGGCGCCCGGCGGCCGCGCGCAGGTCGGCGACCAGCCTGCGGCTGCTGAGGTCACGGTCCTCCGGCGGGCAGACGGCGCGGACCTCCGGCTCGGTGAACCAGCGGTGGATCATGTAGCGGCGGTCGCCGCGGAAACGGGTGAGGTCCGACATCAGCAGCAGGGACGCCCGGTTCTGCGCCAGCATCTCGCCGAGGTCGGACATCACCGCGGCCGGGGTGTCGCCGAGCAGGCCGAGCATGCGCACCAGCCCCGCACGGGCCAGCCGTGCCGTCCCGTCCGCGGGTGGGGGCCGGTGACCGGCCAGATGGAACAGGTGGTCGCGCTCGTCGTCGGACAGCCGCAGCGCTCGGGCCAGCGCGACCAGCAACTGCGCCGAGGGCTGACTGCTGCGGCCCTGCTCCAGGCGGACCACGTAGTCCACCGACATCCCGGCGAGCATCGCGACCTCCTCCCGGCGCAGTCCGCGTGTGCGGCGCCGGGGGCCGTCGGCGATGCCCACCTCGGCCGGGCGGATCGCCTGACGGCGGCGGCGCAGGAAGTCGGCGAGCTGTTCTCGTTCCACGCCTCCATGGTCCCGCGCGGCGGGACGCCCATCCAGGGAGCGGCGCTCCCATGACGAACGCTCCGCTCCCGTCCGTCCCGGCGCCGTAACAGAGTGAACACGTGAAGACAGTCCTTCAAGACTCGGTGAAGGACGCCCTTGCCGTTCCACGGCAAGGCGACAGGACGACAAGGGAGCACATGATGCGGACACGCACACTGGGCAGCACCGGACCGCGGGTTTCCGCGCTCGGCCTGGGCGCGATGAGCATGTCGGGGTCGTACGGCGAGGCCGACCGCACCGAGAGCATCGCGACCGTGCACGCCGCGCTGGACGCCGGAGTCACCCTCGTCGACACCGGCGACTTCTACGGCATGGGCCACAACGAGCTGCTGCTCGCGGAGGCGCTGCGCGGCAGGGACCGGGACAGCTATGTGCTGAGCGTGAAGTTCGGGATGCTGAGCGGTCCCACCCCGACGTTCGGCGGGGTCGACGGCCGCCCGGCCGCGGTGAAGAACTTCCTCGCCCACTCGCTGACCCGCCTCGGCACCGGCCACATCGACATCTACCGGCCGGCCCGGCGTGACCCCGACGTGCCGATCGAGGAGACCGTCGGCGCGGTCAAGGAACTGATCGAGGCCGGGTACGTGCGCCACCTCGGCCTCTCCGAGGTCGACGCGGAGACCGTGCGGCGGGCGCACGCCGTGCATCCCGTCGCCGACCTGCAGATCGAGTACTCGCTGATCTCCCGGGCCGTCGAGGCGGAGGTCCTGCCCACCCTGCGCGAGCTGGGCATCGGTCTGACCGCGTACGGCGTCCTCGCCCGCGGGCTGATCTCGGGGCACTGGTCGCCGGACCGCGCCGGCCGGCCGGGTGACCACCGTGCGGCCGGCCCTCGCTTCACCGCCGGGAACGTGGAGCACAACCTCGCCCTCGTCGAGGCGCTGCGCGGGGTGGCCGAGGCGAAGGGATGCACCGTCGCCCAGCTGGTCATCGCGTGGGTGGCGGCGCAGGGTGACGACATCGTGCCGCTCGTCGGCGCCCGTACGCGCGAGCGGCTGGCGGAGGCGCTGCCGGCGCTCGACGTGGAGCTCACCGCGGACGACCTGGCGGACATCGAGAAGGCGGTGCCGCCGGGGTCGGCACGAGGGGACCGCTACCCGGCGGCCTTCATGCCGACGCTGGGCGTGGGGAACTGACCGGCAGCCACTGGGCGGGCGCCGGGTCTCACCCCGTCTCCAGGCCGAGGACGCGGCGGGCCGCCTCGGCCTCCGCGGCCGGCGGGGAGAGTTCGTCCAGGGTGTCCAGTTCCGTGTCGTCCGCCAGCTCACGCTCCCAGGCGTCGGCGAGCCGCTGCTGCTCCTCGTGGGGTTTCGCGCTGACGGCCTCCCGGTGCTCCGGGTCCAGGGCCGTGAGGAAACGCTCGACCGAGTCCATGGACATGCCGTACTCCTTGTTCGCTCCGGAAGGCGCCGCACGGCCCAGGATGGCCAGCGCCCTCGGGGTACGGGTGCCCGACACGGCCCGCGGCCACCCTGATGGCCCCGCACGGACGGGACCCGCACTTGCCGCGTCTATCGAATTTCGATAGCTTCCCATCGCCATTCGATCGGTGCGGAGTGCTGTGCGGTGTCTTCGGCATCGCACACCCTGCCCGCGTCCCGAGCCCTGGAGTGCCCATGCCCTCAGCCGCCCCCGCCCCCGCGCCCGCCGCCCGTCCCGGGTCCCAAAGCGCGATCCGTACCGACGTGCTGGTCGTCGGGGCCGGACTGGCCGGGCTGCACGTCGCCACGCGGCTCGCCCGGCAAGGACACGACGTCCTCCTCGTGGACCGGCGCACCACCCTGGCCGGAGCGATCCGCACCACCGGGATCTTCGTGCGGAAGACGCTCGACGACTTCCCGCTGCCCGAACGCCACCTCGGCCCGCCCATCCGGCGCATGCTGCTCTATCCGCCCAGCCTGAGCGGCCCTGTGGCCCTGGTCAGCGACCGGGACGAGTTCCGCGTCGGCGACATGGCGGGGCTGTACGAGACCTCCGCCGCGGTCGCCGTGGAGGCGGGCGTACGGCTCGCGCTGGGCACCCGCTACGCCGGCCGGCACGAGGGGACGTACCACCTGACCGGCCGCGAGGGCCCGTTCCGCGTCCGTGCCCGGTACGTCGTCGGAGCGGACGGCGCCCGGTCGAGCGTCGCCCGCGACCTCGGTCTCGACCGCAACCGGCATCTGCTGGTCGGCGCCGAAGAGGTCTTCCCGGTGGCCCCGAACGGCGAACCGCCCACCTTCCACTGCGTCCTCGACCCCCGGGTGGCCCCCGGATACCTCGCGTGGGCGGTCAACGACGGGGAGCACGCCCACGTCGGCGTCGCCGGGTACGCCGACCGCTTCCCCGACGGTCTGCGCCGCGCCATGGAACGCTTCAGCGCCCACGCACCCGGCCTGGAGGGCGTGCGACGCCCCGACACGGTGGAGCGGCGCGGCGGTCCGATACCCGTCGGCGGGGTGCTGCGCCGTATCGGCTGCGCGGACGGACTGCTCGTCGGGGACGCGGCCGGCGCGGTCTCCCCGCTCACCGCCGGCGGCCTCGACCCGTGCCTGCGCCTGTCCGACCTGGCCGCCCAGGTCCTCGACGACGCCTTGCGCACCGGCGCTCCGCACGCCCTGACCCACTACAGCGGCGCCTCCCTCCGCTCCCGCTTCCGCGGCCGGCTGGCGCTGCGCAACGGACTCGCCCACATCCGGACGCCCGCCGCGACCACCGCGGCGTTCACTCTCCTGCGCACGCCGCCCGGCCGCGCCGCGGCGGCCCGCATCCTCTTCGGTGACCGCTCCTTCCCAGGCCGGCCGGTCCCCGGGCCGAGCCCGGTGAGCGGCTGACCCCGTCGCGGCGACGGGCCCGCGCCGCATGCGCGCCCCTGCCGCCCCGTGCACGCTGGACCCATGGCGAGCGACCAGCAGACCGTCGTGATCTACCCGCCCGCCGGCGACGGCGGCCGCCGGGTCCGCGCGGGCCCGCACTTCCTGGGCATGGCCTACACGCTCCTGGACGTCGTGGAATTCCTGCGGCTGGCCGGACTGGAGGAGGCCGACGACGACTGGCTGCGGCAGTCCCCGCTCGTCGAATGGCGCGGCGGCGGCCCGGACACCTGGACGGCGGCCCGCGGCCTGCACGACTGACAGGGCGGTACCCCTCGGGCACCATGTGATCATGACGGAACTGGTCGAACGGGTGGACGACGAGGATCGGGTGATCGGCGTCGTCGGCAGGAGCGAGGCGATCCGCAGGCGGTGGCTGCACCGCGTCGCGACGGTCGTCTGCCGGGACACGCGGGGCAGGATCCTCGTGCACCGGCGGCCGCACGAGGACGTCCGCTTCCCGGGCGGCGTCAACTTCATGCTCGGGGGAGCGGCGGAGCCCGGCGAGACCTACGAGGAGGCCGCCGCCCGGGAGCTGACGGAGGAGCTGGGCGTACGGGCCCGGCCCCGCTTCGTCCTCAAGTTCCGGTGCGCGGGGGCGATCAGCCCGTACTGGCTCGGGCTTCACGAGGCCGTGGTGACCGGGCCGTACGCCCCCGACCCGGACGAGATCGCCTGGCACGACTGGCTGACGGAGTCCCAGCTCGCCGCACTGGTACGGGACGAGGCGTTCGTCCCCGACGCCCGGGAGGCGTACCACCGCTGGACCGCCCGGCGCCACGAGGCGGCCGACCCGGAAGGGCCCGCCGGGTGACACGGGACGGGCCGCCCCCGCTCCCGCGTTCGCGCGCCGCCCCGGCGGCGGTCACCATGACAGGGACAGGGGGCGGACCGAATCGTCGTGGAGGGTGGACATGCTGCTGCCGGTCCTGTTCGCGATGGGCGCCGCGCTCAGCAACGCGCTCGCGACCGTGCTCCAGCGCAAGGCCGCCCTGACGGTGCCCAAGTCGGCGGGCCTGCGCGTCGGACTGATCGCCGACCTGCTGCGCCGCCCCGTGTGGCTGGTCGGCATCGCGGCCGTGATCACGGCCGGAGTCTGCCAGGCCGTGGCGCTCGCGACCGGCCCGATCACCGTCGTCCAGCCCTTGTTCGTCCTCGAACTGCCCCTCGCCCTCGTCATCGCCGCGGTGCTGCTCCACGGGCGGCTGTCCCGCGCCGGCTGGCTGGCCGTGGGCGCCGTGGTGGTGGGCCTCGGCGTGGTCCTGTTCGCGGCCTCGCCCGCCGGGAACCGCACACAGGTGCCGATGACCCACTGGATCCCGGCCGTCGTCGTGTGCGTCGCCGCCGTCGCCGCCCTCGTGGTCGCCGCACTCCGTCGCCCGGAGGGCCGCGGCCGGGCCGCCTGCTTCGGGCTCGCCGCGGCCATCTCGTACGCCATGACGGCCGCGCTGATGAAGACATCGATGCACACCCTCGACGACGGGGGCATCACCGCCTTCTTCACCACCTGGCAGACCTACGGCTTCGCGCTGTTCGGGGTGTGCGCACTGTTCTTCCTCGAGAACGCGATGCAGTCGGGGCCGCTGGTCGCCTCCCAGCCGGCCCTGACGCTCGGGGACGCGTGCGTGAGCCTGGCGCTGGGGCTCACGGTCTACGCGGAGTACATACGGACGGGCTGGTGGCTCGTCCCGCAGCTCCTGGGCGCGGCGTTGATCGCGGCCGGCGTGCTGGCGCTGTCACGCCTGCCCCTGGCGCGGTCGCTGGCCACTGAGGAGAAGGAGCAGCCGGGGGAGGGCACGGCGGCGGACGCGGGGACGACCGCGCCCTGAGACCGCCCGCGTGACCGCCGTTCGTTATCATCACCGGCGACGCCGAGGCCGGTCAGCAGTGCCGCCGTCCCGACCCGGACGGCGAGACGCGCCGCGCGACGCACGGCGAGCAGCGACGCGGGGGAGACACCAGGGTGAAGGACGCGCAGGCGGTCGGACCGCCGCTCGGCGATGCGACCGTACCTGGCGAGCCGCAGGCGGACCTCACGCGGGTCCTGGCCACCGAGTCCCAGGACCTGAACGGCACCCAGACGCACATCACGCCCACGACGTACGCGACGGGCGGGGCACAGGCCGTGCCGGCGGTGGTCGAGAAGGCCGTGGACGCGTGCGGGGACGGCTTCACCGCCAAGGGGAGCAACGGCAGCACCGTCCACGACGCGGCCACGGCGGAGGACGTCGCCCCGGCCGGCGAGGAGACCGTCGGCTTCACGGCCACGACGTCGTACCGGGGTGTGTCGCACACCGTCCACGCCCAGGCCGTCCGCGCGGGTGACGCCGACCCCGTCTACTTCGCCGCCGACGGCATGGCGATGGTCAACGGCCGCACGGGCGACGCGAAGCTGCCGCCCGCTGCGGTGAAGGCGCGGTCGGCGAAGCTGGGTCGAGCGCGTGACAACCGCCTTCACAGCCCCGCCCACCGAACCCGGGGAGCCCTGACATGACGCGCAGATCGAAGCAGAGCGGGACGGCGGACCGGCTCGGCGTCCGGGCCGAGGCGGGTGAGTGGTGCTGGATCGGGGAGATCCCGCAGCCTCCGGCAGACGTCCTCGACGCGGCGGGCGATCCTCGGACACGGCCGGCCCGGCGACCCCCGCTGGCCCTGGCGGGAACCGTCCTCGGCGCCCCGTTCCTCCCGATCCTCTGGCTGCTGATGCTGCTGGCCCGGGCGGAGGAGGCGGTGGAACGTGCCCTCGACACGAAGGAGGAGAAAGTGCGGCACCGGGCCAGGAAGGAGGACGGGAAACGCAGGGACGCGGCGGTGGAACAGCGTGGTCTTGACAACGTCTTCGACGGCGACTGGAAAGGCGCCGCAGGCCAGTTCCTCCTGCGCTGGTACAGCCACTCGACCCACCACGAGAGGCTGGTGTTCGCCGGCCAGGACGGCATCGTGTTCGCGTCCCCGCCCAGGCGCGTCAGCATGGGACGCGACAAGCGCGCCCAGGTCGTCGCGCGGCTGTCCCCCGAGGAGGCCGCGCTGGAAGACCCCTTCGGCGGCGAGTTCGAGACCCGGATCATGCTGATCCGCTTCCGCGACGGCTCCTGGCTGCGGGTGGACACGGAGGAAGCCCGCAGCGAACTCCACATGTACGCCCTGCGGGAGCCGGCATGAGCCCTCCTGCCCGCCCCCGCCCCCACCCCCGCCCCCGCGCCCGTGACCTCGGCATCGTCGTCGGGCCCACGCCCACCGGGCCCCTCAACGCCCTCACCGACGTGCCGGGGGTCCACGTCGGGCACGCCACCGTCCGGACTCGCCCCGACGTGCACAGCGGGGTGACCGCCGTCGTGCCGGACGGTGTGCGGCCGGGGGCGCCGGTTCCTGCCGGTGTGTTCGTGGGGAACGGGTACGGGAAGCTGATCGGCTCCACCCAGCTCGCCGAACTCGGCGAGCTGGAGACCCCCGTGCTGCTCACCTCCACGCTGTCCGCGTTCCGGGTCGCCGACGCACTGGTCGGGTGGGTGCTCGAACAGCCGGGCTGCGAGAACGTGTTGAGTCTCAATCCCGTCGTGGGGGAGTGCAACGACGGGTATCTGTCCGACATCCGGAGCCGGCCCGTGCGTGAGGAGCATGTGCGGGCCGCGCTCGACGGAGCGTCCGCGGGCCCCGTGCCCGAGGGGTGTGTCGGGGCCGGGACCGGCACCGTCGCCCTCGGATTCAAGGCCGGCATCGGGACCTCCTCCCGTACACCGGAAGCGGCCGGCCGCAGCTTCACCGTCGGCGCCCTCGTGCAGGCCAACTTCGGCGGCACCCTGCGCGTCCTCGGGCACACCCTCGACGGCGGCGGGCCGGCCTCCGAGACGGGGTCCTGCATGATCGTCGTCGCGACGGACGCCCCGCTGGACGCCAGGCAGCTCACCCGCGTGGCCCGCCGGGCCGTGTTCGCCCTCGCCCGGACGGGCGCGGCCTACAGCCACGGCAGCGGCGACTACGCCGTGGCCTTCACCACCACCCGGCCCGGCGCCGCGCCCCCGCTCGCCGACGCCGGCCTGAGCCCTCTGTTCGAGGCGGTCCTCGACGCCGTGGAGGAGGCCGTCCTGAACTCCCTCCTCGCCGCCACCACGACCACCGGCCACGCCGGCCGCACCGTCCCCGCCCTCCCCGCCGACCGACTACTGGCAGACAGGACCTAGTCCTCCCGCCGCCCCCAGACCATCGCCATCCCCGGGCCCACCTCCGCCAGCATCGGCGACTCGAGGTACGCCAGTGCCGCGTCCACCACCCGCGCGTCCACCAGGCCGGTCCCCTCCAGCTCCGGACGCATCCGCCGCAACGTGTCCGACCAGAAGTGGGCCGCCGGGCCGCCCGGCAGCAGGGGCGGGCAGACCACCTCCGCGCCGATGCCGCGCAGGCCCTCGTCGCGGAGGTAACGCGGGTACGCGGGCACCTCGGTGATGTCGGTGCCGATCGTCGCCCACAGCGCCGCCCACATGGCGTCCATGGTGCGCCGGTAGGCGGAGGAGCGGTCGAGGGTGTCGGGCAGTTCGACCGCGTCGCCGAGCACCAGCACGCCGCCCGGACGGAGCAGGCCCGCCAGCCGGTGGACGAGTCTCCGGCGCCCCGGCAGGTGCATCAGCACGAACCGGGCGTGCACCAGGTCGAACCGGCCCGGGTCCAGGTCCTCGTCGGTGACGTCCGCGGTGAGCACCCGCAGTCCCGGCAGCTCCCAGGCGGTCAGGGCGTGGGTGTCGCGGTCGAGGGCGACGACCTCCGCCACCCCGGCCTCCTCCAGGAGCCACCGAGCGACGGTGCCCGTGCCCGCCCCGACCTCCAGGCACCGCATGCCCGGACCCACGCCCAGCTCGCCCAGCCGCCGGGTGGTGACGGGGTCGTACACCAGCGCGGCGGCGTCGATGCGCTCCGACTCGTGCGGGTCCTCGGGCGGGAAGAGCTCCCGCCCGTACCGCCCGCCACCCGCGCCGGGAGGTACGTCACCGCGACCCGGAGGCGGCCCGCCGCCCTCACCCGGGCCGCTGCCCTCACCCGGGCCGCTGCCCTCACCCGGGCCGCTGCCCTCACCCGGGCCGCTGCCCTCACCCGGGCCGCCGCCCGAGGCCGCCCCGCCGTCCGAGGGCCCCGCCGGATCCGTCACCCGCGCGCCCCGGTCAGTTGATCCCGCTGGGCGTCGGCGACGGCGTGCGCCCCGCGAGCACTTCCTGCAGCCGCTGCGAGCCCTGCTCCACCGCGGCCGACGTGGTGTCGTGGTCGGCGCCGTCCAGCCCGCCGTTGGTGACCGTGATCGCGTCCGCGCCCATTTGCACGGCGGCGACGTCCAGGCTCAGGGTGACGGGGTCGCCGCTGCTCTCGCCCTTCACCGTCACGGTCAGGCCCTGCCGGTTGTCGCCGACCTGCGGCAGCGACGTCTCGATGACCTGCACCGTGCGCTCCCCGGCGTCGCCGCCGGTCAGCGTGAACTGGTCACAGGTGTCCGGCAGCTCGCTCAGCCACTGCATGGAGTCGTCCAGCTCCGCCTTGTCGTACGCGGCGACCTGGTACAGCAGCCGGGAGTCGCCCTCCTGGAAGCCGGTGACGGCTGACGCCCCCGTGGGCTTGCCCAGCAGGGTCTCGTCGAACAGCGCGTCGACCAGCCGCTGGCAGTCCTGCACATCGCTCTGCCCGTCGACGAACGCGGCCACGTCGACGCTGCCCACCAGCAGCGTGTCCCGCCACTCGCGCGGGTCCCGCACCTGTGTCCAGTCGTCCTCGATGTCCGCCGGAGTGATCAGCGCGTTCCGGGCGCCCTCCTCGCTGAGGTCCGACGGCGACTCCGAGGCGGCCGGCGAGGTCGTCTGCGCGGCGAGTCCCCGCTCCGCGACGGTGGACGAGGCGTCCGACTCGGGCGAGGCGCTGCTGTCCGAGCCGGAACAGGCCGCCGTGGCGAACAGCGTGCCGGCGGCCAGGGCGGCGGCCAGGACGCGGGCCGGCCGGACGAGCGGGCGAGGGGTGGTCACGTGTGCCTCCTGTGGGACGGACGGTTCGCCCGGTGCCGACGCGCACCGGGCACGCTTGCTCCCCCGGCCTCCCACCGCACCACCGCTCGGCCCGGGCGACCAGCGCAGCGGAGGCATACAGGTGAGAGCACAGGGAACACGCGCCCGTGGCCGCGCCCGGAGGCACACCGGTAACCGCGGCCGCGACAACCCCAACGGGCGCCCCTGCCACGGCGCCCGCACGGGAACACTGTTACGTTCCCGATGCACCGTTCTGTCCCGGAAAGGAACGAAGCCACGTCCCCCACCGACAACGGCCCGACTCCGCCCCCCGAGGCGGCCAGGCGCCACCCCGCCCTGTTCCGTGCCATCCGCCGCCGGCAGAACCCGCCGCTACGGCGGTCGGACATCACGGTGACGGACGAGCGAGTGGTGAAGCGCGCGGTGAAGGCCGCCTCGCTCGGCAACGCCATGGAATGGTTCGACTTCGGGATCTACGCCTACCTGGCCGGCACCATCGGCAGGGTCTTCTTCCCCTCCGAGAACGAGACGGTTCAGCTGCTGTCGTCCTTCGCCACCTTCGCGGTGGCTTTCCTGGTGCGCCCGCTGGGCGGAATGGTCTTCGGGCCGATGGGCGACAAGATCGGCCGTAAGAAGGTCCTCGCCCTGACGATGATCCTCATGGCGATCGGCACGGCCGCGATCGGACTGCTGCCGTCGTACGCGACGGTCGGCTTCTGGGCGCCCCTGCTGCTGATCCTCTTCCGGCTGCTCCAGGGCTTCTCCACCGGCGGCGAGTACGGCGGCGCCTCCACCTTCATCGCCGAGTACGCCCCCGACCGGCGGCGCGGCTACTTCGGCAGCTTCCTGGAACTGGGCACACTCGCCGGCTACACCGGCGCTGCCACCCTGGTCGTGGCGCTCACCGCCTGGCTGGGCTCCGACACCATGGACGCCTGGGGCTGGCGCATCCCCTTCCTGGTCGCCGGACCGCTCGGCATCGTCGGCATCTACCTGCGGCTGAAGCTGGACGACACCCCCGCCTACCTCAAGCTGGGAGAGGGCAACGCCCGCGCCTCCGAGGCGGCGAACCAGGTCGAGACCACCGCCCGCGGCGACCTCGGCAAGATCTTCCGGGAGCACTGGCGGCCACTGGTGCTGTGCATCGCCCTGGTCGGCGCGTACAACATCACCGACTACATGCTGCTGTCGTACATGCCGACGTACCTGTCCGACGAACTGCACTACAAGGAGTCGCACGGGCTGCTGATCCTCGTCGCCACCATGGTGGTGCTGATGCTGATCATCAACCAGGTCGGCAAGCTCAACGACCGCTTCGGGCGCAAGCCGCTGCTGATGACCGGCATGCTGGGCTTCCTCGTCCTGTCCGCGCCGGCGTTCGTACTGGTGCAGCAGGGCAGCCTGCTCGCGGTGTCGGCGGGCATGCTGATGCTCGGCCTGTCCCTTGTCTGTCTGCTCGGCACCATGTCGGCCGCGCTGCCCGCCATGTTCCCGACGGCCGTGCGGTACGGCTCGCTGTCCGTCGGCTACAACCTGTCGGCATCGCTGTTCGGCGGCACCACCCCGCTGGTGATCACCGCGCTGATCGGCGCGACCGGCTCCGACATGATGCCCGCGTACTACGCCATGGCTGCAGCCCTGGTCGGTGTGGTCGCCGTGGCCCTCATGAAGGAGACGGCGCAGCAGCCGCTGGAGGGGTCCCCGCCCTCGGTGCAGACGGAGGAGGAGGCCGCGGAGATGGTGCACGCGCAGGCACCGACCCCGAAGTTCTGACGCGGGCGGCCGGCGACGGAAATGAGAGGCGGGTGCAGGGCACCCGCCTCTCACGTGAGTCCGAGCCGGCGCTCACGCGTTTTCGAGCCGGTGCTCACGGGTGTACGAGCCGGTGCTCGCCGCGCACGGTGTCTGTCAGTCTTCCGCCCGGCCGTCGGCCTCGACCTCTCCCAGGTGACGCGGCGGGCCCGGGGCACGCCGCGTCACAGCCGTGTCCGCGCCGGTGTTCAGAGAGCGGCGAGCAGACCGTCCAGGGGCGCGGGCGCCCGCTCCTCACCCAGCGCCTCGACCAGAATCCGGCCGTAGTGGATCTTGCGGCCCTTCTTGGTCCCGAGGAAACGGCGGAGCCGCTGCCCCGGCTCCCTGCCCCGCTGCGCGGGCTGCCGCAGGAAGGTGCGCAGCGGGCGGAAATCCCCCTGCTCCCGCACCAGTTCCGTCACCCGGTCCACGCCGAGGGCGCGGATCAGCTCGTCCTCCAGGTCCGCCGCGCAGACGAAGACGCCGTCACCTCCGGCGCCCGCCCGTTGCCAGGCCCGCGCGTAGTAGCCGACCTCCCCCTCGTCGCACAGCCCTCTCAGACGCAGGCCCAGTCCACGGGGGCCGAGCAGGGCGGAGAAGCGGCCGACGTTCATCGCGCCTCCCATCGGCAGCACGCAGACGCCCTCCGCCGCCAGGTCCCGGCCGTCGCGCGCGGCGAGCGCACCGACCGCGGCGGCGTCACTCAACCCTTCCAGCAGGACGACCGTACGGACGGACAGCCGCCCGGCCAGTTCGCGCGCGGGGTCACCGGACCCGCCCGCCGCCCACGCGGTCACCGCGCCCCGGAAAGCGTTCATGTCGTCGCTCACGCGTCGAGTCTCCGCCGAGAGCGGCGACTTGGGTACTCGTTTTCGACACACGGTGCCGGACACAACTACGCACGTCCCACGGCGCCTGACGCACGGCGCCTGACGCACGGCGCCTGACGCACGGCGCGCCCGACGCGGGCCCGCCGCCGGCAGGGGTGCGAGCACGCACGGCGGTGAGGATGGGCTCACGGGCCTGGCGGGAACCCGTCGGGACCTGGCCCGCACGCCCATGGGAGCCCGCGTGGCAACTCGTTAGCTTCGGTGGTGTCCGCGTCCGACCGGACCTGAGACCGGACGCCCCACCGGAGGTGCACCGCCCTATGCATGCCCAGATCGTTCTGTTCGACGGCTTCGACCCGCTCGACGTCGTCGCGCCCTACGAGGTCCTGTACGCGGGAGGCACCGCGTCCGGAGGGGCGCTCACCGTCGAGCTGGTCTCCGCCGAGGGCCCGCGCGAGGTGGTGAGCGGCACCGGCGCCCTCACCCTGCGCGCCACCGGCACGCTGGACCCCCGGGCCGCCGGCCTGATCGTGGTCCCGGGCGCCTCGGGCCGGGTCGGCGAACCCGGCGAGGTGCCCGACGTAGACGCGGGAGAGGGGGAGGGGGAGTGGCGGCAGGACGAGTTCGTCCCCGTCCTCCTGGGCCGCGCCCTCACCACCCGGCTGCCCGCGCTGCTGAAGGAGGCGTTGGACGACCCGACGGTGACCGTGGCCACGGTGTGCGGCGGTTCGCTGGTGCCCGCCATGGCCGGCCTGCTGGAGGGCCGGCACGCCACGACCCACCATCTGGGCCTCGACATGCTCGACGCGACCGGCGTCCACGCGGTGCGCGCCCGCGTCGTCGACGACGGCGACCTGGTCAGCGGCGCCGGCGTCACCTCCGGTCTCGACCTGGGCCTCCACCTGCTCGAACGGGAACTGGGCCCACGCATCGCGCACGCCGTCGAGACCCTCTTCGCCCACGAGCGCCGCGGCACGGTCTGGCGCGCCACGGGCCCCGCCCCGGTGGCGCTGTGACACGCCCCGCATCCGTCCGCCCTCACCACGGGAGCCGCTCGCACATGACCGCCCACACCGACCGGACCGCCACCCTCGAAGGCGTCTGGGACCTGACCGTCGCCACCCCCGTCGGCCGTATCAAGGCCGTCGTCGAGTTCCGGCGGCGGGACGGCTCCCTCACCGGCGTGGCATCCGGCGCGGGCGAGGACGTACCGCTGCGGGACATCGCCGTCGACGGCCCCCGCGTCACCTGGAAGCAGTCGGTCACCAAGCCCCTGTGCCTGAACCTCGCCTTCGCCGTCGACGTCCACGGAGACACCATGGGGGGCACCTCGCGGGCCGGCCGTCTGCCCGCCTCGAAGGTCACCGGGACGCGCCGGACGACACCCGCGCGCACGGCGGAATAGCGGGCCGGGGGCCGCTGTTACACCTGCTGCCTGACATGCGCGAGTCATTCGACTCGGGCGGTGACGGCGGAAGGAGCACCTCATGGCACGCAGCACGGCACGCCCGGTCGTCAAGCTGAAGTCCACGGCCGGCACCGGCGTCACCTACGTGACGCGCAAGAACCGTCTCAACGACCCCGACCGGCTCGTCCTGCGCAAGTACGACGCGGTCGCCGGACAGCACGTCCTCTTCCGCGAGGAGCGCTGACGCGGCGGCGCCGATGCGCCGAGCACGCGTGATTTCGTCGGCACACCCCGTCTCCGCCGCTCCCGGCGGCGGAGACCGCGAGAAGGGACACCCATGAGGCACGGCATCCACCCCGTCTCCCGTCCGGTCGTCTTCCGTGACCGTGCGGCAGGGTTCCGGTTCCTGACCCGCTCGACCCTCGACTCCGACAGGACGGTCGAGTGGGAGGACGGCACGACGTATCCGGTCGTCGACGTGGAGATCTCGTCGGCGAGCCACCCGTTCTACACCGGCACGGCACGCGTCCTCGACACCGCGGGACGCGTGGAGCGGTTCGAGCGGCGCTACGGCGCTTCTCCCGCCCGCCGCTGACCGGGACCCGGCCCCACCAGGGCTTTTCCACCAGGAGTACGTGATGAAGGTACGCAAGTCCCTGCGATCGTTGAAGTCCAGGCCCGGCGCGCAGGTGGTGCGCCGCCGGGGCGTGACTTTCGTGATCAACAAGAAGGACCCGCGCTTCAAGGCCCGCCAGGGCTGACCGAGGCCAGACCTGGGCCGACGGGCCGCAGGCACCACGACGTCCGGACGGCCCGGCACCGCATCGCGCTGTGCCGGGCCGTCGGCGTGTCCCCGCACGACGGCCGTCCGGCCGTGCGGGCTCCCTGCCGCGCGGCCAGGATGGGAGGGACACCGCGGGCGGGTGATGCCGCCCCTGCGGCGCGCACGGCAGCCGGGAGGCGGACATGACGGTGAAGCGGGTCGGCATGGTGGTGCACGGCGGACATCCCGAGGCGGTGGCGGCCGCCGGCAAGGTCCGCGAGTGGTCCATGGAGCACGGCATCGCCTGCACGGACATCGACGTGTGGGACGACGGCGACCGGCGCAGCGCCCGCGAGGAGGTGGCCGCCGCGGGCGACCCCGATCTGGTGGTCACCCTCGGCGGCGACGGCACGTTCCTGCGCGGCGCCCGGCTCGCCGCCGCCGCGGACGCCCTGGTTCTCGGCGTCGACCTCGGCCGGGTGGGATTCCTGACCGAGGTGCCCATGACCGACGTGCGCTCCGCACTGGACGCGGTGCACGAGGGCCGTCTCGACGTCGAGGAGCGGATGCTGCTGACCATGCGCGCCTCGCGCCGCCTGGAGATCCCCGCGGACATCGAGGCGCTCATCCGCTACGGACGCGGCCCGCTGCTGCCGCCGACCAGCGTGCGCCCCGACTGCGACTCGGGCGGCGAGTGGGGCGTCCCGCTGGACGTGGCCGCCCTCAACGACGTGGTCCTGGAGAAGCTCGCCCGGGACCGGCAGATCTCCGTCGGCGTCTACATCTCCGGCCGGCTGCTCGCCTCGTACTCCGCCGACGCCCTGCTGGTCGCGACCCCGACCGGCTCGACGGCGTACAGCTTCGCGGCCGGCGGGTCGGTCGTGTCACCGCGCGCGGAGGTACTGGTGTTCACGCCGGTCGCGCCGCACATGACGTTCAACCGCTCGGTCGTGGCCGCGCCCGACGAACCCGTCGGACTGCGCATCCTGGAGAGGTCCGGGCGGGCGGCCGTCAGCGTCGACGGCCAGGTCCGCGGCGTCATCGGCCCGGGCGACTGGATCGGCGTGTACGCGTCCCCGCGCAAGCTGCGCGCCGTGCGCCTCGGCCCGATGGACTTCTACGGCCGGCTGCGTGAGCGCATGAACCTGACCGACGCGCCCGCCGCGGTCGCCGACGGCACGCCGGCACCGCTGTGGCCGGTGAGCAGCCCTCCGCCCCGCGACCTGGCCCACCTCGCCATGCCGCACAGCCCGGTTGGGCAGCCCTGACGTCCCGCGTGTCAGTGGACGAGGGCCTTGACGGCGGTCAGGTCCTCGCCGGTCAGTTCGGCGATCCGGTGCGCCGGCACCCCGGCAGCCACGGCACGGGCGAGCAGGGCCTCGCGGCCCTCGGCGCAGGAGCGGTAGGCGAGCAGCTCCTCCTCCATCCGTGCGACGTCGTACGGGGCGTTGAGCTGCCGTACGCGCATGAGCTCCTCGTCGCCCAGCGGGACGGGCAGCCGTTCGGCGCCCTCCGGTACGGCGGATGTCTCCTCCGGCGGCAACAGCCGCAGCCCCGGCGACGTCACGGTGACGCCCTGCGCCTCCAGCCACGCCCGCACGGCCGGCGTGTCCAGGAACGCCGCGTCCTCCACGGCGGCGAGCGGCACCCCCAGCGACACGGCGGGGTCGTCGAACAGCACCAGATAGGCGTCGTCGGTCATGGTCGGTACCTCCTGCAAGGGCGTGTGGTCCCACTCCGGTGGACCTCCCTCTACCCCTGATCGGGCCGTCCACGACAAGGTGTCACCCCCGTGACACGAGCCCGCGCGGACGGGCAACGCACACGCGGCTGCTGTTCCGTACGGAGCGCCCGGCGCCCCGGGCTGCGCGGGGACGTACCGGTTCTGCCGGCCCGTCAGGACGTGCAGGACGTGAAGGCCGGCATGCCGTTGTCGCAGCTCGCCCCGTCGCCGGCTGCCACCCGGACCCGGACCGAGTGGCACGAAGCGCGCACCACCTCAGCCGCAAGCACCCGGAGCCGGGGGCTCCAGGGAGCGCCGCCGGCTGTGGAACGGCTGCTCACCACGGTGCGTCGGGGAGTACCGTCCTACAATTCAAGCCTGGAGTCGCCGCGAGGGGAGACACTCGTGAAGACGGCCGAAGGGCACAGGTGCCCGCACACATGTGGTGTCCCGGGTGACCGCCGCGGGCGCCGCCATCACCCGCCGCCCGACCTCACTCGCTGACCCGAACCAGTGGTCACCGTGCAGCCACTGACGTACGCCGGTGGAACAGCGGCTCCTCCGGGCCGCACCCGATCCTCCCGAAGGCACGTGCTGCGGGCCCTGCGGGATTGCGGTGACCGCGTCGTGGTGTCCGAACCGGACCTGCCGAATGCGTCGACGGCTTCACCCGCCGGCGGTTCCTCGACGGGCTCTGCCCCCGCAGCCCATGAGGCATGCCGACGTGGTCAGCGCCTGCGAGGCCGGCCCGCACGCCCCCCTCGACACACCGAAAGCCGAGGCAGCATGAGTTCCCCAGACCGCACCACCATCCCCGCCCCCGAGCCCACCGGCGCCCCGGCCACCGATCCCGGCGGGCCGACCGGCATGCTGGCCACCTGGCTGGCCGGCACCACCCTGGAGGACATCCCGGCCGCGGTGCGTGAGCGCGCCAAACACCTCCTGCTCGACGGCGTCGCCTGCGCACTCGTCGGTGCCCGGCTACCCGTCTCGCGCGTCGGCGTCCAAGGCGTCACGGCTCTGGACGACGCCGGAGACGCCGTGATCATCGGCTGGGGAGGCCGGACGACCAGCGCTCCGTCGGCGGCGATGATCAACTCCAGTTTCATCCAGGGGTTCGAACTCGACGACTATCACCCCGTCGCACCGCTGCACAGCAACTCCCTCATCCTGCCCGCGCTGCTCGCCGCGGTGACCCGCATCGGCAAGGTTCCCGGCACCCGGTTCCTGCTCGGCGCGCTTCTCGGGTACGAGACCGGGCCGCGGGTCGGGCTGGCCCTGCACGGCGGGGAGATGCTGTCACGCGGCTGGCACTCGGGGCCCGTGTTCGGCACTCACGCGGCGGCCGCGGCGGCCGGCACCCTGTACCGTCTCGACGCCGCGGGCTTCGAGGACGCCCTCGGGATCGCCGGCACCCAGTCCGGCGGGCTGATGGCCGCGCAGTTCGAGTCCATGGTCAAGCGGATGCAGCACGGCTTCGCCGCCCGCAACGGCCTGACCGCCGCGGCGCTCGCCGCATCCGGGTACGTCGGCATCAAGCGCGTCTTCGAGCGCGAGTACGGCGGCTTCCTCTCCACCTTCGGCGAAGGACACAGCCCCGACCCGGACCAGATCGCCGGGACGCTCGGCAGCACCTGGGAGACCGAGCGCATCGCCGTCAAGGCGTACGCGGCCATGGGCGGTCTGCACGCCGCGATCGACGCGGCCCTCGAACTGCGCCATGGACTGCCGGCCCCGGCCGAGGACATCGAGCACATCCGCGTCGACGTGTCCGAAGCCGCGTACCACCACGGCGGATGGCAGGCCGCTCGCCCCCTGGAGCCCATCGGCGCCCAGATGAACCTCGCCTACGCCGCGGCCACCGCGCTCATCGACGGCGCCGCTCTCCTCGACCAGTTCACCGCCGAGCGGATCAATCGCGACGACGTCTGGCGCCTGATCGAACGAACCGAGGTCCGCCACGACCCCGCCTTCGACCGGCTCGCGCGCGACGAGCGGCTGACCACCCGGCTCACGCTCACCCTCAAGGACGGCAGTGTCCGCACCATCGAGGTGGCCCACCCGCGCGGCACGGGCGACCGCCACCTGAGCAACACCGACATCGCGACGAAGTACCGCGACCTGACGCATGCGCTCGTCACCCCGGAGCGGCAGGCCGCGATCGAGCAGGCCGTGCTCGGTATCGACCACCTCGAGGACATCACCGAACTGACAGACCTGCTGACTCCCGAGGTGCGTCCCGCTCTCGGCTGACACACCACCGCGACCCGGCCGGCGGCCGGCCGTCGCGGCACGTGCCGCCGGAGCGCGGCGGCCCGTGCCGGACCCGTTCCCCGCACGCCGGTGACACCCCGCACCGGCCCCCACGCCCTCGCCTACGTACCAGAAGGGTTTTCACCATGCCCGTCACCGCACTCGACCCCACGACCGCCCTGGTCGTCATCGACCTCCAGAACGGTGTCCTGGCGGCGCCAGGCACTCCGCACGCCTCCTCCGACGTACTGGAGCGGACCGTCGCACTGGCGGACGCCTTCCGCGGCAAAGGTCTGCCCGTGGTGCTGGTGCGGGTCACGGCCGCGCCCGACGGTTCGGACCGTCCGCCGGGGCGCACGGATGCCGCGCCGCACGTCCGGAGCCCGTCGGCGGGCTGGGACGAGGTGTCCGACACGCTGGCCGGTCACCCGGAGGACATCACCGTCACCAAGCGCAACTGGGGTGCCTTCTACGGCACCGACCTGGACCTGCAGCTGCGGCGGCGGCACGTCACGCAGATCGTGCTGACCGGAGCCGCCACGAGTATCGGAGTGGAGTCGACGGCCCGCGCCGCCCATGAGCATGGTTACCACGTCACGGTCGTCACGGACGCGGTGACGGACGTGGACGCGGACGCCCACCGCAACAGCGTGGTGAAGATCTTCCCCCGCCTGGGCGAGACGGGAACCACGGCGGAGGTCCTCGAACTGCTCGGCAGGACCGCCGCCGCATGACCGACCTGTTGTGGCTGGAGGGAGGCCCGACCCGGGTGGTGGCGTGACGCCCCTGGCCCTGCGGTCCACACGCCCTGCCGCCCCCGCGACTCGCGCCCGTTCGCTTCTCGGGTGCGCGGCGGCACGGCCTTCCGTTCCACGGGGACGGCGTCGGGGCAGACGTCCCTTGCTCCTACGGGCCGCGTCCGCTCTCGCTGCCTCGGCCTGACGGAGGGCGTCCGGGAGGCCCGGCTCCACGAGCCCCTCCGAGCCGACGATGTGTCGCTCGGCGTCACCGTCGAGCAGAGCGACGGCGGCGTCACGCAGACATCGGCCGGGCCTCCGGGCTGAAGTGGCCGTCCAGGTGCCGGAGCCCGCGCGACGTGCCGGGGTCCGGCCGCTGAAGCTCACGACCTCTGTCAAGAAGGCGAAGGGACGATCGCGGGCAGGTCGAGCATCGCTGCGAGGATGCGCTGCAGTTCGACGCGGTCCTGGGGGGTGACCCTCGCCAGCCTGCGGTCGTACTCCGCCGCGAGGGCCGCAAGCGCTCGATCGCGCGCCTCCGTGCCCTCGTCGGTCAGAACGAGCCGGTGACGCCGCAGGTCCGCCTCGTCGATCTCGCGGCGGATGAAGCCCTTGGTGACGAGGTTACGGACGTAGACCGTCACGCTCGCCTTGGGCAGCAGCAGGGCGGTCGCGATCTCGGCCGGGTACGGCGACGCCTCCACCTCGGCCAGGACGAAGAATTCCTTCGTCTCCAGCCCGAGCTCGGCCAGTTCCTCCGTGCAGGCATCCATCACGACTGCCAGCAGCCGCTGATTCAGCGTCCACAGCTGCGCCCCGTCGACCGTCATACGGCCCTCCGCTCCATGTGGTACGGTTTCGTACTAGTTCCAGATCGTACAAGATGCACTCTCGTACTGGATCCTTATGGAACAATCATCTCACGAAGGAAGCCGGCCATGCTCCAGCACCTCACCATCCCGCGCGGCCCCGTCGACCTCGCCGCGGACCTGCACCTGCCGGACGGCGGCGAAGGCGGCGCACCGCTGCCCGCCGTGGTGCTCTCCACCCCGGGCAGCAGTGTGAAGGAGCAGATCGGCGCCAACTACGCCTCCCGGCTCGCTGCCCGCGGTATCGCGGCGCTCGTCCTCGACCCGGCCCACCAGGGCCGGAGCGGGGGTGAACCTCGTGACCTCGAAGACCCTTACCGGCGAGGCGAGGACATCTCCTACGCCATCGACGGACTCACCTCGGTTGCCGGCGTCGACCCGCATCGCATCGGCGTGCTCGGCATCTGTGCCGGTGGGGGCTATGCCGTGCACACCGCCCGCACCGACCACCGCATCAAAGCGGTCGGCACGGTCGTCCCCGTCAACATCGGCGCCGCGTTCCGCGCCTTCTCCCCCGACGGTCCGGCCGCAGCACTCGACGGCCTCGCCGACGCACGTACCGAAGAGGTCCGTTCGGGCGGGATGAGCCGCGTGAACTGGCTGCCCGACACCCTGGAGGACGCCACGGCGGCCGGGCTGACCGACATCGACACCGTGCAGGCCGTCACCTACTACCGCACCGAGCGCGGCGGCAGCGAACACTCCACGAACCGGCGCCTCTTGCGCAGCGACCCCCTCCTGCTGGGCTACGACGCCTTCCACCTGGCCGATCAGCTCATGACCCAGCCCCTCCAGGTCGTCCTCGCCGGACGCATCGGCAATACCGGCTCCTACGACATGGGCATGCAGCTGTGGAAGACGGCCCCCAACCCTGTCGACCTCATGGTGATCGACGGCGCCGGCCACTACGAGATGTACGACGAACCCGCACATGTCGACGCTGCCGTCGAACGGCTCGCCGGCTTCTTTGCGAACCACCTGTAAGGCGCCCGACCGGGCACGGTCCGTCTCGTCGCTGACGCCGTGCACGTCGTACGGGCTCGATGTCCGAAAGCGCCCTGGGGCCGACCGGCGTGCCTGGCCGCGACTCGCCCTCGTCGGCGGCGCGCGCGGTCAGGAGCTTCGTCACAACACTCGAAATCAATCAAAGTCAATCAGGAATGACCAAGTAAAGATCTGATCATGATCCAACAGGGCCCTTCGCGACGGCTGTTCCGCCTGTAACGATCACTCCGCTGCAACCCGCACCCGGAGGCATCACAGCCTCCATCACCCGCATCGGCGGCCGTCACCATCCGTGGACAGCCGAACAGAAGGACCCGGAATTGAATCCCTCCAGCAACAGGGCGGTGTCCCCACAGGGCTCACGCCGCCCCGGACGCCGTCTGGTCGCAACCGCGGTGATCACCGCCGCGGCCGTGGCGGTCTCCGCGCTCCCCGCCTCGGCCGGAACCGCCTCCCCTGACGGCGCATCGGGGAACGCACGGTCGGTGGGAGCGCTCCCTCAGATCGACGCGACGGCCCGGCCGGGAGCCGGGGCTGTCCCTCTGCCGCCCGCCCGACGACGTGAGTTGCTCGACCGGGCCGCCGACGCGGCGCCCGACACGGCCCGTGCGCTGAAGCTCGGCAGTCACGAAACACTGATTCCCAAGAGCGTCGTCGAAGACGCCGACGGGACGGTGCACACCCACTACGACCGCGCCTACGCCGGACTTCCGGTACTCGGCGGTGACCTGGTGGTCCATCAGCGGGGCGAGTCCCGGACCGTCACCTACGCCGCCCAGGGCAAGCTGACCCTGGGCACGACCACGGCCGAGGTGCCGGCGGCCACGGCGAGGAAGTCGGCCCTGAGCAACGCCTCGGCCGAGGGCACCCGCAAGGCGGACGCGCACGACGCCCCCCGCCGGGTCGTCTGGATGATGGACGGCCGCCCCAGGCTGGCCTGGGAGACGGTCGTCACCGGCGTGCAGCAGGACGGCTCACCCAGCGAGCGCCACGTCGTGACGGACGCCGCGAGCGGCACCGTCCTGGAGAACGCCGAACATGTGAAGTCCGCTCAGGGCAACAGCCTCTACAGCGGCCGCGTCACGATCGGCTCCACCCCTCAGGCCGACGGCACCTACGCTCTGATCGACCCCGATCGCGGTGGCCACCGGACGCTCGACTCGAGCGTCGACTCACGGGGGGTCCTGTTCACCGACGACGACGACGTCTGGGGCGACGGAACACCGTCCGACCTCCAGACCGCGGCGGTGGACGCGGCGTACGGCGCGCGGATGACGTGGGACTTCTTCAAGGACCGCTTCGGCCGCAACGGCATAGCCGACGACGGTCGCGGCAGCACCTCCCGGGTGCACTACGAGCAGTCGCGAGGGGTGCCTCTGGCCAACGCCAACTGGCAGGACGGCTGCTTCTGCATGAGCTACGGCGACGGTGCGGACGGGCAGCACCCGGTGACGTCCCTGGACATCGCCGCCCACGAGATGACGCACGGAGTCACCTCCGCCACGGCCGGGCTGGGCAACTTCGGTGAATCGCCGGGCCTCAACGAGGCGATCAGCGACATGATGGCCGCCGCCGTCGAGTTCTACGCCGACAACCCCCACGACGTGCCCGACTACATGATGGCCGAGCTGGACGACCTGCACGGCGACGGCAAGCCCATCCGCTACATGGACCGCCCCTCGAAGGCCGGCGTCAGCGCCGTCGGCTACGAGCCCATGGACTACTGGACGCCGGAAGCCAGGCGGAAAGAACCGCACATGGTGGCCGGGATAGGTGACCACTTCTTCTACCTGCTCGCCGAGGGCAGTGGGCGGAAGACCATCAACGGTGTGGACTACGACAGCCCCACCTACGACAAGCTGCCCGTCGCGGGCATCGGACAGAGCAACGCCGCCGAGGTGGTGTACCGCGCCCTCACGGTCTACATGACGAGCACCACCGACTACGCGGGCGCCCGCACCGCGACGCTCCAGGCCGCGGCCGACCTGTACGGCTCGCAGAGCGACGCCTACGAGGCCGTCGCCAACGCCTGGGCGGGTGTCAACGTCGGCAACCGCTACGTCAACCACATCGCCGCGGATCCGCTGCCGACCGAACCGGTGGCCACCGGCCAGCCGGTCAGCCGCCGCATCAGGGCGACCAGCACGCGCCCGGGCCCGCTCACCTACTCCGCCAGGAAGCTTCCCCAGGGCCTGTCGATCGACCGCACCACCGGCCTCATCACCGGTACGCCCCGCAAGGCCGGTGACTTCTCCTCGTCCGTCGTCGTCACGAACGCGGCCGGGGACACCCGGACGTTCTCCTTCACCTGGACCACTCTCGAGTCCGGAGGTCACTTCTTCGTCAACCCCACCACGTATGTCATCCCCCAGTGGGGGGTGGCCGAGTCCCCGCTGGTCTACAAGGGGAAGCCGGGCAAGGCGCCGGGCGACCTCAAGGTCACGGTCGACCTCGACCACGAGTTCAGCAACGCCATGGTGATCGACCTGATCGCCCCGGACGGCACCGTCATCCCGGTCAAACCCTGGGGACCCTATGTCTTCACGCCCGAACTGCACGAGACGTACACGGTCGACGCCTCCGCCGTCATGACGGCCGGTACCTGGACGCTTCGGGTCACCGACGCCACACCGGGGCTGTACGACCTGGACCCGGGGCATCTCCAGCGCTGGAGCCTGACGTTCTGAGTCACCGGACAGTGCCCCGTCGTGCAGACCCAGGATCGCGGAGCACTCCGCCGAAGCCCGTCGGCTCCGGCGGAGGCCGTCGGCGGCAGGCCGCGCCTCGGGTGGATCGCGGGGAACGCGTGTGACCGCGGCCGGCAGCGCCCATGGGCGCTGCCGGCCGCGGACCGCTCGCCTGCGTCACCGGCGCCCGGCACCGGGACCGGACCGGACGCGGGTGTCAGCGGGTGCTGAGTAAAGCTTCTTCGATGATCTTCGTGACCGCGCCCGGGACGGCTCGCTCGTTCCTCGGCGGTACCGAGGCGGGGGGACGAAGGCCCGCTGGAAGACCACTCCGGAACCCGCACTTATGGCGGCGGGCGTGCTCTGACGCCGGGCCCGTACCGTGGCGAGGTCGTGACGTCTCAGCCGACTTCGATCACGATCTTGCCGAACAGTCCGCCGGACGTCTGAGCCGTGTACGCGGCTGGGGCGTCGTGGAAGCCGATCCGACGGTCGATCACCGGGTGGATGTCGTGGGTCTCCACGTACCGCACAAGATCGCGGTGCATGGCCTCGCTGCCGACCGCGACGCCGCGGATGCGAGCCTGTTTGCCGAGCAGGGCATACCCGTCCAGCGGGCCCCCGGCCGCATCGAACAGGCCGAGGGTGGCGATCTCACCTCCCGGCGCGAGGGCGGCCAGTGCCTGGGGCAAAATGGACACGCCGACGCTGTCGACCACCTTGTCCACGCCTCCGGACAGCGCGAAGACCGCGTCGCCCCAGTTCTGTCCGGCCTCGCTGTCGACGTAACCGGCAGCGCCAAGGCGAACGAGGGCCTCACCTGCGGCGTTGTTCCGCACCATCGCGTACACCTGGGCGCCGGCAGCGCGGGCGAGTTGCAGGGCGGAGAGCGCTACGCCGCCGCTGCCGATGATCAGTACGGTGCTGTCAGCGGTGACCGGGTGGTCTCCGAAGAGGGCGTTCCAGGCGGTCAGGGCCGCCACGGGCAGGGTGGCAGCCTCGGCGTGGTCGAGGTTGGCGGGTGCGCGCATGACCCGGCGGGCCGGAAGGACGACGTACTCGGCGAGCACTCCGCTCTCGTGCAACGCGCCCAGTCCCAGACCCATGGCGGCCGGCGGGCGACCGTCGCTCCAGTCGAGCACATGCAGGTCGGTCACCCGGTCGCCGACGCTCCAGCCCGTGACCTGCGGACCGACGGCGTCTATCTCACCTGCGACGTCCGACAACGGAACGAGATCCTGCCCCGGCAGCCGGCCGAAAGGTCCTTTGAGGATCAGCTGGTCGCGGTAGTTCATCGAGACGGCCCGGACGCGGACGCGGACCTCGCCGGGGCCCGGTACGGGAACGGGTGTTTCGTCCAGGACGAGGTCGGCGGCGTCGGTCGCGTCCGCCGGCAGTGTCCAGCGGTTCATCAACGGTGTCGAGGCTGTGCTGCGGCTGGTGTGAAGGGAAGTCATGGATCCCTTTCTACGGAGGTCGCGGGCACTGGGCGAGGTCGGGACGAACCTGGTTACGGCAGGACCAGTCAGGGGTGTCCACAGGCCGCTACGCTGGAGGAATGTCACGCGACCGCGCCGCGCTCGGAGCGTTCCTGCGCTCCCGCCGGGATCGTCTCACGCCGTCCCGGGCCGGCATCGAGCCCTTCCCAGGAGCGCGGCGGGTGCCGGGACTGCGCAGGGACGAACTGGCCGTAGCGGCGGGCGTGAGCCCGGACTACTACAGCCGGCTCGAACAGGGACGCCAGGCCAACATCTCCGCCGAAGTGCTCGACGCCCTGGCCCGGGCGCTGCGTCTGGACGAGGTCGAGCGGGCTCACCTCCATGACCTGGCCTCGCCCACGACCCCGCACCGGCCGACCGCCCCGGGAACGGTCCAGCGCCCCGATCCCGGGCTGCTGCGGCTGATGCACACCCTCCAGCACGTCCCGGTGCTGTTGCTCGGTCATCGCGGCGAGGTTCTGGCCCGCAACGCCTTGCTCCCACAGATCCTGGGGAGCCCGCTGGATCCAGGCGCATCATTCGTCCGCTACATGTTCCAGGAGCCCGTCGCCCGCGAGCGGATCGTCAACTGGTGCGACTTCGCCTCAGCCACCGTCGCCACCATGCGCCGTGAGATCGCCCGCCGTCCGCACGACCGGCGCCTCACCGCCCTGGTGGACGAGCTGCGTGCCACCGACCGGGACGTCGCCCGCTGGTGGGACGATCACGGGGTCCGTGACTACGCGTCGGTGAGCAAACGTGTCCAGCACCCCGTCGCCGGGCCGTTGTCCTTCGACATCGAGATCGTCGGCGCGCCCCACGAACCGGATCAGCGCCTTGTCGTCTACACGGCCGAGCCCGATTCTCCGACCGCCCGCGTCCTGCCGATCCTGGCCAGCTGGAACGTCGTTCCCCATCGCTGACATGCCCGGCGGACGCCGCCGACGGTCTTCCACAGCACCTGCTAGACGCGCGCCGGGGAGGCGCTGACGAGAACGAGCGGGCGGCAGCGTTCGGCGAGTGTGGCGGAGAAGGCGACAGCACGCTCGGCGGTCCACCGGTCGGCGGGACCGGAAACGGCCGCCGACGCGACGGGGTGGCCATCCGGGCTCAGGACCGGGACCGCGATCCCGCGCAGGCCCGGATGGTTCGCTCCGGTGGACAGGGCGAACCCCTGGCTCCGGATCGTCGCGAGACCGTCAAGCGTCTCCTGCGCGGTGTCACTCCGGTCCGCACGGGAGAGTACGGCGGTGATCTCGTCAGGTGGCAGATGGGCCAGGATGGCCCGCCCGCTCGCGCCGCGGTGCAGGGGGGTGGTTGAGCCGAGCCGGGCGGCCCGGCGCAGTTCGTAGTCGCTTTCCGCGCCGAGGACGAGGACCGCTTCGTCCCCGGCCCGCACGTGCAGGGTGGCGGTCTCCCCGGACAGGTCGGCCAGCTCGCGTAGGACCGGACGGGCGGCCGCATACAGGTCGGCCCGCGGCATCACCGCTGCCGACAGAGCCGTCAGCGCGCTGCCGATCGTGTAACCGCCCAAGTCGTGATGCGTCAGGTACGACTCCTCCTGCAGGACGCGCACCAGGCGGTAGGCGGTGGACTTGGTGAGGCCGGCGGAGCCGGCGAGATCAGGCAGGCTCACCGGCACGCCGGAGGCGGCCACCGCCTCCAGCAGGCGCAGCGCGCGGCGGGCGGTGTCCCCGCCCTCGGTTCGTCCTGCCACGACCATCACCCTGTTCCGATTGATAGGCCACTGCCGTCAATATGTGGAACCTTACGAGCAGTGATGAGCCGCGACAAGAGGTGTGTGACGGCCCCTGTTCAGGTTCAGCGGGTTCCGCTCCCTGTCTTGACGTTCATCCGCCCCACTGTCAGTCTCGCCCTCCCAACCTGAGAGTCAGGTTTCAGATAATGGAACTGGGCGATGCTCATGTCTGAAATTTCCACAGCCGCCGGCGCACCGCCCGGTGCTCGTCCTTCCGGCCGGCTGGAGGCCGAAGTCGCTGCCCGGCTCGATGCGCTGCCCGTCGGCCGCTGGCACCGGCGCGTCCTTGTCGTGGTGGGCCTGGGCTCCTTCTTCAACTTCTTCGAAGTGGCCCTGGGCAGTCTGCTCATTCCGCTGCTGCCCGAGGGCTGGGCGGCGACCAGTGCCGACAAGTCGCTGCTGATCGGCGCGACCTTCGTGGGCGAACTCTTCGGAGCTCTGCTGCTGTCCGGGCTCGCCGACCGGTACGGCCGGCGCCGCATGTTCCAGATCAACCTGATCAGTTACGCGGTGCTGTCGGTGGCCGCGGCCTGCGCCCCGGACGCGGCGTCCCTGATCGTGCTACGGGTGCTGCTCGGCGTCGGCCTGGGGGCCGAACTAGCTCTGGTGGACACCTACTTGACGGAGATGATGCCCGCGGCACGGCGTGGCCGGATGCTGGCCTCTGCATACGCCTTCGGGATGCTCGCCGTCCCCGTGGCGGGAGTGCTGGCCGCAGGGCTGCCGTCTTCGGTTGCCGGAGTGGACGCCTGGCGGTGGCTGATGGCGCTCGCCGGGGCGGGAGCGGTCAGCGTGTGGCTGCTGCGCCGCCGGCTGCCCGAGTCCCCGCGCTGGCTGGCCCTGCACCGTCCCGATCAAGCCCTCGAGGCTGTCGCCCGGATCGAGTCGGGCGCGACCCGCGGTCGGACGGACACCGTGCCGGA
The DNA here is from genome assembly GCF_043082785.1 of Streptomyces sp. NPDC014764. Lineage (NCBI taxonomy): Bacteria > Bacillati > Actinomycetota > Actinomycetes > Kitasatosporales > Streptomycetaceae > Streptomyces > Streptomyces sp. NPDC014764. Next base: position 190,077 of record NZ_JBIBXY010000005.1, on the reverse strand, counting down.
CCGTCTCGACACCGCTCCGGTCGCGCGCCCCGCCCCCGGTCCGCCCCAGGACGCCCTGCGCCTGTGGGGTCCGGCGCTGCGGCACCGCACCGCCTTGTTGTGCGTGATGGAGTCCCTGGGTCCGATCGGGTTCTACGGTTTCTCCTCCATCGCCCCGCTCGTCCTGCTGCACAAGGGTTTCACCGTTGTCGAGTCGCTGTCGTACACGGCGCTCACCGCCCTCGGCTACCCGCTGGGATGTGTCCTGCTGATGTGGGTGGCCGAGCGGATCCAGCGCAGGACTCTCGTGGTGACGACGTCACTGCTGGTGGCCGTGGCCGGAACGGTCTTCGGGCTGGCCACCAGCGTGTGGGTGATCGTGCCCGCGGGGCTGCTGACGTCGCTGGCCGGAGTCGTCAACGCGACCGTCTCGCGGTCGTACGGTGCGGAACTGATGCCCACCCAGGTCCGCAACCTCGCGCTGGGGCGCACCTACTCCCTGTCCCGGCTGGTGGCGGCGGTGCTGCCGTTCTGCACGCTGCCGGTCCTCGACGCGCTCGGTCCGGGGTTGCTGTTCCTGGGCTGTGCGGTGCTGATCGCCCTGATGAGCGTCATCGTGGCGCGGCTCGGGCCGAAGACCAACGCCGCACCGCTGGAGGGGATTTGAACCGTGCCGGCTTCAGTCGTGCTCGGACGGTGCGAGCAGGCGGTGGAAGTCGGCCTGCCCGCCTGCCCGGTGCGCGGCCAGCAGGCGCAGCGCGCGCGGCACGTCGTGTCGCTCGAAGGCGTTCACGATGCTCTCGTGCTCGTCGAGGACGGCCCGCGCCCGCTCGTGCTCGCCGGCCGCGGCCGCCCGCCGGTAGGACAGGGCGCGGTGCGGTTCGAGGGCTTCCCACAACTGGGTGACGAAGCGGAGCAGCCACTCGTTGTCGCAGCGGTCGAGCAGGGCGAAGTGGAAGCGCCGGTTGGCGGTGATCACGGCCAGGACGTCACCCGCGTCGACGGCGGCGGACTGTTCGGTCAGAGCGGCGCGCATCGCGGCGACGTCCTGTTCGCGCAGCCGGGCCGCGGCGCACTGCTCGGCCTCGGCCTCCAGCAGCTCACGGACCCGGAAGAGCCCTTGGACGCCGGCCGGGCTGAGCTCGGTGACGGTGTACCCGCGCTGCGGCACGTAGGTGACGATGCCCTCGCCCGCGAGCGTCTTGAGTGCCTCGCGCACCGGGATGACGCTGAGCCCGAGCTGCTCCGCGGCCGCGCTCTGCCGGATCGGGGCGCCGGGTGCGAGGTCGCCGCGCACGATCGCGTCGCGCAGCTCGACGAGGGCCGCGGCCTCGGCGGTACGGGGGAGAGAGGTTCGTCTCAGTGCCACTCGGGCATTCTATGCGAGAAGTAGATGTTATAAATTGTAATGAGTGCCGCTGAGGCGGCTTCTCCTACCGCTATCGCGCAACAATGGAGGTGAGAGCGGTGTCCACGTCCGCACCGACATCGACGGCCGCTGGAAAGACCGCCGTCCCGCACCGGCCCACCGACCCCGGCGGGCCCACGGGCCGGCTGGCCGAATGGCTGGCCGCCACCAACCTGGACGACATTCCGGCGCCCACACGTGAGCGCGGCGCCCACCTCATCCTCGACGGCTTGGCCTGCGCCCTCATCGGCGCCCGACTGCCCTGGTCCCGCACCGCCGTCGAGGGCGTCCTGGCCATGGAGGACGGCGGGAGCACCCCGGTGATCGGCTGGGGGCGCAACACCGGCGGCCCGGCCGCCGCCGTCCTGAACGGCACGTTCATCCAGGGCTTCGAACTGGATGACTACTACCCGCGCGCCCCGCTGCACAGCGCCTCGCTGGTGCTGCCCGCCCTGCTGTCCACGGCCGCGGCACGCGACGGCGTGCGCGGGGCGGACTTCCTGCGCGCCGCCCTGCTCGGATTCGAGACCGGACCACGCGTCGGGCTCGCCCTGCACGGCCCGCAGATGCTCTCGCGCGGCTGGCACTCCGGCTCCGTCTTCGGCACGCACGCCGCGGCTGCCGCCTGTGGCGCGCTGCGCGGCCTGGACGCCGCCGGTTTCGAGGACGCCCTGGGGCTGGCCGCCACCCAGTCCGCCGGACTGATGGCCGCCCAGTACGAAGCGATGTCCAAGCGGATGCACCACGGTCTGGCCGCTCGCAACGGTTTCTACGCCGCAGGGCTGGCGCAGGCCGGATACACCGGCATCAAGCGGGTCTTCGAGCGGCCCTACGGCGGCTTCCTCTCCACCTTCGGCGAGGGCCACGACCCGGACGCGTCCCAGATCACCAAGGACCTGGGCGCCACCTGGCACACCGAGGCCATCACCGTGAAGATCCACGCGGCGATGGGCGGACTGCATCCGGCCATCGACGCCGCCCTCGCCCTGAGGGCCGGGCACGGGCTCACCGCCGGCGACATCGCGTCCGTCCGCATCCAGGTGCCCGACGCGATCTACCACCACGGCTGGTGGCAGCCCGAGCGCCCGCTGACCACCATCGGCGCACAGATGAACATCGGCTACGCGGTCGCCGTGGCCCTGCTCGACGGGCAGGTGAGCCCCGCACAGTTCCACGACGCGCGCATCGACTCCGACGACGTCTGGCAGTTGATCGAGCGTACCGAGGTGTTGCTGGACGACGCCCCCCAGGACCCCGGCTGGGCCGACCCCGGCTACAACACCCGCGTGACCCTCACCCTGCGGGACGGTGAACAGCTCACACGTGCGCTCCACCAGCCGCACGGCGGCCCCGACGACCCGCTGAGCAACGCAGAGATCCGCGGCAAGTACCGGTCCCTGACCGCCCAGGTCATCGACACCGCGCGTGCTGCCGAGATCGAGCGACTGGTCCTCGACCTGGAGAACACCGAGCGGATCGACGACCTCGTCGACCTGCTCGCCGCTCCCGTCCGCGGCGCCCTCGACTAGAGCCCTCCGTTCGCATCGCCCCGGCGTCGCGGGTCCTGGCACGCACTCCCACTGCCCTGAACGGGCGTGGGGCCGCCCTCAGCCGGCCTGATCCGGACGGAAGGCCCCAGATCCCGACGCGCCCCGTCACCCTCACGCGAAGAAACGACAACGCCATGCCCTCCACCCCAGGCGCCCGCCTGCGCACCCTGATCGGCCAACACCAACTCACCGTGGCCCCCGGCGTGTTCGACGGCCTGAGCGCCTCCCTCGTCGCCCGCACCGGATTCAACGCCGCCTACCTGACCGGTGCCGGCGTCGCGGTCGCCGGATTCGGCCTGCCCGACATCGGACTGCTCACCCAGAGCGAGATGACCGACCGCGCACACGTCGTTGTGGACGCACTCGGTGACCTGCCGCTGATCGCCGACGCCGACACCGGATACGGCGCACCGATGAACGTGGTGCGCACCGTGCGCGCCTACGAACGCGCCGGTGTCGCCGCCATCCAGCTCGAGGACCAGGCCTTCCCCAAGAAGTGCGGCCACCTGCCCGCCAAGGAGCTCATCTCCGCCGACGCCTTCACGGACAAGCTGGACGCCGCCCTGCAGGCCCGCACGGATGCGCTGATCGTGGCCCGGACCGATGCCCGCGGCCCGCTCGGCATCGAAGCGGCCGTCGAGCGCGCCCACCGCTATGCAGCCGCCGGCGCGGACGTCGTCTTCGTCGAGGCCCCCGAGTCCGTCGACGAGATCGAGAGGATCGCCGCATCCGTCGAGGCGCCCCTGCTGATCAACATGGTCCAGGACGGGCTCACCCCCGACACCGCACCGGAGCGGCTCGCCGCCCTGGGCTACCGGATCGCCATCCACCCCGGCGCGCTGCTCGCGCCGTACGTCCAGCACGGCCTGCGGGCCCTGGCCCGCCTCGGCGGCACCGCACCCGAGGCCGCCGCCGGCCCGGAGGGCCTGTTCGAACTCGTCGGCCTGCGCGAGTGGTCCGCGATCGGCGAGCGCTACCGCGACAACGCCAAGGAGGTCTCCTGATGGCCATGACCATGATCGAGAAGATCCTCGCCCGCAAGGCCGGGGTCGAGGTGGTACGGCCCGGGCAGACAGTGGTCTGCGACGTCGACATGACAGTCATGATCGACCTGCAGTTCGCCACCAGCTGGATCCAGCCCCTGAAGATCGACGACCCGGAGAGGGTCGCGGTCGTCATGGACCACGCGGTGCCCGCGCCGAACGTCCATGACGCGATCGGCGGCACCCACGCCCGCGCCTTCGCCCGGGACTTCGGTATCGAGAAGTTCTACGACGTGGGCCGGCACGGCATCTGCCATCAGGTGATCGCCGAGAACGGGCTCGCCCGACCGGGCGAGATCCTGGCCTGCACCGACTCCCACACCTGCGCGGCCGGCGCCTACAACACCGCCGCCCGGGGCCTGGGTCCGGCCGAGGTGTACTCCATCCTGTGCACCGGCAGGACCTGGTTCCAGGCCGCGCCGACCATCCGCTACGAGTTCACCGGAACCAAGCCGGACGCCGTGTCCGGCAAGGACATCTTCCTGTACATCGCCGGCACGTACGGGGACGCCACCAACCACAACCTGGAGTACGGCGGCCCCGGGCTCGGCTCGGTGCCGATGAACGACCGGCGCACCATCGCCACCCAGGGCGCCGAGATCTCCGCCGACTTCTCCACCTTCCCCATCGACGACCTGGCCCGTGCCTTCCTCGCCGACCACGGCGCCCCGCCCGACAGCTACGCCGCGGCCGACGCCGACCCGGACGCCGCCTACGCGGCCGTGCGTACCGTCGACCTGTCCGCCCTCGAGCCGTACGTCGCCCGCCCCGGCACCGTCAGCGACAACGCGCTGCCGATATCGGCGATCGAGAAGCGGCCGGTCAACCAGTGTTTCATCGGCTCCTGCGCCAACGGTCAGCTCGAGGACCTGCGCATCGCCGCGGAGACCGTCCGCGGACGCCAGGTCGCCCCCGGCGTACGCCTGTTGGTCACCCCGGCGTCCCAGCAGGTCTACAAGGACGCGCTGCGCGCCGGATACATCCAGGACCTCGCCGACGCCGGAGCCGTGGTCACCAACTCCACCTGCGGTGCGTGCTTCGGCTACCACATGGGGCTGCTCGCCCCCGGCGAAGTCTGCCTGACCTCCTCCACCCGCAACTTCACCGGCCGGATGGGCAGCCCCGACGCGGAGATCTACATGGCCTCCCCGGCCACCGTCGCCGCCTCAGCACTCACCGGCCACGTCACCGACCCCCGAGGAGAGCTGAACCGATGAACACCCGGCTCACCGGCAGGGTCTGGGTCGTCGGCGACTCCGTCACCACCGACGCCATGTACCCCGCCTTCGCCATGAAACTGCCTGTTCCCGAGGCCGCGCGGCACATCTTCTACGAACTGCGCCCCGGCTGGACCGGCCAGGTCGCCCCCGGCGACATCGTCGTCGCGGGCCGCAACTTCGGGCTCGGCTCCTCGCGCCCCGTCGCCGCGCTCTTCCGCGAACTGGGCGTCGCAGCGCTGGTGGCCGAGGAGTTCAACTCCCTCTTCCTGCGCAACTGCATCAACCACGGACTTCCCGCCCTGACGGTCCCCGGGGTGACCTCGGCCTTCACGGACGGCGAGACGATGTGCCTGGACTTCGCCGAAGGGTGGGCCGAGAACCCGGAGCGGGGCCTGCGCCTGCCCGGGAGCGCCCTGCCGCCGCTCGTCCTCGACATCCTCACAGCCGGCGGCATCCTGCCCAAGCTCGCCCGCGAGGGCTACCTCCCGGTCTCCGCCGAGGCAATCCCCCTGAACCGTCGGTGAGGGCCCGGAAAGACGCTGGAGCCCCGCCATCACCCGACGGGGTCCCGGCCGTGAACCGACGGGCCGACTGCTCGTCCGCACCGCGCCCGGCGCCGGTGCCCGTCAAGCCCCGGGCCGGGCCGAAGAGGCCCACCGCACCGATCGCCGGCCCCCCCCCGCACCTGCTCACCCCCTGGAGTCAGACCATGCATGACCGCATCGCCCCAGGCGTCACCCGCATCGCCACCAGCAAGCGGGACAACGCCTTCCTCGTCGACGGGGACGACGGCTTCACCCTTGTCGACGTCGGCTGGGCCAAAGCTCCTGCCGTTCTGCTCGACACCGTGGCCGCCCTCGGCCGCAAGCCCTCCGACATCCGCCGTGTCGTGCTCACCCACGCCCACCCCGACCACGTCCAGGGCGCCGAGGAACTGCGCCGCCACACCGGCGCCCAGATCTTTGTGCACGCCGCCGACCGGCCCTGGCTCGAAGCGGGGCGCGTCCCCGCCGAGGGGCGCTGCGGTGCACTGGGCCGCTTCATCGACCGACTGCCCGCCTTCCACTGGACCCCGGTCGAGGCGGACGGAACCGTCGCGGACGGTGAGGTCGTCGACCACTCGGGAGGGCTGCGGGTCATCCACACCCCGGGGCACTCGCCCGGCCACATCGTGCTGTTCCACGAGCCCAGCGGCGCCCTCCTGGTGGGCGACGCGGTGTTCAACCGGGGCAAGCTGGCCTTCGGTCCCGCCGCCCTGGCCGCCGACCCGAACATCCGCCGGGCCGGTCTCCAGCGTCTGCCTCACCACATTTCCACCGTCGGATTCGCCCATGGCGTTCCGCTGGGCAGTGAACACATCCCCGCTTTCCGGGAGTTCCTCGCCGAGCTGCCGCAGCAGTGACGGCCGGCTCCGGCATCAGACGCCTGTCCTCGCCGTCTGCTGAGCCTCGTTGAGGAGCTCTTCGAGGCGGAGTCCGCCCTGGCGGCTCTGCACGCCGGCGGCGAGGAGCCGGTGAGCCGGTTCGGCGACCTCGGCGACCTCGGACGTCGATCGCGCTCGCGTTCCCCTCGGCCGCGGACCGGCTCCGCGTCGTGCCGCGTCACTCACGCCGAGGGCCGGCCGTCGTCGCTCACCTTGTAGCCTGGCACGGAAGGCCAACGGACCGTCAGCACCACGGACTCCTCCTCCGCGTACCAGGAGTGGTCGACGCCCTTGCCCCACACGACGTAGTCGCCCTGCTCGGCCAAGAGGACGCTGCGGCCCGGCAGTTCCACGCGGAAGCGTCCGCTGACGAGGACCAGGAGCGCGGTGCGCTCCTCGCCCGTCACCCACCGGGCCCGCTCGTCGCCCGGCGGGTGTACCCCCCACTTGATCTCCACGTCCTCGCTGTGACGGGGATCGGAGACATCCTTGAAGTGCCCCAGCAGCCAGCCCTGGTCGAGCGCCGCATCCTTGCCGGCGTTACCCACGTACACGCTGTCGCTCATGGTGACGGACGGTAGCAGCCGGCCCGGGGTGGTGCTTCCGCCTCGGTCCTCTAACCTGCTCGTGTGATCGACCATGACGAGTCCGGCGCCCTCGTGGTCCAGGTGGGCGAGGGCTTCCAGCTGTCGGAACCGGTCCTGCCGTACGAGGACGACCTCACGCTCCACTTCCTCGTCACGGCACTCGGGCGTTGGGGGAGCGTCGCAACCACGGTGGAGACGTGGGGCGGCGACGGACTCGACACCTTTCTCGCCTCACTCGCCGAAGACTTCCGTGGCTGGCAAGGAGAGCGCATCTGGCACTCGCTCTGCCACGACCTGACCATCTCGGCGGAGCACCACTCCGGTGGCTACGTCCAACTGAGGTGGGTGATCAGCGACGGGGCACCCGCGGAGGAATGGCGGTTCGAGACCAGCACATGGCACCAGGCGGGGGAGGACATGCGCACCCTCGCTGCCGACATCCACGCGTTCATCGCGAGCGTCGCGGTCTAGCCGGCCGCACGCCACAGTGCCGCCCCGATTCTCGGCCGAGTGCCTCGCAGGCGGTTGCTTGCCCCTTCGCGCTGCCGCTGACCCCCACCACGTCCGGTCCGGGTCTGTTGCTCGTCGCCACGGGAGCCTTCATGCCCGGCGCCGGGGTGTCCGCGGCGAACGTCGTCGTCGGCACGTTCCGCCGGGGCTGCTGTGCGCCGCGCCTGCGGGGGAGGGACTCGTCGCCTCGATGTCCACCAGTCGAGGCACGAACGCGATCGGCTCCGCCCTCGGCGGCTTGCCCGGATCGGCCATCGGCACGCGCCCCGCTCTGTGGGCCCCCGACGGCTCCCCCTCGCACTGACCTGGCTGCTCCCGGCACTCAGCCCTGCGGGCAAGGGACGCGAACTGCCGGTGGCCGGCCGCCCGACACGGCACACCGGACCGGCAGTCGGCGCGCCGTCCCCCGCATGACCGCACGCCCCCGGTGCGAACGAGCGGGGCGCGGCACTCCCGCCGCGCCCCACCTCACCCGCACCGCCCTTACCGCTCGTCGACCTCCCGGTCGAAGTCCCGCGCGCAGTCCTGCCGTTCGCTCTGGGTGTTCGCCTGCTCGATGCAGTCCTGGTAGCTCTTGAACTCGTCGCTGTTGATCACGGCCACGCCCAGAGCCAGCAGCACCGACGACACCACGAGCGTCAGCGCGCCCAGCACCGCGCCGATGATCGCCATCGTCCCGTTCGTCGCCACGCCTCGTCTGCCGCGCCGGAAGCCGAGCACGCCGAAGACCACGGCCAGCAGGCCCAGCACGATGCCGCCGAACGCCGTCCAGAACAGCAGGACGCCCACGATGCCCAGGACCAGTGCCGCGATGCCGAAGCCGTTGCGCCGTTCACCCGTCCCCGTAGGCTGCCCGTGGCCCGTGCCGTGGTGTCCTCCGTGCGTCGAAGTCATCCGTCCTCCGTAGGGTGTGAGGGATCGTCAGGGGAACTCGCTCCGTCCGTGTGCCCGGACCCTCCGCCCGCATGCCGGATGCCGGCATCACGGCCGCGGCCAAGGCCGTGGTGTGCCCTTCGGCGTGACGTCATCCATACGCCGAGCCGCCCCTGGCGCGGATCCCTCCCTTGTGTCCTGACCTGCGCCCCACCTACGATGAATGCGCTTTCATCTTGATCGGACTCCACCTGCGCGCACAGACTAGGGATGACCCGCGATGAGTACCGCCCCCACGGTGTACGACGTGGCCGAACGCTCCGGCGTGTCCATCGCCACCGTCTCCCGCGTCTACCGCAACCCCGACTCCGTGCGGGCGCAGACCCGTGAGCGGGTGCTCGCCGCCGCGCGCGACCTCGGCTACGTGCCCAGCGGCAACGCGCGCGGACTCGCCAGCCGCTCCACCGGCGTCCTCGGCCTCTGCTTCCCCGACTACGCCGACCCGGACACCGACGCCGAGGACGACGACGCGGCGATGCTCTACTCCGACCAGATCATCCGCGGCATGGAGCGCGCCGCCCGCCGGCACGGATACGCCCTCCTCATCGCCGCCTCCCTCAAGGGCGGCCCCGAGAGCCTCGTCGCGAAGGTCGCCGGACGTGTCGACGGCTTCGCCGTGATGGCCCGCACCGTGCCCACGGAGGAGCTCGAGGGCATCTCCCGGCGCCGCCCCGTCGTCATGCTCGCAGGGCCCCGCGAGGAGGGCGACCATCTGGACCACCTCGACCACATCGAGGTCGCCAACTTCGACGGACAGCGGGAGCTGACCCGCCACCTCATCGAGGACCACGGCCTGCGCCGCCTCGCCTTCGTCGGCTCCGCCGAGGAGTCCCCGGACGTCGAGGCCCGCTTCCAGGGGTTCCTCGACGCCTGCCGCGCCGCGGGCGTCGACGCCCCCGAGGAGCCCGCCGTACGCGCCGCCATGATGACCCAGGCCGAGGGCGCCCGCGCCGCCGACGCCCTCTGCGGCCGCGGCGACGGGCCGCCCCAGGCCCTGGTCTGCGCCAACGACCAGATGGCCGTCGGCGCCCTCCACGCCCTGGAGCGCCGCGGCGTGACCGTGCCGGACGACGTCGCCGTCACCGGCTTCGACGGCATCCCCCTCGGCCGGCTCGTCCGCCCGACGCTCACCACCGTCCGCCAGCCCATGCTGCGAATGGGGGAGGAGGCGGTCGAACTCCTCGTGCGCCGCCTCAGCGGCACGCCCGGCTCCGGCCCCGTCTCCCTGATGCTCCCCGTCACCGTCGCCCGCCGCGCCAGCTGCGGCTGCGGCCCCGAGGAGCAGTCCGCCGTCGCCATCGGGGCCTGAGGGCCTTCCCTCTCCGCGCGCGGACGGCTCGCTCGCTCACCCCGCCTCCCACACCTTCACCACACCCCCACGGGACGTATCTCACACCCGCTTCCGTACGCCCCGCACCCGGCCTACGTTGCTGAAAGGGCCCTGTGCCCGCCATCGGGGGTGTCCGCCTGTCGCGACGTACGCGCGCAGGTGAGCGCCCCTTTTCCGTGCCCCTCGCGCTGCGGTCAGGGCGCACCGCAGCCGTTACCGGAGTGTGACCCAGCTCCCCCTTGTCACGGCGGAACCCCTCCTACAGAGTCATGTATGCGCTTACAGAATGCGCATACATCAGGAACGCTCGAGGAGGAGCAGTCCATGCACCGCGCCACACCTGCCGCGATCGCCCTCACTGTGGCGTCCGCGCTCACCCTCACCGCCTGCGGCGGCTCCGGTGGCGCGGACGTGGACGCCGATGCCGAGCAGACGCTCACCGTCTGGGCCATGGGCACCGAGGGCGAGAAGCTCGCCGAGGTCGCCGACGTCTACGAGAAGTCCCACCCGAACATCACCGTCAAGGTGACCCCGGTCGGCTGGGACGTGGCGCACCAGAAGCTCGTCGCCGCGGCCGCCGCCGGCAAGCTGCCCGACGTCATGCAGATGGGCGGGACCTACCTCGGCGAGTTCGCCGACATGGGCGTCCTCGAGCCGGTCGACACCAAGGCCGTCAAGGAGGACGCCTTCTTCCCCGCCGCCTGGGAGCAGGCCTCGTACGACGGCGAGACGTACGGCGTGCCCTGGTACGTCGACACCCGCGTCCTCTTCTACCGCACCGACCTCGCCCGCAAGGCCGGTGTCGCCGAGCCGCCCGCCACCATGGACGAGCTTCTGAAGGCCGCCCAGGCCCACCAGGACAAGGCGAGGACCAAGTGGGGACTGTCCGTCCAGCCCGGCGGCCTCGACACGGTGCAGAGCTTCTACCCGTTCCTGTATTCCGCCGGCGGCGAGATCATCGACGAGGACGGCAAGGCGGCCGTCAACAGTTCTGAGGCGGTCAAGGCGCTGGAGACCTACGGCGAGTTCTTCGCCAAGGGCCTCAGCGAGAAGGCGGTCCGGCCCGGCTACGACGTGACCAAGGACTTCAACACCGGCGACGTGCCGATGTTCTTCGGCGGCCCGTGGATCATGTCGCTGCTCGACGAGAACTACCCCGACATCAAGGGCAAGTGGGCCGTCGCTCCGGTGCCCGCCGACAAGGAGTCGGTCTCCATGGCCGGCGGCTCCAGCCTCGCCGTGTCCGCGGACAGCGAGCACAAGGCCGCCGCCAAGGAGTTCATCTCCTTCCTCACCGACGCCGAGGGCCAGTCCGACTGGTACGAGCGCACCCGTGACCTGCCCGCCAACCAGCAGGCCTGGGAGTCCGGCAAGCTCGCCACCGACCCCAAGCTGAAGGTCTGGCGCGAGCAGATGGAGACCGCCAGGACCACGCCGTCCCAGCCCCGGCTGACCGAGATCACCTCCAAGGTGGACTCCGCCATCGAGTCGGTCACCCAGGGCAAGGCCGAAGCCAAGGCCGCCCTGGACAAGGCGCAGGCCGAGATCGAAGGGCTCGTGGAGTAACCGGCATGCCCCTGCTGACCAAGGCGGCCGCCGACCGCGCGGCCCCAGTGACCAGGACCGGCCCGGACGGGCCGCCGGGAGACGGGCGGCGCCCGCGCCGCCCGCTCGGGCGGCACAACCTGTACGGCTGGCTGTTCTCCACGCCGTTCCTGGCGCTGTTCGCCGTCTTCATGGCCTTCCCGATCGTCGCGACGCTCGTGATGAGCTTCACCGACTTCGGAGCCCGCCATGTCACCCGCCCGCTGGACGCGGAGTTCGTCGGCCTGGAGAACTACACCGAGCTCTTCGAGGACGACCGCTTCCTGAAAGCCCTGTTCAACACGGCGTACTTCGTGGTCGTCGGCGTGCCGCTGACCATCCTGCTCGGACTGCTCGTCGCGATCCTGCTGAACAACGGCATCGACCGCGCCCGCACGTTCTTCCGGGTCGGCTTCTACGCCCCGGTGGTCACCGCCATCGTCGCGGTCGCCGTCGTCTGGCGGTTCGTCCTCGACCCGTCCGACGGCCTGATCGCCGGTCTCGCCGCCGAACTGGGCATGACCGCACCGGACTTCCTCGGCTCGGAGACCTGGGCCATGCCCTCGCTCATCGCCATGGCGGTGTGGCGCAACCTCGGGACCGTCATGGTGCTGTTCATCGCCGGCCTCCAGGCCATCCCCGCCGACGTGCGGGAGGCCGCCCGGCTGGACGGCGCCGGCGCCTGGCAGGAGATGCGCCGCATCACCGTGCCGCTGCTGCGGCCCACCATGCTCTACGCCACCGTCATCACCACCATCGGCTACCTCAACGTCTTCGAGGAACCGTTCGTGATGACCCAGGGCGGCCCGTCCGACGCAACGCTGACGGTGTCGCTGGACATGTACCGCGAAGGCTTCAACTTCTTCCACATGGGCTATGCGAGCGCCATGGCGTACGTGCTGTTCGTGGTCATCATGGGCATCACGGTGCTCCAGCTCCGACTGCTGAAGGACAACACCCGATGAGCGCCCCCGCCACGACTCCGCGCCCGGTGTCCAAGCAGGCCCGCCCCCGCGGCCGGAGCCGCGTCCGTACCCCCCTGCTGTACGTCGTCGCCTCACTCGGTCTGCTGGTGACGTCCGCGCCCTTCCTCTGGATGGCGCTGTCCGCCTTCAAGACCCGCCGGGACCTCACCGCGAGCCCGCCGGTGTGGCTCCCCTCCGAGTGGACGCTGAGCAACTTCAGCGCCCTGCTCGACCAGCTCGACATGCCCCGGCACTTCCTGAACAGCCTGATCGTGGCCGTACTGGTCACCCTGTGCAACCTGCTGTTCTGCTCCATGCTCGGCTACGCCCTGGCCAAACTGGAGTTCGCCGGCCGGTCCAAGGTGTTCGGCGTGGTGCTGGCGGCCCTCATGGTCCCCGGCAACCTGCTGATCCTGCCGCTCTACGTGCTGATGACGAAGCTCGGGCTCATCGACACCTACGCGGGCCTGGTGCTGCCCTTCGCAGCGGGGGCGTTCGGCGTGTTCCTGATGCGGCAGTTCATGCAGTCCATCCCCGACGAACTGCTGGAGGCGGCCCGGATCGACGGCGCAGGCGAGTGGTACATCTTCTGGCGCATCGTGCTGCCGCTGGTGAAGCCCGCCCTCGCCACGCTGACGATCTTCACGTTCCTCGGCTCGTGGAACAACTTCGTCTGGCCGCTCATCGCGACCAACGACCCCGACAAGTACACCCTGCCGGTCGCCCTGGCCACCTTCGCCAACGATCCCAACCGGACCGTCGGCGGCGGCAACGGCATGCTGATGGCGGGCTCCCTGCTCGTCGTGCTCCCCGTGCTGCTCGTCTTCGCGGTCCTCCAACGCCACTTCACCCAGGGCATCGCCACCGCCGGACTCAAGTGACCCGTCCCGCCGGCCCGTCCCGCCGGCACCGCCCCACCCCCACCAGAGAGAAAAGGACGATGACGCGTACCTCCCTGCCCTTCCCCGACGGCTTCCTGTGGGGGGCGTCCACCGCCGCCCACCAGATCGAGGGGAACAACGTCAACAGCGACTGGTGGCGGAAGGAACACGACCCGGCGGCGAACATCGCGGAGCCCAGCCTCGACGCCTGCGACAGCTACCACCGCTGGCAGCAGGACATGGACCTGCTCGCCGAACTCGGCTTCACCGACTACCGGTTCAGCGTCGAGTGGGCCCGCATCGAGCCGGTGCGCGGCACCTTCTCGCACGCCGAAATCGCGCACTACCGGCGCATGGTCGACGGCGCCCTCGCCCGTGGCCTTCGCCCCATGGTCACCCTGCACCACTTCACCGTGCCGCAGTGGTTCGAGGACCTCGGCGGCTGGACCGCCGACGGCGCGGCCGACCTGTTCGCCCGCTACGTCGAGCACTGCGCCCCGATCATCTCCGAGGGCGTCCGGCACGTCTGCACCATCAACGAGCCCAACATGATCGCCGTCATGGCGGGCGCGGCCAAGGCCGGCGACCAGGGCTTCCCTCCCGCCGGACTGCCCACCCCCGACGAGGAGACCACCCGCGCCGTCATCGCCGCCCACCACGCCGCCGTCAAGGCCGTACGGGCCATCGGCCCGGACATCCAGGTCGGCTGGACGATCGCCAACCAGGTGTACCAGGCGCTGCCCGGCGCGGAGGCCGTCACCGCCGCCTACCGGTACCCGCGCGAGGACGTCTTCATCGAGGCGGCGCGCGGCGACGACTGGATCGGCGTGCAGTCCTACACCCGCACCAAGATCGGAGCCGACGGGCCCGTCCCCGCCCCCGAGGACGCCGAGCGCACCCTCACCCAGTGGGAGTACTACCCGGCCGCCGTCGGCCACGCCCTGCGCCACACCGCGGACATCGCCGGTCCGGACACGCCGTTGATCGTCACCGAGAACGGCATCGCCACCGCCGACGACACCCGCCGCATCGACTACTACACCGGAGCCCTGGAGGCCGTCTCCGCCGCCCTCGAGGACGGCGTGAAGATCCACGGCTACCTGGCCTGGAGCGCCCTCGACAACTACGAGTGGGGCTCGTACAAGCCCACGTTCGGCCTGATCGCCGTCGACCCGGTCACCTTCGAGCGCACCGCCAAGCCCTCCGCCGTCCGGCTCGGCGGGATGGGCCGCACCCGGCGACTGCCACGCGCCGAGCGCTGATTTCCGCGGCGCCGAAACGCGCCGCCCCCGCGGCATCGAAACGCGCCGCCCCCGGACCCGGGAGCCGGTGGGCCCCTGACACCCACCGGCTCCCGCGCACCCCGTCCCACCGAGCACGACCCCACCGCACGACGCCCCGGCGGCCGGCGCCCCACCGTCCGGCCGCACCCCGCCCTTCCCCGAAGGCAGGAGCCGCATGAACCGTCGTACGTTCCTCACCACCGCCACCCTCACCGCCGCGGCCTCCGCGACCGCCCTCTCCGGCGCCGCACCCGCCGCCGCGGGAGTCCGCACCGGCGCCGGGCACGCCCCGCTCCGCACCTGGTTCGAGGCCACCCACCGTTCCCTCGACGCGATGACCACCGACTTCGGGCTCACCGCCGACAAGATGGACGTCAGCGGCACCGGCGGCCCCGTCCTGTCCGCGCAGACCTCGCCCACCAACATCGGCTGCGGCCTGTGGACCACCGTCGCCGCCGCCGGACTCGGCGTCATCGGCCCCGACACCCTGCACCGCCGCCTCACCCGCACCGTCGCCGCCGTCGAACGGCTGGAGCGCGCCCACGGCTTCTGGCTCAACTGGTACGACGCGCACGACGGCTCCCTGCTGACGACCTGGCCGGAGACCGGCGACCCGGTGCGGCCCTTCCTCTCCAGCGTCGACAACGCCTGGCTGGTCACCGGCCTGATGATCGCCGCCGACGCCGACCCGTCGCTGCGGCCCCGGGTGGCCCGGCTGCTGGAGGACGCCGACTGGTCGTACTTCCACACGCCCTACGACCCGGCCGACCCGGTCGCCGGACCCGGCCAGCTGCGCGGCGGCTACTGGCCCGACAAGCCGGGCAAGGGCGAGCCGACCGGCCACCACTACGGCGCCCTCAACACCGAGCCCCGCATGGCGAGCTATCTCGGCATCGCCGACGGCTCCCTCCCGCCGGAGCACTACTGGCACGTCTTCCGCACCCTCCTGCCCGGCATGGGCCAGGAACAGGAGCCCGAGGGCGCCTGGGTCACGATCGACGGCGTCCGGGTCTGGCAGGGCCACTACACCCACCGGGGCCGCAAGCTCGTCCCCACCTGGGGCGGGTCCATGTTCGAGGCGCTGATGGTGCCGCTCTTCGTGCCCGAACCCGAGTGGTCCCCGCGCTCCTGGGGCACCTCGCACCGCCGCTACGTCCGCGGCCAGATCGACCACGGCCTCGAGGAGGCCGGCTACGGCTACTGGGGCTTCTCGCCCGCCAACATCCCCGACGGCGGGTACAGCGAGTACGGCGTCGACGCCCTCGGCATGCAGGAGGAGGGCTACAACTCCAAGGGAGTGGTCACCCCGCACGCCTCCTTCCTCGCCCTGCCCTACGAGCCCGCCGCGGCCGTCGCCAACCTCGCCGCGCTGGACCGTGACTTCGGCGCGTACGACGACCGCTACGGCTTCCGCGACTCGGTGGACACCGTCACCGGCCGGGTGAGCGACTTCGTCCTCGCCCTGGACCAGGGCATGGTCGCCGCCGCCCTCGCCCAGCAGCTGCGCCCCGGCCTGCTCCAGCGGCCGTTCCGCACGGGCGGTTTCCGTGCCCGGGTGAAGCCGCTGCTCGCGAAGGAGCGCTTCACCATCTGACCTCTGCGGATTCGCGACGCAGGTCAGACCGTGGGGTCGTTGGGGTGCGTCTCCAGTGCCGTGACGACCGCCGTCATCCACGGCCACAGGGGCAGGGTGCCCAGCACCTCCTCGCGCAGCGCCGCCTCGTCCTCGGCACGCCACAGGCCGATGCTGCGCTTCTCGCCGACGGGGCGCCACAGGCGCGCCAGATGCCCGGAGGCCGCGAGCTCACGCGCGCGCACGGCCTCGCGGGCGCGGACCCGGTCGACCTCGGCCGGGTCCGTGCCGTCCGGGACGGTGGTGGTCAGCTCCACCAGGAACTCCCGCATGTCGTTCTCCCTTCGGGGTGAATGCCGTTTCGGGACTACTGTCGACGCATGAGCGAAGCGTCCAAGCGTTCCGTCGTCGTCGAGCGGACGAGCACCGGCCAGTTCGTCGCCACCAACCCGCGTGGCGGGACCGTGCGGTTCGGCACCGACGGGGGTGACGCCTTCACCCCCGTCGAACTGCTGCTCGCCGCCATCGGGGGCTGCTCGGCGGCCGACGTCGACGTGGCCACCGGCCGGCACGCGGAACCCACCGCGTTCTCCGTCGAGGTGAGCGGCGACAAGATCAGCGACGAACAGGGCAACCGCATGACCGGCCTGCGGGTCACCTTCCACGTCGCCTTCCCCGAAGAGGAGGGCGCCGACCGTGCCCGGGCGATCCTCCCGCGCGCGGTGAAGGCGTCCCACGACCGCCTCTGCACGGTAAGCCGCACGGTGGAACTCGGCACGCCGGTCACCACGGAGATCGCGGAGGACTGAGGGCCCTCGCCCCCGTGCGGGCGGGTGCCGTCGCGGTGCCCGCGAACCGGGGGCCAGCCGAGGCGTGCCGTGACCGGCTGGTGGCGACGGCACCGCGTGAGCCACACCGCACCTCCGGGGACCGGAGGTGCGGTGTGGGCAGGCGCCGTGGCGGCGCCCGTCGGGGGGCCGCTCACGCGTGCCGAGATCCGCCGGCGGCGGTGCGGACTCATGCAGCGCGGGGCCGGCCGGTGGCCGGGGCAGCGGTGCGGCTGGGCACCGTCGCGGTGCCCAGGACCGGCGGTCCCCCTCACATGCCCCACGACCGGCCGGTGCCGGGGAATCGCCGCGGACCGCTGCCGTGGCCGCACCGCGGACCGGCGGTCCCCGCCAGGAGCGCCGGCCGAGCCCGCCCGGCGGTCCCCGCCAGGAGCGCCCGCCCAGCCCGTCGTCACCACCGGTCGCCCACGGCCGGCACCCGCCTCACCCATGCCGCGACCGCCCCTGCTCCGGCGCCCGCCGTCGCACCTCGCCCGCCCTTCCCAGCACCCGCGGAGCGGTCGCGTGCACGTCCGCCGTTCCGTGGTCCGTGAGGGGGCCGACCGTCCAGCCGGCCGCGCGCCAGTCCGCCACCAGGCCGGGCAGCGCGCCCAGTGCGGCCCGCCAGCTTCCCGGCGCCGCCGTACGGTCGGTGTCGTGCAGCAGGACCGTGCCGCCGCCGCCCAGGTCCGCCTCGACCGTGGCGCGCACCGACGCGGGAGTGGCCGTGGCCGTCCAGTCCCGGCCCCACGCCGTCCACAGCACCGGACGCAGCCCCGCCGCGCGGGCGGCCGCCCACCGGCCGGACGTCAGGATCCCGTACGGCGGCCGGTACCACCGGGGGGCCACCCCCGTGACGTCCTGAACGGCCTCGACCGCGCGACGCAGGGCGCGGACGTCGCGTGCCGGCGTGGGAAGCCACGGGCGGTCGTGGCTCCAGCCGTGCACGGCCACCTCGTGCCCCCGCCGCGCCGTCTCCCGCACCACGCCGGGATGCCGTACGACCGCGTCGCCGAGGACGAAGAACGTCGCCCGCACACCGAGGCCGTCCAGTGCGTCGAGGAAGCGGGGCGTCGAGACCGGGTCGGGGCCGTCGTCGAAGGTCAGGGCGACATGACGGGGGTGCCCCACGCCGGCGAGACGGGGGGACAGGTGTCTGCGCACCACGGGCAGCCAGGTGGCCGCAGGACCTATGTGCGCCAGGACGCCCGCGGCGAGCGGCAGCGCGGCGGCCCGGGGGACGGATTCGGGCATGGCGGTGACCTCCAGATCACGCGGACGGCTCACGGCGGGCGGGACGCCTGGCGCCGTGCCCCGGAACCGGGGTCGTCCCGCGCCCTGGCCTGGTCCCAGCCGCCCCCGACCGACGGGGCCCGCGCCAGGCCGACGCTGCCGGCGCCCATCAGCGCGATGCCGATCAGCTCCGGGACCACCCGCGCGCCGAGATTGATCTGCTCCCCGAACAGCGCCCACCCGAGGGCGACGCTGGTGAGCGCGTCACCGAGGGTCAGGGCGGGCTGGGACGCGGCCAGCGTGCCCGCCCGGAACGCGGCCTGCAGCAGGAGGAACGCGATGATGCCCACCACGGCGGTGGCGTAGAGCGGCCAGGTCGACAGGACGGCGACCGGGCCGTCCGGAATCAGCCCGGTGACCTCTTTGAGCAGCGCGGCCGTCGCCGAGAACGACACGGCGGACGCCAGCCCCAGCAGCGCGGCGCGTGGCGCGCCCCGCACCGTACGGGACGCCGCCACCAGTGCCGCCACCACCGCCAGCAGGATTCCTCCCGCCGGCCACCAGTGCCCCGGTATCGCCGTGGACCGGCCCGGCGTCGGCGCCGCCGCCGTCAGGAAGAGGGACAGGCCCACCGCCAGGGCGACGAAGGCCAGCCAGGTTCTCAGATCGGGGCGACGCTGGAAGACCAGGCTGCCCACCGCCAGGGTGAACAGCAGCTCGGCCGCCATCAGCGGCTGCACCAGCGCGAGACTGCCCACGCCGAGCGCAGCCGCCTGCAGCACCGTCGACAGGGCGAGCATCCCCGCGCCCGCCACCCAGTGCGGCCGCCGCAGCACGTGTCCCAGCCAGCGCAGCGCCTGCCGCAGACCCTTGCCGCTCTCCGGCTCGTCGGCGGCGGCCCGCCTTTGCAGCACGGAGGCCGCGGCGTTGGCCAACGCCGCGAGAAGCGCCAGGACCACGGTCAGCACGCCGCGGCGCCGCTCATCCGAACGTGGCGGCCAGCCGCCGGTACAGACCCGGCGCCACGCCGCGCACCCTGGCCGGCAGACGCAGCCACGCGGGGACGTAGACCTCGTCGCGCCCCCGGACGGCGGCACGCCACACCGCGTCGGCCACCCGCTCGGGCGGCACCGGCCGGGGCCGGGTCCGCGCGTAGGGCGTACCGCGCCGCTCGAAGAACGGTGTGTCCACCACCCCCGGCACGACGAGGCTCACGCCCACACCCGTGCCGCGCAGCTCGTAGCGCAGCGCGTCGGCGAACACCGCCACCGCCGCCTTCGACGCCGAGTAGACCGCCTCGCCCTGTACCCCGACGGCCCCCGCCAGCGAACCGACGAGCACCGTCCGGCCCGAGCCCGCCTCCACCATGTGGGGGAGCACCTGCCGCACCAGACGCAGCGTGGTCAGCAGATTCACCTCCATCACCTCGTCGAAGGAACGCCGTGTCATGGTGGCGAAGTCACCGGCCCAGCCCACCCCGGCGCACGCCACCAGCAGGTCGAGACGTCCCACCTCGTCGAGTGCGAACCGCGTCAGCCGCCGCTCGGCGGCCGGGCGGGTGAGGTCCTCGGGGAACACGGCGGCTGCCGCGTGCGCGGCCGTCTCGGCCAGGCGCCCCGCGTCCCGGCCGCTCAGCACCAGACGCCACCCCTCCGCGGACAGCCTGCGCGCCACGGCGGCGCCGATGCCCGACGAGGCGCCGGTCACCAGGGCCGTCCCCGGCCGCCGCGCCGCCGCGCCGGGAGGCTCCCTCACGTCGTCGGGGAGCAGCGCGGGTGTCCGGGCGTCGGAAGCGCCGGCCGTACCGGCGCGGGAGGGTGCGTGGGGCATGGGCTGACCTCGGCTGCTGGGCGGACACCGGAAGCGGCCGGCTGGACCACTCCCGTCGTCCGGGAGGGGGTGAGCCCGGAGTATCCAGGTCAGGGACGCCCGAAACGCCCGGCGGGCGTTTCACCGGCGCGTCGGCGGTGACTCAGCAAGACGTGCTCTCGTCCTCCCCGGCCCCGCACCACCGGGGCGCCGACCGCCGGGCCGGCGCCCGCCGCGTGCTGGTGCTCAGCGCGAGCATGGGCGCCGGACACGACACCGTGGCCCGCGAACTCGTCCGGCGCGCCCGCGCACAGGGCCACGAGGCGGAAGCCGTCGACCTCATGCGCCTGCTCCCGTACGGCACGGGCCCCGGGCTGCGCGCCTTCTACCGGACGTCGGTGCGCCACGCGCCCTGGGTGTACGACGGCCTCTACCGGGCGTTCCTGCGCCCCGGCGACCACACCCGCCCCAGTGGAGTCCCGCTCGCCCGGCTCGCCGCCGACGGACTGGAACGGCTCGTGGCGCGGACCGGCGCGGACCTGGTCGTGCCCGTCTTCCACCTGGCCGCGCAGCTCACCGGCCACCTCAGGACGCTGGGCAGGCTGCGCGTCCCCAGCGTGGTGTTCGTCCTCGACTTCGCCGTGCACCGGCAGTGGCTCCACCCGGGCAACGACGCCTGCCTCTGCCTCACCGACCAGGCCGCCGACGACGTGCGCCGGGCCGTCCCCGGCACGCACGTCGAGACCACGGGCCCGGTCGTGGCGCCCGAGTTCTCCGCCCCCGCCCCCGGCGCCGACGACTGGCGGAAACGGTTCGAGCGGTTTGCCCCTGGGCGGCCGCCCGTGCTGCTGTCCGCGGGCGCCTGGGGCGCGGCCGCGGGCCTCGGCGAGACCGCCCGGCTGCTCGCGGGCGCCGGTTACCTCCCCGTGGTGCTGTGCGGCCGCAACCGGGCGCTGCGGTCCCGCACCGCCCGCGTGCCGGGCACGCTCGCCCTGGACTGGGTGACGGACATGCCGGCTCTGCTGCACGCGGTGCGCGCGCTGGTGGACAACGCCGCCGGCCAGACCGCCGTGCAGGCACTCGCCGCCGGGCTGCCGGTCGTCGGCCACCGTCCGCTGCCCGGACACGGCGCCGACGGAGTCCGCCGGACGGCGCAACTGGGCCTTTCCGAGGCCGCCGACGACGGCCCCGCCCTGCTCGACGTCCTGGACCGGCTCGTCACGGAAGGCCCCGTGGGACGCGAGCGGAGGGCGGCACGCGGACGCGCGATCTTCCGCGCCGACGTCCTGGAGCGCGCCGTCGTCCTGGCCGGCCGGTCCGCCGTACCGTCACCCGGCCAGGATTGAGCGCACGCCCGGCCGCCCTCGCCTGCGGCGATCACTTCACGCCCACCCGCCCTTGCTCCTCGTCGTGGTGCCGGCGGCCGAAGTGACGGAGGAAGCCGTGGTGGGTGAGCAGCCAGTGCCCGAACAGGGCGCCGCCGTACACGACGAAGCCCACCCCGATCAGCCAGGACTCCACGACCAGGACCACGCCCACCGTGCCGTAGCTGACAGCGTTCTCCACGATGAGCGGGGTGAACACGTAGTAGGAGAAGATCCGCAGGCCGACCAGGCCCACCATGGTGGCGACCGCGCCGGGGAGCAGGTCGCGCCAGCGGATCTGGCCGCCGAGCAGGAAGCGCTGACCCCACCAGAAGAACAGCACGCCGGCCGCCGCCGACAGGGTGATCCGCTCCGGCCCGAACAGCAGCGTGCGGGTCCGCACCTCCTGGTAGAGGAACGCGGTGAGCACGGCCAGCCAGAGCGCCTGCCGCCACACCCGGTGCCAGGGACCGGGCGGCAGCCGCCACACCCGCTCGTAGCCGTTCTGGACGCTGCCGCCGAGGGCGACGCCGAACACGGCGAGCGCGAGACCGCCCCACACACTGGTCGTGCCCACCACCTTGCGGGGCGGACTGAAGATCTCCGTGAGCACCCTCGCCGACCGCCCGGTCAGACCCATGCCGTCCGCCAGCCAGGTCGCGAAACCGCCCCGGCCCAGGGGGTCCGCGGCGGCGACCACGATCAGCAGCGGCGCCAGGGTCACCAGCGCGAGGGTGGCGAAGCCCATGGCCCGGTGCATCAGCTCCAGCTCCCGGCCCCGCGTCATCAGGGTATGGGCGCCCAGCCACCTCCAGCTGTTCTGGAGCACGCCGAGGTACCGCCTCACGGTGCCCCTCCTTCGCCTGCTCGGGCACGCGCCGCGACGTGACCCGCGGCGGGACCGGACCGTCTCGTGCCACGCCGGGTGGGCGGACCGGGCGCCGCACGGCGGCCGTTCCGCTCTCCGGCTTCATCATCCGGCGACCGTGACGGGGCCCGCCACTTCGCCCGGCCCGGCGGGGCCGCCGGACACCCGCGTGCGTCGGTCGTCCGGTGCGGCACCTCGCAGGGCTCAGCGACGGGTGTCCCCGCCGACCGTCACCCGTTCGCCCGGCCGGCAGCGCAGGATCCGGCCGCCGTGGCCGCGCCGGGCCGCCTCGGCGAGGAAGTCGGAGAGCGGGGAGCGGAAGACGCCGTAGTCGTCGTAGTGGACGGGCAGCACCCGGTGCGGGCGGATCACGTCGAGCAGATCGGCGCCCTGTCCGGCGTCCATGGTGACGACCAGGCCGCCGGGCAGCGTGGTCCCGCCCAGGTGCAGTACCGCCAGATGGATGTCGGGGCACCGGCGGGCGATGTCGCGCAGCCCGTCGAACATCAGGGTGTCGCCCGAGAGGTACATGACCAGGCGGACTCGGCCGGAGCGGTCGCCGAACTCCAGCAGGCTCCCCATCACCGGCGGCAGCAGGCGCCTCGCCGGACCCGGCGCGTGCCGGCCGGGCAGCGCGGTGACACGGACCTGCGAGTCACCGCGCAGCAGGGTGTGGCTCTGCCAGGTGCGCAGACCCACGGCGCGGTGGAAGCCGAACAGCCCCTGGAGGACGCGGGAGGCGTGCGGGGTGGTCACGAAGGGCAGCCCTCGGTCCAGGTGGCGCCGGGCCACCCGGTCGAAGTGGTCGCCGTGCAGATGCGACAGCACCACCGCGTCCAGGTCGCCGTGGGGGAGATCGGTGACGTCCACGGCGGGTTCGGTCAGCCGGCGTGACACGAGGCCGTAGCCGAGGTGGGCGAGCTGACCGCGGTGCAGGAAGTTCGGATCGGTCAGCAGGGTCAGGCTGCCGTAGCGGATCAGCAGGGTGGCGTTGCCGATGAACCTCACCCTGACGGTGCCTGCGTGCGGTGTGCGCTCCACGGAGACCTCCCTGGGCCGTCCGACGCGGCCCGGCAGGACCCGGGTGGCCCCGCGGGCCCGTCCTACACCCGGTGGACGCGGGTACGTGCCGGACGCGGGATCGCGGACGTCGAACGCCGGTTCCATTACTTCGCCCTCCGGTCCCGCGCCCGCCGCGTACGACGGTCGGGTCCCACGCCGGGAGGCCCGGCTGCGTCTCCACTGCTCTCGTCCCACCGGCGCCGGATACCGCCGGCTGCGTCACGGGCGGGGCTTCCGCGTCTCGACGTCGACGGAGCCCGGTGCGACGCCCTCCGGGCGCCCTCTCGTCGTAGGAGGCGTCGAGCCTGACCGGACTCCCGCCCGGTTCACCGCCGCCGGGCGCGACGGGACGGCGCCCCTGACTCGCCCGTGGGCGAAGTCGTCGATGCGCCGTTAAAAGGCCGCCCGGACCGGTCCTGCAGCAGTGAGATACCGGTGGGTTCAGTCGGTCCGCGAATTATTCGGCTCGTTGACGTGACGTCTACGGGACTTCTACGCCACATCTATGAGGGGTGGGTATGTTTTTTCTGGATCAAGTCGCGCCGCGTGACTCATTGCGGCGTCGGACGGACAAAACGCGACGCCGGATCAGCCGGTGCCGCGGAATTCGGCGTGCTTGTCCAGTCGTAACCGGAGGCCCGTGGAGGGCACTCGGCCAATACTGTGGCCATGCACGAAAACGGCCACATGCCTGAATGAGCACCACAACTGCAAATGCGAAAAGGATTGTAATGACGCGCAAGGTGAACAAGCGTGCAGTGGTTGCTGCGATTTCCTCGATAGCCGCAGTGGCGGGACTGGTTGCTACGGCCACCCCTGCTTCCGCGTCCATCGCTGCCGGAAGAGTGCAGCTCTGTGTCCAGGGTAACTACTCTGCGCACATGGACTTCGAGGCCAAGGACGGTGGCGCCACAGGCTTGAGGGGACACCTGGTGTCTCCCGGGAATTGCGAGACCTACTACGTCCCTGACTTTCCCGGCGGCACCGTGATATCGACTTACGGTCGTTACAACACCAGCAACAATGAGTTCCACATCACGAACCTCCTGTACCCGACGCACATGTCCGTAGGGCTGAAGTTCCTCTGCGGTGGCACGACGGCGAACGCAGGAAGCGGCGCTTACTGCAACATCGTCACGTGACGCGGAACCTGGGGGCGGCGTTCGCCGCCGCCCCCAGGTCGGTTGCAGAGGCGGCATATCCGGGCATTCCGGCGATGGCGGCTGCCTCACTCGGGCCGAACGTTCCCGGGTGCACGGAGAGCAGGCATGTCACGCGGGCCGCGACCATGGGCAGCGTGAATGGGAAGTCCGCCGCAATGGGCGAACCAACCCGCGCACAGGACACGGTCCAGGGCTCGTCGCGTGCGGGGCGCACCCGCGAGCCAGGGGCGCCGGGAGACAACCGCGGGCCGTGGGGGCCGGGTCACACCAGGTCCGTGCCGTGCAGCAGCAGGCGGGACACCGCCATGCCGGCCACCACCATCGCCGCCCGGAACGGCCACCGGCTGCGCCGCCCCGCCGCCAGCGCCGTACCCGCCACGGCCACGGCCCCGGCCACGACGGCCAGGAACAGCCCCCCGCGGCCCGCCGCCCCGGGCGGCCCCGCGACGACCACCCAGACGGCCGCCAGCATCACCAGCGGCGCCAGCCACCGGCAGGCCGTTCGGCCCAGTCGCTGCGGCAGCCCTCGCACGCCCGTCGCCAGGTCGTCCTCGATGTCCGGCAGCACGTTCACCAGATGCGCCCCCACCCCCAGCAGCGCCCCCGCCGCCACAACCCACCAGGCGGGCCAGGCGGGCGACGGCAGACCGAGGGTGACGAACACCGGCAGGGACGCGAAGCCCACCGCGTAGGGCAGCGGCGACAGCACCGAGTGCTTCAGCCGCAGGTTGTAGATCCAGCCCGCCGCCACGCCCGTCAGATGCGCCGCCGCCGCGCCCGGCCCGGACAGCAGCGACAGCGGCACGCACAGGACCAGGGCCGTCCAGGCGGCGACCGCCACGGCGCGCGCCGGCAGGTGCCCCTCGGCCACCGGTTTGTCCGTGCGCCCGCAGACCGTGTCGCGGCGCGCGTCGGCCGCGTCGTTGCACCAGCCCACCGACAGCTGACCGGCCAGCACCGCCACGCCCACCGCCGCCGCGCCCGCGACGTCGTGCCCCGCCGCCACCGCGAGCGCGGTCACGAACACCGTGACGGCCAGCGCCGGCTCGGGATGGCAGCAGCGCAGCAACGCCGGAAGACGGCGCGGCGGCGTACGCGGAACGACCCCGGACGGGTGGTGGGACACGGGTGAAAGGTAGCCGGGCGGCGACGGCGAGGAAGTCATTACCGACATGCGTGTCCCTCTCATCGCCGAACCGGCGCCCGCCGCCCCTCCGTCCCCGGGCACGGCGCCGGTGACGGCCCTCGCCGCCGTGCACACCGCGCTGCCGCCCCACCGCTACCGCCAGGAAGACCTCACCGAGCCGCTCGGCGATCTGTGCCTCGCCCCGGGCGCCGACCGCGCCGTGTTCCGCCGCCTGCACACGTCCGCCGGTGTCCGCACTCGCCATCTCGCCCTGCCCATCGAGCGGTACGCCGCGTTGCGCGACTTCCGGGAGAGCAACGAGGCGTGGCTGACGGCGGGCCTGGACCTGGCCGAACGGGCGCTCACCAACGCGCTGGCGCAGGCCGGGCTCGCCCCGGCCGACGTCGACCTGCTGGTGTGCGCGTCCATCACCGGCGTCGCCGCCCCGTCCCTGGACGCCCGTCTGGCCGGACGGATCGGCCTGCGGCCGGACGTCAAGCGGCTGCCGGTGTTCGGCCTGGGCTGCGTCGCGGGCGCCGCCGGAATCGCCCGCGTCCACGACTACCTGCGCGGACACCCCGGCGGGACCGCCGTGCTGCTCACCGTCGAACTGTGCTCGCTGACCCTGCAGAAGGGCGACGACTCCCGCGCCAACCTGGTCGCAGGCGCCCTCTTCGGCGACGGGGCGGCGGCGCTCGTCGCCCGCGCCGCCGCGAACGGCGCGGGAGCGGAACCGGCCGCCGGGCCCGCCGTGGTCGCCACCCGCAGCCACCTCCACCCGGGCACCGAGCACCTCCTCGGCTGGGACGTCGGCGCCGGCGGCTTCCGTGTGGTGATCGACCCCGCCGTCCCCGCCCTGGTCCGCAGTGAGCTGGGCGCCCAGGTGCGTGGCTTCCTCGCCGAACACGGCCTGGACACCGGCGACATCGGCGCCTGGGTGTGCCACCCGGGCGGCCCCAAGGTGCTGGACGCCGTGGCCGAAGCGCTCGCCCTGCCCGACGACGCCCTCACCCCGTCCCGGCGCTCGCTCGCCGCCGTCGGCAACCTGTCCTCCGCCTCCGTCCTCCACATCCTCCAGGGCCTCACCGAGGCCCACCGGCCCGAGTCGGGCACCTGGGGGCTCGTACTGGCGATGGGCCCGGGATTCTGCACCGAACTCGTCCTGCTGCGGTGGTGAGGTGAACGCCATGTCCTGGTACACGCTGCTCGTCCTCGCCGTGGCCGTCGAACGCCTCGCCGAACTCGTCGTGGCCCGCCGCAACGCCGTCTGGACCCGCGCCCGGGCCGGGGTGGAGCACGGCCGCGGCCACTACCCCGTCATGGTCGTCCTGCACACCGGCCTGCTCGCGGGCTGCCTCCTCGAACCCCTCCTCGCGGACCGCCCGTTCCTCCCCGCCCTCGGCTGGCCCGCCCTGGCGCTCACCCTGCTCGCCCAGGCCCTGCGATGGTGGTGCATCACCACCCTGGGCCGCTACTGGAACACCCGTGTCATCGTCGTCCCCGGCGCCCGCCTCGTCGGCGCCGGCCCCTACCGCTTCCTCCGCCACCCCAACTACGTCGCCGTCGTCGTCGAGGGCATCGCCCTGCCGCTGGTGCACTCGGCGTGGCTCACGGCGACCGTGTTCACCCTGGCCAACGCGGTGCTGCTGACCGTGCGGATCCGCTGCGAGAACGCCGCCCTCACCACCCACGCGGTGCCCGCGTGAGACGCGCCGACCTCCTCGTCGTCGGCGGCGGACCCGCAGGGCTTGCCACCGCCCTGCACGCCGCGCGCGCCGGTCTGGACACCGTCGTCGCGGAACCCCGCCCGGCCCCGGTCGACAAGGCGTGCGGCGAAGGCCTGATGCCCGGCGCCGTCCGCGCCCTCACCGCCCTCGGCCTGCACGCCCCCGGCCACCCCCTCACCGGCATCCGCTACGTGCAGGGGCCCCGCCGCGTCGAGGCGGCGTTCCGCCGCGGGGAAGGCCTCGGCGTCCGCCGCACCGACCTGCACACCGTTCTCCACCGGGCGGTACTCGACGCGGGCGTCCCCGTCCTCCCGCTGCGCGTGGACGCCGTGCGGCAGGACGCGGACGGCGTGACCGTCCCCGGCGCGGGACTGCGCGCCCGGTGGCTCGTCGCCGCCGACGGACTGCACTCGCCGGTGCGCCGCTCCCTCGGCCTGGACCGCCCGGCCCGGACACCGCCCCGCTACGGACTGCGCCGCCACTACGCCGTACCGCCCTGGACGTCGCACGTCGAGGTGCACTGGGGTCCGGACGCGGAGGCGTACGTCACCCCGCTCGGCCCCCGGCTGGTGGGCGTGGCCCTGCTGACCTCCCGCCGCGCGCCCTACGACACGCAGCTCGCCGGCTTCCCGGAGCTGGCAGCCCGCCTCCCGCCGCACACGGCGGTCACCCCGGTCCGCGGCGCCGGACCCCTGCGCCGGCGGTCCCGCTCCCGCGTACACGGCAGGGTCCTGCTCGTCGGCGACGCCGCCGGGTACGTCGACGCGCTGACCGGTGAGGGCGTCTGCCTCGCCCTCGTCGGCGCCCGCGCCGTCGTCGCCAACCTCCACCGGGGCACACCCGGCCGCTACGGCGCCGACTGGGCCCGCGCCACCCGCCGCTACCGCGTCCTGACGGAACTGCTGGTCGGAGCGCGGCAGCGCCCCGCACTCGCGCCGCACATCGTGCCCGTGGCCGTGCGTCTGCCCCGGCTGTTCGCGGCCGCCGTCAACGCCCTCGGATGAGCGGGCAGGCGGTCACCCGCAGCCCGGGGTGGGGCTCAGGAGCAGCAGGGCGATGTCGTCGCCGGGCGCGGGAGCGTGCCGGACCAGGGTGTCGGCCATGGCCTCCAGGTCCTGCGGGTCGGACTGCTCCACCAGACCGGCGAGGGCGGCCGTCGCGTCGTCCGGGTCGACGCCCGGCGCCTCGACGAGCCCGTCGGTGTAGAGCACCAGCACACAGCCGGGAGGCAGGGCGCACTCCAGCGACGGATAGCGGGCCGTCGGATCGATGCCGAGGAGCAGCCCCGGCGGGACGGACAGCAGTTCGGTTCGCCCGTCGCAGTGGCGCATCAGGGGCGGCGGATGCCCCGCGGTGGCCAGGCACGCCCGTCCGTTCCCGAGGTCCAGGTGCGCGTACAGGCAACTGGTGAACAGACCGGGATCCAGGTCGGTGAGGAGCCGGTTGGTGCCGCCGAGAACGTGGTCCGGGGGAGCGCCGACGGTGGCGTGGGCGTGGACGGCGGTGCGCACCTGCCCCATCAGCGCCGCCGCGTCCACGTTGTGGCCCTGCACGTCCCCGATGGCGGCCGCCGCAGTGTTCTCGTCCAGCCGGATCAGGTCGTAGAAGTCACCGCCGATGCCCAGGCCCCGCGCGGCCGGCAGATAGCGGGCGACGACCCGCAGCCCGGGGATGCCCGGCAGGCTGTGGGGGAGCAGCGCCGACTGGAGCCGGTGGGCGAGGCGGTCCTTGTTGTCGTAGAGGCGGGCCCGGTCGAGGGCCTGGCCGACGAGACCGGCCAGGGAGGTGAGGATGGCTCGCTCGCTGGGCGGGAAGGCGTGCGGCCGGTCGTAGGAGAGCAGCACGGAGCCGATGGGGCGGCCGGAGGCGATCAGCGGCAGGACCGCCCACGCCGCCATTCCGTCCTCGTGCGTCATCTTCGGGTACACGGACACCATCTGGGTGAACGACGGGAAGAAGCCCGGCTCCCCGGTGGCCAGGACCGCCGCCCCCGGGATGTCCCGGCTCAGCGGCGCCCCGTCGAACCGGGCGAGCAGCTCGGGGCTGTAACCGCGGTGGCCCAGAATCCTCAGCCGGCCGTTCTGCGCCGTCATCAGCACCATGGCCTGGGCGCCGAGGGCGGGCAGCAGCTGTTCGGCGGTCTGGTCGACCACGTCCTGCACCCCGACGGCCTCGGTCAGAGTGGTCGCCAGGTGCATCAGGTGGTACAGCACCGTGGCCCGGCCGGGGCCGTGCGCAGTCTCCGCGACCGGGTCGGGCTCCTGCCCGTCACCGGTCCGGTCGATGCGCACGCTGATGCCCGAGGGGTCCGGGTAAAGCTCGAACGACAGCCAGGTGCCGGGCGGCCGCAGCACCCGGAAGGTCTGCGGGGTGCGGCTGATCAGCGCCGCGCGGTAGCGGTCCTCGACATGGGGGACGTCCATCCAGGGCAGCGCCTCCCACGGCAGGGCGCCCAGCAGCCGGTCCGGGTCGGCGCCCACGAGGTCGGCGGCTGCCGGGGTGACGAGGGTGATCCTGCCGTTCAGGTCCAGGCCGACGTACCCGCCGGGCAGCCGGTCCAGGAGCGCCGTACCGGCCCACGCCTCCTCGGCCGTGGGGGTGCGCCCCGGTGTCGGGGGCAGGATGCGCGGCCGGCCGGGGGAGACGAGGGGCTCGCCACGCCCCGCGGCCTGCTCGAAGAGATGGCCCAGGCGCCGGGAACCCGCCCGGACGGCCTCGTGCTCGGCACGGCTGAGCTGCGGCGGGTGTCCGCTGGGCCACAGCAGCACCAGCCCGCCCCGTACCCCGGAGTCCGACGCGACCGGCACGGCGGCGAGGGCGAAGTCGTAGGGGAGCACCACCGCCGGGCGGGGGTAACGGCGTGCCATCTCCACCTGGCTGCTCACCCACACCAGGCGCTCGTCGCGCACCGCGTCGGCCACCGGGATCGGATCTCCCACCGCGACCCGGCTCCACGGCGCGACCACCTCGCGCGGGGCGCCCGCCACATGGGACAGCCAGAGGGCCGTGCGGTCGGGGGTGAGGACGTACAGCAGGGCGGCCGAGGCGCGGGTCGCCCGCACGATGTCGGCCAGGGCGGTGTCCATCAGTCACCCGCCCGTCCCGGCGGGGACGAGTCCGCCGACCCGCCCGGCGCCGCCCGAACTGCTCCCATATCGGGACAGTACGCCGAATCCGTGACCGAGGCATCCAGCACCCGGACGGCACAGGTCAGGCGGTGACGTCCCCGCCGGGTGCCGGGGCCGGGGCGCGCAGCACCGGCATCATCGTCCCGGCCTCGTCGCCCGCGAGGTGGCCGAGGATCATCCGGTCGACCTCGGCAGGCTTCTCCAGGGGCAGCAGATGGGACGCCCCCGGAACGACGGCGAGCCGGGCGTCGTGGAGCGCGCGGTAGAGGGCCGCGGTGTGCTCCAGGGTCATCAGGTCGTCGTCGCCCGCCATGACGAGGGTGGGTGCCCGCACCGCGGCCAGGTCCCCGGCGTCGAGCGTCGGCTGGGTGCGCCACATGTCGATCATCCGGGTCGCCACCGACGGCCAGTGGTCCGGCCCGTCCGGGCTCGCGGCCACGTACAGTTCGCGGAAGAACGCCATCTCGGCGCTGTCCGGGGTCAGCGCGTCGAGCATCTCCGGTGCGACGAACGCCTCCGACGCGGGCCGGAAGGTCGCCCCGATCAGCACCATCCGGCGGACCAGGTCGGGCCGGGCCAGGGCGGTCAGCAGCGCCACGATGCCGCCGTCGCTCCACCCGACCAGATGGGCCGGCCCGCCCACCACGGATTCCAGGAACGCCACCGTGTCACCGGCCATGTCGGTGTACGCCAGCGGGCCCTCGACGTCCGGGGTGTGGCCGTGCGCCCGCCGCTCGGGGAGGTGGAGACGGTAGGAGGCGGCGAGCTCGGGCCGCTGGGCGCCCCAGGTGTCATTGGTGCAGAACCCGCCGTGCAGCAGCACCAGCGGGTCGCCTGAGCCCTCGGTCTCGTACCAGGTCCTGACCCCGGGAAGGTCCGCGTAGTCACCCATACGTTCCAGCCCTCTCCGGGACGGCCGCCGTCCCCGGCCAGTGTCCGGCAGCCCCCGAACGGCCGCAACGCGGCCCCCGCCGCCCCGGCAGAGGCACTTTGTCCCAGCGATGGAAGAAGGCGCGGGATGCCGTGCGAAAGGGGTTACGCGTTCGCGCCCCTCCCGCTAACTTCCTTGAAACGGACCGGTCTTGAGGCCCACGGGTCGACCGGCCGACGCTCCACGGCGCGACGGCGCGCGCCTGTGCTCCTTCACGGCAGCCCTCTGCCCGGGGCCTGCCGCCACCCCCCACCGCCCTGGAGAGCTCTGTGCGCACGAGACCGCCCGGACACAGACGTGTCCGCACCCTTCTGACCGCGCTGACCTGCGCCGCCGCCCTGGCCCTCCCCATGGGCCCCGCGGCGACCGCCGCCCCGGCTCCCGATCCCGTCGACCGGGCGAACGCCGCCGCCGAGGACTTCCAGCAGGTGACCCTCGCCAAAGGCGTGGCCGAGACGGGCGAGCCCATGACCCTGGCCGTGCTGCCCGACCGTTCGGTGCTGCACACCTCCCGCGACGGCACCCTCCGCCGCACGGACGCGGCCGGCACCACCACCGTCGCGGGCCGGCTCGACGTCTACAGCCACGACGAGGAGGGCCTGCAAGGCGTCGCCGCCGATCCCGGCTTCGCCGCCAACCGCTTCGTCTACCTCTACTACGCGCCCAAGCTGAACACTCCCTCGGGGGACGCCCCGTCCGACGGCAGCGCCGGCGACTTCACCCCCTTCGACGGCGTCAACCGGCTCTCCCGCTTCGTCCTGCGGGCCGACGGCACCCTGGACGCGGCGAGCGAGAAGAAGATCCTCGACGTGCCCGCCTCCCGGGGCCTGTGCTGCCACGTGGGCGGCGACATCGACTTCGACGCGGACGGCAACCTGTACCTGTCGACCGGCGACGACACCAACCCCTTCGCCTCCGACGGCTACACCCCCATCGACGAGCGTGCCTCCCGCAACCCCGCCTACGACGCCCAGCGTTCGGCCGGCAACACCAAC
Source organism: Streptomyces sp. NPDC014764 (assembly GCF_043082785.1). NCBI lineage: Bacteria > Bacillati > Actinomycetota > Actinomycetes > Kitasatosporales > Streptomycetaceae > Streptomyces > Streptomyces sp. NPDC014764. Next base: position 157,575 of record NZ_JBIBXY010000005.1, on the reverse strand, counting down.
GACCTGCGCGGCAAGATCCTCCGTATCAAGGTCCAGGCCGACGGCAGCTACAGCATCCCGCCCGGCAACCTCTTCCCGCCGGGCACCGACAGGACCCGCCCCGAGATCTACGCGATGGGCTTCCGCAACCCGTTCCGCATGAGCGTCGACCAGGCCACCGGCACGGTTCACGTCGGCGACTACGGCCCGGACGCGGGGACGGCCAGTTCCTCCCGGGGGCCCGCCGGTCAGGTCGAGTTCAACCGCATCACCCGGGCAGGCAACTACGGCTGGCCCTACTGCACCGGCCGCAACGACGCCTACGTCGACCACGACTTCGCCTCCGGATCCTCCGGCGCACGCTTCGACTGCTCCGCGCCGAAGAACACCTCGCCGCACAACACCGGACTGACGGACCTGCCCCCGGCCCAGCCCGCCTGGCTCCCCTACGACGGCGGCTCGGTACCGGAGTTCGGCACCGGCTCCGAATCCCCCATGGGCGGCCCCGTCTACCGCTACGACGCGGAGTCCGCCTCCGAAGTGAAGTTCCCCGAGGAGTACGACGGCGACTTCTTCGCCGGGGAGTTCGGCCGCCGCTGGATCAAACGCATCGAGACCGGCGGCGACGGGACCGTCCGGACCATCAACGCGTTCCCCTGGAACGGCACCCAGGTGATGGACATGGCCTTCGGCCCGGACGGCGCCCTCTACGTCCTCGACTACGGCACCGGCTACTTCAACGGCGACCACAACTCCGCCCTGTACCGCATCGAGCACGTCACAGGCGGACGCGCCCCCGTCGCCCAGGCCGCCGCGAACAGGACCTCCGGCATCGCACCCCTCACGGTCGCCTTCTCCTCGTCCGGCACCTCCGACCCCGACGGCGACACGCTCGGCTACGCCTGGACCTTCGGCGACGGCGCCACCTCCACCGCCGCCGACCCGTCGCACACCTACACGGCCAACGGCCAGTACACGGCGACCCTGAAGGTCACCGACCCCTCCGGGAAGTCGGCCACCGCGTCCGTGCAGGTCACCGTCGGCAACACGGCCCCGACCGTGCGCATCGACACCCCCGCCGACGGCCGCATCTACGACTTCGGGGCGGCCATCCCCTACACGGTGACCGTGACCGACCCGGAGGACGGCACCGTCGACTGCTCGAGGGTGAAGGTCACCTTCGTCATCGGTCACGACAGCCACGGCCATCCGCAGACCTCCGCCACCGGCTGCACCGGCACCCTGCACACCCTGGCCGACGGCGAGCACGACCCCAACGCCAACATCTTCGGCGTCATCGACGCCGAGTACACCGACCGGGGCGCGGGCGGCCAGCCGGCCCTCACCACCCACGACCAGCACATCACCCAGCCCAGCCACCGGCAGGCCGAGCACCACGGCGACTCCGTGGGCGTACAGATCATCGACAAGGCGTCCGCGCACGGCGGCAGGACCGTCGGCGAGATCCACGACGGCGACCGGATCTCCTTCGCCCCGTACAACCTCGAGAACGCCTCCCTCTTCACCGCCCGCGTCTCCTCGGCGGGCAGCGGCGGCACGATCGAGGTCCGCGCGGGCTCCCCGGCCGGCACCCTCCTCGGCACGGCCACCGTCCCGGTCACAGGGGGCTGGGACATCTTCCGGGACGTCACGGCGCCCCTGAGCAACCGGCCTGCCGCCTCGACCACCCTGCACCTCGTCTTCAGGGGCGGCGCCGGGCCGCTGTTCGACGTGGACGAGTTCTCCTTCGACACCACGGCGGCACCCGCCCGCACCGGGGAGATCCGGGGCGTGGGCGGCAAGTGCCTGGACGTGGACGATGCGGGGACGGCGGACGGGACGCGGGTGCAGATCCACGCCTGCAACTCCTCCGCCGCCCAGCGGTGGACCGTCCCGGCCGACGGGACGCTGCGGGCGCTCGGCAAGTGCCTCGACGTGTCCGGGGGCGGGAGCCTGGACGGCACGCGGATCCAGTTGTGGACCTGCAACGGGACCGGTGCGCAGGCCTGGACGGCGCAGCCGGACGGGACCGTGCGGAACCCGCAGTCGGGCAAGTGCCTGGACGCCTCGGGCGGCACCTGGGACGACCGCACCCCGGTCCACCTGTGGACCTGCCACACCGGCCCCAACCAGAAGTGGACCCTGCCGTAGGAAGGAGGCGACCCACCATGCGCACCCCCTGGAAAGCAGCACTCGCTCTGATCGCCGGCGCCGCGCTCTGCCTGTCCCCTCAGGCCGCCGCGACCCCCGGCACCGCGCCCGCCGCCGCGCCCCACACGGCGGCACCGGCGGCCGACCCCGCGTACCGCATCCTCGTCTTCTCCCGTACGGCGGGCTTCCGCCACGACTCCATCGACGAGGGCGTCACCGCCCTGCGTGAACTCGGCGCGGCCCACGACTTCACCGTGACCGCCACCGAGGACCCGGCCGCGTTCACCACCGACAACCTCGCCCAGTACCGGGCCGTCGTCTTCCTCTCCACCACCGGCGACGTCCTGGGTCCCGCCCAGGAGACAGCCCTCGAGCAGTACATGCGCGCGGGCGGCGGCTACGTCGGCATCCACGCCGCCGCCGACACCGAGTACGACTGGCCCTTCTACGCGGGACTGGCCGGCGCGCTGTTCCAGTCCCACCCGGCGATCCAGCCCGCCACCGTGCGGGTGGAGGACCGGGCGCACGGCGCCACCGCCCACCTCGGCAGCGTTTGGCAGCGCACCGACGAGTGGTACAACTACCGCACCGACCCCCGTACCACCGCCCATGTCCTCGCCTCACTGGACGAGTCCAGCTACTCCGGCGGCACCATGTCCGGCGACCACCCCATCGCCTGGTGCAAGGACTACGCGGGCGGCCGGGCCTTCTACACCGGGGGCGGCCACACCGCCGAGTCCTTCGCCGAGCCGGACTTCCGCCGGCACCTCCTCGGCGGCATCCGCTGGGCCGCCGGCCTGAGCCAGGCCGACTGCCGCCCCGAGACCGGCTACACCCCGCTCTTCGACGGCACCGGCACCACCGGCTGGAAACAGGCGGGGCCCGGCGGCTTCACCGTGAACGACGGCACCCTCACCTCACAGGGAGGCATGGGCCTGTTCCGATACGACCGGGAGATCACCGGCGACTACTCCCTGAAGCTCGACTGGAAGCTGCACGGCGACGACAACTCCGGCGTCTTCCTGGGCTTCCCCGCCTCCGACGACCCGTGGTCCGCCGTCGACCACGGCTACGAGATCCAGATCGACGCCACCGACACGGCCGACCGCACCACCGGCGCCGTCTACGGCTTCCAGTCGGCGGACATCGCCGCCCGGGACGCGGCCCTCAACCCGCCGGGGGAGTGGAACACGTACGAACTCCGCGTCACCGGCGAGCGGCTGGAGATCTTCCTCAACGGCAGGAAGATCAACGACTTCACCGACACCGACCCCGCCCGCAGCCTGAGCGACGGCCACATCGGCCTGCAGAACCACGGCGACGGCGACGAGGTGTCCTTCCGCAACGTCCGCCTCCAGCAGAACGGCGCCACGCCCGTACCGCGCACGGGGGAGATCCGGGGCGTGGGCGGCAAGTGCCTGGACGTGGACGACGCGGGGACGGCGGACGGGACGCGGGTGCAGATCCACGCCTGCAACTTCTCCGCCGCCCAGCGGTGGACCGTCCCGGCCGACGGGACGCTGCGGGCGCTCGGCAAGTGCCTCGACGTGTCCGGGGGCGGGAGCCTGGACGGCACGCGGATCCAGTTGTGGACCTGCAACGGGACCGGTGCGCAGGCCTGGACGGCGCAGCCGGACGGGACCGTGCGGAACCCGCAGTCGGGCAAGTGCCTGGACGCCTCGGGCGGCACCTGGGACGACCGCACCCCGGTCCACCTGTGGACCTGCCACACCGGCCCCAACCAGAAGTGGACGCTTCCCTGAGAGGGATCCCCTCAGGTGAGCACCTCGTAGGTCAGGTGGGTGACCCTCCGGGCCGGCCGTGAGGCCACCTGCGCCAGCCGGAGGCGCGGGACCCCGTCGAACAGACGGGGTCCCGCCCCCAGCGTCAGCGGCACGACGTGCAGCCGCAGCTCGTCGACCAGCCCGGCGGCGAGGTACTGGTTCACCGTGGTCGCTCCGCCCGCGACCGCGACGTCGCCGCCACCGGCCGCCGCGCGCGCCCGCTCCAGCGCCGCCCCGATCCCGTCGGTGACGAAGTGGAACGTGGTCCCGCCGGCCATCGGCTGCGGCTCCCGCGGGTGGTGCGTCAGCACGAACACCGGGGCGTGGAAAGGCGGTTCGTCGCCCCACCAGCCGTTCCACGGGCGGTCCCACGGGCCGCGCACGGGGCCGAACATGTTGCGCCCCATGACGAAGGCCCGCGCGGAGCCGAGCAGGTCGATCTCCGCCCGGTTCTCCTCGGCGTCCTCGAACATCCAGCCGTGCAGCGTCGCGCCCCAGCCGTCGCCGCCGTCGTCGCCGAACGGCCGCTCCTCGCTCTGCCCGGGCCCGGCGGCGTAACCGTCGAGGGAGACGGTGAGGTCGCAGACCACCCTGCCTGCCCGCGCGCTCATCGTGCGTCCTCCTGCCGTACGCGCGTTGTCATCGTCCGCGCTCCTTCCATGAGGGCGAGGTCCGCCGAGAGGAGCCTGCCCGCGGGCCGGGGCAGAGGCAAGACCGTACGTCTGTGCGGGTGAGGAGGCGTCCTGCGGTCAGTGCAGCGGCCGGGTCGCGCGGAGCGCGTCCTCGACGCCGGCGTGGAAGGTGAACACCTCGTCGAGTCCCACCATGCGCAGCACCCGCATCTGGGCCGGTGCCACCCCCGCCAGACTGAGCTGCGAGCCCTTCTCCCGCGACCGGCGGTGCGCCGTCACGAACACCGTGATCCCCGACGAGTCGCAGAAGGTCAGCCCGGACAGGTCGAGCACCACACCGTACGGACCGAACGGCGCCACGTTGACGGCTTCCGTCAGCAGCGGCGCCGTGTGATGGTCGAGCTCGCCGGCCACCTCCAGGACGTAGGGCCCCTCGGCGTGCGGGCGGGGGGTGACGGTGAACGTCTCGTCCGGTACGGACACGAAGTCTCCTCGGCGGGGGTGTCTCGGCGCATGCGGCTGAACCCGACCTCCGCCCGTCCCCACGGTGCCCGGCCGGCCGGTTCATCCTACGAAGTCCGGGCAGGTGACTCGTGCACGCCCCGGGCCGTCGCTTCGCCTACCCGCCCCGGTCCGCTCCATGCGGAGCCCCTCGCACAAGGGGCGGCACGCCCCGCACGTGCGGGACGTGCGATGATCCGAAGGGGTGAGAAGACATGGCGACGACGGGACCGGAATCCGGCGGTGGGACCGCCGGGGCGATCGGCGACACGCTCACCGCGCTCGGCACCGGCGCCTATGTCGTGAACGAACGCGGGGCGATCGTCGCGGTCAACGCTGTCGCCGAGCGACTGCTGGGACGCCCTGCCGCCGGGCTCGTCGGCGCCGACGCGCACGACCTGCTGCACCGCACCGCCCACGGCGAGACCCTGCCGACCTCGCGGTGCCGGATGCGGCCCGCCTTCCTCGCGGGCCGCCCGGCCCAGGACGGCGGCGAGTGGTTCGAGAAGGGCGACGGCACACTCCTGCCCGTCGCCTGGAGCATCACCCCTTACGACGCCGGATCCGACGACACGTGCGTCCTCGTCCTCTTCCACCCACGAGAGGCCCCCGCCGAGGAGCCCGAGCCCGCCTCGGACCGCGAGGGGACGCTCGACGAGCTGGAGCGGCTCGCCCTCCTGGCGGAGATGACCACCCAGCTGACGTCCACCCTCTCCGTCGACGAGGCGCTGCGCCGGCTGGTGTCCCTGGTGCTGCCGCGCCTCGCGGACTGGGCGGTGATCGATCTGATCAGCGAACGCGACGAGGTGTGGCGCACCAAGGTGGTGCACTTCGAGGAGGGCGTCCCCGTCTCCCGCCGCGACCTCGAGGGGCCGATGGCACCCGTCCCCGCCGAGTCCTCGATGCCGTTGTCCCGGGCCCTGCGGGGCGTCTCCTCGACGATCGCGGGACCCGAGACGTACGAGCGGGCCCCCGACTCGGGCATCGCCGTCGAGCAGCGCAAGCTGTTCGAGGCCACCGGCATGCACTCGGCGGCCATCGCGCCCATCCGCGGGCTGCGCGAGGTCCTCGGCGCCCTGACCCTCGGCCGTTCCGAGCGGGCCGACGCGTTCAGCCCCGCCGACCTCACCCTGCTGGAGGACATCACCCGACGCGCCGGACTGGCCCTGGACAATGCCCGCCTCTACCAGCGGCAGCGCAAGGTCGCCGAGACCATGCAGCGCTATCTGCTGCCCCAGCTGCCGCGTGTCCCCGGCCTGGAGATGACGTCCCGCTACCTGCCCGCGCCGGACGCCTCCCACGTCGGCGGTGACTGGTACGACGCCTTCTCCCTCGGCGACGGCGACACCGCCCTGGTCATCGGCGACGTCTCCGGGCACGACCTGGACGCCGCCGCGGGCATGGCCCAGCTCCGCAACGTGCTGCGCTCCTACGCCTGGTCCTCCCAGGACGAGCCGCCCGGCGGCGTCGTCGAGCGGGTGGACCGCGCCGTGCTGCGCATCACCGACGTCACCATGGCCACCCTGGTGCTCGCCTTCCTCGGCACGGACGAGGAGGGCCGGTGGACCCTGCGCTGGACCAACGCCGGCCACCCGCCCCCGCTGCTGGTCACCCGCGAGGGCGTGGCCGGCTACCTCACGGACGGCGGCGGCATGCTGCTGGGCACCGCCACCGACCGCCCCCGCGCCGACGGATCGACGGTCCTGCCGGCGGGCTCCACGCTCGTCCTCTACACGGACGGGCTGATCGAGTCTCCCAGCCACCCCATCGACGAAGGGCTTGAGCGGCTGCGCAGGCATGCCGCCGCGCTCGCCCACCGCCCGGTCGGGGACTTCACCGACGAACTGCTCCACCGGGCGCGCCCCGCCGACAACGACGACGACGTCGCCCTGCTCGCAGTCCGGGTCGGCCCCCGGCCGGGACGCGCCTGACCCTCCGGCGCGCTACGCCCCTCCGGCCGTGCGGCGCACGCTGTCACGGAGGCGGGCCACGGCCGCCTGGAGGTCGTCGAAGGCGTGCTGCTCGTGCCAGGGGCCGGTGCGCGCCCCCGGCAGCAGGCTGTCCCGGGCCGCGCGGGCCCGCGCGTACGCCTCGAACCGGGTGACCACCTCGGCCACGGCATCAGGGGGCGGGGAATCGTTCTGCGAGGGTGCGCCGGAAGAAGGGGAGGGCCCCTTCCGCCGCGCGTTCGTGCGTCCGGTCATGCCCCGCATCCTCACCCGACCCCCGCCCGCTCCACACTGCTCGCCTCCGGACGAGGACGCCGGGCCGACGTTGCCGGGGCCGGGCAAGAAGGACTGGGCTCCTCCGGAACCGTTCACAACCCGTTCACAATGCGACGCCACTCGGACGGGTGAACTAACCCTCCGCTCGGCGGGTGTCAGAACCCGGTGCCAGGTCACCTGACATAGCGTCGATCCGGCATGCGTGCCGTTCGCGCCCGCAAGGGCGGGCGGCGTTCCCTCCCGCCGATCTCCGCGCAGTGAACCCGAAGGATCTCGATGGCGACACACACGACTGAACCTCTTTCCCCGGTTCCGGCGGCGGAGGGACGACGAGCGAGAGGGCGTGTGGTCATCTCCTGGCTGACCACCACCGACCACAAGAAGATCGGGCACCTCTACCTGATCACGTCGTTCGTCTTCTTCCTGGTGGGCGGTCTGCTCGCCATGGTGATCCGCGCGGAACTGGCCCGGCCCGGGCTTCAGATCGTGTCGCCCGAGCAGTACAACCAGTCGTTCACGATGCACGGCACGATCATGCTGCTGCTGTTCGCGACGCCCACGTTCGCCGGGTTCGCCAACGCGATCATGCCGTTGCAGATCGGCTCCCCGGACGTGGCGTTCCCCCGCCTGAACATGCTGTCCTACTGGCTGTTCGCCCTGGGCGGGCTCATCGTGATGACCAGCTTCCTCACGCCCCAGGGCGCGGCGGACTTCGGATGGACGGCGTACACGCCGCTCAGCGGTGGCGAGCGCACCCCGCAGGAGGGCGGCGACCTGTGGATCATGGGGCTGGCGCTGTCCGGTTTCGGCACGATCCTGGGCGCGGTCAACTTCATCACCACGATCATCTGCATGCGCGCGCCCGGCATGACGATGTTCCGGATGCCCATCTTCACCTGGAACGTGCTGCTCACCTCCGTGCTGGTGCTGCTGGCGTTCCCGGTCCTGGCGGCGGCGCTGCTCGCCCTGGAGGCGGACCGCCGCTTCGGCGCACGGATCTTCGACCCGGCGAACGGCGGGGCGCTGCTGTGGCAGCACCTCTTCTGGTTCTTCGGCCACCCCGAGGTCTACATCCTGGCGCTGCCGTTCTTCGGCGTGGTCTCCGAGATCATCCCGGTGTTCGCCCGCAAGCCGATCTTCGGCTACATGGGACTCGTCGGAGCGACCATCACCATCACCGGTCTCTCCGTCACGGTGTGGGCGCACCACATGTTCGCCACCGGCGCGGTGCTGCTGCCGTTCTTCTCCTTCATGAGCTTCCTCATCGCCGTGCCGACGGGCGTGAAGTTCTTCAACTGGATCGGCACCATGTGGAAGGGCAGTCTGTCCTTCGAACCACCGATGCTGTGGGCGGCCGGCTTCCTCGTCACCTTCCTCTTCGGCGGTCTGACCGGCGTGCTGCTGGCGTCCCCGCCGATGGACTTCCACGTCCACGACAGCTACTTCGTCGTCGCCCACTTCCACTACGTGCTGTTCGGCACGATCGTGTTCGCGATGTTCGGCGGCTTCAGCTTCTGGTGGCCGAAGATGACCGGCACCATGCTCGACCACCGTCTGGAGAAGGTGCACTTCTGGACGCTGTTCGTCGGCTTCCACACCACCTTCCTGATCCAGCACTGGCTGGGCGCCGAGGGCATGCCCCGCCGCTACGCCGACTACCTCGCCGCCGACGGGTTCACCACCCTCAACACCGTCTCCTCCATCGGCGCCTTCCTGCTCGGCCTGTCGACGCTGCCCTTCCTCTACAACGTCTGGAAGACGGCGCAGAAGGGCGAGAAGATCGAGGTCGACGACCCCTGGGGTTACGGGCGTTCGCTGGAGTGGGCCACCTCCTGCCCGCCGCCCCGGCACAACTTCGTCACCCTGCCCCGCATCCGCTCCGAGTCGCCCGCCTTCGACCTGCGCCACCCGGCGCTGGCCGGAGTCGACCAGGCGGAGAACACCGGGCAGCGCGACGTCATCGACCCCGGCGGCCACAAGGGCGACCGCTGATGCCGCGGTCGCGGTCCCGTCGCGGCCTCGCGCACGACGCCTCGGCCGTCATGGCCGAGGCGGAGGGCATCGTGATGGCGCGCTCCCACATCGCCGAGGCGCGCCGGGAGGCGGAGACGCTCTGCGCCGACCTGCCGTGGCTGACCACCGGTCAGGCCGAGGACCTCACACGGCACTACGTGGACCGGCGCATCGACCTCACCCGGCAGATGCTCCGGGCCACGGTGCGCCGCGCCGACGAACTGCGCCGCGAGTACGAGGCGCGGTACGCCGAACTGCGTGGCGCGCTCCTGAGGCGTCACGTGGTCTGGGCGTCCGGCCTGCTGGTCTGCGCCACCGGGATCAACGGAGCACTCTGGCTGTGCACCCGCTGAGCCCGGCCGGTCCGCCGGCCGCCGAGGCCACCCGCCGCCTCGTCGGCCGCGGGTCCCCGCAGCGCCGGAAGCAGATCCGGCCCCAGACGGCCCGGCTGCTGCCGGCCAGGCGCCCGGGTGACGTCACCGCCGCCGGACGGTGCGCCGGCCACGACAACCCCCATGATGCAGCGGGGAGTACGGGTGCCTGTTCGGTGCGGCCCACGCCGTGACGTGGCCCGGCTCCGGGAGACCGGAGGGCCCCCGGGACCTCGACGCCGTGACCTCAGGCGAGGTCCGGCAGCTTCAGCCACTCCTCCCAGGTGAGGTCGCGGCCGATGAAGCGGGGCCGCTCGAAGGGCCAGTCCTCGGCGATCCAGCGGGGGACGAACGCGTCCAGCGCCCGCTCCAGGGGGCCGCCCGCCTCGTCGTCCACCACCCACCAGGAGATCTCGGCGTCCGCACCCTCCTTCTCCGGCGGGTCGATGTAGACGCAGCCGCGCAGCGCGGTGCGCTCCGCGTTCTCGAGCGTGTAGTTGAACGACTCGTGCGCCTCGATCTCGGCCGCGTGCCGCTCCAGATCGGCGAGGTTCGCCTCGTACGTCATGGTGGCCGAGGGCCAGCCCCAGGCCGGGCCGAAGACGGACCACAGCCGCTCGCGCGACCCCATCACGGCCGGGTAGTCCAGCGGCGCGTCGGCGGCGGCGATCGGGCGCAGGCGGTGTCCCGCACCGCCGGGGACGTCGACGTGCAGGGGGTGGACGAAGTCACGCGGCAGCCAGCTCATGGGCGGGAGCCAACCACGCGCCGTCCTCGCACGGCAAAGCAATATGCGCGCGGGCCCCGCGCACCGCGGTCCGCTGCTCCAGACCGGTGAGACGCGCGGCGGTGGACGAGCGTGAACCCCGCACACGGCGGGTCGACCGCTTATCTGGACGTTCGAGCATCGGACGATCGCAAGGAGCCTCTCGTGCCGTCACAGCCTGACGACCCCTCGTACACCGTGCCGGGCCTGAGCACCCAGGACAGCGGACGGATCATCGAGCTGTTGCAGATGCGACTCCACGCCCTCAACGACCTCCATCTGACCCTCAAACACGTGCACTGGAACGTCGTCGGACCGCACTTCATCGCCGTGCACGAGATGATCGACCCACAGGTCGACAAGGTGCGGGACATGACCGACGACATCGCCGAGCGGATCTCCACCCTCGGCGGTGAGCCGGACGGCACCCCCGGCGCGCTGGTCGCCGCCCGCTCCTGGAACGACTACTCCATCGGCCGGGCCGAGGCGATCGAACACCTGGGCGCGCTCGACCTCGTGTACACGAACGTCATCGAGGACCACCGGGAGGCGATGCGGGAGACCGAGGAGGCCGACCCGGTCACCCAGGACATCCTCATCGAGCAGTTGCGCGGCCTGGAGCTGTTCCAGTGGTTCGTCCGCGCCCACCTGGAGTCCAGCGGCGGCAAGCTGAGCACGCGCGGCGCCACCACCGAGACCGGCGCCGCGGACCAGGCCGCCGAACAGGCCCGCCGCCAGCCCTGAGCCGCCCACCCGGTCAGGCGGCCGGCCACGCTCCCGTCCGGGGCGTGGCGGGCCGTCCGCCTCACACCGCTTCCCGCACCTGCGGTGCCGTGATGCCCGCCGCGCGGGCGACCAGCGCGGCGAACTCCCGCCGCACCACGGCGTCGGCGTCCGTCGCGCCGAAGTGCCGCAGAGCCGTGTCCGCCAGCTCGGCGATCTTCGCCTCCACCATGTCCCGGGCGCCCGTCCGCTCCAGCGCTGCCCGCACACCCTCCACGGCGCGCTCCGGCAGCGCGGGCCCGGCGGGGGAGAGGAGCGCCACGGCCTCCTCGTCGCCGGTCGCCCGGCCCATCTCCAGGGCCACGGCCAGCAGATACGTGAGTTTGCGGGACCGCAGGTCGTCGCCCACCGGCTTCCCGGTCAGCGCCGGATCGCCGAAGGCGCCCAGCAGGTCGTCCCGCAGCTGGAAGGCGAGCCCCGCGCACCGGCCGGCCGCCCGCAGCGACGCCGTCACCGCCTCGTCCGCCCCGGCCAGCGACGCGCCCAGGGCCATCGGCCGTTCCACCGTGTAGAGCGCGCTCTTCAGCGTCGCGATGGTCAGCGCCTCCTCGACGCCGGACGCGCCGGCCGCCTGCGCCTGGAGGTCGCGGTACTGCCCGGCCACCATCTCCTCGCGCATCGCCCGCCACTCCCGGTACAGCCGGGACCCGTCGGGGGAGGCGAGCACGACCTCCGTCATCAGGTCGTCCGCCCAGGCCAGGGCCAGGTCGCCGGCGAGCACCGCCGCCGAGTGCCCGAACGACTCGGCGCCGCCCGTCATGCCCTCCGCCCGGTGCATCCGTGCCAGGTCGACGTGCATCGAGGGCGCCCCGCGCCGTAGAAGGGACCCGTCCATCACGTCGTCGTGCACGAGCGCGCACGTCTGCACCAGTTCGAGGGCCACGCCCGTCCGCAGCAGCGGAGCGGGGTCGCCCGCGCCGCCCCCGGCACGCCAGCCGCACCAGGCGAACGCCGTGCGCAGCCGTTTCCCGCCGCGCCGGGCGAACGCGGAGACACGGCCCGCCACGTCCCTGGCGAAGACGGCGTCGAGGTCGTACGCCTGCGACATCCGCTCGTCCAGCACCTCGCCCAGGGCCCGCCCCACGGCCTTGGTGGCGGCGTCGGCGGTGAGCGGACCACCGGCCCGTCCCGCCGATTCGTCCGTCGCCGACCGCAGTTCACGCATGCACAGCCCCTTACGTCGTCCGTCGCCCGCACGCTCGCGTTCGCCACCGGGTACCCGCGACGGGGCCGGATGACCTTCCCCGGTCCTCGCGTCGGCCCGTCCCGCCGCGCCGACGTGTGCGCGGGGCGTTTCCGGCGCGGGCCTGGACATCAGCGGCGGACGCCCTCGTGCCGCCGGCGGGTCCGCCGACTGCCCGGCCCGTCCGCGCCCTCGGCCGCCGCCAGGGCGATGTTCCGGGCCATCCCCCCGAACACGAGGGCGTGGAAGGGTGACACCGACCACCAGTACGCGTGACCGAGCAGACCCCGCGGATGGAACAGGGCACGCTGCCGGTACCGGGTGCGGCCCGCCTCGTCCGTGTCCACGCGCAGCTCCAGCCAGGCCAGGCCCGGCAGCCGCATCTCGGCGCGCAGTCGCAGCAGCCGCCCCGGCTCGATCTCCTCCACCCGCCAGAAGTCCAGCGAGTCGCCCGCCCGCAGCCGGTGAGGGTCACGCCGTCCACGCCGCAGCCCCACCCCGCCGACGATCCGGTCGAGCCGCCCGCGCACCGCCCACGCGAGCGGGAAGGAGTACCAGCCGTGCTCGCCGCCGATGCCCTCGATCACCTTCCACAGCGCCTCCGGCGACGCGGGCACCACCTGGTCCCGTTCGTCCCGGTAGAGGCTGCCGCCCGCCCACCGGGGGTCGGTGGGCAGCGGGTCGCTCGGCGCGCCCGGCACGGAGGCCGACGACCAGCGGGTGGCGACCTGCGCCTCCCGCACCCGCGCCAGCGCCAGCCGCACCGCCTCGTCGAAGGGCAGCGGCCGGCCGGGGGCGTCGGGCACGTACCGTGCGATGTCGTGCTCGCGGCACACCACCTCGTGGCGCAGCGACTCGGTGAGCGGCCGGGCGATGCCGGCGGGCACCGGCGTGACCAGCCCGACCCAGTGGCTCGACAGCCCGGGTGTGAGCACCGGCACCGGCACGACGACCCGCCGCCGCAGCCCCGCGACCTCGGCGTAGCGCTGCATCATGTCGCGGTACGTCAGCACGTCCGGGCCGCCGATGTCGAAGACGCGGTCGACGTCGTCCGGCATGGTGGCCGAGGCGACCAGGTAGCGCAGCACGTCGCGCACCGCGATCGGCTGGGTGCGGGTGTGCACCCAGCTGGGGGTCACCATCACGGGCAGCCGCTCGGTCAGATAGCGCAGCATCTCGAACGACGCCGATCCCGAGCCGATGACGACGGCGGCCCGCAGAACGGTCGCGGGCACCGGCGAACCCAGGAAGATCCGTCCCACCTCGGCGCGGGACCGCAGATGCGGCGAGAGGGTCTCCTCCGGCACCCCGTACGGGGTGAGACCGCCCAGGTAGACGATCCGGCGCACCCCGGCCGCGTGCGCCTGCTCGGCGAACGTGCGGGCGGCGCGGCGGTCGGTGTCCTCGAAGTCCGCGCCGCTGCCGAGGGCGTGCACCAGGTAGTACGCGACGTCGACGTCCTTCATCGCCCCGGCGACGGACGCGGCGTCGGTGACGTCGCCGCGAACCGTCTCGACGTCCGGCGCCCAGGGATGGTCGCGCAGCTTGTCGGGGGAGCGGGCCAGGCAGCGGACCCGGTGACCGGCCTCCAGCAGGTCGGGGACCAGGCGTCCGCCGATGTAGCCCGACGCCCCGGTGACCAGGCAGTGCAGTCCCCGCCCGCTCCCTTGCGCCTGCCCGTCCACGGTCATCCCTCCGCACGCCTCGACGCCACACCTGCCTCGATCCTCACCGCACACGCCCGCCGCCGCGCGCTGTCGGGCGCCGGGAGAGTCGAAGTCGGCAGGCAGGAGGCGTCATGGCGGGGGGCCGTCCGGGTGACCGGGCGGGCCGCCGTCACCAGAAGCCGCCCTCCACCGTGCTGCCCGGTCCGACGGCCGCCGTCAGGTCGGAGGCGAGGGCGTGCAGCCACACCTCCACGTCGACCAGATGCGACACGGAGGGCGCCGGAAGCCGCGTCAGGACGCCCGGCGGCAGCGGCGCCAGCCGTACCGTCACGCCGTCGGCCGGGAAGTGTGCCGCCCGCAGCGTCGCCGACACCACCTCGTCCGTCGCCTCCCGCGCCCAGGACACCGCGTCCGACGGCCACGCCGTCCCCTGCGACCAGGGCAGCCAGTAGGTGCCGACCAGCACGCGGGAGCCGTGGTTGAGCGCGGCCAGCCAGTCGGCGCCGTTGTCCGCCGCGTGCCGGGGCGGCGGCTCGGCGCGCAGCTGCGCGTACGAGGCGTGGGCGGTGCGCCAGTACCGCATGGTCCGCCGCAGCGCCGTGGCCGCGTCCGCGCGCGTGTCGGGCGCGGAGTGCCCGGTGGCCGCCCGCTCGACGGTGACCCGGATCAGCGGCGCGGTGGCGCGGAACAGGGCGGCGGCGCTGCGCCGCATCTCGCCCCGGGCGCCGGCGGGCCAGGCCAGCACCCCGCACAGCAGCCCGATCGCGCTGCCCGTCAGCACGTCGACGATCCGCGCCTCCGCCAGTTCCCACGTCACCGGGGAGAGCTGCGCGAACGCCGTGGACACCACCAGCGTGAACAGCCCCTGCCCCCAGGCGGGCCCGCCGACGGGCCCGGCCCAGAAGGCCACCAGCGCCATCGGCACCAGCAGCGCCGCGTAGATCTCGGTCATGTCCCCGGCCGAGGTCAGCAGCGCCCCCGCCGCCAGCGACCCGATCAGCGTCCCCACCGCCGCCGACCGCACCGCGGACCAGGTGGCCCCCGCCGTGGTGCGGCCCAGCGTGAGCATGCCCAACAGCACCCAGAAGCCGTGCGACAGGTCCAGCGACCCCGCCACGAGCCGCGCGAGCGCCAGTCCGGAGGCCGTACGGACCGCGTTCTGGAACACGACGGAGCGCGGAGTGAGGTGGTCGGCGATCCGCCCCCACCACAGCCGGGGCGTGGACGCGCCCGCGTACCAGAACTGCTCCGGCGGCAGCCCGGGCATCGACCGGCGCGGTCCCGTCGCCAGGGCGGCCGCCGCGCTCGCCGTCACGGCGGACACCGCGGCGGCCAGCAGGGTCGACTGGCGTCGCAGCAGCGCATGCGGGTCCTCACGCAGGCCCGGGGGCACGCCCCGTACGGCCGCGTACTGCTCGATCATCTCCTCGACCCTCTCGGGGCCGGGGGCGGGGCGGGTGCCGCGCAGCGCGGCGGCCTCGTCGGCGCAGGCCGTGGCGAGACCGCGCATCAGCATGGCCGACGGCAGGTCGACCGGCGCGCGCAGCAGAGGGGCGAGGGCGGCGAGCAGGTCGAGGAACCTGCGGGTCGCGTAACCGGCCTGGGCCAGCGCGCGGTCCTTGGCCCCGGCCCCGGTGGGCCGGCAGCCGGCGGCCGTCCGGGAGAAGCGCAGCTCCCGGCCCGCCGCCCGCAGCCGTCCGGCCGTCTCCCGGCCGCCGGCGCCGCCCCGCAGCAGGTCGTGCAGCGAGCGCGCCGCGAGGTCGAGCCCGTCGGCGACCCGGCCGCGGTACGACGTCTGTTCGGGCTCCGGGAGCAGCAGCCGCTCGCAGAGGATCGTCAGCGTCGCGCCGACGGCCAGCCCGGCCAGCCGGTCCCACAGCGTCCCGGGCGCGTACGGCGGGAAGCAGGCCAGGATGTAGCAGAGCTGGAGCGCGGGGACGACACCTGTCACCCGGGGCCCGATCGAGGCGCCCGTGACCAGTACGAACCCCACGAGCAGCATGCCGAGCGTCGCCGCCCAGGTCGCTGCCGCCAGATACGTGCCGAGCGTGATCAGCGCGGCGGCGGCCGGCACGGCGCGGAGCACAGTCCCGGCCCGGCGGCGGCCCGCGCCGGGGAGCGGCGAGAGAAGCCCGAAGGCGACGGGGACGAACAGCGTGTACAGCGCGAACACCGGCCGGTCCAGCAGGTGGACCGCCGGGTAGAACCCGACGACGGCGGCGACCGTGACGCGGACCGCGCGCCGCGCCGCGCCCACGGACTCGGCCCGTGTCGACGGCGTCGGCAGCGCAGTCCGCCAGGAACGCGCGTGCCCCTCGGGGCGTTCCCGGTGCCACATGGCGCACCATCCTGCCGGGGTCCGGACGCCGCTGCTCGCGGGCCGCACCGCCGTCCGCGGCGGGACCGCCCGACCGGCCGACCTCGGCGGACCGCGCCCGACTCCGGCGCGCGGGCCCTCTTGCGCGTCTGTCATGACACCGTCATTATCGCTACTCGCGGGTATCTACCCGCATAGATCCCCCGCACGGTCACACCCACGAGCTCCACACGCAGTGCCCTGTCGACCACTCGTCCCAGGAGGCTCGATCCACGTGAGACCCCGTCACCTCCGCCGCCGCGGCGCCCTAGCCGCCACGGCGACGACCCTGGCCGTCCTGTGTGCAGGCCAGACCCTCGCAGCCCCGCAGGCCGCCGCCGCACCCGTCCCGGTGGCCACTCAGGAAGTCCGCGCATCGACGGCGTCCGAGGTCCACACGGCCCAGGACACCGCCGCGCGGGCGATCGCCGCCGCGCTCACCGACCCCGCCTGGCGCGCCCGCGTCCGCCAGGCGGCCCTGACCTCCGACGAGGTCGCCGTCACGGCTCTCGCCGACGGTGCCCTCCGGACCGCCCTCGCCACGGCCGATCGCCGGATCGCCGCCGCCAAGGGCCTCGCCCCCGACGTCGGTCCGCTGCTGCGGCTGCGGCTCGGCGACCCGTCGATGCGCGGCGCGCTCACCGCCGGGACGGAACCCTGGGTGGCGGCCGCGACATCGGACGACGGCCCCTTCACCGCGTACGACAGCAAGGGCAGGACCCACCCGCTCGACGCACGCAAGGCCCCCGCGCGCCCGGTGTACGTCGTCGACATCGACGGCTCCCGCGCACTGGCCGCGGGTCTGGACGTCCTGCACGAGGAGCTCGCCCGGCGCGGCGTGCGGTCCGCCGACCCTGCGCCCGAGGTGCAGCAGGCACGCGCCCCGGCGGTCGCCGCGGGCTTCTGGACCACGCGCATCACCGCGGTCTCCCTCTCCGACGACCAGGAGCCCTGGATCAAGGGCGACGCCGAGATCTACACCCTGGTCACCGGCTTCGGGCACGACGGCAAGGTGCGGGTCGACCCGGTCGACATGCCGTACCTGGACGACGACGGCACCGTCTACCGGCCCCAGCAGATCCTGGTCAACTGGTCGTCCTACAAGTACAATCTGGCCGACGCCGTGATGATGGAGGAGGACGGCTCCACCAACTACCGCGACCTGGCCAAGGCCATCGCCGCCGTCCTGCTCACCGTGACCGACCAGGGCGCGTACGTCCCGCTGGTGAACGCGGTGCTCGACGCGATCCCGGACGACTGGTGGACGGACGACCCGGACTACGTCGACTCCTGGTACACCCTCGCCCGCACCGAAAACGGCACCCGGTACGGGGCGCGCGGCAACGGCTGGATGACCCTGGAGCCGTACTTCGTGCAGGAGCTCTGACCCTCGGGGCCTCGCGGCGGATCCGTCCGCCGCGAGGCCCCCGCTGCCCCGTCCGGACCCGCTCGGCTCGGCATCCGGCGCTCCCCGCCGGAGGCTGGGACCGGGCGGGCGCGCGCGTCGGCCGCCCCCGTGGCCGTCGGGCGTGAGGAGAGAGCGTGGACGATCAGGACCGCATCGTGGTCGGGGTGGACGGCTCGCCGTCGTCGCGGGAGGCGCTGCGCTGGGCGGCCCGCCAGGCCGCGTTCACCGGAGGGAGGGTGCTGGCACTGACCTCCTGGGACTACCCGCAGTACCACGGCGCCCTCGGCTGGCTGCCGCCGTCGAGCGGTGACGAGGAGGCCCTGGAGGCCCGGGCGCGGGAGGACCTGACCCGGTGCGTCGAGGAGACGCTGGGCGCCCACCCGTCCGTGGGCGTCCGGGAGGAGGTGCAGTACGGCACGCCGGCCAGTGTGCTGCTGCGCGCGGCCCGTGACGCGTCCTTGCTGGTGGTCGGCAGCCGTGGTCTCGGCGGCTTCGCCGGTCTGCTCCTCGGCTCGGTCGCCCAGCACTGCGTGCAGCACGCGGCCTGCCCGGTCGTCGTGGTCCGAGAGGACACCGTCACCGGCGTCGGCGAGGAGACCTGAGCGTCCCGTGTCACCCGCGCACGGCCGCCCGCACCAGCTCCCGCGCCAGGTCCGCGGCCGCCGCGACCGTCCCGAGTGCCAGCGGCTCGGTGGCCACCGCGCCCTCGTGCAGCACGAACAGCCGGGTGGCGAGCGCGGACGGGCCGTCGCAGTCGGCCGCTGTCGCCAGCTCCTCGAACAGGCTCCGCAGCCACCGCTTCTGATCCACGGCGACCTGGTGTCCCGGGTGCCGCGGATCGGGCAGCTCGGCCAGGGCGTTGAGGAACGCGCAGCCCCGGGTGTACGCCGACGTCCAGTTCCGCAGCGCCTCGAACGGCGCGGTCACCGCCTCCTCGGCACCTCCGCTCGCGGCGACGGCCGCGCGGACCTCCGACCGCCAGCGCCGGTCGCGTTCCGCGAGGTAGGCCGCCACGAGGTTGTCCTTCGACCCGAAGCGGTTGTACAGCGTCCGCTTGGTCACGCCGGAGTGTTCGGCGATCAGATCCACGCCGACCGCCGTGATGCCGCGCTCGTAGAACAGTTCCTCGGCCGCGTCGACGATGCGACGCCCGGCCGGCGTCAGGGGAGGAGCGTCACTGCCGCTGTCCATGGGCACGAACCTTCACTGATCGGTGTACGGTGGGACGAGAGGTATACAGATCAGTATACCCGTGAGGAGGTGAGGGCCTTGTCCGAGAACATGCGCGCGGTGCGCATCACACGGCACGGTGGACCGGAGGTCCTGGAGGTGACCGAGGTGCCGGTGCCCGTCCCGGGAGCCGGCGAGGCGCTGGTGCGGGTCGCGGCGGTGGCCCTGAACAACACCGACCTGTGGACCCGCGAGGGCGCCTACGGCCGCCCCGGCGACCCGGAGGCACGCTCGGGCTGGCGCGGCCCCGTAGCCTTCCCCCGCATCCAGGGCGCCGACGTGGCCGGCCGGATCGAGGCCGTGGGCCCCGGCGGCGACGCGGGTCTCGTCGGCCGCCGCGTGGTGGTCGATCCGGCGCTCTACGACGGCGACGGCCCCGACGCCCATCCCGTGGGCCTGATGGGCAGCGAACGCGACGGCGGCTACGCCGAGTTCGTCCTCGCCCCGCTGGAGCGCCTGCACGACGTCACCGGGTCCCCGCTCACCGACGACCAGCTCGCCTCGCTGCCCACCGCCTACGGCACGGCGCTCGGCATGATCGAACGCGCCCGGGTGCGCGAGGGCGAGACCGTTCTGGTGACCGGCGCGTCCGGCGGCGTAGGGCTCGCGGCGGTGCAGATCGCCCGCGCCCGGGGCGCCCGCGTGGTCGCCGTCAGCAGCGGCCCCAAGGCCGACGCCGTACGCGAGGCGGGTGCGGACGCCGTCGTCGACCGGGCGGGGGACGTCGTCGCGGGGATCCGCGCCGCCGCGCCCGAGGGCGTCGACGTCGCGCTCGACGTCGTCGCCGGAGACCTGGTGAGCGAGGCGGTGCCGTTGCTTCGCGAGGGCGGACGCTGGGTGATCGCCGGGGCGCTCGGCGGCTACCGGGTGACCCTGGACGTACGCCGCCTCTACCTGCACAACGCCCAGGTGATCGGCTCCGCGATGCACACACCGGCCCACTTCGGCCTGCTCATGGACATGGCCCGGCGGGCCGCCGTCGAACCGGTCGTCGCCGCCGTCCACCCGCTCGAACAGGCGGCACGGGCCCAGGAGGAACTCGCCCGCAGGGAGCACGTCGGCAAGATCGTCCTGCATCCGTGAGCACCGGCGGCGCGCTGACCTGCCGGGGGTCAGAGCGACCGGGAGTGCACCGGGCTGTTCGCCACCTCCTCCGGGCACTCCCCGTGCGCCGCGCGCCTGCGCCGGTCGCGCAGCCAGTCGTACCCCGCCAGGGCCAGCGACGTCGACATCGTCGCCAGGGCCACGCCCAGCGCCAGGAACAGGGCCGCCTGGAAGTCGTCACTGTGGCTGAGCGCCATGTAGAAGAGGCCCGGAAGGGCCGCCGTCCCCACCGCCGCGCCGAGCCGCTGCCCCGTCTGAAGGGCGCCTCCCGCCGCGCCCGCCATCCGCACCGGCACGTCCCGCAGCGTCATGGTGATGTTGGGGGAGACGACGAACCCGCCACCGATGCCGCCGACGAAGAGGGCGGGCGCGGCGAACCAGGGCGCGTGGTCCAGCGGCGCGAACCGCAGCAGCAGGGCCGCCGTGCCGAGGCCCACGATCACACCGATGAGACCCCACACGGTGAGCAGCCGCCCGAACCGGTCGACCAGCCGCCCGGACACCACGGCCGCCCCCGCCGAGCCGATGGCGAACGGCGTCACGGCGAGCCCCGACTCCAGTGGCGAGTAGTCCAGCCCGTTCTGGTAGAACAGCGCGAAGACCAGCCAGACGCCGCTGAAGCCGATGAAGTACAGGGTGCCGACGCCCGCGCCGATGGCGTACCCCCGCACGGTGGTGAACAGCCGGGGGTCGAGCAGAGGCGTCGCCCCCCGGGCCAGCAGCCGCCGCTGCCGCCGGACGAACACGGCGAGCACCGCCGCGCCGACGAGGAACAGCCACCACAGACGGCTCAGCCCGCCCGACTCCGCCTGCACCAGCGGATACATGAACGCGAGGACGCCCAGGCCGAGCAGCAGCACACCCGGGCCGTCCACATGCCCCCGCCCCGACTTCCGGGTCCGCGGCAGCAGTCGGCGGCCCAGCAGCACGGCGAGGACGCCGATGGGCACGTTGACGTAGAAGACCCAGCGCCAGCCCTGCATCCCGTCGGCCAGGGCGAGGATCGCGCCGCCGGCGATCGGCCCGGAGGCGGAGGAGATGCCGACGGTCGCGCCGAAGTAGCCGAACGCCCGGCCGCGTTCGGCGCCGCGGAACATCTGCTGGATCAGCGCCGAGTTCTGCGGCGCCATGAAACCGGCCGCGAGGCCCTGGGCGAGACGGGCCACGACCAGCAGGGTGATGCTGGGAGCGGCGCCGCAGGCCGCGCTGAACAGCACGAAGCAGCACAGGGCGAGCAGGAAGATCTTCCGCCGGTCGAGCGCGTCGCCGAGCCGGCCCGCCGTGACGAGGGCGAGGGCGAAGGTGAGCGCGTAGCCGGACACCACCCACTGGACCTCGGCGGGGGAGGCCCCCAGGTCGCGCTGCACGGTGGGCAGCGCGACCGCCACGATCGTGACGTCCAGCAGGCTCATGAAACCGGCGACCAGGGTCACCCACAGCGCCCGCCAGCGACGCGGATCCGGCTCGTACGCGTCCTCCTGGGCACCGGGCTGCCGGTCACCCGACCCTGACGCCGACGCTGTCACATGCAGTCCTCTCGCACGGCCCGACAGGGCACACGGCCCTCAAGGCGCACGGCCCGAACAGGGCGAACATGTTCCCCGGCCGGGCCCGGCGCACACCCGGTATTCCGTAAAGGGGGTACAGGGATGTCCGCCAGGAGCCGTCGGAGGGTCCGCCGGCTCCGGGCCCGCGGTCAGCCTCCGGTGCTTCCGCGCACCACCAGCCGGTGCGGGACCGTCAGGTCGGCGGCGGGTACGTCGTTGCGCGGGCTGTAGATGCGGTCGGCCAGGCACTGCAGGGCCCGCGCCGCTATCTGCGCCTTGTCGGGGGACACGGTGGTGAGCGTCGGCCGGCCGAACCGGCCGTCCTCGATGTCATCGAACCCGACGACGGCGACGTCCTCCGGCACCCGCAGCCCCCGGACGTGCGCCGTGTGCAGGGCGCCCAGCGCGAGTTCGTCGCTGAACGCGAACACCGCGTCGGGCCCGGCGCCGGCGTCGAGAAGCTCGGCCATCGCCCGGGCGCCGTCCGCGCGGTGCAGCGCCGGCACCGTGCGCTCCCACTCCGGACGGGGCGTGATCCCGGCACGCCGGAGCGCCGTACGGTAGCCCTCGGCGCGCAGTTCCGCCGTGCCGTTGCGCAGATGGGGCTGGAGACCGATCGCCGCGACACGGCGGCGGCCCAGCGACAGCAGATGCGCGGTGGCCTCCTCGGCGGCGGCCACGTTGTCCACGGCGACCCGGTCAGCCAGCCCCTGCGGGCTGCGTTCCCCGAGCAGCACGACCGGCAACGGGCGTGCGGCCGCCGTGATGTCCTCGGCGGGCAGCGCCCAGGGGCTGATGATCAGACCGTCCATCACCCGGCCGCCGTCACCGGTCAGCAGCCGCCGCTCCGCCTCGGCGTCGCCCCGCGTCTGGTCGATGACCACCGTCCACGACCGGCGGCGTGCCTCGTCCACCAGCAGCCCGGCCAGCTCGGCGAAGTAGGGCGAGTGCAGCTCCGGGATCGCCAGGCCGACGATGCCGGTACGGCCCGCCCTGAGGCTGCGCGCCGCCAGGTTGGGGCGGTAACCCAGCTCCTCGATCGCCTCCTGCACCCGCCGACGGGTCTCCGGCGCCACCCGCGCCGACCCGTTCACCACGTTCGACACCGTGCGCGCCGACACCCCCGCGCGCGCCGCCACGTCCTTCAGGCTGCTGCTCACCCGCACATCGTGGCACGCGTCGCCCGCCCGCGGACCAGGCACCCGCCAGCTTCCGGCTCCCGGGTATTGCCACGTTGAAATCAACGATGCAACGATGGCGCCGGGCCGGTACCGCGCAAGTACCGGCCGGCTCGGTCGCAAGGAGGCACGCATGAGCCCGCACATCCACCCCGCCGTCACCCCCGACGCGCTGGACGTCGACGTCACGGCCGACGTCGCGGCCCTCTACGAGGACGGCGTCACCGCCCGCAAGGGCGCCTTCACCCCCGAGTGGGCCGACCGGCTCCGCGAGGACATCGAGGCCGCCTTCGAGGAGGCCCGCAGCCGTCCGGGGGGCGCCGTCGGCCGGGGACCCAACCGCTACTACGTGGAGATACACCCCGAGCAGTTGCGTGGCTTCGTCGACCTCGCCGACCATCCATGGGTGCGCTCCCTCTGCACGGCGGTCCTCGGCCCCGACCACCGCATCGTCGAGGTCGGCTTCGACGTGCCGCTCGAGGGCGCCGTCAACCAGCCGTGGCACCGCGACTTCCCGATGCCCGAGGAGACCCGCACCGAGCGGCGGCTGACCTCGCTGGCGTTCAACGTCACCGCGGTCGACACCGAGGAGGACATGGGCCCCTTCGAGATCGCGCCCGGCACCCAGTGGGACGACAGCCCGGAGTTCGGGCACGGCATGTTCCCGCCCCGCTCGCACTACAAGCGCTACGAGGAGCGGGCGGTGCGCAAATACCCCCGGCGCGGCGACATCTCGGCGCGCTCGGCCCTGACCATCCACCGAGGCACCCGCAACCACTCCGCGACGTCCCGCCCCGTGCTGGTGCTGGGAGTCGACGGACCCGAGGCGACCAACGGCGAGCGTCACGACGCGGCGGTCACCCGCGGCTACTGGGAGAGCCTTCCCGAGCGGGTACGGCGCCACCTGGACTGCGAGGTCGTGGACGTGCTGCGGCCGATCACGCAGAAGCACACGATCGAGGGGCTGGTCATGGGGGACGCGTGAGTTCCGGGCCGGGACGCGCTTGACCGGGCGCGTCACCGGCCACAGGCGGACAATCACGACCATGGGCATGTGGGGCAAGCGCGACGACATGGTGGTCCACGGCCGGGAGCCGTTCAACGCGGAGCCGCCCGGAGCCGTGCTCGCCCGCTCCGCGGTCACTCCCACCGACACGTTCTACAGCCGGAACCACGGCCCCGTACCCCGCCTCGACCCGGCGGACTGGCGGCTCACCGTGGACGGCCTGGTGGCGCGCCCGCTGACGCTCTCCCTCGACGACCTGCGGTCCCGCTTCGACGCCGCAGAGGCGACCGTCACCCTGCAGTGCGCGGGCAACAGGCGCACCGGCCTGACCTCGGTCCGCCCCGTTCCCGGCGAGACGCCGTGGGGACCGGGCGCCCTCTCGACCGCGCGGTTCCGGGGGGTGCGCCTCGCCGACGTCCTCGCCCACGCGGGCATCGACCGGGAAGCCGCCCATGTCGCCTTCCAGGCACCCGACGTCTCCCCGTCCGCCGACCCGCCCCAGCCGTACGAGGTGTCGGTTCCGCGCGACCGTGCGCTGGTGCCGGACGTGCTCCTGGCCTGGGCGATGAACGGCGCCCCGCTGCCGGCCGTCCACGGCGCGCCGCTGCGGGTGGTCGTACCGGGCTGGATCGGCGCCCGCAGCGTCAAATGGGTCACCCACGTCACCGCGCGTACCACCCCCTCCGACGGCTACTTCCAGGCCACCGCGTACCGACTCCCGCCGACCGGCGAACACCCCGAAGGCGTCACCCTCGGCCCGCTCCCGCTCAACTGCGCCGTGCTCACACCGGCCGACGGCGATGTCCTGCCGCGCGGCCCGGTCGAGGTCACCGGCTACGCCCTCGCCGGCGAGGGCCGTACGGTCGCCCGCGTCGAGGTGTCCACGGACGGCGGCCGCGTCTGGTCCCGTGCCGCACTCGAGGCGCCCGCCGGGCCGGGCGCGTGGCAGCGGTGGCGCACCACCCTCGACCTGCCGCCCGGTGACGTGCGCGTCATGGCCCGCGCGTGGGACTCCTCCGGTGCGGGGATGCCGGAGTCCCCGGCCCAGGTGTGGAACCCGAAGGGGTACGTCAACAACGCCTGGCCCCGCGTGCGGCTGCGCGTACGCTGACCGCTGTTTGCCCGCCGCGCGTGGGGAAACTCAGCGCCCATGAGCAAGAAGCCTGGGCGTCGCCTCCTCGGACAGAACCGGATGCTGTGGCTGCTGGACGCGCTGGAGCGCGATCCCGGCCGTGACCAGCTGATCGACATGCTCGGCGCGCGCGTACGCGCCCTCCCGCTCGGCCGCGTCCGGGACGTGCTCCACGGCACGTGGCTCGGCCACCCCGTGCACCCCATGGCCATCCACCTGCCCATCGGCAGCTGGATGTCGGCCGCCGTGCTGGACCTCAAGCCCGGCCGGTCCCGGCAGGCGGACCTCCTGGTGGCCCTGGGGCTCGCCGGGGCTGCCCCCGCCGCCCTGTCGGGCCTCGTCGACTGGGCGGAACTCCGCCGCGAGCAGCAGCGCGTGGGCCTGGTCCACGCCTGGGCCAACACGGCCGCCGTGGGCCTCTACGGCGCCTCCCTCGTGATGCGCCTCAGCGGCAGGGGTGCCAAGGGACGCGTCCTCGGGTACCTCGGTCTGACCGCGGTCGGCGCCGGAGGCCTGCTCGGAGGCCATCTGGCGTACCGGCAGGCGGCGGGCGTCAACCACGCCGAGGAGGTGCCGCACGTCGTCCGCGACGGCTGGCACCGCGTCGGCGGCGTCGACGCCTTCCCGGCCGGTGAGGCCGTGCGGTGCGTCGTGGACGACGTGCCGGTGCTGGTGGTGCGGGAGAGCGGCGGGGAGGTCCACGCGCTCGCCGAACGGTGCAGCCACCTGGCGGGACCGCTGTCCGAGGGCACCGTCGCCGACGGCTGCGTCCGGTGCCCCTGGCACGGCAGCGTCTTCCGTCTCTCCGACGGCTGGAACGTCGAAGGCCCCGCCACCGCGCCCCAGCCGGCCTTCGACACCCGGGTGGTCGACGGGCACGTCGAGGTGCGGCTGCCCGGCGACGGCGTACCGGACACCGTGGACGGCCCGGCGACGGCCGGGGCGACGCCGGGGACGGACGGAGGGCGTACGTCGTGACCGGGACGGCCGAGGGGGGCGCCGTGTCCCGCGCGAAGAGGATGCTGCGCCGCGTCGAGGACACGTACGCGGCGGACGGCGAGCGTCCGATCCGCGGTTATCTCGTCGCCATGTCGGCGTTCGCCGCCTACACCACGAGCTGGGCGCTGCTGGTACGGCGGCGTGGCCGCCCGCTGCCGGACCGGCCGGCGCCGTGGGACGTGGCACTGACCGCCGTCGCCACGTTCCGGCTGAGCCGGCTGCTGAGCAAAGCGTCGGTGACCAGCCCCCTGCGAGCCCCCTTCACCACCTTCGTCGGTCCGCAGGGGCCCGCGGAACTGCACGAGGAGGCGCGGACCGACGACCGCAAGGCCACGGTCGGCGAGCTGGTGACCTGTCCGTTCTGCGTGAGCGTCTGGGTCGCCTCCAGCCTCACGGCGGGACAGCTCCTGTGGCCGCGCGCCACCCGCACCGCCCTCGGGGCCCTGACCGCACTGGCAGGCGCGGACGCGCTGCAACTGACGTACGGCGCCCTGGTGGACAGGACGACCGGTGACTGATCCCGTCCCAGGACGACCGGTGACTGATCCCGTCCGTGCGGCCCAGGGTCTCCGGCCCGGCCCGGCCCGCGACCGGCGCCGCCGCCGACTCGTCGCCGTTTCGCCTCACCCGCCGCGGAAACCCGGCGCGCGCGAAGGCCCGTTGGAGCAGGAGGCAGTGGATGAAGAGGGCGTTGTGGATGGTTCCCGTCGCCGCCGTCGGCGTCGCGGCGGCCCGGAAGGCCGGGGCGGCGGCACACGGCGGCGACGACCGGGCGGGCGACCGGTGGCTCACCGTGACCGTCAACCGCCCCGAGGAGGACGTCCGCCGGGACGGCAAGCTGCCCGAGCCGCTGGAGCGGCTCGGCGACCGCATCGACGTACGCACGCGGCCCGCTCCGGGGGACCGCGGCACGGAACTGGCCGCACGGCTCAAGGAGCCGACACCGCCGGCCGCGGCCTCCGTGCCCGCACGCCTCGCCGGGCAGGACCCGCGTCAGGACGTACGGCGGGCGCTGCGCGAGGCGAAGGCCCTGCTGGAAGCCGGGGAGATCATGCTCCCCGACACACCGCCGACGACCCGGTCCACGCCGGGCGGCCGGATCGTCGGACTGTTCAGCCGCCGCTCCGGCGGGGAGGGAGTGCTGTGAAGGCCCTGTGCTGGGAAGGCGTCGACAAGCTGTCCGTCGAGCAGGTCCCCGACCCGGAACTGCGCAACGACCAGGACATCGTCGTGCGGCTCGTCGCGGGCACCACCTGCGGCTCCGACCTGCACCTCATCGGCGGGTACATCCCGGCCATGCGGGCCGGCGACGTCATCGGCCACGAGTTCGTCGGCGAGGTCGTCGAGACCGGGTCCGCGGTGCGGCGCCACAAAGTGGGCGACCGGGTCGTCGTCTCCTCTTTCGTCGGCTGCGGCCGCTGCTGGTACTGCGCCAACGACCTGTGGTCTCTGTGCGACAACACGAACACCAACCCCGGGGTCGGGCAGGCGCTGTTCGGCTACGAGACCGCCGGCATCTTCGGCTACTCCCACGCCATGGGCGGCCTGCGCGGCAGCCACGCCGAGTACGTGCGCGTCCCGTTCGCCGACCAAGGCGCCTTCACCGTCCCCGAGGGCATCGACGACACCAGCGCCTTGTTCGTGTCCGACTCCGTGCCCACCGGATGGACGGGGGCGGACCTCGGCGGCGTCAAGCCCGGTGACGTGGTGGCCGTCTGGGGCTGCGGCGCCGTCGGCCAGATGGCGGCGCGTGCGGCGATCCTGCTCGGTGCGGAACGGGTCGTCGCCATCGACCGCATCCCCGAACGCCTGGCGATGACCGAGCGGTACATCGGCGCCGAGACCATCGACTACACCACCACCGACGTCGCGGCGGAACTGCGCGAACGCACCGGCGGACGCGGCCCCGACGTGTGCATCGAGGCGGTCGGCATGGAGGCACACAGCGACGGCCCCATGCACCTCTACGACCAGGCCAAGCAGCAGCTCCGCCTCCAGACGGACCGCCCCACCGCCGTACGACACGCCATCCACGCCTGCCGCAAGGGCGGCACCGTGTTCATCCTCGGGGTGTTCGCGGGCGCCGTCGACAAGTTCCCGCTCGGCGCGGTGATCAACAAGGGGCTCACCGTGCGCGGTTCGCAGATGCACGGTCAGCGCTACATCCCGATGCTCCTCGACCGGCTCGCCGCCGGCGAGATCTCCACCGCCCACCTGGCCACCCACTCGGTGTCCCTGGACGACGCCCCCACCGCGTACGACATGTTCAAGCACAAGACCGACGGTTGCGTCCGCGCGGTCATCCGCCCTGGACTCTGAGGGACGTTCCGTGTCGCGTGTGCCCGACACCGCCCGCCGGGCCGCCGAACAGGTGGCCCGGTGGCGGGACGCGCCCGCCGTCCATCCCACCGGGGTGCTGTGTTCGGGCACCCTGCACGTCGCAGGACGCGGCGAACGGCCGTGGGGCGAGCCCTGGCTGGACCGGCACGCCTCCTATCCGGCGATCGTGCGCTGGTCCCACGCCCTGGGCACGCCCCGGCGGGTCCCGGACGCCCTGGGCCTGGCCGTCCGCGTCGAGGACGCGGGCGGGCCGGGCCGGCCGCTCGACCTGCTGTTCACGTCCAGCGGCACCGGCCGCCTCGGCCGCCACGTGCCCCTGCTCCGCCCCGACGCGCTCACCGGGGCGTACTCCACCCTGCTGGCCTACCGGACGGGGGAGTGCGAGCGGGTGCTCGCCGCCTTCCCGATGCTCGACCGGCCGCACACGCCCCGACCGACCCTGTGGCAGGAACTCGCCTGTCGTCCCGTCCTGTTCCGGCTGTGCGCTGCCGCGAGCGACGAGCCCTGGCGGCCGTTCGCGTCGCTCACCCTCGAAGCGGTGCATCCCGCACCGGCGGAGACCACGGTGTCCTACGACTCCGTCGCCCACAGCCTGCCCGGCCTGCGCCCCGCCGGACGCCTCAACCGGCTGCGCGACGCCGCGTACGCGGGCTCCCGCCGGGGACGCGGCGCCGCATGATCCGTTGTCTCAACCCTGCCGGCGGTCGTCTCAGCAGCGCCGGCGGTTGTCTCAGCCGTGCCGGCGGTTGTCTCAGCCGTGCCGGCGGGCGGCACGCACCGCCAGGACGACCGCGCCTCCCGCGGCGACCGCACCCGCTGCCGCCAGTGAGGCGCGGCGGGCGGTCGGGCCGCTGCCCGGCGCCAGGTCCCGCAGCCGGTCGAAGGCGCTCAGCGGGACACCCCGCAGCGCGTTGCCGGGCGACGCCGGGGTGCGGCCGGGTCGGGGCGGTCGCCCGTACCGCCTCCCACGCCGCGCCGATGCGCCGCAGCCTGCGGTCGTCGAACGCGGTCCGCAGCCGCGGCAGCAGCTCGTCCTCCTCGTCGCGGATGTCCTGACGGATCAGCGTGAACGCCTGCCGCATCCACTCCGCGCGCCGGGGGTCGTCGGGGGAGCGCTCGATCCGCGCGACGAGGTCGTTGACCGCCTGGTGCTCCTCCTCGACCTGGCGGGTCAGCTCCTCCCCGTCGGGCGAGACGCGCCGCAGCAGCGGCCACAGCACGGTCTCCTCGGCGAAGGCGTGGCTGAACACCAGCCGGACGATGTCCAGCCACAGCGCGTCGAGCTCGCCGGGCGGGAGGTCCTCGGAGAGGCAGCGGTTCATCATCGCGTCGAGCCGTGCGTGGTCCCGGCGCTGGCGCATCAGGATGCTGTCGTCCCCGCCGAGCGCGTCGGCGTCCTGTCCGGCGATCGACACGGCGGGCGCGGTCACGGCCGTCCCCTGTTCGTGCCCCCGGATTCCTGGCCGTCGGCGCCTTCAGGCGTCTCCCGGCCCCTGCTCTCGTCCTCCTCCGGCGGGACGTCCCTCTCGCCCGTCTCCTGCTCCAGCGGGTGGGTGAGGTCCTTGTCGTCAGCGGTGCTCATGGTCGCTCCTCATGTCGGCTCCGGGCGCCGGGTTCCCCCGACGGGCCGGACCGCGCACTCCGGGACATACTTCTTCGCGGCTGCACGCCCCGCGCTTCAGCCGACCGGCCAGCCCGCCACCCGGCTCCTCGGAGGCTTCTCCTCCTGGGGCCACACCTGCCCCTTGCGGATGACGCCGCGCCAGGCGCCGGACTCCTGGCCCACCCCTTCGATGAACTGCTTGAAGCGGGCCAGTTCGGACCGGATCAGCCGCGGCGTCACCGGCGTCCGGTGCAGCAGATGCCGCCGCGTCGGCCGGGACACGGACCGCAGGCGCACCACGATCTCGGTACGGTTCGGGGCGAGGGCGCGGAAGGCGACCTCGCCCCGGTGCCCGGTCCAGCGGCCGAGGCCCTGCCACGCGATCAGCTCGTCGGGATGCTGTTCGACGACCTCCGCCGTGTACGTCCGGGTCACCCAGCCGGTGCCGATCTCCCACCGGGTGAGATTCGGGCGGAGCTGCTCGACGCCCCTCACCCAGCGCATGAAGCGGGGGAAGGTCTTGAACTGGGTCCACTGGTTGTAGGCGGTGTGCACGGGAACGGCGACCTCGATCGCCTCTTCGACGGACTGCGCGGCTGCTGCAGGCATGGCCCCACCTGTCGTTCGGGTTTCTTCCTCAGTGTGCCCCGCCTGCCGCACCCCTACCACGCGTGGGCCACGCGGCCGCCCGCCGCGTCCGCCGATGCGTCCGCCGTCAGCCGATGCGTACGCCCGCCCCGCTCACCCGTGTCCGGGGGTCGCCGGCCCGGAGGGTCACCGTGAGTTCGCCGGGACGCCCCAGGTCCTCGCCCTGACGCAGCGTGAGGACGGCGTCCTCGGGCACCAGGCCCAGCTCACGGGCGTATCCGCCGAACGCGGCGGCCGCCGCCCCCGTCGCCGGGTCCTCGACGACTCCGCCCACGGGGAACGGGTCCCGCACGTGGAACAGCGTCGGCGACTCCCGCCACACCAGCTGCACGGTGGTCAGGTCCAGGCGGTGCATCAGCGCTTCGAGACGCGCGAAGTCGTAGTCGAGGTCGGCCAGACGGGCGCGGGTGGCCGCCGCCAGCACCAGGTGGCGGGCGCCGGCGTACGCGACCCGCGGCGGGAAGGCCGGGTCGAGGTCGGCGGCGGGCCAGTCCAGCGCGGCCAGCGCCTCCGCCAGGTCGGCGTCGGCGACCTCCTCGACGTGCGGCTCGACGCTGGTGAGCGTGGCGCGCAGCGTGCCGTCCTCCTCCGCCGTCACCTCGACGGGCACCGGTCCGGCCTGCGTCGCGAACAGCAGCGGCCCCGGCCCCTGTCGCTCGGCGAGCGCGACGGCGGCCGCCACGGTCGCGTGCCCGCAGAAGGGCACCTCGGCCTTGGGACTGAAGTAGCGGATCCGGTACGTCCGTCCCTCCGGGCCGTCCAGCCCTTCCGGCGGGCCGGTGAGGAAGGCGGACTCCGAGTACCCGAGTTCGGCGGCGACGGCCAGCATCTCCCCGTCGTCCAGCGCACTGGCGTCCAGCACCACCCCGGCGGGATTGCCGCCCGCGGGGTCGCTGGAGAAGGCGGTGTAACGCAGCACTTCGGGCCGCGACGCGGTTGTTGTCATACCCCCGACAACGTGGGCGTAGATCGTGATGTTCCCCCGGCCGCCGAGGGGGAACCCGGGGCCCGCGCTTCCTCCTGGCCGCCCCGGCGGCCGGGGCCACCCCATCGGCGGAAGATCATGTGGCCGCCCTCCGGCGGGAGCGTGAGACTGGAGGGCGTCCATGTGTCCGGTGAAGGAGAGTCCATGCCCGAGCGGCCCGACGACGGTTCCCAGGAGCGGCTCACCGTGACACCGCCCAAGAAGTGGGCCACGGGAGCGCCCGCGGTGATGCACGCGCTGGAGTACTCCCTCGAGCAGACCACCCCCGTCCGCACCGGGCAGACGCTGCTGACCATGAACCAGGTCGACGGCATCGACTGCCCCGGCTGTGCCTGGGCCGACCCGGCCCCGGGGCAACGGCACCGCAACGAGTACTGCGAGAACGGCGCCAAGCACATCAACGACGAGGCGACCACCCGCCGGATCAGCCGTGACTTCTTCCGCGAGCACCCGGTGTCCGAGCTCGCCCGCCGCTCCGACAAGTGGCTCAACGACCAGGGCCGGCTCACCGAACCCATGGTCAAGCGGCCCGACTCGGACCACTACGAACCGATCAGCTGGCACGACGCGTTCGGCCTGCTCGCGCAGGAACTCACCTCTCTGGACTCGCCCGACGAGGCCGTCTTCTACACCTCCGGCCGCGCCAGCAACGAAGCGGCCTTCGTGCTCCAGCTGTTCGCCCGCGCCTTCGGCACCAACAACCTGCCCGACTGCAGCAACCTGTGCCACGAGTCCAGCGGCTACGCCCTGCACGAGACCCTCGGCACCGGCAAGGGCACGGTCAGCCTTGAGGACATGCACCACGCCGACCTGATTTTCGTCGTGGGGCAGAACCCCGGCTCCAACCATCCCCGTCAGCTCTCCGCCCTGGAGGAGGCCAAGCGCAACGGCGCCCGCATCATCGCCGTCAATCCGCTGCCCGAGGCCGGGCTGCTGCGCTTCAAGAACCCCCAGAAGCCGCGCGGCATCATCGGCCGCGGCACCCCCATCGCCGACCGCTTCCTGCAGATCCGCGTCGGCGGCGACCTCGCCCTGTTCCAGGGCCTCAACCGGCTGCTCCTGGAGGCCGAGGACGCCCGCCCCGGCACCGTGCTCGACCACGACTACATCCGCAACAACACGGAGGGGTTCGAGGCGTTCGCCCGGCACATCCGCTCCGTCGACTGGGACGACGTCGTCGCGGCGACCGGCCTCACCCGCCGGGAGATCGAGCAGGTCCGCGACGAGGTGCTGCGCTCCGAACGCGTCATCGTCTGCTGGGCGATGGGCATCACCCAGCACAAGCACGCGGTGCCCACCATCCGCGAGTTCGTCAACTTCCTCATGCTGCGCGGCAATCTGGGCCGGGCGGGTGCCGGAGCGTGCCCCGTGCGCGGCCACAGCAACGTGCAGGGCGACCGGACCATGGGCATCTGGGAGCAGATGCCGGACTCCTTCCTGGACTCCCTGCGGGAGGAGTTCGGCTTCGACCCGCCCCGCCATCACGGCTTCGACTCCGTGAAGGCCATTCGTGCGATGCTCGAGGGCCGCGTCAAGTTCTTCCTCTCCCTCGCCGGGAACTTCGTCCGCGCCGCACCCGACAGCATGGTCACGGAGGAGGCGCTGCGGGCGTGCCGGCTCACCGCACACATCTCCACCAAACTCAACCGGACGCACACCGTCTGCGGCCGCACCGCGCTGATCCTGCCGACCCTCGGCCGCACCGAACGGGACGTGCAGTCCGGCGGCGAGCAGTTCGTCACCGTGGAGAACTCGATGAGCGAGGTCCACACCTCGCGCGGACGCCTCCAGCCGGCCTCCCCGCTGCTGCTCAGCGAGGTGGCCATCATCTGCCGCCTCGCCCACCGCACCCTCGCCGGGCGCGGCCCCGACATCCCCTGGTCCGTGTTCGAGTCGGACTACGGCGAGATCCGCGACCGCATCGCCAACGTCGTGCCGGGGCTGCACGACTTCAACCGGCGCGTGATGCGCCCAGGTGGCATCCGGCTGCCGAACGCCGTCAACGAGGGCGTGTTCCACACCGAGGTCGGCAAGGCGCGGTTCACCCGCAACGAGCACGAGGCGCCCAGCGTCCCCGACGGCCATCTGCTGCTGCAGACGCTGCGTTCCCACGACCAGTGGAACACCGTGCCCTACACGGACAACGACCGCTACCGGGGCATCCACGGCAGCAGGCGCGTCGTCCTCGTCAACCCCGACGATCTCACCGCGCTGGGCCTCGCCGACGGGGACCGCGTGGACCTGGTCGGGGTGTGGAAGGACGGCGCGGAGCGACGCGCCGACGGCTTCACGATCGTCGCGTACCCGACGAAGACCGGGACGGCGGCCGCCTACTACCCGGAGACCAACGTCCTGGTGCCCCTGGACAGCGTCGCCGACGGCAGCAACCAGCCCGCGTCCAAGAGCGTGATCGTCCGCCTCGAGCCCGCGCCCCGGCCGGCTCCGGTTTCCGCCCCCGGCTGACCGTGCGGCGGCGCGCGGCCCGCCGCAGGATGGGAACGAGGGGGTCGGCGACCCGGGAGGTGCGGTGATGGGCGACAACGCGGACGACACCGAGCGCGACGACACCGAGCGCGACGACACCGGCTACGAAGACTCCGAGTACGACGACTCGGAGTACGAGTCCTCCGAGTACGGCGACGTCCAGGACGACGGCGCCGACCACGGCTCGGCGGAGGTCGAGACGGCCTACGAGGCGGGTGACGAGGAGACCGTCCCCCGGCCTCCGGCCACCCCCACGGACACGGACGTGTTCCTCGACGTCCCCCTGCTCAAGGTCGACGAGATCGACCTGGACGTCGAGGATCTCCGCGCCCACGTGTCGCTCCAGGCCGAGGTCCTCGACCTGCTGAAACTCAGCGTCGGCGCGGATGTCTCCCTCGGCCGGGTGCACCTGGGCATCTCAGGGGTTGAGGCGCAGGCACAGCTCAGGGTGCGCCTCGACAACGTGGCCGTGATCGTCAACCGGGTCCTCACCACCGTGGACCGCAATCCGGAGATCCTCACCGAACTGGCCCGGGGCGTGAGCGCCGCCGTGCAGGACGTCGGCGGTGGAGCCCGCGAGGCCGTCGGAGCGGTGGGCCAGGGCGCCGGACAGGCCGTGCAGGACGTCGGAGCCGGCGCGGGCGGTGCGGTCCGCGACGTCGGCCGGGGTGCGGGCGGAGCCGTCGAGGAGGTCGGCCGGGGCGCGGGAGGCGCGGTGCGGGACGTGGGCGCGGGAGCCGGAGGCGCCGTACGGGACGTGGGCTCCGGTGCCGGCGGCGCCGTGCAGGAGGTCGGTGCGGGGGCAGGTGAAGCCGTTCAAGGCGTCGGCGCGGGCGCGGGTGAAGCCGTGCAGGGCGCCGGGGAGGCGGTACGAGGCGTCGGAGCGGGCGCCGGGGAGGCCGCGCAGGGCGTCGGCGGTGTCGCGGAGGGTGTCGGTCGCGGTGCCGGGGCGGCGGTGGAAGGGGCCGGCGGGGGAGTGGGACGTGCCGTCGAGGGGGCCGGCGGGGAGGCGGGTCAGGTCGTCGAGGGGGCGGGGCAGACCGCCACCGGGGCGGCCGGACAGGGCGCGGACACGGCGGGCCGGGCGGCGGCGCCCGCCCGCAAGGCGACCCGGTCGGCCGCGAAGAAGCGCACGGCCGCCGAGGGCGCCCCACGCAAACGCCGGGTGCGCGGCGAGGACGGCAAACTGCCGCCGAGGCCGGCCCGGCGGCGCGCGCCCGAGGAAGAACCCGAAGAGCCGCCGTGAATGCGTGACGTCCGGGCCGGCGAACCGCGGGACATCACCTTCCGCTCCACGGTCCGCGCCGACCACGTCCGCTTCACCGCCCCACCCCGCACCGCCGTCCGCTTCCCGGGCACGGGCGAGCGCACGTCGGTCAGCCGGAGCGACCGCACGAACCTCCCCGACACGGTCGAACCGGACGTCGACTACCACGACGTCACGGTCCACTACCGCCTGGAGACGGGCGCGGTCACGGCCGCCCGGCGCGGCGAGCGGGCGGTCCGCACCGCGGAAGCCCAGGAGCCCGCGTCCGACTGACCTGGCGTCGCGGGCCCGTCAGGTGAGCGGCCAGGTGCGCAGCGCCGCGTCCGCCATGGCCTGGAGCTCCTCGCGGCCGATCCCGCTCGCGGCCTGGACGGCGATGCCGAAGGCCAGGGTCGTGACGTAGCGCGCGAGCAGTGCCGGGTCGGCGCCGGGCGGCAGATCCCCTTCGGCGACGGCCCGTTCGAAGCGCGCGCGCACGCTGCCGCAGCCGTCGTTGCGCCAGGCGGTGAGGAGGTCGCGCACACCCTGCCCGGCGTCGCTGGTGCTCAAAGCGCCCTGCACGCCCAGACATCCCCGGGGAGGCGTCGGACGGGTGGTGGTCCGCACGGTCCCGGCGAGGATCGCGGTCGCGACCTCATGGGCGGTCGGCTTCTCCAGGGCGCGGGTGAGGTAGCCGCCGGGGCCCTCCGAGTAGCGCTCCAGCGCCTTGCGGAACAGCTCCTCCTTGTTGCCGAAGGCCGCGTACATGCTGGTGGTGGAGATCCCCATCGCCTGCGTCAGCGTGGCGAGGCTCGCGCCCTCGTAGCCGTGCTCCCAGAAGACGAGCATGGCCTTCTCCAGCGCCTCCTCGGCGTCGAATGCCCGTGGCCGGCCGGTGGGATTCCTGCTCTGTTCGGTTCGCACCCCCGCAGCCTACCTCTTCCGCATCGATCACTTCAGAAGCGCTACGGTTCGACTTCCGCATCGATCGATGCGGAAATGGGGAAGGGAACCTTCGCATGGGACTGCTCCAGGACAAGACCGCGCTCGTCACCGGCGGCGCGGGCGGCATCGGACTGGCCGCCGCCACCCGCCTGGCGGCCGAGGGCGCACACGTCTTCGTCACCGGCCGCCGCAAGCCCGAACTCGACGCGGCGGTCGAGGCGATCGGCCCGGCCGCCACCGGCGTCGTGGGGGACGTCGCCGACCCGGCGGACCTCGACCGGCTGTACGAAGCGATCGCAGGCCGGGGGCGGGGCCTGGACGTCCTGTTCGCCAACGCCGCCGTCGCCGAGTTCGCGTCGCTCGCCCAGATCACCGAGGAACACTTCGACCGGCTCTTCGGCATCAACGTGCGCGGCACGCTGTTCACCGTCCAGAAGGCGCTGCCCCTGCTCAACGACGGCGCCTCCGTGATCCTCAACGGCTCCACCAACGCCGACGTCGGCGCCGAGGCGTTCGGCGTCTACGCGGCCTCCAAGGCGGCCGTCCGCTCCTTCGCCCGCACCTGGGCCAACGAGCTGAAGGGCCGCGGCATCCGCGTCAACACGGTCACGCCGGGCCCCACCGACACGCCAGGGCTGTCGGGGCTGGCCGCCGACGAGGAGGCGGCCGCCGAGTTCCGGCGGAACCTCGCCGCCCAGGTGCCGCTGGGCAGGATCGCCCGCCCGGAGGAGATCGCCGCCGCGGTGGCCTTCCTCGCCTCCGACCAGAGCGGCTTCGTCACCGGCTCAAGCCTGTACGTCGACGGCGGCCTCAACCAGATCTGACCGCCGAGACCCGGTCGACGGCGTACGGACGGGGCGGGTCCGCCGCAGCCGGCGGACCCGCCCCGTCCCGTGGGGTCACGCGGCGGCGGGGTGGTCCGTCGCCGGCGCCGTCGCGGCCACGGCGAACAGGTCGTCCCGCAGGGTTCGCACCGTGGCGGTGGCGTAGGCGTGCGAGTCGCTGCCGGCAGCCGGCGCAGCGGGCCCTCGCCGGTGACGTCACGGTCGATCACGGCGGCGGCGCCCTTCACCGGATCGCCGAACTGCTTGCCCTGGAGCTCCAGGTGCCGGGCGTCGGCGACCTGACCGTCGAGTACGAGACCCGCACCCTGCCAGGCGACCCCGACACCACCTTCTTCGGCTGCACCTGCGAGGCGGGTTCACCGTCACAGCCAGTCCTGGGCCTCCTGGCCGGCTGGACCCTCACGGGTCCGTCCGCCGGCTGGATCCCGCTTGCGCTTCCCGTGGTCGTGACCGTCCGGACGCGGGTCGGTAGCGCTGGGGGTACCGCGATCCGGGGGCTTGCGTGACTGACTCCCCGGGGTCGGCACCGGCATCGTTTCCGGTGCCGACCCACGGAGAAGGAGTGCCGGTGGCACAGAACAAGAAGTCCGTCCTGCGCGGAAGCCTGCTCGTCGTCGCGGCTGCGGGCCTGCTGAGCACCACGGTCACGGGTGCCGCGGAGGCGGATCCGCCCTCGCGCTCGCCCCTCCAGCGGAGCCTCGACCGGCTCGTCGCGGAGGAGAAGTTCCCCGCCGCGCTCGCCTGGACCAGCAAGGACGGCCGTACCGCCTCGCTCGTCGCGGGTTCCTCGAGGCTCGGTCGCAAGGTGCCGGTTCCGCGTGACGGTCAGGTCCGGGCGGGGAGCAACACCAAGACCTTCACCGCCGTCGTGGTGCTGCAACTGGTCGCCGAGGGCAAGGTCCACCTGGACGCGCCCGTCGAGCGCTACCTCCCCGGACTGGTGCGCGGCAAGGGCATCGACGCCCGGAAGATCACCGTCCGGCACCTGCTCCAGCACACCAGCGGGCTGCCCAACTACACCGAGCACATAGGGCTGGAGCACTTCGAGAAGATCCAGCACCGCTTCTTCCACCCCCACGACCTGCTCGCGGCGGCCCTGGCCCACCCGGCGAAGTTCACCCCCGGCGCCAAGTGGGAGTACAGCAACACCAATTACCTGCTCGCCGGACTGCTCGTCGAGCGGGCCACGGGACGCCCCGTGCAGGAGGAGATCACCGAACGCGTGATCGTCAAGGCGCGCCTGCGGCACACCTACTGGCCCCAGCCCGGCGACCAGGACATCCGCGGGCCGCACCCGCACGGCTACGCCCTCGCGCGCCTCGACGACGACCGCGTGGTCGACGCGACCGAGATGGACCCCTCCTGGGGCGGCGCGGCCGGACAGCTGATCTCCACCCCGAGCGACCTCGCCCGCTTCACCCGAGCCCTGCTCGACGGCGAGCTCCTGCCGCCCGAGCAACTGGCGGAGATGCGCAGGACGGTCGCGGCCCCCGTGCTGCCGGGGTGGCGGTACGGACTCGGCGTCGTCAGCGTCCCGCTGAGCTGCGGCGGCGTGTACTGGGGACACGGCGGCGACATCGACGGTTACGAGACCCGGGGCGGAGCCACGGACGACGGCCGCTCCGTCGGCCTGGCCGTGACCGCGCTGCCGGGGACGTTCGGCGGCGACGAGGAGAAGGCGGCGCTGGCGGTGATGGACGCCGTCGACACGGCGTTCTGTGAGTGAGGCACCTTCGTGCGGCACTAACGGGGAGTGCTCCCCGGTTCGCTGCTAAGCTCCTGCCCGGCGAAACGGGGAGTGGTCCCCGATCGAGTGTCTGCCGTGGGCAGGGGAGAGGAGGAGCCGTGCCGGACAAGACGCTCGTGCTGGGCGGCGGCGGGCCGGTGGGCGGAGCCTGGCTGGCGGGAATGCTCGCCGGTCTCACCGAGGCGGGTGTCGATCCCGACACCGCCGACGTCCTGATCGGCACCTCCGCCGGCGCCGTCTTCGGCACACGCCTGCGCTGCGGCACCCCGGCCGCGGAGCTGTACGAACGCCAGCTGTCCGGCGCCGACGCCGTCCGGCTGCCGGTGACCGCACGCCAGACGGCCCGCTTCCTCTGGGCGGCCCTCGGCTCCCGTGACCCCGAGCGTTCGATCGCCCGGCTGGGCCGGACGGCGCTGCGTGCCCGCAGCGGACCCGAGTCGGACGTGTTCGACACGGTCGGCCGGCTCCTCGGCGTGGCGGGCGACTGGCCGGACCGCGAGCTGCGTGTCACGGCCGTCGACGCCCGGACCGGGGCGGTGGAGGCGTTCGACGCGCGCTCGGGGGTGAAGCTGCTCGAAGCGGTCGCGGCCAGTTGCGCCGTCCCCGTCGTCTGGCCCCCGGTCACCGTCGCGGGCCGGCGCTGGATGGACGGGGGCAGCCGCTCCACCGCCAACCTGCAGCTCGCGCACGGCAGTCGGCGGGTGCTCGCCATCGTGCCGATCCCACGGGCGGTCGGGCCGCACCCGAGCGCCGCCGACCAGGCGGCGCGGCTCACCGAGGACGGCACTCGCGTGACCCTGCTGAGCCCGGACGAGGACGCCCGCCGCGCGATGGGCCGCAACATGGCCGACACCGCACGCGGACCGGCCGCGGCACGGGCGGGGTACGAGCAGGCCCTCCGGGTCGTCGCCGAGGTGGCAGGCACCTGGGGCCGCTGACCCCCGCCGCCGTGCCGGGACGGAAACGCGGTCGCAGCGCGGCGCCCCGTTCGGCACACTCGGCCCGATGGAGGCCATCACCCGCATCGCACACCGCCTGCACCAGGTCGACGGAGTCGTCGCGGTCGCTCTCGGCGGCAGCCGCGCCCGCGGCACGCACCGCCCCGACTCGGACGTCGACCTGGGCCTGTACTACCGAGACCCGCTCGACACCGCCGCCCTGCGCCACCTGGCCGCCGAGCTGTCCGGACCCACGGCGGAGGTGACCGAACCGGGAGGCTGGGGCCCCTGGGTGAACGGCGGCGCCTGGCTGACCGTCGGCGGAACGCCCGTCGACTGGATCTACCGCGACCTGGACCGCGTCCGCCGCGTCTGGCGGCAGTGCCGGGCCGGACACGTCGAGACGGGTCTCCAGCCCGGCCACCCCTACGGCTTCTCCTCCCACACGTACGCCGGTGAGGTCGCCCTCGCCCGCGTCCTGGCCGACCCCACCGGCGAACTGACCGCCCTGCGGGACGAGATCCGCTCGGGCTATCCCCGACCGCTGCGCAACACCCTCGTCGATCAAGCCCGTTGGGAGGCGCCGTTCACGCTGTCCGTGGCCCGTAAGGGCGTTCCGCGCGGCGACGCCTTCCACGTGGCCGGCTGTGTCCACCGTGCGGTGGGGCTCCTCGTGCACGCCCTGCACGCCGACGCCGGCGCCTGGGTGCTCAACGAGAAGGACGCGGTCCGCTCGGCGGGCGCCCTCCCCGCCGCCCCCGCCGGCTTCACGGCCCGCGCCCACGCCCTGTTCGGCACGCTCGACACGGCCCCGGACCGCCTCACCGCCGCGCTCGACGACGCCGGCCGGCTGGCCGCCGACGTACTCGACGTACTCCCCGCGGAATGAGCCGACTTCGACTCGGACCTTTCAGGTGCGGTCTGCCGGGTACCCGCCGCCCCGACGACCCGTACAGGAGGCCGACGTGCCCGGCACGCCGGCTCTCCGCGCACAGAACCCAGGAGGATCCATGAGCACGGTCAAGGAAACGGTCGACGTGAACGTCCCCGTCCGCCGGGCCTACGACCAGTGGACGC
Organism: Streptomyces sp. NPDC014764; assembly: GCF_043082785.1. Classification (NCBI taxonomy): domain Bacteria; kingdom Bacillati; phylum Actinomycetota; class Actinomycetes; order Kitasatosporales; family Streptomycetaceae; genus Streptomyces; species Streptomyces sp. NPDC014764. Next base: position 116,702 of record NZ_JBIBXY010000005.1, on the reverse strand, counting down.
AGTTCGAGGAGTTCCCGCGCTTCATGGAGGGCGTCGAGGAGGTGACGCAGCTCGACGACCGGCACAACCACTGGACCACCAAGATCGCCGGTGTGAAGCGCGAGTTCGACACCGAGATCGTGGACCAGCTCGTCGACGACCGGGTCACCTGGCGGACCGTCGGGGGTGAGACGAAGCAGCGCGGATCGGTGCGGTTCGAACCGCTCGACGACACCCGCACCCGCGTGGAACTCACCATGGACGTCGAGCCGACCGGCATGGCCGAGAAGGGCGCGGACGCCCTGGGCGTCATCGACCGCCGGGTCAAGGGGGACCTGCACCGCTTCAAGGAGTACATCGAGAACGGCGGCAGCGGGGGCGGCTGGCACGGCCGTATCCGCCCGGAGGACCCGGCCGCCGGCCACTGACACGTAACCCGGGACGCGCGAAGGCCGGCCCTCCCCGCGGACGCGGGAGGGCCGGCCTTTCGTGTGGCCCGCGGCCGGACGCGTGACGGACGCGCGTCAGGACTCGACGATCTTGCGGACGTTGTCCACCGAACCGCAACCGGACTTCAGCTGCCGCTCCCGCTCCTCCCAGAACGCCTTGCCCAGCTCCTCACGCCGGTCCATGGCGACGTTCTCCCGGGCGCCGTTGAGGATCGTGCGCTCCTCCTCGTCGGCGTGGTGCGTGACGGCCTCGACGAGCTCCTCCAGCTTCTCGTCCCACTCGTCGCCGCCGATCTCATCGACCTCGAGCAGCGCCAGCAACGCCTCGTTGCCCTCGTCGTGCTCCTCCTCGCCGTGCTCGACCTCGTCGTCCTCGATGTTCTTGTACCGCTTCAGCGCGGGGTAGACCTTGGACTCCTCGGCCAGCGCGTGAGCGATCAGCAGATCCGAGAACTCGCGCAGCGCGGCGCCCCGGTCGTCCTCGACGCTGCGCATCCGGCGGAACAGCTCCTCCATGCGGCGGTGGTCCTGGAGGATGAGCTCTACGACGTCGGAAGTCTCGGGCATGGGACTGCACTCCTTACGTTTAGCGGACTCGGCGCCTACCGAATGCCCCGTTCCGCCGGTCTGAGTACTCCCCATTTCCAACGGTTCCCCCTCCGGGCTCCATGGAGGTCCGCGCCCACGAGGTCGCCCCCTTCGACATCGGCGTGACGATCGGAAGGGGCCCGCCGCGACCACCGACGTCCCGGCCGCCGGACTGGGAGTGGCGGCAACCGTCGTCAGGACGGAGTGAAGCCGTGCGCGGGTCGACCACCCAGTGGTTGCCGAGCGGGACGCGGCCCCGCGAACTGCACCTCCCGCTCGGCGACGAAGCGGAAGCCCAGGGAGCGGCAGATGCCGTTGGAGGCGCCGTTTCCCGTGGCGGGGAACGCGTGCACGACGCCCCAGCGGTCCTCGTCACGGGCCCGTTCCAGCAGGGCGCGGGCCCCGCGCCCGGCCAGGCCGCGGCCCCGGAACTCCGGGAGGACCATCCAGCCGGTCTCCGAGACCGGCCCGTCCTCCGAATCATGGGCCCAGAGGGTCACCGTGCCGGCGACCACGTCGGGGGCGGCCGGGTCGGGCACGATCATCTTGATCCACGCGACGTCGGCCGCCGCGTCCCGGACGTCCCGGCGCACCTTGTCCGCCATGCCCTCCCGCGGCAGGGGGCCGCCCAGATCGGCCATCATCACCGGCTCGCACCGCATAGCGACGTACGCGTCCACGTCGTCCGGCACGACATCCTCAGCTGCACGGCGCCCTCCCAGCCAGGCCTGCGCGCGACCTCACCGAGCCGAACGCCGCGGCGGGTCTGCCACGTGTACCGACGCGTGGGCCGCGGCGGGCCTGTCACGCGGCGGGGTCCCGTCCGGTCACGTACTGCTGAGGGGGCGGGAACCCACCGACCACGACCGAAGCCGGACCGATCATGGTGACTCTGGACCAGCCGATGAGCAGCGCCGACCTCTCCGACACGGCGCTCGCCGTACTCGACGACGACGGGACGGTGACCGGATGGACCCTGGCGGCCCGCCGGCTCACCGGACGTGAACCCGGCGAGGCGGTGGGACGTACCGCCGCACGCCTCCTGCCCGCCGTCGCGGACCGGCTCCCCGCCCGCGACGGCCTGCCGGGCCCCGCCCGGATACGCCACCGCGACGGGCGCGTTCTCGACGTGACCCTCCGCGTCTCCCGACTGCGTGGCCCGCACGGCGCCGCACGCCGCCTGGTGTCCCTCGTCGACGCGGCCGCCCCGCCCGACGGTGAACCCGTCGGCGTGGTCGTCCGCGACCCGGACCTGCGCTGCGTCTGGGTGAACGACACGGCGGAACGCCACGACGGCGTCCCGGCCGGCGACCGGCTCGGACGCCTGGTGAGCGACACCCGGCCGGGACCCGAGGCGGACGTCCTCGAAGCCGTGATGCGGCAGGCACTGCAGAGCACCACCACCGAGGTCCACGAGTACCGGACCTGGCTGCCGGCCGGGACGGAAGGCGAACACGCCTGCGCCGTGGCGTTCCAGTGCCTTCAGGACGCCGACGGCCGCGCCCTCGGCGTGTGCGCGATCGGTGTGGACGTCGTGCGGCAGCGCCGGGCCCGCGAGCGGCTCGCCGTGCTCGACCGGGCCGGCGCGCGGCTGGGAAGCACCCTCGACGTGATGCAGGCCAGCCAGGAACTGGCCGACGCCGCCGTGCCGTTGCTCGCCGACTACGTCGCCGTCGACCTGGAGCAGTCGGTGTCCTTCGGCCAGGGACCGCCGGTCCGCGTAGGCGCGACCGGAAGGACACTGCCCGGCCTGCGCCGCGCGGGGCTGGCCTCCGTCCACCCGGGCGTGCCCGAATCCCCCTGGATGCGCGGCGAGCTGGTGCAGGTGCCACCCGTCTCACCCCTGGCCGGAGTCCTCCGCGCCGGGCGTGCGCGGCTCGAGCAGCTCCACGACGACGCGCCCGCACCGTGGATCGGCGCGGTGCCCGCGCTGGCCCGGAGGGTACGCGACCACGGCATGCACTCGATCATGGCCGTCCCCATCCGGGCCCGGCGCGCCCTGCTCGGCGTGGCGCTCTTCGTCCGCACCCACGAGTCCGAGCCCTTCGGCGACACCGACCTGCTCCTCGCCGAGCAACTCGTCGGCCGCGCCGCCCGGTCCCTGGACAACGCCCGCCAGTACACGCGGAAGCACAACGCCGCCCTCGCCCTCCAGCGCACCCTGCTGCCCCGCTGCCCGGACGGCGGCACGGCCGTCGACGTGGCCTTCCGCTACCTGCCCGCCGACGTCGACCACTCCGTCGGCGGCGACTGGTACGACGTCATTCCGCTGTCCGGCGCGCGGGTGGCGCTCGTCGTCGGCGACGTGGTCGGACACGGCCTGCACGCAGCCGCGACCATGGGCCGCCTCCGTACCGCCGTCCGCACGCTGGCCGGACTGGACCTCCCGCCCGACGAACTCCTCGCGCACCTCGACGACACCGTCCAGCGCCTCGGCGAGGAGGACTGCGACACACCCGAACAGGTCCTCGCGGTGGCCGGCGCCACCTGCCTCTACGCCGTCTACGATCCCGCCACCCGCCGCTGCGCCATGGCCTCCGCCGGACACCCCCCGCCCGCCGTCGTCGACCCCGAGGGCCAGGTCGCCTACCTGGACCTCCCCACGGGAGCGCCCCTGGGCGTCGGCCTCGGCGACCCCTTCGAGGCCGTGGAGGTGGAGCTGCCCGAGGACGGCGTCCTCGCCCTTTACACCGACGGCCTGATCGAGTCCCGCACGCACGACCTCGACGAGGGCATGCACCGGCTCGCCACCGCCCTCACCGGCCCGGGCCGCTCCCTGGAGGAGCTGTGCGACGCGGCGACCGGCAGCCTCGTGAGCGGCGAGCCGAGCGACGACGCCACCCTCCTCCTGGCCCGCACCCGCGCGCTGGGGCCGGACAGGGAAGTCTCCCGGTCCCTGGACGGCGACCCGAGGGCCGTCCGCACCGCCCGCGCCTTCACGGCCCGCACCCTGGAGAAGTGGGGCCTCGACGCCCTCGTGGACGCCGCGGAACTGGTCGTCGGTGAACTCGTCACCAACGCCGTACGCCATGGCGGCGGCCCCGTCGGGCTGCGGCTCCTGCGCGACACGACACTCACCGTCGAGGTCCGGGACGGCGGAGGCGCCCTCACCCCGCACCCGCGCCGCGCGCACACCACGGACGAGGGCGGGCGGGGCCTCTACCTCGTCGCCAAACTCTGCCATCGGTGGGGCGTCCGCCCCGCCCCGGGCGGAAAGGTCGTCTGGGCCGACCTGGACCAGCCCCGCACGCCCCGGCCATCCGCCCCCGCACGGACGGCGCCCGCCTCACTCGCCGCCGCCTGAGCCACCGCTCCCCGGCGGCGCTGAACCGCCTTCCGCGTCCCGCGGTTCATGTGACGGGGGCCATCCCCGCCCCGCCGCACGGGCGAGCGTGTTTTCGCCGCGACGGGGGACACGATGCGGTATGGCAAGACGAGTGGGTCACGAGGCAGGGACGCGGGCGCAGGGAACGGCACAGGAACCGACGGCCCTCAAGCGGGCGCTGACGACGCCGCTGCTGTACTTCTTCATCCTGGGCGACGTGCTCGGAGCCGGTGTGTACGTCCTGGTCGGCCAGGTCGCCGCCGACGCCGGGGGAGCGGTGTGGGTGCCGCTCGTCGTCGCCCTGCTGCTGGCGCTGCTGACCGCCGCCTCGTACGCCGAACTGGCGACGAAGTATCCGCGGGCCGGCGGCGCCTCCCACTACGCGACACGCGCCTTCGGGCCGTTCGCCGGCTTCGTCGCGGGCTTCTGCATGCTGGCCGCCGGCATCGTCTCCGTGGCCGCCCTCGCCCGCGGCTTCGGCGGCGACTACCTGTCGGCCTTCGTGACCCTGCCGGTGGCGCTCGTCGCCGTCGTCTTCCTCGCACTGCTCGCCCTGGTCAACGCGCGCGGCATCAAGGAGTCCACCCGCGCCAACGTGGTCGCCACCGTCGTCGAGGTGGGCGGCCTCGCCGTCGTCGTCGTGCTCGGCGCGTGGCTGCTGCTACGCGGCGACGGCGACCTCGGACGCCTCACCGACCTCGGCACGCCGGAGAAGGGCGCGGCGGCCGCCGTGCTCAGCGGCTCCGTCCTGGCGTACTACTCCTTCGTCGGGTTCGAGACCTCGGTGAACGTCGCCGAGGAGACCCGCAACCCGCGCCGCTCCTACCCGCGCGCCCTGTTCGGCGCGCTCGCCACCGCCGGCGCCGTGTACGTACTGGTCGGCCTGGCCGCGTCCGCCGCCGTGCCGACATCTCAGCTGGCCGGCTCCAGCGGGCCGCTGCTGGAGGTGGTGAAGGAGGCGGGCGGTGTGCCGCCCAAGCTGTTCAGCGCCATCGCGCTCGTCGCCGTCGCCAACGGCGCCCTGCTCACCGGCATCATGTCCTCCCGCCTCGCCTACGGCATGGCGAAGGACGGACTGCTGCCGGGCGCCCTGACCAAGGTGCTGCCCGGCCGCCGCACCCCGTGGGCCGCCATCGCGGTCACCACCGGGCTGGCGATGCTTCTCGCCCTCACCGGCAGCGTCGCCACCCTCGCGTCCACCCTGGTCCTGCTGCTCCTCATCGTCTTCCTCCTGGTCAACACCGCGGTCCTGGTGCTGCGCCGCGAGCCGGGGGAGCCCGACCACTTCCGTGCGCCGGTCGTCCTGCCGGTGCTGGGCATCGCGTCGTGCGTCCTGCTCGCCACGCAGATCGAGGCCGCGGTGTGGCTGCGCGGTCTGGCGGTCGTGGCGGTCGGAGCGGTGCTGGCGGCGGTCAGCGTGGCCCGGCGCTCGCGGAGGACGAACGAGGGCGAGGGGAAGCGCGCGGACGTGGACGCGTCCCGGCCCGGCTGACCGGGACCACGGCCCTCAGGCGCCGACGGTCCCGTCGACGCCCTCGCGCAGGAAGTCGGCGTGGCCGTTGTGACGGGCGTACTCCAGCAGGACGTGCAGCATCACCATCCGCAGCGACACGTCCTCGCCCCACCTCGGCTGGTGCCCGGCCCGGTCGAGGGAGGGCGCCTCCCGCTCGACCCGGCGCGAGTTCTCCACCTCCGCCTCCCACGCCGTGAACGCCTCCCGCCGGGTCGACGCGTCGGCGTCGTACGCGGCCTGGAAGTCGACCGTGTCCGACCAGACCATCGGCGCGTCGTTGTCCTGGAACACCCGGCGGAACCAGGCGCGTTCCACCTCGGCCATGTGCCGCACCAGCCCGAGCAGCGACAGCGTGGACGGCGGCATCGACCGCTGCCGCAGTTCCTCGTCGCTCAGCCCTTCGCACTTCATGGCGAGCGTCGCCCGGTGGTAGTCGAGGAAGGCGCGCAGCGTCTCGCGCTCACTGCCGGACAGAGGCGGTCCGACCCGGCTGTCGCTCGTCACGGCGATGATCTCCTTCTCGTCGACGGACGTACGAGTATGCCGCCGCACGGCGTACGCCCGGACCTCCGGCCCTGGCGGGCGGACGGCGCTCGCCTCGTCGATCCCGGCGCGACGGCCTAGCCTTTTCCGTAGCGACCGCTGCGGAGAGGTGCGGTGATGGCGCGGCTGCTGTCGGTGAACGTCGGTCTGCCCCGGGACGTGCCCTGGCGGGGCGAGACGGTGCACACCGGGGTCTTCAAGAGCCCGGTGTCCGGTCCGCGCCGCGTCCGGCGCCTCAACATCGAGGGCGACGGACAGGGGGACCTGCGCGGACACGGCGGCGAGATGCGGGCCGTGCTCGTCTACCAGGCCGACTCCTATCGCCACTGGGCCGCACACCTCGGCCGGGACGACCTTGTCCATGGCAACTTCGGCGAGAACTTCACCGTCGACGGGCTCGCCGACGACGAGGTGTGCGTGGGGGACCGCTACCGGATCGGCACGGCGGTCTTCGAGGTCACCCAGCCGCGGGTGACCTGCTACCGCGTGGGCATGCGCCTCGGCGAACCCCGCCTGCCCGCCCTGCTGGTCTCGCACGGCCGCCCCGGCTTCTATCTGCGGGTGATCGACGAGGGCGAGGTGGAAGCGGGTCAGGAGATCGTCAAGGTCGCCGACGGGCCGGAACGCATGACCGTCGCGGAGACCGACGCCCTGCTCTACCGGCCGCCCCACCCCGCCGACCGCCTCGAACGGGCGCTTCGGGTGGACGCCCTCAGTCCGGGCTGGCAGGCGTCGTTCCGCGCCCTGCTAGACCAGGCGCGCGGCGACGGTGACGGGACTGCCGGCAACGCGGGACTCAGCCCGGTGTCGGTCGCCCGTCCGGCGTGGGACGGCTTCCGGCCCCTGCGCGTCGAACGTGTCGTCGACGAGACGCCGGACGTCCGCTCCCTCTGGCTCGCCGCTCCCGACGGGACACCGCTGCCCGCCGCGCGCCCGGGCCAGTACCTCACCGTGCGGACGCCGCGGACGGACGGGGCCCCGGGGACGGTGCGCTCCTACTCCCTGTCCGGGCCGCCGGGCGCCCACGGCTACCGGGTCAGCGTGAAGCGGGAGGAGAACGGACGGGCCAGCACCTGGCTGCACACCGGCGTGCGGGCCGGCGACGACCTCCAGGCGGCGGCCCCCCGGGGCGCCTTCGTCCTCCAGGACTTGCGGGAGGACCCCCGCCCGGTGGTGCTCGTCTCCGCCGGGGTCGGCGTCACCCCGCTCCTCGCCATGCTGTACGCCCTCGCCGACGACGCCTCGCGGCGCCAGGTCTGGTGGCTGCACGCGACGCGGAACGCGCGCACCCACGCCTTCGCCGGCGAGGTGCGCGGGCTGCTGTCCCGGCTCCCCGACGCCCGGCTCCGTGTGTTCTACAGCAGGCCCGGACCCGACGACCACCTCGACGCCGGGACCACGCCCGGCCGGCTGACCACCGACGCCGTCGCGGAACTCGGTCTTCCGCACGACGCCCAGGCGTACCTGTGCGGACCGGACCTCTTCATGCGGGGCGTCACCGAAGCCCTGCAGCTCAACGGCATCGACCCGCCCCACATCCACACGGAGATCTTCGGGGCCGCCCCCGGCTCCACACCGGGCATCGCGGCCAGGAAGCGCCCGAGCCCGCACTCCCTGCCGTCCTCGGGCCCGGGACCACACGTGGAGTTCGCGCGCAGCCAGGTGACTGCGGCGTGGAACGGCGACCACGACAGCCTTCTCGAGCTGGCCGAGGCCTGCGACGTGCCGGTCAGGTGGTCCTGCCGCACGGGAGTGTGCCGTACCTGCGAGACGGCGCTGATGTCCGGCGCGGTCGACTACACCACGGAACCCGTGGAGCAGCCCCCGCCGAGCTCGGCCCTCATCTGCTGTTCGCGGCCCGACGGGGACGTCGTCCTCGACCTCTGAGACGCGCCGGCGGCCGGTGGCACATGGCCGACCCGCCGCCGCCCCGAGCTGCGGAGAGCCCGTTTTCGGCCGTTCCCGGCGAGCCCACCCCTGATCACCCCGTTCATGGGCCGACGGCGTCCTATGCTTCTACGCGTCTGTAGAAAGGGCCGTCGGACGACGGCCCTGACACACGCACGTACGCACAAAGGAGTGGACGCCGCCATGGTGTTCAAACGACTGCTCGGATCCCTCGGTGTGGGCGGCCCCACGGTCGACACGGTCCTCGACCCGGGCGCGCCCCGGCCCGGTGGCGCGCTCACCGGCCAGGTCCGTCTCGAGGGCGGGCAGGCCGACTTCGACATCGAGCACATCGCCCTGGAGCTGGTGGCCCGCGTCGAGGCCGAGCACGCCGAGGGGGAGAGCGAGGGTGTGGTCACCTTCGAACGGTTCACCGTCGGCGGGGGGTTCCGGCTCGCCGCGGGGCAGCGGCACAGCGTCCCCTTCACGGTCACGCTGCCGTGGGAGACGCCGGTCACCGAACTGCACGGCCAGCACCTCGGCATCGTCCTCGGCGTGCGCACCGAACTCGCGGTGGCCGGCGCCCGGGACAAGGGCGACCTGGACCAGCTGAGCATCGCCCCGCTGCCCGTACAGGAGGCGATCCTCGAGGCGTTCGGGCAGCTCGGCTTCGGCTTCAGGTCGGCGGACCTGGAGTACGGCCACATCGCCGGCACCGGCCAGCAGCTGCCGTTCTACCAGGAGATCGAGCTCACCCCTGCGCCGCAGTACGCCCACCAGGTCAACGAGATCGAGGTGACCTTCCTGGCCGATCCGGGCGGCGTCGAGGTGGTCCTGGAGGCCGACAAGCGCGGCGGCCTCTTCTCCGGCGGACACGACGCGCTGACGCGCTTCACCGTCGGTCACCACGACTCCCGCGACTGGAACGCCGAAGTGGACGCCTGGGTGCGTCAGCTGACCGAACGCCACGGTGGCGCCCACGGTCACGCCGACCCGTACGCCGTGCACGACCAGCACGGTCACCACGCCGACCACGGCCACGGTGGCCACCACAGGAGCGGCCCCGGTATGGGTACCGCCGTCGCGGCGGGAGCCGCGGGCCTCGCCGTCGGTGTCGCCGGCGGGATGGTCGCGGCCGAAGTCGTCGACGAGGTCGGCGACTTCTTCGAAGGGGACGAGGAGGACGAAGGCTGACCGACGCCTTCGCGATCGAGGCATCCGCCACCCCCTGCTGATAACTTCTACAGTGGTGTAGAAACAACCGGAGCCCGGACGACCCCCTTCCGTCCGGGCCTCCTCCCGACACGTACGGAGCTTCCATGGCCCTGTGGGACCGCCTCAAGGAGTCCGCATCGTCGATGCAGACCCAGCTCATGGCGAAGAAGAACGACCTGAAGAGCGGCGCCTTCCGGGACGCCAGCATGGCGATGTGCGCGCTCGTCGCCGCTGCCGACGGCACCGTCGACCCGGCCGAGCGCCAGCGCGTCGCGCAGCTCATCGCCACCAACGAGGTGCTGCAGAATTTCCCGGCCGACGACCTGCGCCGCCGCTTCGAGGACAACCTGAACAAGCTCACCACCGACTTCGCCTTCGGCAAGGTGAGCGTCATGCAGGAGATCGCCAAGGCGAAGAAGAAGCCCGCCGAGGCACGGGCCGTGATCCAGATCGGCATCGTCATCGGCGGGGCCGACGGCGACTTCGACAAGGACGAGAGGGCCGTGGTCCGCGAGGCGTGCTATGCGCTGGACCTGCCGCCGCACGAGTTCGACCTCTGACCGACCGCGACCCACGGGGGGCCGGCACCGTCACGGTGCCGGCCCCCCGTGCGTTCCGGCCTCTCTACAGCGGCGTCGCCGCGTGCAGGATGAGCACCATCGTCACCGCGGAGTTCGCGGACGACATGGCCGACACGACGGCTCCCGTGGCCGCACCCCACGCCGCGACGCCCACCGCCGTGAACAGCGACGGCCACGTACGCACCGTCGGCGCGGGCCCGAGCAGCGCGGCCACCCGGCGCGGCACCGGGCCCGCCGCGGCCAGACCGGCCAGACCGCCCGGCGTGGCGGCCGGGGCGCCCCGCGACACCAGTGCCGCCTTGCCGATCGCACGCGCCACCGTCCGGCGGCTGCCGACCGTCTGCGCCGCGTCCTCGTCCGCCCACCGCTCCGTCGTGTACGACACCGCCGTACGCAGCGGGCACAGGAACGGATTGGCCTGCGCGGCCAGCCGCACCGTGAGCAGGAAGCGGTGGTGCCGGGCGGACAGATGCGCACGCTCATGCGCGAACAGCGCCCGCCGCTCGGCCGGTTCCAGACACTCCAGCAGACCCGTCGTGACCACCACGCGGTCCCGCCGGCCACCGCCCGGCAGCGCGTACGCGTACGGCTCTCCGTCCGGCAGGACGGCCACCTCCGTGTCCCGCAGCCCCGCCAGCGCCCGATGGGCCCGACGGCGCATACGCGTATGCCGCCACCACGTCCGGCCGCACACCACCAGCAGGGCGAACAGCGCCGGGATCGCCGCCTTGCCCGCCACTTCGTCGTACGGCACCGCCGCCCGCACCTCCGGGTCCGACCAGCCGTCGGGCAGTGGATTCCCGGGCAGCTGGGCCGTGCCGACCACCATCACCAGGGCGAGACAGAGCGTGCTGCAGGCCGCCATCACCGCGGCCACCCCGGTCAGCAGCCGCGTCCCGGTGCGCGGATGCAGATGCTGCTCGGCCAGGCGCGCGATCGGCCACGCCGTCAGCGGCAGCACCAGCGGCAGAAAGACGAAAACCCCCATGAGGCTTCAGTCTTCCCCGTCGTGCCCCGTCGGACGCAGCAGCTCCCGCAGCAGCCGCTCGTCGTCCGGCCCTAGGCCGGTCACGAAGCTGGCCAGCACGGCCTCACGGTCGCTCTCGGAGTCCAGCACCTTGCGCATCCGCCGGGCGGCCAGCCCCGCCTGGTCCAGCGCGCACGTCCAGGCGAACGAACGCCCGGCCCGCTCCCGCGTGACGGCGCCCTTGGCCAGCAGCCTGGTCAGGATGGTGATCACCGTGGTGTACGCGAGGTCGCCGCCCAGGCGCTCCTGCACCCAGCCGGCGGTGGCCGGGCCGTCGGCCTTCCGCAGTGCCGACAGGACCAGAGCCTCCAGCTCACCCTGCCCCCGCCGCCGGGGACGCTGCCGCTGCTCGCCCACGTCCTGTCTCCCTCCTGCCGCCGTGCGTTCGCCGCGCGGACATCGTATAGACGCCCGCGGTCCGTCCGGCCGTGCGCCCCGCACGGGCACTCGGGCGCCACGGCCCCGAACGTACGGTCCCACGCCCTGCCGCGCGATCTCTACAGTGATGTAGATTCGTAGCTCCGGACCCGAGCCGCGGGCCCGACCGCACCCGCCGAGAAGGAGCACACCGTGGGAGTTTCCCTGTCCAAGGGCGGCAACGTCTCGCTCAGCAAAGAGGCGCCGGGCCTGACGGCCGTCCTGGTCGGCCTCGGCTGGGACGTCCGTACGACCACCGGCACCGACTACGACCTCGACGCGTCCGCCCTGCTCCTTGACGCCTCCGGCAAGGTGCTGTCGGACCAGCACTTCATCTTCTACAACAACCTGCGCAGCCCCGACGGTTCGGTGGAGCACACCGGTGACAACCTCACCGGCGAGGGCGAGGGCGACGACGAGAGCGTCAAGGTGAACCTCGCGGCCGTGCCCGCCGAGGTCGACCGGATCGTGTTCCCCGTCTCCATCCACGACGCCGAGAACCGCGGCCAGAGCTTCGGGCAGGTCCGCAACGCGTTCATCCGGATCGTCAACCAGAGCGGCGGCGCGGAGATCGCCCGCTACGACCTCTCCGAGGACGCGTCCACCGAGACCGCGATGGTCTTCGGCGAGCTGTACCGCAACGGCGCCGAATGGAAGTTCCGCGCCGTCGGCCAGGGTTACGCTTCCGGCCTGGCCGGGATCGCCGCCGATTTCGGCGTGAACGTCTGACCCGGAGAGACAGGGAGAGCGGGAGACCATGTTCGGACTGAGCGAACTGGCCATCATCCTCATCGTCGTCATCGCGATCGTGCTGGCCAAGAAGGGCCCCGAACTGGCCCGCAACGCGGGCAAGTCCGCCCGCATCCTCAAGGCCGAGGCGCGCGCCATGAAGGAGGCGGAGGAGCAGCAGGCGACGGACACGCCTCCCCGGGTCATCCAGGGCGAGACGATCCCGAACCGCACGGAGCACCCGCCGACGGACGGTACGCGCCCGTAGTCCGCGAGGAAGGACGGCTGCCGGGAGCCACCAGAGGGCGATCAGCCCGGCAGCCGTTGTCCGGAACCCGCAGGCGTCGACGTAGAACGCCGGCAGGTGCTCCTCGAAGTCGACGTGCAGCCACCGACATCCGGCGGCACGGCTCCCTTCGGCGGCGAGACGAACGAGCGAGGTCCCCACGCCGCCGCCGCGACACCTCCCGGTCACGACGGTGGCCAGCACGAAGACATGCACTCCGCCGTCCCAGGCGACGCTGACGAACCCGACTGCCCCTGCGCCGCAGGCACCGCCGTGCGTGCGTGGACGACGATGTATCCGGGGGACGTCTCATTGACTCTCAGCCGGCGTCCGCGTAGGCGAGATGCCTGCCGCACACCGTGCAGCGGAACAGCACGGCCGCGGCATCCCCGCCCAGATGAGTCACGAAGTCGCCGAGCTGCTCGAGGGCCTCCGGGTGTCGCGCCAGCTCCGCGTGTCCGACCTCGCCGACCAGGGCGGCGGCGTCCCCGCAGTGGGTCAGCCAGTGCGGCTGCTGCCAGCCGTGGAAGCCGGGCGTACGTCGGGTGACCTCGTGGACGACGTCCATGCTGACGTCGTCGAGCCCGTAGCAGTCGGTGAAGTCGCCCTCGAAGCGTTCGGCCGCGCTGCCGTCAGCGATGCACCACGGGCAGAAGGGCCCGTCGACGTCGTGCTCCGCGTAGAAGGTGGCCGTGTAGATCCAGCCCCTGCTGCGCCCGCAGCACACGCACCTGTCGGCGGACGCGCGGATGGAGCCGGTGGCTACGGGGTCCGGGTGATAGCGGAAGCAGGGCAGGCCGTCACTCATCGCCGGTCTCGATCTGTCTCATGGGGGAGCAGTCTGCAGGCGAGCGTGTCGTCGATCAAGCACGGCTTCTGACCTGAGTAGGGCGCCGTCCTTGATCTCCTGCGCGCACGGCGGGGCGCCCCTCCCGGGTCCGCCAGGCCCGCAGGGCGTCGCACAGCCGCACCCCGGCCGCCCACCGGGCGGATCGAGATGCGGCCGCGACGACACCTCCGTTCAGCAGCTCACGTTCAGCCCCGCCCAGTCGGCCCGGTCGTTGTACCCCCCGTCGCCCGCGTCCCCGACCACCAGGTCGAGCACCCGGACCCCCGTCACGTCCACATCCGCCTCGCGGACCGCGTCCCGGGTCACCACGCCGCTGTCGAACAGCACACGCCCGTCTCCGAGAACCTGGAACGTCGATGTGCCGCCCTCGGGGCCGACGTTGCGGACGGCGTCGTCGATGCCGACGGTCGTCCGCAGCCGGGTGCACCGGTCGCCGAGGTAGTAGCGGACGGTGGAGGGTGAGGCGACCCCGAGGCCGGTCGGGTGGACCTGGCCCAGCATGCTGATCGGCGACCCGCCGCCCACGCTCCGGTCGACCGTCGGGCTCATCCAGCCACTGGTGGCACTGATCCAGTCGTGATGCGACAGCGCGACGTCGTCACCTTCCGGCGCCGTCGGCGCCACCCTCAGCGCCGCTGTCGTCGTCAGCGCCTGGCGCCCTTTGCCCGGCACCTCGTACGACGCCCTCGCGGTCAACGCGGCGTCCCCCGGCGCCGCACCGTCGGGCAACGTCAGCCGGAATTCGAAGGTCGCCGCGCGCCCCGGAAGCAGCAGCTTCGGTGCCGTACCGACAGTCCGCACCGTCCACCCCTCCGGGGCCGACAGCCGCACCCTCGGTGCGACGACCGGCCGCGCGCCGTCGTTCCGTACCGTGGCCTCGACCTGGGCGTCGTCACCGCCGGCCGCCACCGGAGCGACCCCCGCCGGCACCGCGTCCCCGCCGACCGCCGTCACCTGCGGCAGCCCGGCGACGACATGCGGCGCGCCCGGCTTCCCGGACGCCCGTCCGATCCGGAACAGAGCGGCACCGTGGGCCGGCACAGCCGCGCTGATGGTCCCCGCGCTCTCCGTGATCCGGTCCGTCCACACGTCCTTCAGCGTGAAGCGACCACCGGTCAGCCCGACCTTGCTGGCCGTCGTCGTCAGCGTCGCGGGACTGTCGCCCCGGTTCAGCAGGACCACCGCACGGTCACCGTCGGCGAGGGGCTTCACCCACGTCTCCGTCGTCCCGGCGGGCCCGACCCGCACCGCCTGGACGGCGGCCTCGTCCTGGTTGATCGCGAGGACGTCGCGGTCGGTCAGGATGCCGAGCGACGTCCCGCTCAGCTTCCGTACGTCGCTGCCGATCACCAGCGGCGCCGCCGCCACCGACCAGAGCGTCATCTGCGTACGGAACTCCTCGTCGGACATGCCAAGTTCGGGACCGAGGTAGTCGGGGTCGTTGAAGCGGCCCGGCCCGGCCACCTCGGGATGCCGCGCGTTCGCGTCGTAGTTGCGCAGCACGTCCTTGAACTTGATCTCGCCCACGAACCCGACGTCCGTGTACGTCCGCCAGGACTGCGCGATGCCCGGCGCGTAGGTCCAGGAGTACGTCGACTGCTGCTCCTCCGGGTAGTCGCCCCAGTCGGGGGAGGTCACCGGGTTGCAGAGGTTGAAGAGCATGGGCCTGTCGCTGGCGTTGTTCCGCAACGCCCGAGCGAACTCGGTGAACACCGTCCTGGGGTCGAGGTCCGCGGCGATCCCGCAGAGGTAGTCCACCTTCACCGCGTCGAACTCCCAGGCGGCGAACCGGTCCGCGTCCCGCTGGTAGTGACCGCCGCTGCCGAGTCCGCACTTGCCCGGGATGTAGGGCCCCGCGTCGGTGTAGATGCCGGCCTTGAGGCCCTTCGCGTGGATGTAGTCGACGAGCGGCTCGAGCCCGTGGGGGAACTGGTCGGGGTTGGGGACCAGGTCGCCGGCCTCGCTGCGCGGTGTCGGCGCCGCCCAGTTGCCGTCGATCCACACGTACTCGTAACCGGCGTCGCGCAGACCGCTGCTGACCAGGAAGTCGGCGATCGATCTGATCTCCGCGTCGGTCGGGTCGCCGCCGAGCGCGTAGTAGGTGTTCCAGCCCATGTACGGCGTCGGGCTCAGCACCGGCGGTGCGCTCCCTCCGCCGGCGGCCGGGGGAGCGGCCTGGGCGGGTGCCTGCACGACCAGCAGCGCCGTCAGGAGGGCGAGCAGGACGGTGAGTTGTCGTTTCACTTCGGATCCTTCGCTGTCCGATCAGGCGTGCGCCCGGCTCAGGGGGTCGCGTCATGGTCCGTCAACGGACGTGCGCCTGCGGGATGTTGCCAGGGATCCTGCAACCACCTCCCACCCGCGTCAACAATAATTCCTAAATTAAGAGTTGCTGCCGCGAGGGACCTCACCCGTCGCAGATTAATTAGTAATAATCCTTGACAGCGACTCGTTCCGCAGCCACAGTCTTCGCCGTGACACCGGCGCCCCGCCCGCCCCCCCGGCGGCCCCGCCCCTGTCCTCGCGTCTCGCCCGCCAGGCGACCCGCTCATTAATTAGTAATTATCCTTGACGTGGCGCCCCCGCCACGCGAACCTGTACGCGCCGCGACCAGCGCCCGCACCCACCGGAGCCGGTCCCCGCCGCGCGGATCCCCAGGGAGTGCTCATGACCCACCACCAGCCCAGCCGACGACGGTTCCTCGCCGGGCTCGGCGCCGCCGGCACGGCGGCCCTGCTCAGCGGCTGCGTCACCTCCGGCTCCTCCGGCAAGAGCTCCTCCGGCGGCGCGGTGACCCTCCAGTCCAACCTGTCCGCCCCCCAGGCCAAGGCCGCGATGGAGGACCTCGTCGCCGCCTACGGAAAGAAGGGCGAGGTCCGGCTCAACACGGTCGCCGCAGAGACCTTCCGCACCCAGCTGCCGACGTACCTCACCTCCGCCAACCCGCCGGACGTCTACACCTGGTACCCCGGTTCGGTCGCCGACGCCTACGCCCGCAAAGACCTGCTGCTCGACCTCGGCGAGGTCTGGGCGTCCCCCGAACTGCGCGGCTACTCCGACGCACTGAACACCCTGTGCACCGCGAGCTCTGGCAAGAAGGTGTTCGTGCCCACCACCTACTACTGGTGGGGCATGTTCTACCGGAAGTCGAACTTCGCGAAGTGGGGCGTCAGCGAACCCAAGAGCTGGGACGAGTTCCTCGACCTGTGCGACCGGCTCAAGAGCAAGGGCATCACCCCCATCGGCCTCGGCGCCGGCGGCAACACCGCCTGGGTCGCCTCCGCCTGGTTCGACTACCTGAACATCCGCGTCAACGGCGCCGCGTACCACCGGGACCTCCTCGCCGGGCGGCGCCGCTTCGACGACCCGGAGGTGCGCAAGGTCTTCGACCGCTGGCAGGAGGTGCTGCCGTACTTCGACCCGGACGGCACCGCCGTCGCCTTCCAGGACGCGTCCACCTCGATGCTGAACGGCCGCAGCGCCATGATGCTCATCGGCACCTTCTTCGCCGACGCCGCCCCGAAGGACGCCCTGGACGACATCGACTTCTTCCGCTTCCCTGTCATCGACCCGAAGGTCCCCCTCGCCGAAGAGGCGCCCACCGACGGCTACTTCGCCGGCGCCCGCACCGGCCGCCGCGAAGAGGTGATCGACCTGATGCGCTTCCTCGGCACCGCCGAGGCCCAGGAGATCTACATCAAGGGCTCCTCCGGCACCGTCCTTCCCTGCCACCCCGACGCCGAGGACGCCGGCACCCCCCTCGTCGTCAAGGGACGCAGGCACGTCGAGGACGCCGCCGAGATCACCCAGTTCTTCAACCGCGACTCCAGCGACGCCCTCCAGCCCACCGCGGACAACGCGCTCACCCGCTTCCTCGCCGAACCCAAGTCCGTCGGCTCGGTCCTCACCACCTGGCAGCGCGACGCCGAGAAGATCTGGAACGCCTGACGTGGCCGTCCTGACCGCGGCCAAGAGCACCTCCCCGGCCCCCGTACCGTCCCGCGGCGGGCGGCGCCGGGGAGCCGCCCGCCGCACACCCCCGCTGGTGCTCGCCTTCGTCATGGTCCCGCTGCTCGCCGAGGCCCTCTGGGTGTTCTGGCCCGCGCTCCAGGGCTTCTACCTGGCCCTCACCGACTGGGACGGCGTGTCCGCGCCCACCTTCGTCGGCCTGGACAACTTCCGGGAGATGGCCGGCGACGACACCTTCCGCAGCGCCACCTGGCACACCGTGCTCTGGCTGGTCCTCTTCGGCGGCCTGTCCGCGCTCCTGGGCCTCGCCACCGCGCTGCTGCTCCAGCAGGAACGCCGCGGCATCGGCTTCTACCGGGCCGCCCTGTTCCTGCCGGTGGTCTTCTCCCTGGTCGCCACCGCCCTCGTCTGGCAGGCGATCTACCAGCCCGACGGCGTCCTCAACCAGGTCCTCGAATCGGTGGGCCTGGAGAGCCTCCGGCACGCCTGGCTCGCCGACCAGGACACCGCCCTCTACGCCGTCATCGTGCCCGCGCTCTGGCGGCAGATCGGCTATGTCATGGTGCTCTACCTGGCCGGGCTCAAGGGCATCGACCCCGCCCTCCACGAGGCGGCCAGGGTCGACGGCGCCTCGACCTGGCAACGCTTCCGGCACGTCACCCTGCCCCAGCTGCGCAGCGTCAACGCCGTCGTCCTCTCCGTCATCGTCATCGACTCCCTGCGCTCCTTCGACGTGGTGTGGTCCCTGACCCGAGGCGGCCCCTACCACTCGTCCGAGCTGCTGAGCACCTACATGTACTCGACCGCCTTCCAGTCCCTGCGCCTCGGCTACGGCTCCGCCCTCGCCGTCGTCATCTTCGTCCTCGCCTTCGGCGTCATCTGCTCCTACCTCGTCCGTGCCTTCCGGGAGGCCGACTGATGACGACCACCTCCGCGGCCGTACGCCGCCGCCGCGCCGCCACCGCCGGCTTCCACCTCGGCGCCGGGACCCTCGCGCTGCTCTGGCTGCTGCCCATCGCCCTGGTCCTGGTGACCAGCCTGCGCTCCTTCGACGACATCGCCGCCAACGGCCTCGGCAGCTGGCCGCACTCGTTCACCCTCGACAACTTCCGCCAGGCCTGGGTCGACGGCGGCCAGCAGCGCGCCCTGATCAACAGCCTGCTGGTGACGGTCCCGGCCGTGCTGGTCACCCTCGGCCTCGCCTCCATGGCCGCCTTCGCCCTCAGCCGGTACGAACTGCCTCTCCGGCGCACGCTGTTGCTGCTGATGCTCGGAGGCAACCTGCTGCCGCCGCAGATCCTGCTCATCCCCGTGTCCAAGCTCAGCGAACTCATGGGTGTGTACGACACCCTGACCGCCCTGATCGGCGTGCAGATCGGCTTCGGTGTCGGCTTCTACGTCTTCGTCCTGCACGGCTTCATGCGCGCCATCCCCGCCGAGATCCAGCAGGCCGCCGTGGTCGACGGAGCCGGCCCCTGGCAGATCTTCTGGCGGATCATCCTGCCCCTCACCCGCCCCGCCCTGGCCGCCCTAAGCGCCCTGTCGTTCACCTGGATCTTCAACGACCTGCTGTGGGCCATCACCGTGCTGCGCAGCGACACCAAGATGCCCATCACCGCTGCCCTCATCGGACTCCAGGGTCAGTACGTGTCCATGTGGAACGTCATCGCCGCCGGATCCGTCATCGCCGCCGCGCCCACCGTCGCCGTGTTCCTCCGATTCCAGCGGCACTTCGTGGCGGGCCTCAACCTGGGAGCCGTCAAGTGACCCACGACCGCTGGACCTTGCGTACCGACACCACCAGCTACACCGTCCGCCTCTCCCCGGACGGACGCTGGGCCGAACTCGACGCCTGGGGACCGCACGGCTGCGAGGACGGCCCCTCCGCCCTCGACCGGTCCCGGCGCACCCACTTCCTCACCCCCGCCGACGCCGCCCCCGCGGAGTATCTGCCGTACGGTATGCGTCCGTTCACCGGTTCCGACCTCGTGGCATCCCGCCCGGGCCGTGAGCGTGGGGTGTGGTGGGAGTTCGACGGCGCCGAGACGGGGGAGGGCTCGCTGCGACTGGCCTTCACCGACGACGTCCTCGGCCTGCGGACGGTCCTGTGCTACGCCACCGTCCCCGGCGCCGACGTCGTCCTGCGCTGGACCGAGCACACCTGCACAGGTGACGAGCCGCTGCGACTGGAGCGGTTCGACTCCGCCGCCGTCAACGTCCCCGCACCCGACGGCGTACGGCTGACGTACCTCACCGGTCAGTGGTCCCAGGAGTTCCAGCGCACCCAACTCGACCTGACACGCGGCACCTTCACCATGGGCAGCGTCCAAGGCGTCCCCGGACACGCCTACGCGCCCTGGCTGGCCCTGCAGGACCGCTCCGCGCCACAGGACGGCCCCGCGCCCGCCTACGGCGTGGCCCTGGAGTGGCCCGGCAACTGGCACATCACCGCGGAGGCCGAACCGGGCGGAGCCGTACGCGTCCGCGCCGGACGCGTCCCGCACGAGGGCGCGGTGCTCCTCACCCCCGGCGACACCCTCACCACACCCCGGCTGGCCTGCGCGTTCAGCCCTGAAGGGCTCGACGGACTGGCCCGCGTCCAGCACCGCTACGAACGCCTGCTCTCCGGCGAGCGTCTCCACCGCACCCGCAAGGTGCTCTACAACTCCTGGGAGGCCACCGGCTTCGACGTCGACGCCGCCGGCCAGCTGAACCTGGCGAAGGCGGCCGCCGACATCGGCGCGGAGCTGTTCGTCGTCGACGACGGCTGGTTCACCGGCCGCACCGACGACACCGGGGGACTCGGCGACTGGTACCCGGACCCGAAGGCCTTCCCCGAAGGCTTCGACACGTTCGTCGCCGAAGTCCGCGCGCTGGGTCTCGACTTCGGCCTGTGGGTGGAGCCCGAGGCGGTCAGCCCCGGCAGCCGCCTGCACGCCGAACACCCCGACTGGGTCTACCGGATCGACGACCGCCCCGCCCGCCTGGTCCGCAACCAGCTCCTCCTCGACCTCGGCCGCGACGACGTCCAGGACTTCGTCGTCGCCACTCTCGACCGGCTGCTCACCAGCTACGACATCAGCTACCTCAAGTGGGACATGAACCGCCCGCCCACCGAACGCGGCCGCCCCGGCGCGGGACCAGCCGACCTCCTCGACCTGGACGCCTCCCACGTCACCGGCTACCTCCGCGTCCTCGACCACCTCCGCACCGCCCACCCGCACGTCACCGTCGAGGGCTGCGCGGGCGGCGGCGGACGCGTCGACCACGCCACCCTCGCCCGCACCGACGTCGTCTGGCCCAGCGACAACACCGCCCCCCTCGACCGGCTGCGCATCCAGTACGGCTTCCTGCACGCCCACGCCCCGCACGTGATGAGCTCCTGGGTCACCGACGCGGCCGGCGTCTTCGACCCGCGCCCGCGCAGCCTCGCCTTCCGCTTCGTCACCGCGATGTGCGGCGTCCTCGGCGTCGGCGCCGACCTGCGCGCCTGGACCCCGGAACAGCGCACCGAGGCGGCCCGGTGGATCGCCCGCTACAAGCAGGTGCGGGACGTGATCCACCACGGGGAGGCACGCCTCCTGGGCACCCCGGACGAACCGACCTGCGGCGTCCAGTACGACGCCCCCGACGGGACCCGCACCGTCGTGGCCGCCTTCAGCACCGGACGGCTCGACGGCGCCCCGCTCGTCCCCGGCCGCCCGGCCCGGCTGCGGCCGCGCGGCCTCGACCCCGCCGCCCGCTACCACGACCCGCACACCGGCGCCGCGTACTCCGGCGCCCATTTGCTCCACTACGGCCTGCCGTTCGCATGGACCGCCCGCCACGACGCCGAACTGGTCGAGCTGGTAAGGCGATAGCCCTCCCCGGCAAGGTTGCCCGAACCTCACCGTCACACCGAAGGAGCCGGATCCCACGATGGACCAGCCAGCACGACGCCACGGCGACCGCTACCACGGCCGCACCGCCGTGGTCACCGGAGCCGCCTCCGGCATCGGAGCCGCCACGGCCGAGCGCCTGGCGCAGGAAGGAGCGGCCGTCGTCCTCGCCGACGTCGCCGGGGCGGCCGGCGAGACCGTCGCCGCCCGCATCACCGGCGCCGGCGGGCGCGCGCTGTTCGTCCGCGCCGACGTGTCCGCCGAGGCCGACTGGGACCGCGTCGTGGACGCCGCGCACACCTTCGGCCCCGTGGACCTGCTCGTCGGCAACGCCTACACCGTGGAGGTCGCCCCCGCCCACGAACTGTCCCTCGACTCCTGGCGGCGACAGCTCTCCGTCAACGTCACCGGCAGCTTCCTCGGCTTCCGCGCCCTCCTCGACGACCTGCGGGAACGTCACGGCGCGGTCGTGCTCACCTCCTCCGTCCACGCCCACGCCGGCATCCCCGGACACCCCGCCTACGCCGCATCCAAGGGCGCCTTGCTCTCCCTGTGCGGGCAGCTCGCCGTGGAATACGGACCCGAGATCCGCGTCAACGCCGTCCTGCCCGGGCCCATCCTCACCGCGGCCTGGGACAGGGTGCCCGCCGACGAACGCGCCCGCAGCGTCGCCCAGACCGCCGCCCGGCGCTTCGGAACCCCCGCCGAGGTGGCCGCCGCCATAGCCTTCCTGGGCAGCGACGACGCGTCCTTCGTCACCGGCTCGCACCTCGTGGTGGACGGCGGCTGGAGCGTCGTCAAGGCCTCCGCATGACGATCACCGACCGTATCCCGCAGCAGAAAGGCTCTCCGACATGACGCCCTACGCCCGTCGTGGTGTGCACGGCCAGACCGTGGAAGCCCTGGCCCGCCGCATCCTGGGTGGGGAGATCCCCGAAGGCGCCACTCTCGACCTGGTGGCCCTGCAGAGCGAACTCGACGTGAGCCTCACCGCCCTGCGCGAATCGCTGAAGGTCCTCGCCGCCAAGGGCATGGTCGACGCACGCCAGAAACGCGGCACCTTCGTCCGGGCGCGCGGCGACTGGAACCTGCTCGACGCCGACGTGCTGCGCTGGCAGTTCGAGGGCGGACGCACCACGGAGGCCGACCGCGCCCTGCTGCACAACCTCGCCGAGGTGCGCGCCATCATCGAACCGGCCGCGGTCCGGCTCGCCGCCGAGCGGCGCACCCCCGACGATCTCGCCGCCCTCGACGACGCCATCCGGGCGATGGGGGAGGACGACAGCGACGCAGGCCACGCCGTCGCGGCCGACCTCGCCTTCCACCGGGCCCTGCTGCAGGCCACCCACAACGAACTCCTCGAACGCATGGAGATGGTCATCGAGTCGGGCCTGGCCCACCGCGACCGCATCGTGCACAGCTCCCCGCACAGCGAGAACCCCGTACCCGCCCACCAGGCTGTCCTCGACGCCGTGCGCGAGCAGGACCCGGACGCCGCCGAGGCCGCCATGCGGGCCCTGCTCGACCAGGCCGGCCGCGACCTGGAACGGATCGACGGCGACGACGAGACGGAAGGCCCCGGCACGCAGTGAAGATCGCCCGCATAGAAACGTTCCTGGTCCCGCCGCGCTGGCTGTTCTGCCGCGTGGAGACCGACGACGGGATCGTCGGCTGGGGCGAGCCCGTCGTCGAGGGCCGCGCCGAAGTGGTGCGCAGCGCCGTCGACGTGCTGTCCGAGCACCTCCTCGGCCAGGACCCGCTGCGCATCCAGGACCACTGGCAGGTGCTCACCAAGGGCGGCTTCTACCGTGGCGGCCCCGTCCTCTCCAGCGCCGTCGCCGGACTCGACCAGGCCCTGTGGGACATCGCGGGACAGGCCTACGGCGCCCCCGTGCACGCCCTGCTCGGCGGCCCCGTCCGCGACACCGTCCGCGTCTACGCCTGGGTCGGCGGCGACGAACCGGCCGGACTGCGCGAGCAGATCACCGCCCAGGTCGAGGCAGGCTTCACCGCGGTGAAGATGAACGCCGCCGGCGCCACCTCCCCGCTCTCCACTCCCGCCGAGACCGCCGCCGTCGTCGCCCGGGTGGCCGCGGCCCGTGAGGTGCTCGGCCCCGAGCGTGACGTCGCAGTCGACTTCCACGGCCGCTTCACCGCCGCCACCGCACGCCGCATCCTCACCGAGCTCGCCCCCCTGCACCCGCTGTTCGTCGAGGAGCCCGTCGTCCCCGAGCAGGGCCACCTGCTGCCCGGCCTGGTCGCCGCCGGCCCCGTACCCCTCGCCACCGGCGAGCGCCTCTACTCGCGCGCGGAGTTCCTCCCCGTCCTGAACGCCGGCGTCGCCGTCGCCCAGCCCGACCTCTCCCACGCGGGCGGCATCTCCGAGGTGCACCGCATCGCCTCCCTCGCCGAGACCTACGGCGCCCTGCTCGCCCCGCACTGCCCGCTCGGCCCGATCGCCCTCGCCGCCAGCCTCCAAGTAGCGTTCGCCACACCGAACTTCCTCATCCAGGAGCAGAGCCGCGGCATCCACTACAACAAGGACGCCGACCTCCTCTCCTACGTCGTCGACCCCGAGCCGTTCCGTTTCGTCGCCGGCCAGGCCGTACGCGGAGACCGCCCCGGCCTCGGCATCACCGTCGACGAGACCGCCGTACGCGCCGCCGACCGCGCCGGACACGCCTGGCGCAACCCCGTGTGGCGCCATGCCGACGGCTCCTTCGCGGAGTGGTGAGCACGGTGCCACCGCGGATCACCACCGACCTGGTCAACGGCGGACGCTGGACCTCCCTCAGGGCGGGCGACCGCGAATGGCTGTGGCGACGAGAGGCGTCGGGACGGACGGCCGTCGCACCGGGGGACGCCTTCGTCGACGCGGGCGGCCTGGAGGAGTGCGTTCCCACCGTGCGGGGCACCCCCGACCACGGGGACGCGTGGGCGCGCCACTGGTACCGGGACGGAGACACCGACCGGGTCGACTGCGAGCGCTTCGGCCTGACCCGCCGCATCCGCGTCCTGGGCGACCGTGCGGAGATCGACTACACGCTCACGGCCGACCCCGGGTTCCGCTTCGTCTGGGCGGCCCACGCGCTGCTCGCCCTGTCAGACAGGGCGGTGCTGCACGCGGCACCGGGGGCGTCGACCCGCCTGTACCCGGAGGCTGCACCCCTGTTGAAGGAGCCGTGGCCCGCCGGAGCGCCCTGGCTGGAGGGGGAGTGGCCCGCCCCGCACGGACTGCGCCTGGACCGGATCGGTCCGGACGACGGGACGGCGGTCGGCGCGGTCGTGGCCACCGGCCGCGCCTGCGTCCACGACGGCCCGGAGGACCGGCTGAGCCTGTCCCTCCAGGCCGAGGGACAGCCGTTGTCGGTCGCCCTGTGGCGGAACCTCGGCGGCTGGCCCGAAGACCATCCGTATCGCAGCACGGGCGTGGAACCGATGCTGGGGAGGGTGTTCGATCTGGCGGAGGCGGGTGACGGGGACGCGGCGCGCGTACCGCCCTCAGGCGAGGTCGGGTGGCGTCTCACCGTGACCGCGGACTGCGGCTGCCCATGAGGGACACCCGGGTCTGAGCCCCGCCCCGACCGACTGTTCTCCGTACTCGAAGCCGTACTGACGTACTGATGACGTACTGAAGGGAAACCGTGGTGGATCTCAAGGCCGCGCTGGCCACCCACCGCCTGCTCGCCATCGTGCGCGGCGGCGACGCCGACGCGTCGCTGAGCACCGTGCTGACGCTGGCCGAGGAGGGCGTCGAGCTGATCGAGGTGTCGCTCACCGGGGCCGACGCCTTGACGGTGATCGCGCGGGCCCGAGCCGCCCTGGGCGACGCCCGCCCGCTGGGCGCGGGCACCGTCCTCACCGCCGACGACGCCCGCGCGGCGCGTGACGCCGGCGCCGACTTCCTCGTCACGCCCGCTCTCGGCGAGGCGGTGAGCACGGCCCGCGCACTCGAACTTCCGGTGCTCGCGGGCGTGTTCACGCCGACGGAAATGGTCACCGCCCGCGCGCTGGGCGCGACGGCGCTGAAGATCTTCCCCGCGGAGCAGGCCGGGGGACCGGCGTACGTCAAGGCGCTGCGCGGCCCCTTCCCGCACGAGCTGTTCGTCCCCGTCGGAGGCGTCGACGAGGAAGCGGCCCGCGCTCATCTGGCCGCCGGTGCGACGGCGGTAGGCGTCGGCTCCCCGCTGGTCGGGGACGCGGCCGACGGCGGAAGCCTCCCCGCTCTGCGAGCCCGTACCAGGGCGTTCACGGCAGCCGTGGGGGAGGCGGGCCGGTGACCGGCGTACCACGGCCCACGCGCCCCGACCGACTCGAACTCGGCGAAGGCATCCGCCACGCCGACGGCCGTCTCGTGCTGGTCGACCTCCTCGCAGGCCGTTTGCTGACCGCTCCCGACGACCCGGCGGCGCCCCTCCGCACGCTGACCCGCCTGCCGTGCGCGCTGGGTGCGGTGGCCCCGGTGGCAGGCCACCCCGACCACTGGATCGCCGCGGCGGACACCGGCGTGTGCCTGCTCACCCCGGACGGCACACCGCACTGGCTGGCACGACCGGAGGGGGAGGGCATGCGCATGAACGACGCCACCGCCGACCCGGCCGGCCGCTTCTGGGCGGGCAGCATGTCCTACGACGGCGAGACGAACGCGGGCTCCCTGTACCGCGTCGACCCGGACGGCACGGTCCACCGCGTCCTGGACGGCATCACGATCCCCAACGGCCCGGCCTTCACCCCGGACGGCCGCCTCATGTACCTGGCCGACAGCGCCCGGGGCCTCGTCCGCCGGTACCCTGTCGACCCCGCGACGGGCGCGCTCGGCAGCCCGGAGGAGTTCGTCCGCGTCGAGGACGGCAGCCCGGACGGCATGACGGTCGACGCCGAGGGCGCGGTGTGGGTCGCCGTCTGGGGCACCGGCACCGTCCGCCGTCACCTCCCGGACGGCAGCCTCGACCACACGGTGCGCCTGCCGGCCCGCCAGCCGGCCGGGGTGTGCCTCCAGGGCCGCACCCTCCACATCACTTCTGCACACCTGGGCCTCGAGGATCCGGGCCCGGACGACGGCGCGCTCTTCAGCACACGGGTCGCCGTACCCGGACTTCCCGCCGCCCCGTACCGGCCTGAGTTCCCCCTCCCGGAGCCGCTGTGAACACCGACCTCATCCCCGCCGAGGGCCATGTGGTCTGTGTCGGCGAGACGATGGCCGCCCTGACCCCCGACCCGCCCGAGCCGCTGGAGGACGCCGACCGTCTGCGGCTCGCCGTGGCCGGAGCGGAGTCCAACGTCGCGATGTACCTGTCCGACCACGGCATTCCCGCCGTCTGGCTCTCGGCCGTCGGCGACGACCCCCTGGGCCGCCGCGTCCTCACCGCCGTGTCCGCGGCGGGCGTCGACGTGTCGTACGTCCGGACCGACCCGTGCCGCCCCACGGGACTGATGGTGAAGAACCCGGGCCCCGACGGCACCTGCGTCCACTACTACCGCTCCGGCTCGGCCGCCTCCGCCCTGGGCCCGGAACTGCTCGACCGGGAGCCGGTGACGAGGGCCCGGCTGCTGCACTTCTCCGGCATCACCCCCGCCCTCTCGACGTCCTGCCGCGCCCTCATGGACCGCGCGCTGGCACCGTCACCCGCCCGACGCCCGTACGCCGTCAGCTTCGACGTCAACCACCGCGCCGCTCTGTGGCCCGCGGACGTCGCGGCGCCGGTCCTCCGGCGACTCGCCAACCAGGCCGACATCGTTCTCGTCGGCCTGGACGAAGCACAGGGGTTGTGGGGAAGGGACCTCACCGCCGAGGAGGTACAGGGGCTGCTACCCGGCCCACGGGTCGTCGTGGTCAAGGACGGGGCCCGGACGGTCACGGCCTTCACGCCCGGCGGTCCGACCACTGTCCCCGCGCTGCGGACGCGGGTGGTGGAACCGGTGGGAGCGGGGGACGCCTTCGCGGCGGGCTTCCTGACGGGCGTGCTGCGCGGCGAAACCCCGACCCGCGCCGTGCGTCTGGGGCACATCACCGCGGCGTCGGCCCTCCAGGTGACGGCGGACCACGGCCCGCTGCCACCCCCGCGGGAGACGGAACGCCTGCTCGGCCTGCCGGAAGAGGAGTGGCAGTCGCTCACCGGGCGGTGATCCCTCAGGGCCAGAGTTCCGTCACCGCGTCCAACGCCTCGTGCCACATCGGTTCCGCTCCGGTCCCGTAGGCGGCGGCGAGGGCGTAGCCCACGGCCGCGTCGTACGGCTCCGGAGCGGCCGTTGAACGGCGCTCACCGTTCTCCCACTCGACCGTGACCTTCCCGTCGCCGGTCGAGGTGAGGACGCCGAGCCGCCGCTTGTCCCGCAGCAGGCGGCTTGTCTCGGTGGAGTTCGGCACCAGCACATACCGGCGGTCCCGCGTCGCCGAGACGACCTCCACCCGGTACGACCTCCGGGACAGGAATCCCTTCGCAGGACGGAGCGTCTCCTCGTCACCGTCGACGAGCAGGGTGAGCCGGTCGGGGTCGCGCGTGCCGATCGGCACGCGCGTCGCCACCTCGGTGTCCGGGCTGCGCCGGATCTCGACGGTCGGAAGCCCGCCTCCGCTCACGCACAGCGTGCCGCCCGCATGGTCGAGTTCGATCTCCACCTGCCCGAACAGCTGATCCGCGACGGACGTGTGCACGACCGAGTCCATGGACCCCCTGGTTGCTCACTGGTCACACTTCTCCAGTCTCTGCCGTATCGCGTTGAACGGGAAAGGAGCCGTCCGGCTCACCGTCCGGAACCGGTGGCAGAAGTCCCCCATCACCTCCGCGACCGGCGCGTACCGGGCGACGACATCGGCGATCGCGGCCGGCATCTGCCCTGGCCGGGCCCCTTCCGCGCACTCCCGCACGAACGCTCTGCGTTCCTCAGGCTCGTGTCCGAGCAGAGCGACGGTCAGCCAGTTCACGAGATGCGTGACGGCGTAGCACCGGTCGTACAGGCGGTGTTGCCCGAAGAACTCCGCCTCGGCCCGCCCCAGGTCGAAACGGGACGAGAACGCTAGCCCGAAGTCGGTGAAGAAGAGCCGCCGGCCGTCGGTGAGGATGTTCTCGAAGTGCGCGTCGAAGTGCAGCAGCCCGTTGGCGTTCATGTACGCGAGGCCGGCTCTCAGTTCGTCGTCCACCATGGCGCATGCCCGCTCGGCGGCCTCCCCGCCGGCGGTCATCCGCTCACCGAGCCAGTCGTGCAGGTTCCGCGGGATGTACTCCAGGAACAGGAGCAGACTCGCGGAGGACCGCTGCAGCGCCTCGATGCGGTGCCTCACCTCGGCCCCGCCTCCCCAATGGTTCACGGCCCTTTCCACATCGGCCAGTTCCTCGGGGAGTGGCCGGCCGTTGTCCGGCAGCACTCGCCAGTGGTGCAGCAGCGGGAAGCCCTCGTACCGGCCGGCGATCACCCAGTTCGTCGTCATGCGGTGTACGGCCAGCTCCCTCCACGCGCCGAAGCCCGGGCCGCCGATCGCGCCGACCCCGTAATGACAGAAGAGCGGCAGCTCGAAGAGGTTCCGCGTGGAGTGCAGATTTTCCGGCCGTCGCTCCAGATCGGTCAGCCGTACTCGTTTGACGAAGACCTGAGTGCCGTCGACGTCCGCCAGCACCCGCTCGCCGCCGATGCCCGACCCCAACGGCCGCGCAGCGTCCACCAGTTCACGCAGTGTGCGGTCACCGAGCCGGGCCAGTGAGGTGGACACGGCGCTGTGGGCGCCGAGACGCGCACCGCATGACAGGTCACCGCGCTCCTCGTGCGCCTCCCGCCCTCTCACCGCAGCGTCTGCGTCAACGCGCTGCGCCCCGCCGCATGCACCACACGCCCGTACGCGCCGTTGACGATCGGCATGTACGGCGGGACGTGTCCGCACTCGACGTCGGCGATGATCGGCACGCCGAGAGACCCGAGCGCGTCGAGGACGGCCTCGTGCTGGGTGAGGGACGGACTGTCCGGCGCGGCGGTCCGGCCCACCAGCACCGCGTTCGCACCCTCGAAGAACCCGGCGAGCTTCATGCCGTGCAGATGACGGCAGACGGTGAACGCGTCGCTGTCGCACACCTCGACGTACACGAGCAGCCCTTCGGGCGCCCTGTCGCGGGTGAACGCCGACACGTCGAGGTAGGGCGTCCCCGCGAGGTTGCACAGCGTCTCGACGCAGCCGCCTATCAGCCTGCCCTCCGCCTCCACGTCCCCTTCGCCGTCCAGACGCGTCCAGCCGCCCTCCGTGTCGAGCGTGTACTCCCGTACGTCGGGGAACGTGGCGAAGTCGTCGAAGCCGACGGTGCGGTGGCGTCCGGGCGGTGTCTGGGTGAAGGTGTGGCCCGGCGGTGCGGTCACGATGTCGAACCACGACAGCAGCCCCTCCGCGACGCGGTACGGCGTGTCCATCAGGTTGTTGCCGTGCAGCGTCGCCGTGCCGGTGAGCAGCGTCAGGGGCGTGATCAGGGTCGACATGTCGGAGTAGCCGACGACCCAGGTGGGTTCCGCCTCACGCAGCCGGTCCCAGTCCAGCAGCGGGATCAGGTCGATCGCGGTCTCTCCGCCCCAGGGCGGCACGATCGCCTTGATGGTGGGGTCGGTCAGCATCGACATGAGTTCGTCCGCACGCTCGGCGGCCGAGTCGCTGACGTGCCCCGAACCGTCCATGCACCGTCCGACGACGACCTCGTAGCCCTTTGCGCGCACGTCACCGACGGCCACCTCGAGGCGGGCACGCAGTGCCTCGGGCACTCCGCTCGACGGCGAGGTCACGCCGACACGGTCACCGGGACGCAGGGGGGAGGGAAAGCGCACGCTCATGCGGGTGATCTTGGCACGGCTGCCGCAGGAGGGACAGCGGGTTTCAGTGCTCCGGCGAAGTGTCGTCGTAGAGCCTCGCCACAGCCCTCGCCCGCTCACCCAGCCCCGCCCGCAACCACTCCGGAGCCAGCACCTCCACCCCCGGAGCGTGCTCCCACAGAGCCCATTCCGCATGCCGGGCGTCCTGGAAGACGACCGCCATCCGCAGCCGTCCCTCCGCGTCCGTCCCCTCGTCGGTCACCGTCAGAGCCGTGGCGGCGAGCCGCTCCCGACGCGTCGGATCCGCCCGCACCAGCACCTCCGTCGTGTCACCGCCCGTACGGAACCGCACCTCGCGCTCCCGCCAGGCGCGGTCCAGGTCGACGGTGTCCGAGCGTTGGGCCGGCTCGTCGAGCTGCTCGGCCGCCAGCACGCGGGACAGCCGGTACGTACGGTCCTCCGGTCCCCGCCGTGCCAATAGATAGCCCCGGTCCTTGACGGTGACGATGCCGATCGGGTCCACGGTGCGCCACTTCGGGGACTGGTTCACCGCCGCGTAGTGGATGCGCAGCCGGTGCCCGCCGAAGACCGCCCGCCGCACCTGCGTGGCCACCGCGTCGGGCACCTCCTCCAGGGCCACCGGCCGAGCCAGCAGGTCCGTCTCCGGATCGACCAGCAGCCGTTGCGCCGCGCCCGCGGCGTTCTCCCGCAGGCCGTCGGGCAGCGCGTCGACCACCTTCAGCACGGCGGAGGCGAGCGCCGACCCCAGGCCGAACAGCTGCGCCCCGCGCCGCGATCCGGCGACGAGGAGGGCGAGCGCCTCGTCGTGGGTCAGTCCGGTGAGCGCCGTGCGGAAGCCCGGCAGCAGCGCGAACCCGCCGTGCCGGCCGCGCTCCGCGTACACCGGTACGCCCGCCGCGGACAGGGCCTCCATGTCCCGCAGCACGGTCCGGGTGGACACCTCCAGCTCGCGGGCGAGTGCCTCCGCGGTCATCCGGCCTCGTTGACGCAGCAGGAGCACGAGGGACACCAGACGGTCGGCGCGCATGGGAAGGAGCCTACGAAATACATGACCGGAGATGTCACGTTTTCCTGCGAGGGTTCACCGCACGACGTCGAGACGACGCCACACGTTGACGGGTGGAGCAGATGCGGTGATGGAACGTAACGCGGTGAACCCTGTGTCGTGGTCGGTCGAAATGGGATTCAACCAGGGAGAGGTCGTCTCCGGGCACTCCCGCACCCTCTACATCTCCGGCCAGACCGCGATGAGCAAGGAGGGCGAACCCGAGCACGACGGCGACATGGCGGGCCAGTTGGCGCTCAGCGTCGACAACGTCGAGGCGGTGCTCGCCGAGGCGGGCATGTCACTGGCGAACCTCGTCAGGCTGAACGTCTACACGACCGACGTCGACCTGCTCTTCCAGCACTACGGCGTCCTGGCGGGCCGTCTCGGCGCCGCCGGCGTCGCGCCGGCCACCACCATGCTCGGCGTGACCCGCCTGGCGCTCCCCGGTCAGATGGTGGAACTCGAAGGCACGGCGGTCGCGTAGCGCACACCGCGACGTGCGGCGGCGGACCGGACGAACTGCGGCCGCTGTCGCCGTCGTTGTGAGACGTGACGGTGATCCGCAGTCCGTCCGGCAGCGGCGACACGCCTGCCGACGCACCGTGCGACCGACCGGTCGCGACAGAGGTGGTGCCCGGTCCGCGAAGGCCGGGCACCACAGCCGTACTCACTTCAGTCCGAGGACCTCCATGGTGTGCTCGGCCATCCGCCGCTCCCCGAGGGCGTTCGGGTGGACGGGGACCAGGCTCGTGCCGAAGAGCAGCGGTTCGATCCAGCGGGTGCCGAGCGGTGTGCACGCGTCGTGGCCGTCGGAGACCTCGGCGAAGTCGACGAAGGTGGCGCCCGTCTCCTTGCTGGCGCGTTCGACCGCCGCGTTGAGGTGGGTCTGCACGTCACGCAGGTACGGCACGTCACCGGAGGCGATCGGCAGCTTCAGGTAGCAGGACGGGTCGGCCTTCTCCGGGGTGATCCAGGGATAACCGAGGACCGCGACCCGGGCGTTCGGCGCCTTGGCGCGGACCGCGTTGAGGGCGTTCTTCAGCGCCGGGTAGGTGCTGTTCTTGATCTCGTCGGCGAATTCGGAGCCGTACTTGTCCTTGCACGGACTGCCCTTGCCCGCGGTCAGCAGGCCCGCGCTGCCGCAGGACGTGATGGCGTTGATGAAGGTGCCGTTGTCGTTGCCGCCGATCGTCAGCGTCACCAGATCCGTGTCGGCGCTGAGCGCGTTCACCTGGGGCGGGACGCCCAGGTACTGCGACGAGGTGAAGTCCTTCGTCTGGGCCGCACCGCAGGTCACGTCCTTGAGGCGGGCGCCCGTCCGCTCCGCGATCACGTGCGGGTAGTTCGCGGTGGACCGCAGGCAGAGCAAATTACTCGTGTCCACGGGCAGGACGCCGGATCCGGCGCTGTAGCTGTCGCCGAGGGCGACGTACTGCAGCGGGTCGGACGCCTGGGCCGTGCCGCCGGCCGTGAGGCTCAGAGCGAGCGCACCGGCGAGTGCGCATGATGTGGCCATGACATTGCGGCGCGAGACATGCTTCTGCATGTGATCCCTTTCCGGAGGGGAGGGCGGGGCTGCGGGAGGCGGCGGGCGGCAGGGCTGCCGGCAGAGCGGACAGGGCGGTCGAGGGCGGGCGAGTGCCTGGGCGAGCGGTTACCGGTTGGTTCTACCGTCAAGTAATGTGCAGGCGCCCTGAGCGGGAGTCAACATTGTTGACCGAACTTCTTGAAACACGTGCGCAATCTGCTTCCGGTTCCTGTGAACGCGTGAACACGCAGTTGCGAAGCGCGCGGACGCCTATCCTGGCCCGCATGCTGCAGACCGGCTCCAGCGTGTCGACCCGCGAGTCCATCCACTCGGCCGCCGCCCGGCTCTTCCGGAGCAGGGGCTACTCACGGACCACCGTCCGTCAGATCGCCGCCGAGGCCGGCACGGACCCGGCTCTGGTGATCCGTCACTTCAAGAGCAAGGAACTGCTGTTCCTGGAGACGATGCACCTGACGCTCGACGACGAACCGCTGCTCGACGTACCCCTGGAGCGCCTGGGTGAAGGCCTCGCCGAACTTCTTCTCGACCTCGGCGGCTCCGCGCGCGGCGTCTTCCTCGCGCTGGTTCACGGCAGCAACGAGCCGCACATCCACGACCGGTTGAGGGACACGCACGAACATCTCTTCGTCGAGCCCCTGCGCCGCCGTCTCACCGGCCCCGACGCCGACGTCCGCGCCCGCATGGCGGCCGCCGTGGCGGGAGGACTCCTCTACGCCCTGTGGGTGGCCGGGGACAAGGGCCTGCTCCACATGGACCGCGCGGAGCTGGTGTCGCGGTACGGCACCCTACTCCAGGACGTGCTGACTCCCCGGACCTCCTGACCGGCGGTCCGGGGGAGTCGCGCGAGTCCCGCCTCACAAGTGTGGGGCCTCAGTGAGACGACGAGGGCGGCCACCGTCAGCACACCTGACGCCTTTGCCCCAGACGCGGTCGGCCGACCGGGTCGGCTGCACGGGGCGGCGATCGAGCCGACGTACACCTAGGGGCCGCCGGGGGAGTGGGAGGGAAAACCGGTGCGGCCGGGGTCGCGGATCTGGGAGCATGCGGGCCGTGAAGGTCAACGACATCGTCATTCGCCGTGCCGCCGGCTCCGACGCGGCGGAGGTGGCCGAGGTGTGGCTGCGTTCCTTCACGACGGCGCTTCCGGACGTGCGCCGGGCGCATACGGACGACGAGGTGCGGGCGTGGATCCGCGAGGTGGTCGTGCCCGGTCAGGAGACGTGGGTGGCGGCGGTGGACGGCTCGGTCGTCGCGATGATGGTCCGCGAGGGGGACGACCTGGACCAGCTCTACATCGACCCGGCATGGCAGGGCAGGGGCATCGGCGGGCGCCTCGTGGACGTGGCGAAGGAACGCAGCCCGTCAGGGCTGACGCTGTGGACGTTCCAGGTCAACGAGGCGGCGCGGCGCTTCTACGAGCGACACGGTTTCGTGGCCAAGGAGTGGACCGACGGTCTGCGTAACGAGGAGCGGGAGCCGGACGTCCGGTACGAGTGGCGCCCTGACCGGCCAGGGCGCTGACCGCGCGTGCGGTGGGCCGCGCAGACCGCTCTCGGTGTCCTTGCCCGCAGGGCGCACTTCACTCCACTCCGGTCAGGCTGTCGACGTCCGGGCGTCGCGGTCAGTGGGGCAGGGCGGCAGTCAGGTCGACCTCGACGAGTTGTCCCGAGAAGCCGAGCCGGGCGACGCCGAGCAGCGTGCTCGCAGTGGTGAACGCCGGTCCGACGACCGATGAGGTCAGGCGTCGCCAGGCGGAACCCAGGACCGGCACGTCGTCGCTGACGACGTAGATCACGGAGCGGACGACGTGTTCCGGCCCGGCGCCCACCGCGTTCAGGGCGGCGAGGGCGTTGGCGGCCACCTGGTCGATCTGGGCGTCCAGGTCACCCTCACCCACGAGCTCCCCCGACACGTCGAGCGGGCACTGCCCCGCCAGATAGGCCGTCCGGCCCGCCTCCACGACGGTGATGTGATGATACCCGGGAGTCGCGTGGAGCTGAGGCGGATTGAGGCGCGTGATCTCGGCGGTCATGCACGTGATTCTGACGTTCCGGCCGCCTCGACGCACCACCTTTTCCGCCCGCGGCGTTCCGCTGCCGTGGTCCCGGTCGCCGCGGCCGGCGGGTTGCTGTTCCCGTGTACAGGTACCGCTCATGCAGAAGGAGGAGCCGCCCGTGGGGAAGAAGCAGAAGCGCAGGCCGCGTCGTGAGAACTGGACGCGTCCGCCCCTGTCGGCGGAGAGGCGGGCCGCCGAAGAAGAGGCGCGTCGTCTTCGAGCGGCGATACGCCGGCCGCCCCTGCCGCAGAAGCGGCTCATCGCCGCCCTGTTCCTCATGGCTGCGGGTGGTTTCGTGGCCTTTCTGGTGTTCCTCCTCCCCTCGCAGTCGCTGGTGAACGACCTACGCTCCCGGGGCGTGTCCGTGGTGGCCGAAGTCGCCGCCGCGCCGAAGAACAAGTACGGCGAGGCGGGCAACGTCGCGGTGCGGTTTGACGGTCCTGACGGCACGGTCGAGACCGTGCTGCACGACTGGGGAGGCAAGCGCCCCGAGGGCATGCGGGCCGGAGCCGTGGTCCCGGTGACCTACGATCCTCAGGAGCCGACGCGGGTCCTGACGACCCGCTGGGTCGAGGATCCGCCCACCGTGACGCTCCCGATGCTCGTCACCGTCGTCCTCGCCCCGTTGCTGCTCGGCGCGGCCGTCCTGCTCGTCGTGCGGCGCCGCAAACTGCTGGAGCACAGGAAGTGCGCCAACCCGGCAACATGACAAGGGTGTTCAGGTGCGAGGCGCGGCCACGCGGGTCAGCCGCACCGATGCCTCCGTGATGTGCGCGACCTCGAACAGGACACCCCCGAGTTCAAGCGGATCACCGACACGCAAGTCCTCGTACACCGCCACCGTGACGGCCGCGCAGTTCGCCGCGACGCCCGCCGTACCCGCCTCCGCGTCCAGACGGGACACGGTGAGCGACAGCCCCGTGGGGAAGCGCCGGACCCCGCCGTTCCCGACCACGGACAGAGTCGCGCCCTCGGGCGGGAAACCGTCGGCCGCCGCCTTGAGCGCAGCATGGTTGGTGGTGAAGCACAGACGCGCGTCCGCCTCCCCACCCGCCGACTTCATCGACGCGGGCGCCGCGGCCAACGCCGACGCGTCCCGCGCCGAGGCCGGTTCCAGCACGACACGGTAGGAGCACACCTGCCGAACCGTGTACGCGTGACCGGCGAGCGAGATCCGCGCCCCCGGAACGACGTTCCACTCGCGCTGACCCTTCGCGTACCGGGCGCCCTCGCGCAGCGTCGCCGTACGGCTGCCGCCGTCGGCCGACGTCCCCGCGTACTGCACACCCGTCCCGCCCGGCAGCCGGAAGCCACCGCCTCGCAGCACCCGCACCCCGTCGGCCGGCGCCTCACCGACACACACCGGCCCCTCGTCCCTCACCGGTGGAGCGGTGGTCGCCCCGCCACCACCGCTGTCGCCGGACGACGGGCCGCAACCGGCCGACGCGAACAACAGCACCAGCCCGGCACCGACGACCCGGTGTCCCCTCACGGTCACCCGCGCCACGCCTACCTCCCCCGTCCGTTCCACACCGCGCTACGACACCCTACGGGGAGACGCCCCATGGCAAGGCGAGCCCGCACGCCGAACCTGAGCCGAGCGCCGTCCGGCCAGGTGGCTACGCCGCCCGAACTCGACGAGGAGCGCGGGCGGACAGGGCGAGCGCGCCGGGCGGCGCCGCGCTTTCGGGCTGCCGCGCCGTGCGGTCGCCGCCGCACCGCTCTCGGCGAGCCGGCCACCGCGAGGTCAGGCACAAGAGGGCTCAGCCGGCCGCCCCGACGGGCCCAGTTCCCCCTCGGCGTCCACCAGTCGGTGGCCGCCAGGCCTGGGAGGTGACCCCGGGGTCGTCGGACCGAGTCGACGTCCTGCAGCGGTTACGCCCGGCTCATTCCCCGGCGAGCCGCACCAGCACCCCGCCCGTCAGCGCCGACCGGAACACCATGCCCGCGACCGACGCGCACTCCGTCCGAGCGTGCGCACCGCGTCCGACCGCCCCGATGCCGTCCAGCACCGGCACACCCGCCGCCGCGAGGAAGTTGCCGTCGCTCGCCCCGCCGACAGACGCCTCCGCGAGGTCGTGTCCGAGCCGGCGCGCGACGGTCTTCGCCAACTCGGCCGCCTCCGCGACCTGTTCGCTGCGTTCGAAGACGGGACGGTTCCAGTCGCCCGTGACCTCCAGCCGCGTCAGGGGATGCTCGGGGCGCAGGTTCGCGAGCGCCCGCGTGACGCGGTCCTGCTCGGCGGCACTGGCCACCCGGACGTCCAGGTGTGCCGAGGCGCGCCCCGCCGTGACGTTGCTGCGAGTGCCGCCCTCGATCATGCCGACGTTGAGGGAGGTGCCCGCCTCCAGATCCCGAAGATCCGCCAACCGGATTATCTGGCAGGCGAGTTCGTCGATCGCGCTCGCCCCGGCCGTCGGGTCGAGCCCCGCGTGCGCCTCGCTGCCGGTGACCGTCAGCGTGAACAGGCCCACGCCCTTGCGGGCCGTCTTGATCGCCCCGTCCACCGCCGCTTCGAACACCATGGCCAGCCGGCAGTCCCGCCCCGTCTCCACGATCGCGTCACGGGAGGCGAGGCTCCCCGTCTCCTCGTCGCCGTTGAGCATGAGAGTGACGGCCGGGCGGGGCAGCCCGAGAGCGTCGAGGGCGCACAGGGCCCACACCGCCTGGACCAGACCCGCCTTCATGTCGAAGACACCTGGCCCGGTGACGGTGTCGCCCTCACGGCGGAACGGCCAGGACTCCAGCGTGCCGGTGGGCCACACCGTGTCGTAGTGCCCCAGCAGCAGCACCGGCCGCGCGTCCGCCGCCGTGGCGTCCCGCGCCGGGTAACGGCGGATCAGGACGTCGCCGGCGGCCTCACGCCTGAGGACCTCCTCGCTTGCCGCCGCGCCCAGTCGCTCGTCGAGCCAGCCGCGCAGCCAGGTGAGACACGCCCCCAACGCGTCGAGATCGTCGCTCGCACTGCCCTGCGCGGTGTACGCGGCCAGATCGGCGACCATCTCCTCGCGGTGCTCCTCCAGCCAGCGCTGCACCTGAACGCCCGGGTCCCCGTCGTCGAGGTCCGGCCCGGCGAGCCGGTCCAGCGCGTCGAGACGCCCCTCGGACATCGTCTCCGGCGCTCCCTCCAGCTCACGCAGCCCGTCCATCACCGTGCGCAGCAGCGTCGTGGGCAGGCCCAGCTCCGTGGCGTACGCGACGACGTCGCGGTAGTGCGTCGTGACCTCCACGGGGCGGTGCCGTACTGCCAGGTCGCGCCAGATGCCGCTGCGGTCCTTGCTCTGGGTGCGCAGCCACGCGGTCAGCCGGTCGAAGGCGGCCTCGCGTGACGCGGCATCCACACCCTGGCGGAACGGCTCCGGGTCGAAGGCGTCGAACGCCTGGAGCGTGACCCCGCGCCGGTCGGCCACCGCGAAGACCTCCGCCGTGAGGGCAGCCATGGCCGGCCGGTGCCGGTCGATCAGGTCGGCCATGGGGGCGTCCGCGAGGGCGGTCGCCGCGAGCATCGCGCCGAAGCCCGCCTTGGCCCACAGATATCCCTCGACGTTGTCGCTCGCCCGGGCCGGACCCCAGCTCTGCAGGTCGGCGACCAGCGACCGGACGCGTTCGCCGACCGGCGCGCCGTTGGGCTCACCCATCACCAGCGCCCCCGTGCCGCCGTCCATGATCACCCCCGGCTCCACGACGTCGGCGAAGATGTTGACGAACGCCGCGACCGTACGGTCGATGCCGACGTACTCCGCGACGAGGTCCTCGTTGAAGCCGTTCTGCACGGACACGACGTAGCCGTCCGGCTCCAGGCGAGGGGCGATCCACTCGACCGCGCCCCGGGTGGCCTGAGCCTTCACCGCCAGCAGTACCCGGCCGAGGCTGCCGTCGAAGGCGTCGGGCGTCACGGCGCGCACCGGGACGCTCGTACGCCGGTCGCCCTGCGCCAGTACGAGACCGTGCGCGCGGATGGCCTCCACGTGCGCCGGGTCGGCGTCCACGACGGTGACCGGGTGGCCCGCGCGGGCCAGGGCGAAGGCGAGGGTTCCGCCGATCGCCCCGCCGCCGACGACGGTGTACGCGGCTGCGCCGCCCTGGGTGGTGTCGCTCATCGGGTGACTTCCTCCGTCGTGGTGGAGGCACACACCGGCGCCTCCGCGTGTGTGGCCGCCCGCGCGTGCGTGGCGCGGGTGCCGCCGGCCTGCCAGATCCGCGGCAGGTGCAGCGCCCCCGTGCTCGACCCGCCGTCGACGCGTACGGTCTCGCCGGTGATCCAGGAGGCCTCCGGTCCCGCGAGCCAGCACACCGCGCGGGCGATGTCCTCGGGCGTCCCGGGGCGGCCCAGCGGATTGACGTCGATGCTCCTCGCGTAGTCGGCGGACACCGGGTTGACGTCGCTGTCGACCAGGACGAAACCGGGGCTGACCGCGTTGACGCGGATGCCCGACGCGCCCAGTTCGAGCGCGGCGGCCCGCGTCGCCATCTCCAGGGCCGCCTTGGAACTGGCGTAAGGGCCGCCGCCGGGGCGGGAACGCAACGCGGACCCCGAGGAGATGTTGACGACGGAGGCGGGCCGGCCCGCCTCCGCGGCTAGGCGGGCCAGCGCGGCGGTGGTCAGGACGGGGGCGCGCAGGTTGACGGCGAACAGCCGGTCCCAGGACGCGGCGTCGACGTCGGTCATGTCGAGGGAGGGGTAGACGCCCGCCGCGTTGACCAGGACGTCCACCGGTCCGTGCGCCGCCCAGGACTCCTCGACGAGCTCGGACGCCGCGTCGGGGCCGGTCAGGTCGGCGGCCCGGATCGCGGTGCTCCCGTCGATACGGGCGGCCGTGGCGCGGAGGGCGTCGACGTCCCGGTCGGACAGGGTGAGGAACGCGGCCTGCGCGGCGAACGCCTCGGCGATCGCACTGCCGATGCCGCCCGCGGCCCCGGTGACGAGAACGTGGGTCACTTGAAGTCCTTGTCCTTGGTCTCGGGCATCGTGAGATAGACGACGAGGGAGATCAGCGAGGCGACGCTCACGTAGATCCACAGCAGACCGCTGTGGCCGCTCTCGTGCATCCACGTCGTGACGTACGGTGCGGTGCCGCCGAAGACGGCGACGGCGAGCGCGTACGGCAGGGCGATGCCGGTGGCGCGGACCTCGGCGGGGAACTGCTCGGCCATGATGACGGCGCAGTTGGACGAGTAGCCGAGGATCAGCAGCATGCCCACGAGCTGCACCGGGAACAGCGTCCAGAAGCTGTCGCCCAGCAGGTGCAGCAGCGGCCATGCGAGCACCACGAACCCGCCCGCGAAGGCCGCCATCGTCGGCTTGCGTCCGATCCTGTCGGAGAGGAGCCCCGCGAACGGCAGCGCGATCACGAACACGACCAGGCACAGCGTCTGCGACAGCAGCGCCGTCTGCAGCGGGATGCCGGTGGTCAGATTGGCGTACGTGGGGAGGTAGTTGACCCAGATGTAGTACGTCAGCGTGCCGGCGATCGTGATGCCGACGACGCGCAGCGTGGCCGCGGGGTGCTCGACGAACATCGCCTTGACGGGGTTGGTGCGGGTACGGCCGCTGTCCTGGCTCCGGGCGAACGACTCGGTGTCCTCGACGGATACCCGCAGCCACAGGCCGACCAGGCCGAGGAGCCCGCCGAAGACGAACGCGACGCGCCAGCCCCACGAGTGCAGCGCCTCGTCGCTGAGTGCGGACGTGGTC
This sequence comes from Streptomyces sp. NPDC014764, assembly GCF_043082785.1. Classification (NCBI taxonomy): domain Bacteria; kingdom Bacillati; phylum Actinomycetota; class Actinomycetes; order Kitasatosporales; family Streptomycetaceae; genus Streptomyces; species Streptomyces sp. NPDC014764. The sequence goes on along the minus strand of NZ_JBIBXY010000005.1, from coordinate 76,313 downwards.
AGGGTGCCCAGCAGGGAGGCGATCAGCACACCGCCGGCGACCGACACCTGCTGCCACGATCCGGCGAAGGCACGCCGGCCGCGGGCCGCCGACTCGACCAGGAACGCGGACGACGAACCGAACTCCCCGCCCGCGGAGAAGCCCTGCACGAGACGGGCGACGAGCAGCAGCAGAGGCGAAAGCACCCCTATCTGCTCGTAGTTGGGCGTGATGGCGATGACGAAACCGGCGCCCGCCATCAGCGCCACGGTCAGCGTCATGCCCTTCTTGCGCCCGTGCCGGTCGGCGTACGCGCCGAGCACGGCGGCGCCGACCGGACGCATGACGAACCCGACGGCGAACACGGCGAGCGTCGACAGCAGGGCCACCGCGCCGTTGCCCTTGGGGAAGAACTCGTCCGCGATGATCTTCGCGAAGATGGAGTAGAGGGCCCAGTCCACCCACTCGACGGTGTTGCCGATGGTGCCCGCGACGATGGCCTTGCGCTGCTTGGCGTTCAGCTTCTGCCTGGCAGGCGCGCCGCCCGTGGCGGCCAGGTCGGACTTCAGGTTCATGGCGTGCGCTCCGAGGGGACGGGACGGGTGCCGGCGGTGCCGTCGAGCACGGTGCGGGCGGTGTCGGCGAGCTGGGCGTGGGTGGCGAACCACACGTCGTGGTGGGCCCTGATGTGGTCGAGCAGTTCCCGCAGCACGACCAGGCGCGAGCGGTGACCGATCACATGCGGGTGCAGCGTGAGCTGGAACACCCCGCCCTCGCGGTAGGCGGCGTCGAACTCGTCCCGCCAGATCTCACCCACGTCACGCGGCCGGCTGTAGGGGCGGACGGCGCCGTAGCGGTCCATCGTGAAGTACGGCGCGTCGTCCCGGATCCAGTCGACGGGGATCTCCACCAGCCCGGTGGGCCGCCCCTCGGCGACGATCTCGTACGGCTCGTCGTCGGCCATCAGCGAGGAGTCGTACGTGAAGCCCAGGTCCAGCATCGTCGCGAGCGTGGACCCGGAGAAGTCCCAGGACGGAGTGCGGATGCCGACGGGGCGGCGGCCGGTCAGCGCGTCGAGGGTGTCCAGGGCCCGCGCGGTCAGCTCCCGCTCGTCCTCGCGGTCCAGCAGCGTGTTCCGTTCATGGATCCAGCCGTGCACGGCCAGTTCGTGCCCGTCCTCCGTGTACGCACGGGCCTCCTCGGGATGGAGCAGCGCCGACACCGCGGGCATGAAGAAGGTGGCGGGGACGCCGTAGCGGGCCAGCAGGCGCAGGATGCGGGGCGCACCGACGCGGGCGCCGTACTCGCCCTGGGCCAGCCGTCCCGGGCTGGTCTCGCCGTCGCGCAGGGGGATCGTCTCGTGGTCGGAGTCGAAGGACAGGGCGACGGCCGCACGGGCGCCGCCGGGCCAGCGGTCCGGGACGAGACGCCGTCCGGCGCGCACGGCGTCGACGTGGCCGCGCCAGGTCGGCTCCGTCCAGCGCCAGCTCTCTTCGGGCAGGCCGGGTTCTTGCGAGGGCATGGGTGGGCTCCTGAGGGTGTACGAGCGGGGGGACGCTCAGGTCGGTGACGTGCGGGGGGACAGGCGCGTGCGACGGTTCTGGGAGCCGGTGCGGCGCGCCGGGGGAGCGGAGCCGTGGCGACTCAGGCGGCCCGGTTCATCCGGTACCAGGAGTACTTCACGGTGGCGAGGTGCAGCGTCACGTCGGAGGCGATCAGCCCGGGCAGCGACCCGATGACCTCGCTGGTGTACGGGTACAGGTCGGTGCGCCGGGGCAGCACCATGTGTCCGACGAGGTTGAAACGCCCGGTGGCGGCGCCGAGGAACTTCGTCCCGGGATGTCCGGCGAGCTGCCGTCCCGCCGCTTCCAGCTTCCCGGGCTCGATCGACAGCCACACCATGAACTCGGCGTCGAACCCGAGGAGGGCCGGATCGACGAGCGTGCGGAACTGGAGGACACCGCGCGAGATCAGCCGGTCCATCGCGCGGGCCACGCTGGACTCGGCGCGGTCGAGACGCCGGGCGAGAACACTGACCTGGGTGCGGCCGTCCTCCCTCAGCGCCGCGGCGATCTCCTGCTCGAGCGGGGTGAGCGCTTGTGGCGCACGGTCCCGGCCGGCGGAGTCCGGTGAGGCCGGGGCCGCCCGGAGCTCCGCCGCCGCCTCGGGAGGCAGCAGTCCGGTGTCCCACATGGCCGCCGAGGTGAACGGCCGGATGACCGGAACGACCTCGGTGCTGGTGATGAGGTCGGTCGCCGGCAGGTCGGTGAACAGCATCCGCATCATGTCGTCGTTGTCACGCGCGACGAAGTCGACGACCAGATCGGCGGAACCGGTGACGACGGCCACGAAGCGGACGTCATGGCTCTCGCTGAACCGCGCCGCCGCCTCCAGGCCCCGTCCGGGGCGGGCCTGGGCCCGGACCATCATGGAGGATCCCCCCTCCGTCCGGTCCAGCTCCAAGGTCCCCGTCACCCGCAGCAGCCCTCGCTCACGCAGCGCCGCGTAACGGCGCTGCGCCGTCGTCTCACTGGCGCCGACCCAGCGGGCCACCGCGCTCCACGGGGCACGCCCGTTGAGCTGGAGAGCCGCGATCACACGGCGGTCCAGCTCGTCGACGGTGTCCCGGAGGGCTGCTTCGGACATGCCCCGAAGCTAACCGTCGGTATTCGGTCAGTCAATGACGGAATCCTGCATCGCCGCAGGTCAGAGGGCTGGTATCAAGCAGGCGCCGCGCCGAAAGGCGCTGCTGGGCGCCTGATGCCGGGGTTGGCGGCGCGTGAAGGATTCCCCCAGAAGTCCGTGCCGGAAGTTTCCGACTGGTGTCCGACGGGCGGCGCTGCGGGTGTGCGCCGCGGGCAGGAGGCCGGCGGCGGCCGGGTCCGGCTGCCGTGGAACAGAGGCCCCGCGCTCACGACCCACGCCAAGGTGAATGGAAATTCACTGTTAGGGTGAATCGCCATTCACCAACAGAATCACCGCCCAGGCCTGCCGCTGGAGTGCCCATGGCGTCGTCCGCCCCGACAGCCCGCCCGTCCCGTGTCCCCTCTGGTCCGCGGGCCCGGCTCACCATCTCCGTCCTGGCCTACTGCGGCATCCTCATGGCGGTCATGCAGACCGTCGTCGTGCCGCTCCTGCCCGACCTGCCCCGGCTGACCGGCGCGTCGCCGTCCGCCGTCTCCTGGATGGTGACCGCGTCCCTGCTCGCGGGCGCCGTCCTCACCCCCGTCCTGGGCCGCGCCGGTGACATGTACGGCAAACGCCGTGTGCTGCTGCTGTCCCTCGCCCTGATGACCGCCGGTTCGGTGATCTGCGCGCTCACCGCCGACATCACGCTGCTCATCACCGCCCGCGCGCTCCAGGGCGCCGCCGTCTCCGTCGTGCCCCTGTCGATCAGCATCCTCCGCGACGAACTGCCCCCGGAGCGCCGGAACGGCGCCGTCGCGCTGATGAGCTCCACCGTCGGCATCGGCGCCGCCCTCGGCCTGCCCGCCGCGGCCCTGATCATCCAGTACGCGAACTGGCACGTCATGTTCTGGGTCACCGCCGCCCTCGGTGCCACCGGCGTCGCGCTGATCCGGTGGGCGGTGCCGGAGTCACCGGTGCGGGAGAGCGGCCGCTTCGACGTCACCGGTGCCCTCGGACTGGCCGTCGGTCTCGTCTGCCTGCTCCTCGCCGTGTCCCAGGGCGGCACCTGGGGATGGGGGAGCGCCCCGATCGCCGGCCTCTTCGCCGGCGCCGTTCTCGTCCTGGCCCTCTGGTGGCGCCACCAGCTCCGCGCCGACCGCCCGCTGGTGGACCTGCGTCTCGTCTCCCGGCCCCGCGTCGGCCTCTCCCACGTGGCCGCCCTCCTCACCGGCTTCGCCTTCTACGCCAACACGCTCGTCACCGCGCAACTCGTGCAGGCCCCCGAGTCCAGCGGCTACGGACTCGGCCTGTCCATCGTCCAGACCGGCCTCGTCCTGCTGCCGAGCGGCGTCGTCATGCTGCTGCTCTCCCCGGTCTCCGCCCGCATCTCGGCCGCGCGCGGCCCGAGGATCACCCTCTCGCTCGGCGCCGCCGTCATCGCCGCCGGCTACGGCGTGCGCATCGCCGACAGCCGCTCCCTGGTGATGATCATGGTCGGCGCCACGGTCGTGTCCATCGGCACCACCCTCGCCTACTCGGCGCTCCCCGCTCTGATCATCCGCGCCGTCCCGGCCTCGCAGACCGCCTCCGCCAACGGCGTCAACGTCCTCATGCGGACCGTCGGCCAGGCCGTCTCCAGTGCCGCCGTCGCCGCCGTCCTCGTGCACCACACCGGCCTTGTCGACGGACTCCCGCTGCCCACCCTGCACGGCTACCTCGTCGCCTTCGCCGTCGCCGCCGGCATCGCCCTCGCCGCCAGCGCCGTGGCCCTGCTCATACCGGGCGACCCGGCCCACGGACGCGAGCCCGCTCCCGAGGCCGACCCCGCCCCGGAGGGCGGACCCACGAGCGAGTCCACCCGTGCGAAAGGCGTCCGGTCGGTCGCCGACGGCACCGCCATGGAGGAAGCGTGAGCACCGAGAACACCCCGCCCCACGGCGAGGCGCCCCGTCCCGTGCGACGGGACGCCGAGGCGACCAAGGCGGCCATCCTGCGCGCCGCCCGCTACTTCCTCGCCCGCCAGGCCCACGCCGACATCACCCTCAAGGCCGTAGCGGAGCGCGCCGGGGTCAGCCCGCCGCTCGTCCTCAAGTACTTCGGCAACAAGGACGCCGTCTTCGCCCGCGTGATGTCCTTCGAGGAGGATGCGGCGGCCCTCCTCGACGCCTCTCTGGAGGACCTCGGCCGGCACATGGTCCGGCACGTCCTGGTCAGCCAGCGCGAGCACGGCTCCGACCCGCTCCTGCGGATCGCCTTCGCACCGCTCCAGGGCGACCACGGCGACATCCTCCGTGCCAACTTCCGTGCCCAGGTGACCAGTCGGCTCGCCGCCCGCCTCCCCGGCCCCGACGCGGGCCTGCGCGCCGAACTCGCCCTGGGCGCACTCCTCGGCCTGGGCGTGATCTACGGCATCGCCCGCGGAACGGATGTGAGGTCGACGCCCGTCGAGGAAACGGTCGGACGCTACGGCCCGCTCGTGCAGGCCCAGTTGACCCCACCGGACTGACAGGGCGACCTGACGGCCGGTGCGCGTCAGCACGTACGTGTTTCCGGCATCCGGATCCCCGAACAAGAAGGCCGGCGTAACCCCGCCGCCCTTACGGCTGTCCACGTACATCGACGACATCCTCGCCCGGCACGACGACCCGCTCGGTATCTCCCACGACTGGTGAGGGCGCCGTCGTGCTCCACGAGTAGGACGCCCCGCTCGAAGTCGTCGTCGGTCCGCCGATGAATCCGGCCGGCGAACCGGGTCTGCATTCACATGACCCGCATCATCGCTGACATCTCGGTCTCCCTCGACGGATACGTGACCGGTCCCCACCCGGGCCTGGAGAACGGCCTCGGCGACGGCGGTGAGGGCCTGCACACCTGGGCCTTCTCCGACGACCCGGAGGACCGCCGTATCGTCCGCGAGACGACCGAACGCTCCGGCGCCGTGGTCCTGGGCCGGAACCTCTTCGACATCGTCGACGGCCCTGGGGGCTGGAACGACGAGACCGGCTACGGCGCCGGCGAGGTCGGCAGGCCGTCGTTCGTCGTCGTGACGAGCGAGCCGCCCGCGTCCGTCCGCACGTCCGACCTCGACTGGACGTTCGTCACCACCGGTGTGCGCGACGCCGTCACCGCCGCACGCGAACGCGCGGAGGCGGCGTCGGCGCGCGGCGGGAAGGACCTCGACGTGTACGTCATGGGCGGCGGCATCACGATCAGCTCGGCCCTCGACGCCGGACTGATCGACGTGCTGACCCTGCACGTGGCCCCCGTCGTGCTGGGCGGTGGCACACCCCTCTTCAGCGGCGGGGTGCCCCACACGCTCACGCAGCGAAGCGTCACGCGCACGACGACGGCTACCCACATCGCCTACGACGTACCGCGCTGACCGCTTTGGCGGCGGACGGCGCACGGTTCGATCACGACAACCGCACCCGGACTGCCTTCCCGCCTCTGCCTGCTGACGGAGCGTCATCGGCCGCGGCAAGCTGAGGACAGCACTTCACCCCCGGAGTTCACATTTTCTTCACGTGGCCGCTACAGTTCGTCCTTCAACTAGCGCCCGGGGGGAATCATGACCAACCCGTACACGGCCGGAGGCCGCACCGTACCGAAGTGGGCCCGCAAGCGGTACGTGCTGCCGGCGCTCGCCCTCGCCTTCTTCATAGGCATCGGAGCGGGCGGCGAGGACGGCAGCGCGAAGGCGGACACCAAGCCTCTGGCGGCCAAGGCCCAGCCGTCGGCGACCGTCACCGCGACGGTGACCGCTACGCCCTCCGCCGAAGCGGAACCCGCCCCGACCGTGACGGTGACGGAAACGGAGACGGCCAGGGTGAAGGTGAAGGTCACCAAGACCGTGACGGCCGAGCCCGCCGAGGAGGACTACAGCGGGGGCGGGGGCGGGGGCGGCGGCGGGAGCGCGTACTACGAGAACTGCTCCGCCGCCCGAGCCGCCGGTGCGGCGCCCGTCCGCATCGGCGACCCCGGCTATGGCAGTCACCTCGACCGCGACGGTGACGGCGTCGGCTGCGAGTAACGGGCGGGCATGGGACGGCGCCCCACGTGGCACTCGTCCGGTGCGGGCGGCGCCCGCCGCCACAGGGGCGCCGCGACCGTGTACGAACAGCCGCCGAGTGTGAGGACGATCCCGTCGTGACCGGAAACAGCCCCGCCGAGCCCGTACGCCGGCCATGAAACGCGGCAAGCGGTACGCCGTCGCCGCCTCCGGGCAGTGGACCGACGAGGAGGACGGCCGCCGCAGACTGCCCGCCGGGGAGGTCCACGCCTGGGAGCCGGGCCGCAACGGAACCGTCTGCGGCCTGTCCCTCAGCCGCTCACGCCTCGCCCGCTTCTCGCACGTCAACTGGCCCGACACGTTCCCCGAGTCGGGCGGCGCGGCCGACAAGGTACAGCGGGTGTGCCCGCGTTGCGCGTCGGTGGCCGGACGCCGAGGCAGCGACGCGCGCCCACGCTGGGTGCGCGTCCGCCCGCGTCCGTGAGGCGAGTCCGGCGCCTCAGGCGCCGGTCAGCAGATCAGCCTCCTCCACGGCCGACAGCGACAGGGTCTTGTAGCCGACCTGCTCGAACAGCACGACGACGCGGTCCTCCTCCATGCGCATCACGGTGCCCGCACCCCAGTCGGCGTGCTGCACACGCTCGTTCGGCTCGTAGGGCCCGGCCTCCCCGGCCGGGGGAGAGGTGTCCGCACGCCCGGCATCCACCGCACCGGGCTCGTCGGCCACACGCTCGCACACGTCACAACGCCCGCACGGCGAGTCCAGCTGCTCGCCGAAGTAGCCGAGCAGGTACTGGCGGCGGCAGCTCGGCGTCTCCGCGTAGCCGCGCATCATCTCGATGCGCGAGCGGTCGATACGGCGCCGCCGCTCGAACACCTCCTCCGCCGCCTCCGCGGCGTCCTCCGCCGACCGCCCGGACACCGCCCGCACCGCACGGCGCCGCCCCTCGACGACCACCGCACCGGCCTCCTCCAGCAGGTTCAGCAAGTCGCCGGCCTTCCGGCGCGACAACCCGCACAGCTCCGCCGTACGAATGCGGCTCTGCGGCGCCTCCTGCCCGAGCAGCGTGCTCATGATCCGCCGCAGCGCCTCCGTGTCCAGCGACCTCGACGTGAGGAACTTCTGCAGCCCCAGGTCCTCGGGCCGGTAGAACAGCACGGCGTCGGCCGGCTCCCCGTCCCGGCCGGCCCGCCCGACCTCCTGGTAGTAGGAGTCGAGCGACTCGGGCACGGACGCGTGCGCGACGAACCGCACGTCGGGCTTGTCGATGCCCATCCCGAACGCCGAGGTGGCGACGACCACGGCGGGTGCGCCCTCCATGAAGCCGTCCTGGATCCGCCGCCGCTCGGCCGCCTTGAGCCCGGCGTGATACGCCTCGGCGTCGACCCCGTCCTCCCGGAGACGCTCCGCATACGCCTCGGCGTCCTTGCGGGTGGCGGTGTAGAGGATGCCCGGGGTGGGCGCCGAGGCCGTCCAGCGGGAGACGGCCTCACGCTTGGAGGGGTCGTCGGTGTGCGTGTGCACGGTCAGCTGGATGGCGGGCCGGTCCGTGCCGGCCGTGACGAGGCGGGGGTCACGCATGTGCAGGTGCTCGACGACGTCCTCACGGACGGGAGCCGCCGCGGTCGCGGTGAGCGCGAGCACGGGCGGGCGGCCCAGCCGCTCGGCGGCCTCGCCGAGGGTGAGGTAGTCCGGCCGGAAGTCGTGCCCCCAGGCCGACACGCAGTGGGCCTCGTCGACGACGAACAGCGACGGCCGCAGACCGCGCAGCCGTTCCAGGACGTCCTTCCTCGCCAGCTGCTCCGGGGAGAGGAACAGGTACTCGGCGTCACCCTCCTCCACCGCCTGCCAGCCCTCGTCGGTCACCGACTGCGACTGGGCGGAGTTCACGGCCACGGCGTCCGGGGCCTCACTGTCGCGCAGCCCCGTGACCTGGTCACGCTGCAGCGCGATCAGCGGCGACACGACGACGGTGGGCCCGTCCAGCAGCACGGTCGGCACCTGGTAGATCGCCGATTTCCCGGAGCCGGTGGGCATCACGACCAGCACGTCACGGCCGTCCAGCAGCTCCTGCATCGCCTCGGCCTGCTCCGCGCCCAGATCGCTCCACCCGAACCGCTCGCGCGCCACGCGACGCAACTCGGCCCCCCGCTCCCGCTCGTCCATCCCGTACGCCCTTTCCAGCCCCTGACCAGTGAGTTCCCGGCCCGAGTGCCCGCTGCGGGGGCGGGGATGCGCGACACGTCGTGCCGCTGCCGCGCGGCGGGGAGGCGACTCAGCCCTCCGGATCCCGCGGCTTGACGTCGACCTCGCGCAACCCCTGGTCCCTGAGCCCGGTACGGGCCTCCGTACGGTGCCCGCGGGCTACGTAGTCCCGCACGATCGCCTCGACCGCGTCCTGCGGCGAACCGATCCCCGCCAGGACCATCACCTCCACCACGAGTTCGGCGTCCAGACTGATGCTGACCTTGGCCACCCTGCCCCCTTGCGTCGTACCCCGTCTCAGCCGCGTCCGAGCGCCTGCGGCTTGTGATCGACAGCTTCGCGCACATGCCTGACATTCGCATCGACTTCGCCACCGCCGACCGGAATCGGCACGGTGAGCCCGGTCGTCAGTGAGGGATCGGGCGTCACCGCGCCGCCGTCACCCCCGGCACGCCGTGCGTACGGCGGTACGCCGCCGGTGACAGGCCCACGTACGTGTGGAACTGGCGGCGCAGGGCCACCGGGTCGCCGAAACCGCAGGCCTTGGCGATGCGGGCGACGGGCAGGGCCGTGGACTCCAGGAGATGCCGTGCGTGCGCGAGCCGGCGCTGGGCCAGCCACTTCAGCGGGCTGAGCCCCGTCTCCTGGCGGAAACGGCGCGTGAACGTACGCACGCTCATGTGCGCGTGTCGCGCCATGTCCTCCAGGGTGAGCGGCTCGGCAAGCCGCTCCAGTGCCCACTGCCGCGTCGCCGACGTGGAGCGGTCGGCGTCCTGAGGCACCACGTGCTCGATGAACTGCGCCTGCCCGCCCTCACGCCACGGCGCCGCCACACACCGTCGGGCGGCGGCCGCGGCGACACTCGTCCCGTGGTCCCGCCGTACGAGGTGCAGGCACAGGTCGATGCCCGCGGCGCCGCCGGCGGACGTGAGGATGCGGCCGTTGTCGACGAACAGTACGTTCGGATCGACCTCGATCCCCGGGAACAGTTCCGCGAAGGCCTCGCACAGCGTCCAGTGCGTGGTGGCCCGCAGCCCGTCCAGCAGCCCCGCAGCCGCCAGCAGAAAGGCCGAGGTGCAAAGACTCACGATGCGCGTCTCCGGCCGGACCGCCTTCAGCACCGCAGTGACGTCCTCGGGCAGGGTCCCCGTCGCCAGCAGTTGGGGCGTGGGCTCCTGGGTGGCGATCACCACCGTGTCGGCGGTCAACAGCAGCGACTCGTCGTGCTCCACGACGAGCCGGAAGTCCTCGCGCGTACGGACCGGCCGTCCCCCGATCGAGCAGGTCCCGACCGAGTACAGGCGACTCCCGTCCGCGGCCCGCGCCTCGTTGAAGACCCGGGAGGGAATGCCCAGGTCCAGGGGTAGAACCCCGTCGAGGGCGAGAACGGCGACCCGATGCGTCATGGCCGGAATAGTACGACAGGTGTCCCTCAGGCCACTCACGCCCGCCCGCACCCGCACGGCAGAGTGGATCGCGCCGGGCACTCCCCGGCGCACCACCCCCACGACGAACAGGAGCACGACACCATGAGCGGCCACACCATGCGCGCCGTCACGATCAAGGAGTTCGGCGGCCCGGAGGTCCTCACCCCCGAGGACGTGGCCCGTCCCGAACCCCTCCCGACCGAGGTCCTGGTGCGCGTCCACGCCGCCGGAATCAACCCGGTCGACTGGAAGACCCGCACGGGCCAGGGAATGGCGGGGCTGCAGACCTTCCCGCTGATCCTCGGCTGGGACGTCTCCGGCGTCGTCGAAGAGGTCGGCTTCGGCGTCACCACGCTCAAGCCGGGCGACGAGGTGTACGGCATGCCGTGGTTCCCGCGCGCCGGCGGCGCCTACGCCGAGTACGTCACGGCACCGGCCCGCCAGTGGGCCCGCAAGCCGTCCACCGTGGACCACGTCCACGCCGCCGCCGTACCGCTGGCGGCGCTGACCGCCTGGCAGATCCTCGTGGACACCGCGCACGTGCAGGCGGGGCAGCGCGTCCTGATCACGGCCGCCGCCGGAGGCGTGGGCCACTTCGCCGTCCAGTTCGCCCGCCACCTGGGCGCGCACGTGATCGCCACGGCGAGCGCCGCCCGCCACCCCTGGCTGAAGGACCTGGGCGCCGACACGACGATCGACTACACCACCACCCCCTTCGAGGAGGCCGCGGCCGACGTCGACGTGGTCGTCGACCTGGTCGGCGACGATCACGACCGGACCAGCACCCGCGCCCTGAAGACCCTGTCCCCGGGCGGCCTGCTGGTCGCCGTCCCCAGCGGCGTCTCCCCGGACCTGGCGGCGGCCGCCGACGCGGCGGGCGTAAGGACCACCGGATTCCTCGTGGAGCCGGACGGCCCGGCGCTGACCCGGATCGCGGAACTGATCGACGCGGGTGAGGTCAGCGTCGAGGTGGAGAAGGCCTTCCCCCTCGCGGAGGCCGCCACCGCCCACGCCCACGGCGAGGCCGGGCACACGCGCGGCAAGCTGGTGCTGACCGCGACGGACTGACTCGCGGGGCGTGCGGGTTCGGCAGGAGCCGCACGGGGCACCTCGTCGTTGTGAACGCGGACCAGCCACCGGAGCGGACCCCTGACGGGCACCACGTCGTCATCCGAGGCAGGAAATGGCGGGCGACCGATCCCTCGATCCCGGAGGAGACGGCCGCCCGCCTGCGACGCCACCTCATGTCGGCACGCCGAGCGGTACGCTCCGCGACGACATCCGACGACGAACAGGCTGAGCGGGCGGCCCGCTCCCGGGTGAACCGGGCCAAGATCGCCCTCGGCGAACGGGGCACCCCGTGGTGGGAACAGCCGGAGGAGGAGCGGCGCCGCCGCTGGGAAGAGGGGCTGGAGACCCTCGACGAGGAGGACGACACCTGAGGCGCCGACCGGAAGCCGGCGTCACGCCGACCCGCGTCGAGCTCACCCCAGTCCGCCGGTCGCCCGCAGGTTCCGACCGGTGATCCACCGGCCGTCCGGTCCCACGAGGAAAGCGACGACGCCGGCCACGCCGGCCGAAGCAGTGCCGCAACCGCACACCCCGTGACAACACCTCGCCTCCGCACAGCGCGATGGAGCGCCACCGGCAACCCCGGCGGCTGGGTCCTTCTCGTCATGTCGACATGTATTTGCGGGGCGCTTCACCTGTTTCTCCGCAACGCCGCCCGGAAGCAACCGAGCTGACTCCGCCGGGGCTCGAGGCTCCAAAAGGGCCTCACCCGGCGTCCGTGAGCCAGGCCATCGGATCCGTGTACTGGCCGTCGAGGAGCACCTCGAAATGGAGGTGAGGCCCCGTGGACAGTCCGGTCGAGCCGGCCAGCCCCACGGCCTGCCCCGTCGACAGATTCTGACCCGCACTCACCTGAAGCGCCGACAAGTGGCTGTACGTCGTCTGCAGCCGCTTCCCCTCGATCGTGCCGTGGTCGATCACCACCCGGTACCCGTACGCCGGCGACATGCCCGCGAACTCCACCACCCCGCCCCAGGCAGCCGACACCTGCGCCCCCTGCGGCGCGTCGAAGTCGACGCCCGTGTGCAGCTTGGTCACTCCTGTCAGCGGGTGCTTGCGTGAGCCGAACGGAGAGGTGACGGAGAGAGTGACGACCGGGTGCTGCAGTCGCGCGCCGGCAGCCTGGACGCCGGCCTCCTGCTCCGGGTTGCGCCGGACCAACGCGCTGTACTGCGGCAGCCTCTTCTTCACCTCGGTCACGAACAGGCGCGCCGACGGGGGGACTTGGCCGTCCTCCGCCACCTCGTCCACGCCCACCGCGTACGCGGCGAGCGTGAGGTCGGCGAGATCTCCGTTCACGGCACCCTTGGTGCGCAGTGTGGTCATCCGCTTCGCCAGAGAGCAGTCCTGCCGCCCCAGCGCCATGATCGCGTCCACCTTGTCGAGCGGCGTGGACGTGCCGTTGCCGTCGTCGTCCCGGCCCCACTTCTGCCAACCGGCATCCGTGAAACGGGCGATGCCCAGCTCGGACAGGCTCGCGCTGTCGCTCTGCCAGCCGGACAGCTGGTCGATGTGAGCGGCGAGCAGGGCGGGCGTGACCCCCGCACAGTCAGCGGTTGCCCTGCGCAGCCAGGGGACGTAGGAACCGTCCACGTTGCTGACCGCCGACTCCGCCTGGCCCGGCGTCCGGTCCTGCGGTGCGGCCGTCTCGCCACCGACGAGCGAGACGAAGGCGAGGACAGCGCCGAGCGTCACCACTCCCGGTAGCACGACCAGCAGGCAGGCGCCCGGGCCACGACGGCGGCGCGGTGCGGCGGCACCAGCAGTGGTGCCGGCGGCGGTGGCAGTGGTGGAAGCCGGCGACACGGCCTGTGCCGCGTCGTCGCCCTTGGGCACGTTCTGCATGCTCTCACTCTCGGCGGCAGCCCCCGCAGCAAGCGGTCCGACGTGCCTTCCCTGTCCCCGAACACGGCGAGAAACGCCGGTTCCCCCGCGGACGCTACGCGCTCCGAGACCGGCAAGGCACCGGCCGCGAGGACAGAATGCACTGCCCGATGAGGCACCCCGCGCGACGCGCCCAGCACAACACAGCCGTCCCCTGGGGCAACCCATCGCCCCGGAGCCGCCTCTTCACCCGCTGTTCCCCGCCCGGAGGGGACGCTCCCGCGCCTTGCCCGGCCGGGACCGGACCCTTCCCGCGTCCTGCGCGCTCGCGCCCACCGCCGCATACGATCACCAAGTGATCGACACAGCCACCTTGCACGCGCCGGCGACCCCGTCCGCCCCCGCCCTCGTCCTCCGCCCCTGGGCCACGGAGGACATCCCCATGCTCGTCGACGTCTTCCGCGACCCCGCCATGCGCCAGGGGACCGGTGCCGCCATCGAGAACGAGGCAGACGCATCACGGTGGGTGCAAGGCCAACAGCGCGGCTGGGCAGCAGGCGACCGCTTCGGCTTCGCCGTACTCGAACAGCAACCCGGCTCCCCACACGTCCAGTTGGCGGGCAACGTCGTCCTCAAGGAGGTCGCCCCCGGCAAACCCTCGGCAGAGGTCGGCTACTGGACCGCGGCCCACGCCCGCGGCCGAGGCGTGGCGCCGCGCGCCGTGGAAACCCTCACCGACTGGGCCTTCGCCACCCCCGCAACGGGCTCAGTGCAGCGTCTCGAACTTCTCCACCAGGTTGACAACACGGCCTCCTGCCGCGTGGCGGACAAGTCCCGCTACCGCCTCGAAGGCGTCCTCCCCGCCGCACCGCCCGCCTTCCCGCTCGAAGGGCACCTGCACATACGCCGAAGGGACACCTGACCCCTGCGGGCGCCCCTCACCCGGTCCCTTCCGACGCCGCCCTCCCCGCCTCCAGCCGCGCGACCGGCACCCGGTAGGGCGAGCAGGACACGTAGTCCAGGCCCACGGCATGGAAGAAGTGCACCGACTCCGGGTCCCCGCCGTGTTCGCCGCACACCCCCATGTGCAGGCCGGGCCGTGCCGCACGCCCCTCCCGCACCGCGATCTCCACCAGGCGCCCCACGCCCTTGCGGTCGATGGTCTCGAAGGGGGAAACGGTGAAGACGCCCTTGTCGAGGTACGCGGAGAAGAAGGCCGCCTCGACGTCGTCGCGGGAGAAACCCCACGTGGTCTGGGTCAGATCGTTCGTGCCGAAGGAGAAGAACTCGGCCTCCTCCGCGATCAGCCCGGCGGTGAGCGCCGCCCTCGGCAGCTCGATCATCGTGCCGACCGGGCATTCGACGGGCATCCCGGCCTCCGCGGAGACGTCCGCCAGTACCCGGTCGACCTCCTCGCGCACCAGGCGCAGTTCCTCCACGGTGTCGACCAGCGGCACCATGATCTCCGCCCGGGGGTCCCCGCCCGCACGCCTGCGCTCCACGACCGCCTCGGCGACGGCCCGCACCTGCATGGCGACCAGCCCCGGAGCCACCAGGCCGAGGCGTACGCCGCGCAGGCCCAGCATCGGGTTCTCCTCGTGCATCCGGTTGACGGCGTCGAACAGCCGCACATCGTGCGCGTCGGGCGCACCGCCCTGCGCCTCGGCCGTCGCCAACCGCACGGCCAACTCCATGCGGTCGGGCAGGAATTCGTGCAGCGGCGGGTCGAGCAGACGGATGGTGACGGGCAGACCGTCCATCGCGTCCAGGATGCCGCGGAAGTCCCGCCGCTGGAGCGGCAACAGCGCCTCCAGCGCCCGGTCGCGTTCCGCGTCGTCGTCCGCGAGGATCATCGCCTCGACCAGCCGCCGCCGGTCGCCGAGGAACATGTGCTCCGTACGGCACAGGCCGATGCCCTCTGCCCCGAAACGCCGCGCCCGGGCCGCGTCCTCGGGGGTGTCCGCGTTCGCACGGACACCCAGCCGGCGTGCCCCGTCGGCGTGCTCCATGGCGCGTGCCACGGCGTCCACCAGCGGGTCCGGGCGCTCACCTGTCTCGAAGTACCGCACGACGGACGAGTCGACCAGCGGCACCGCACCCGAGTACACCGCTCCCGCCGAGCCGTCCACGGAGATGACGGTTCCTTCCTCCACGACCGTGCCGCCGACGGTGAAGCGCCGCCGCCGGGTGTCCACGGTGATCTCCTCGGCCCCGCACACGCACACCGTGCCCATGCCGCGCGCGACCACGGCCGCGTGACTGGTCTTGCCGCCGCGGCTGGTGAGGATCGCCTGCGCCGCCACCATGCCGGGCAGGTCGTCCGGCGTGGTCTCCTCCCGCACCAGGACGACCTTCTCCCCGGCCTCCCCACGCCGGACCGCCTCCGCGGAGTCGAACACCGCCGCGCCGACGGCCGCCCCGGGGGAGGCGGGCACACCGTGCGCCAGCGGCTCCCCGACGGCGGATGCGTCGAACCGGGGGAACATCAGCCGCGCCAACTGGTCCCCGTGCACCCGGCCGAGCGCCTCGTCCGCGGAGACGAGCCCTTCGTCGGCCAAGGCGGAGGCGATGGTGAAGGCGGCCTCGGCGGTGCGCTTGCCCACACGGGTCTGCAGCATCCACAGCCGGCCGCGCTCGACGGTGAACTCGATGTCGCACAGGTCGCGGTAGTGCGCCTCCAACGTCGCCATGTTGCGGCGCAAGTGCTCGTACGCCTCGGGGGCGAGGCGGGCGAGTTCGTCCAGCGGCACGGTGTTGCGGATGCCCGAGACGACGTCCTCGCCCTGCGCGTTGGCCAGGTAGTCGCCGTACACGCCGGACCGGCCGGTGGCCGGGTCGCGGGTGAACGCGACACCGCTGCCGGAGTCGGGGCCCAGGTTGCCGAACACCATCGTCTGCACGGTGACGGCCGTGCCCAGGTCGTCCGGAATGTGTTCGCGCTTGCGGTACAGACGGGCGCGTTCGACGTTCCACGACTGGAACACCGCCAGCACCGCCCGCTGCAGCTGCTCGGCCGGGGACTGCGGGAACGACTCGCCCGTCTCCCGGCGGATCAGCTCCTTGTACGTCTCGACCAGGCCGGCCAGGTCGACCGCGTTCAGTCCCAGGTCGTCCGCCGCGCCCACGTCCCGCTTCGCTTCCTCGAGCGCCTGCTCGAACAGGGTGCCGTCGACACCCATCACCGTGCAGCCGAACATCTGGACAAGGCGACGGTAGGAGTCCCAGGCGAACCGATCGTCACCCGCCGACTTCGCCAGGCCCGTCACCGAGTCGTCGTTGAGGCCGACGTCGAGGATCGTCTCCATCATGCCGGGCATCGAGTAGCGCGCGCCCGATCGCACCGACACCAGCAGCGGGTCGTCCCGCTGACCCAGCCGCCGCCCGGCGGCCCGCTCCAGCGTGGCCAGGTGGTCCGAGATCTCCCGCGACAGACCAGGCGGTTCCCCGCCGGTCGCGAGGAACGCGCGGCAGGCCTCGGTGGTGACGACGAAACCGGGCGGCACCGGCAGACCCAGCCGGGTCATCTCGGCCAGGTTGGCGCCCTTGCCGCCCAGCAGGTCGGCCTGCTCCCGGCCGCCCTCGCCGAACGCGTACACGTAACGGACCATCTCGTGCTCCTCCCGATGAGACCTACTGTGTCGTCACGAAGCCGCATCCGGCTCCCGCCCGCCCTGGTCGAGCCGGAACGGCGGATACGCGTCCGTGAGCAGCGCCGAGTACGCGGCGACCCGCAGCACCCACCGGTTGAGGCCGAGCAGCAGGTCGTGGAGGCCGCGCGGATACAGTCCGGTGAAGGCCAGGGCGACGCCCGCGAACAACGCGAGCAGGCCGATGAGGCCGCCCGAGAACCAGGCAAGGCGCGCGCCGCCGACGAAGAACCCCAGGACCAGGTAGTGCGGCAGGGCCAGCAGCCACCACTTCACCAGGACCAGCCCGCGCGACAGGTGCTCCGGGTAGGCCACGTCCCAGTGCGCCGGGTAGTCGCGGACGTCGGCGAGGGTGAACGGCGGATAGCGGTCGGTGCCCAGAGCGCCGTACGCGTAGTACGCCACGCGCCAGTTCCAGCGCAGCACACCGGCGGTGAAGTCGAACAGGGGACGCGGGTACCGGCCGGTGAGAAGGATCGCGAAGAAGGCGACCACGCTCACCACCGCGACCCCCACCCACAGGAAGAACAGGACGACGTGGTGGGGGAGCGCGAGCAGCCACTTGACCAGCCACAGCCAGCGCGACAGCGGCGTGTCGAGCCGCGCCGTCAGCCGGGCCGGATACGCCGGGGCGGCGCCCGCCGGGCCGGGCGGCGGAGCGGCGGAGGAGGTGACGTGTGAGCTCATGGTGACCGGTCCCTCCGGAAGCCGGTGACGATCACGGAAGGCGGTGCCGGTCACGCGCCGTGGTGCGTGGTCGTCGTCGTACTCCTGCTTCCAGCATCGGTGAAACGGCCGGTCGGCGCAGGGCCCGGCCCGGGACGGGCGGCCCGCCCGGCGCCCTCCCGGCCGCGTCGGGACCTTCAGCGCCGGGTCGTCCTCCTGCCGCACCACGACAACAGGGCAGGCCGCCTAGTGCGCGAATGACCGAAGGCGCCGGGGAGTCTCACACCTGAACGCAGGCGCCGGGCTCCAGCCGCTCGATCGGAATGCCGGTCAGCCCCTTCTCACCGAGGAGATTCGCGGTGGACTGCCGGCCCAGGTCGCTCAGCATGAGTTCGTGGATCTCCACGACACGCTCGGGCTTGACGGCGCGGACGTAGTCGGCGGCCTCACCGAGCTTCGTCCAGGGGCCGCTGGTCGGCAGCAGGAGGGTGCGCACGGGGGCGTCGGGCACGCAGTAGGCGTCGCCGGGATGGTGGACGGCACCGTCACCGAGGAGGTACCCGACATTGTCGGGGCACGGGATGTCGGGGTGGATCCGCGCATGCCGGTGGCCGTGGACACTGACAGTGACCGACCCCACGCTGAAGGTGTCACCCGCGGCGACGACATGCACGCGCCCTCCGTGGCTGCCGAGGGCGGCCGCGACGGCGGAGGTGCCGTAGACCTGCAGGTCGGGCCGCGCCTGAAGAGCGGCGGCGACGACCTGTTCGTCGAAGTGGTCGAAGTGTTCATGGGTGATCAGTACGGCGTGGGCCCGGGCGACGGCTCCGGCCGCGTCCGGGGTGAACGCGCCGGGGTCGACGACCAGCCGGGTGCCGTCCTTCTCGAGCGTGACGCAGGCATGGGCGTGCTTGGTGAGCTTCACGAGGGGGCCTTCCGAACGTGCGAATATCTACAACTAGACTGTACAACTCAATTGATATAAACAGGTAAAGTGACGGTCATGGACGACAAACAACTGGCCGAGGAACTCCGGCTGACCATCGGCGGGCTCGTCCGCACGGTGCGCGCCGCCGACACGATGCCGCCCGGCGAGTCCGCCGTGCTGGGCTACCTGGACCGCGGCGGCCCGCTGACGACCGCCGAGATCGCCCAGCAGCGCGGAGTCACCCACCAGTCGGCGGCCAAGACCGTGAAAGACCTGCTGGCTCAGGATTTCGTACGGGCCGAGGCGCACCCGGGCGACGGGCGCAAGCTCCTGCTCCACCTCACGCAGGCGGGACGCGACCGTCTTACCGAGGAACGCATGCGGCGCGCCGACTGGCTCGGCGCCGCGATCAACGCCGTCCTCGACGCCGACGAACGCAGGACGCTCGAGGCGGCACTGCCCCTGCTGTCACGCCTGAGCACGCACCTGCACGGCAGGTAGCCCGCGGGTTCCCGGCCGCCGACCCCTGTGGACATGCGCAGCCCGGTGCCGTCACGGACAGTGGAAGACAGGAGAGGAGCGTTCCGCCAGCGGCGGGCCCGGACGGATACCGTGCCGGAGCCGCCGGGCACTGTCCAAAGCGCCGACGGCTTCAGAAGAACCGGCAGCTCCGGACGCTCCGCACGACCTCAAGAGAAGGGCGATCCGCCATGACAGCCGCACCCGTCATGCAACTGCCCGTCATCAGCGAATGCGCGGCCGAGGGCTGCGCGTACAACCATGACCACGCGTGCCACGCCGCGGCGATCACCGTGGGGGACCTCGACAGTCCTGTCTGCGACACGTTCATGGGCGCCGACCTCGAGGGCGGTGAACCTTCGACGACGGGCAGGGTCGGCGCCTGCAAGATGGCCGACTGCCGCCACAACAGCGGACTCGAGTGCCACGCCCCGGCCATCGCCGTGGGCCTCGAGCACGAGCAGGTGAACTGCCTCACCTACGAGCGGACGTAAGCCCCGCACACCGAACCACGTCCGGCGCGTGAGCGGGCAGCAGGCCGACCGGAGCCACGGGCTGTTCTCCCCCGCGCCTCCGGCGGAAGGCCTGTCGCCGGCCGGGGTCCCGCGCCTGCTGGCACGGCAAGGCCCGAACGCGCTCCCGCAGGAGCCGCTCGGACCCGTCCGACCCGGCTGGGCGCCATAACCGCCGCCTGACCAGCCAGACGAAACCCCGTAGGACGTCCGTGAACGCGAACGCGGCAGCGTCAGTCGGCCAACCCGTTCAGCATCTCGGCGAGCTGCAGAGGCGCCTCGAGATGGACGAGGTGCCCCTCGTCGGCCAGTTCGTGGACCCTGGCAGCGGGCACCCGCCGCCGCACGTCGTCGAACGACGTCCCGTAAGGGGCGGTGCCCCGGCTCGCGCCGCCGACGATCAGATCGACACGGTCCGCGCGCCGGGCCATGACGTCCGGCGCCGGCTCGTTCAACGCCAGCGTCTCCCTGTACAAGGGCTCGCTCAGCCGGCGCAGGTTCTCCCACACCTCGCGATCCGCCCGCAGCGCTGCGACCCGCGCCGGATCCAGGCCGGTGATCCGGCGGTTGACGATGTCGACGGTCGCGTCCCGGTCCCGCCGCTCGTCGGCGGAGGCGAGGTCGGGCAGAGCGTGCAGGCCGAAGGGGCGCATGACCGGCTCGTAGGCGATCAGCTGCCGCACGGGACGCCCGTCGGCGGCGAGCAGGGCGATGAGCCCGCCGTAGCTCCAGCCGAAGACTGCACGCGTGCCGTCGAACGCGTCGAGAACGGCGTACAGGTCCTCGACCTCGGTCCGCAGCGAGTACGTGTCGGTCAGCGGCCCGGACGGCGTACGTCCCCGGCGGTTGACGACCGCCACGGACGGCCAGGCGCGGACTGCCGAGGCGACGCGGCGCCACGCCCGCGCGTCACTCATCACACCAGGGAGGACGACGAGCCCTGGGGCTCCCGGATCACCGTGGACCTCGACCGTGACCCAGCTGCCGCCACCGACCGGAACCTGTTTCTGAAACGTCTGCTCCATAAACCTCATTATTGGATCAGACGCTCTACAATGCAAGCGTGGAACGACGACAGCGGGGACGCCCTCGCGCCTTCGACCGGGATCACGTGATCCTCGAAGCGGCCCGCCTGTTCTGGGCCCGCGGCTACTCGGGCACGTCCACGCGTGACCTCACCGCCGCCACCGGGCTGTCGACGTCGAGCCTCTACGCCGCGTTCGGCAGCAAGGCCGGGCTCTTCGAGGGAGCGGTGCGCACCTACGCCGAGCGCTACCGCGAGATCTACGCGCGGGCGGTCGCGGAAGAGGACGTCCACACCGTCCTGGAGCGGATCCTCGTCGATTCGGTCGACGAATTCTGCCGGCCGAGCGACACCCACCCGGGCTGCCTGCTCAGCAGCGCCGTGATGACCGACAGCACCGACACGCTCGACGCGGGCACCTACTTCGCCGAACTCCAGGTCTCGAACGAACGGACCTTGCGCGAGCGCATCGAACGCGCGCTGGAACACGGCGAGTTGGCGGCGGCTGTCGACGCGGGGGTTGTCGCCGGACTGGTCCAGTCGGTCTGGCACGGGCTGTCGGTGCGATCCCGGCTCGGTGCGCCGCGCGAGGACTTGCTCGCCGTGGCACGCTGCACGCTCGACCTGATCCGCGAGCGCTTCACTCCGTGAGCGCCGACCGGCGGGAGGCGGCGCGGAGCAGCGCCTTGTGCGCCCACCAGCCGCCGGCGTACGCCAGAACCGCACAGGCCAGGGCGGCGCCACCCCCGGTGACCCAGTCCGACAGAACCACTTCTGCGGCCTCGCGCGCGCCGATCCCCGCTTCTTGACGGTCGGTCAGGGGTGTGGCGTTGGCAGCGCCACCGGCGAGCACGGCGACAGCCAGGCCGCCGGCCACGACCCGGCGGGTGAGGGTGGGCAAGGTGTCCCGCGTGGCGCTTGCGCTCCGCCGGTCGGGGGCGCCGCGCAGCCTGCGCCACATGACGACGACGATGGCCAGGAGTCCTACGGCGGTGCTGAGGTGCTGCACGGCACGCGCCACCGTGAGGTCCCCGGCGACATGGGACCGCAGGATCGCCAGATGCGTCACCAGATATCCGTCGGCATGCGTGAACGAGTCCCACACCAGGTGGGTGGCGATGCCGATCGCGAGGGAGAGCAGTACCCAACCCGCCCGACGCAGGGGGTCGCCGAGTCCGTGCTCGCTGTCGGGAGACAGTCTGGCCGGCAACAGGTCGACGACCGGTCGCCGCACCACGGCGTACGCCGCCAACAAGACAGCCGAGAAGACCGCCGGTACGCCGATTCCGGACATCTGATGGGACGTGGTGGCGTTGAGGAACGGCTCGTACCAGGACTGGGCGCTCACGGGTATGCCGGCCGCGGCGAGAAAGTACGGCACGTCCGGCGCGACGGCCCCGCAGACCAGGGCGCCCGGCGAGAACGGGTGGCGCAGCAACGGCAGAACGGCGGCCGGGTGGGAAAGCGTGAACGGCATCGGGGGCCACCTGGGTGTCGAGCGTGACGATAGGGAGAACGAGAGTATATATCGGTGAACTGACTATGAATGTCGTGACTGAACATGCCGGTCAGGCCCCGGCACGCCTGCCCGGACGACGAATCAGGGCCCGACGGTATGGGCGTAGGCGAGAAACAACGGACAGGCCACGACGACCGCAGCCGACCGGACGACGGCGAGAGACCGCTGCCGCAGCGCACCCGCGACGCCGCAAGCCGCGAGCACCAGCAGAGGCCACAGACCGTAGTCCGTACTCACGGGAAGCACGCCGGCGTACAACGCGGTGACGGGCACCCACACGGCGGCGGCCGTCACTCCGGCGGTGACACGGTCGCGCGCTCCCGGCGGCAGATCGGGCGGAGCGGCTGCCAACACCAGGGCCGCGAGCAGCGCCATGACGGGCGTGACGACGGGATCACCGAAGGCCGGCCCGCTGGCGACGGTGGCGACCGCGTAGGCCACCAGCCCGACGACGGCCGCCCACGCCCCGGCACGCCACCGGCCGGTGAGCGCGGTGACGGCACCGACGGCCACGACCGCGGAGGCGAACAACCGCACGGTCCAGCTGTCCGGGTCGAGGGGCGGGAAGGCGGGGGACAGGGAGGCGGCGACGTACCAGCGGCTCAGATGCAGCCCGCAGTAGGCGGCGGCGACCCCGGCGACCTGCGGAGCCGCTGCCGCGAGGAGCTGTCCGACCGTGCTCGAGGACGTCACGCCGAGCCGCATGCGCAGGGCGTGCCCGGCGATGTCGGCGGCTTCCCGGAGCCGGTCGACGGCACGGACGCCGTCCACGGACTCCCGATAAGCGGCGACGATCTCGTCGCCCGCCTCGAGACGGTACCGCTGCGGATACAGGCGCAGGACAGCCTCGATCACGTCTGCGTGGCGGGGCGTCCGGAAAGCCCGAGCCGACGGGTGGCCTCGCGCGCGGTCGCCGCCATCCGCTCGGCCGCCGCGGACAGTGTCTCCCGCCCGGCCGGAGCAAGGGCGTACACCTTCCGGGCCCGCCCGTCGACGACCTCCTCCCGGTGGACCTGGATGAGTCCGTCCTTGAGGAGACGGTCCAGGGCCCCGTAGAGCGTGCCGGTCCGCAGCACGACGCGCCCTTCGGACAACGCCTTGACCTCCTGCGTAACGGCGTACCCGTGCCGAGGCCGGTCGGCCAGTGCCGTGAGAATCAACAGACTCGGCTCCTGCATCGGACGCTCACTCATCCGGCCAGGATATGCCGTCGACCATCGCATGAGTGGCGCGGGCTGGTGCCGTTGTGGTCGCCGCGACCGCCCCGTGGGCGCCTCCGCGCCGGCCACGAGGCGGTGGTCGTCCACTGCAGTCGCACGCCCTGGTCTCCCGGTGGGTCGCTCCCGACCATGGTGCCCGCCCCGCCGTCTTCCCGGACCTGGTGACCACCTTCCCGCTCTGCGTGACTACGGCTGGAACGTGTGGCAGTGGTATACCGCCGCCGTGGCCCGCTTCGTCTCCGAGGGGAGCGGCGGCCCTGCCGGTGAGGGGCTTGCCTGGCTCCGGCCCGGCCTACCTCGCCTTGACCGGTCGACCGGTCGGCCCGCGAGGGGGCACCGAAAGTGCTCAGGCCGAGAGGTCGGCGGGGCGTATCGGCCGGGCCCGGCTCGGCTTCATTCTCAGGGCACTTCCACCGGACGCCAGTCACGCCGGAGGAGGCCGTAGACCCAGGAGTCGGAGACGTCGCCGTCGACGATGCAGTCCTCGCGGAGAGTGCCCTCGCGGATGAAGCCGAGCTTCTCCAGCACTCGCGCCGACGCCGCGTTCCGGGTGTCGACGTCGGCCCGGACCCGGTTGAGACCGAGGGCGTCGAACCCCCACCGCAGGAGGCCATGCACCGTCTCCGTGGCATAGCCGTGCCCCCAGACCTCGCGGTCGAAGACGTAACACAGCACCGCGCTACGGAAGTCGGGGTTCCAGTCGATGAGCCCGCACCAGCCGACGAAGGCGCCGTCGGAGCCCCGCTCGACGGCCAGGCGCGCCCCCGTGCCCTCTTCCTCCATCCGGCGGCACGTGGCGAGGAAACGCTGCGCACGTGCCGGTTCGGTCCACGGAGCGGAGTCCCAGTAGCGCAGCACACGAGGGTCGCTGTGCAGGGCGAAGAGCGGCGCCGCGTCGTCGTCGGCGAACGGCCGAAGTCTCAGGCGGGCGGTGTGGAGTTCGGGAGGCGACAGGCTCATGTGGATCATCCTGCCGCGTTCCGCCCGACGCCGACCAGCGGTTTACGCGGGGGTGGGCCCGCCCCGAGAGGTCGGTCCCAGGCGACGCGTAAGCGACGAGGTGCGCGAGGAGGCGTCCGAGGACATGCGATCGTCGGCGACCAGCACATGGAAGGCGCAGACGCCGATGCCCCGCTCGGCCGGCAACGCGTCGAACCGGTCGGCGAACCGGTCGAAGAAGGCGTTGCCGCGGTCGGGGACCGAGGCAGCGAAGCAGGCGCGGTTCGCCCGCTCGAAGGCGAGCACCGCCGGGGCACGACCGGCATGCAACCGCTGCAACTCGGGGATGTGCCCGGACCTGCCCTCGTAGGGCCCGCCGTGCGGGAAGGTGAGGACCGGACATGCGTCGAGGACGACGGCGCCATCGCCCTCGACGCACCCCGTTTTCCCCTGATGCACAACGCGATTCGGGGGTACACGGGGGCGCATGGCACCGATGAAGAGTGAACGTAGTCAGCTGAAGCGGGCTGTGCGCCAGCTCCGCCGCATCCGCTCCTTCTACGCCGCGGCGACGGTGCTGTGGGCGGGGTCCGCCGTGTTGACCCGCTGGCAGGCCGCGGGAAGCCGACAGCTGATGGTCTGCGTCGTGCTCCTGGCCGTGTTCGCCGCGCTGTTCGTCATGGCGAGCGTCGCCCTCCGCCGCCTCGGAGTCCCGGCGACCGCCGAGCGGGTGCAGAGCCGTGCAGCCTCGTCCGCGGTGTCGAACGCCGGCGGCCACGCTGCGGCTTGAGCGTTCACGCCCCTGACCATGTGGCGGTGGGGGCTCCGCGCCCCAGCTGGTCCGGCTCGGCACCTCTGCCGGAACTCCGGAAGTGTCGCGTACCGAGGGGGCATCCTCCTCGGGCGGCCGCTTGTTCATGCCGGGCCTCGCAGTCATGGCCTCGGTGTCACCGAGTGAACGAACCGTGCCCGGTCCTCGCTCCGGACGCCTCGTCCGCGACAAACAGTCCGCGCGATGCTGCCAGTGCCACACCGGCCGCCGTCTGTCGGGCGAGTAGCGGATCTGCCCCGCCCTTCAGCAACAGGATCTGCTGATACACCGGAGCCGTCGCAGCGACGACCACCCTCCGCGCGTACGTCCCCGCAGGGACCTCCCCCGCGTCACGGCCCGCTCCACCACGACGGCGCACCGCGCATACCGCTCGTCCCGGAACCGCTGCAACGCCTCGGCCGCCTGTGGCGAACGGAACGAAGCGGCGATCAGCGCCGCGGTCACTGGCTCACCGGTGAGCCCGGCCTCGACCTCGCAGTTCACGGCGGTCAGATCGCCCGCGAGGGTGCCGGTGTCGCACCTAAGGGGAGGGGATTCCGGCCCTGGGCAGCCGGCTCCGCGAACGGTACGGCGACGCCTGCTACGCCCTGGCCCTCCTCTTCGGCAAGGGGTCCTTCCTGGCCCGGCGCGGCGACGACCTCCAAGGTCCTCCCGTGCGGCACCGCGTCGGCACCGGCATCCGCAGCATCGAGGCGCGGCTCGCGGACGCCGTACGCGGTGACTACTACGCCGACCTGAGGGCCGGGCCGGAACCGTGGCTCGACAGTCCGCAGGCGCAGCGCGGTTTCGGCGCGAACGTCCATCGCTTCCACACGGCGCCGCTCGTTCCGGCCCGGGACTACGACGGCTTCGCGTTCGTCGCCCGCTCCTCCTGCTCCCACCTCCTGGCCGGCCCGGGGGACTGACCGGCCATTCGCGTCAGGGGGTGAGCCGGGCGGGTCACGTGTCCCCGTCGGCGCATGCGTCTCCCCTGGAGTGTCCGGCGTCCACCGGACCTCGCCCGGCGGACCCCACCCCTACTCGCGCTCAACGTGCCTCCCCGTGGCCGAGTTCCATGCCAAGCACGCCGAAGAAGGGATCCTCGGCGGGCTCCTGTGCAAGAACAGGCGATGCGGTCTTCGACCACGGGGGCAGGGCGCTCAGGCTGGAAGGACGTTGTGGTTGTGGCGGAACAGATTGGCGGGGTCGTAGCGCCGCTTCACCTCGGCGAGCCTGTCGTAGCGCTCCGGCCCGTACACGGCCCGTACGCCGTCGGTGTCCGCGGCCTCGTCCGGCGAGAGGAAGTTCACCATGCCCCGGTCCGCCGCCCAAGGCGCGAGGCCGTCCACGACCTTCGCCAGATCCCTCCTCAGGTCGTCCGCACGGTCGGCACCGCCGACCGCGAGGCCGAAGGTGACGAACGGAATGCCCCTCATCGAGACCGCGTTGGCGACGCGCGGCTCCCGGTCCAGCGCACCACCGAGCGCCCGGATCTCGAAGTTCGCCAGCCGGCAGCCGGAGCCGGACCCCACGAGTTCCACCAGGGTCTGCGCCGCCTTCTCGGGGAACTCCCGCAGGGACAGGCTCCGGTCGAAGTACGGCATCGGCTCCACGGGGTCCATGTGGATCTCCCCGACGGCGGTGACGGGCTTTTCCCCGACCGCGTCGAGGAGGACCGGCGCCGCCGCCCGGAGCGGGGCCACGAGCCTCTCGCCGTCGTCGGCGGACCCCAGGTAGCCGATCCGCACGTGCACGACGAACGCGCCTCGCAGGGGCGGGGGCAGCGCCGGCAGGTCGGGAAGCCGCTGGACACCGAGGGACGTCGTCATCTCCTCCGGCACGGTCGGCACCCACAACCGCCAGGCGTCCAGCACGGCGGCCAGGTCCTCGCCGGCGAAGTAGATGCCGCCGCCGTAGAAGCGGGTCACGGGGAAGACGTCGAACTCGATCTCGGTCACGACACCGAAGTTGCCCTTCCCTCCGAGCAGGGCCCAGAACAGGTCCGGCTCGGTGTCCGGTGCCACCGTGCGCAGTTCGCCGTCCGCCGTCACCACGTTCATGCGGCGCACATGATCGGCCGCGTATCCGTGGGTCCGGCCGAGCAGCGGACTCTGGCCTCCTCCGAGGGTGTACCCGACCACCCCGACCTCGGGGGCGGAACCCGCGACGGGAGTGAGGCCGGCGTCCGCCGTGCGCGGCAGCACCTCGCTCCAGCGCAGGCCGGCCTCGGCACTGACGGTGCGCCGGTCCCCGTCCACCGACAGGCGCTTCATCCGTTCCGTCGTGACGAGCACGGCGTCCTCCGCCGGCGACACGAACTGGTGCCCCGAGGACTTCACCGCGATCGGCATGCCCCGGGCGGCGGCGAACCGCACCGCCGCCCGGACGTCGTCCTCACAGGCGGCCCCCACGACGAGAGCCGGCCGGAAGGAGAGGTTGAGATTGAACGTGGCGCATTCGGCGGCGTACTCGTCCGTGCCGGGCATGAACACCGGGCCGGAGAGTGCCCGCAGCTCCTCAGGTACGGCGCCCCCGGTACGGGGCTCGGCTTCCGTCCGCGTGGACTCCACGAAGCCGCGCACGGCCCGCGCGAACGCCTCGGGTTCCTCGACGTGGCCGAGGTGCCCGCTGTCCTCCAGCACCGCCAGCCGGGATCCGGGTATCAGCGTGTGGAGTTCCTCGGCCCATCGCGGCCCGCAGATCACGTCGTGTCGGCCGACCAGGACCAGAGTGGGAACGGTGAGTCCGGGCAGGGCGTCCCTGTCGTCGATGACGTCGGGTTCTCCCGTCTCGTGCTCCGTCGAGACGTACGTGCAGGTGACCGTGGAGCGGAACGCGCGGAACTCGTCCTCGCGGTCCCAGTACCGAGCGAAGTAGACCGGCAGCAGACCGCGCAGGGCCTCGGTGATGGAGGCGTCGTCGGTGCTTGATCCGACGGCCTGCAGGGCGGCGAGCGCCGAGGGAAGCTCCGGCCGGCCTTGGTTGCGCCGGACGAACGCGTCCACCCTGGCGGCGGCCTCCGCCATGTGCTCGGGACCCGTCACGGGAGCGCCTTCGTACAGAACCAGACCGTGCAGCCGGTCGGGGTGGTGCAGCGCGAGGTGCTGCGCGACGAAGGCACCGTGGGAGTGGCCGAGCAGGAAGACCCGGGGGAGTGCCAGCCGGTCGAGCAGCCCGGTCAGGCTGCGGGTGTAACGCTCACGGGTGTAGCCGTGCGGGTGAGAGGGGAGGCGCTGCGAGTCGCCGGTGCCCAGCGGTTCCACGTACACCATGGTCAGGAACTCCTCGAGTTCCGGTGTCCGCAGGGATGCCCAGTCGACACCCGGGCCGCCGGGCACGGCCAGGCAGACCGGGCCCGATCCGTGGACGTGGTAGCGCTGGGTGAGGCCGTCCACGTCCACTTGGTGAGGGCCCGGGGTCAGGTGACCGGCTGTCTCGTTGCTCACAGATCGCTCCAGGGGGACTGTTCGGTCCCTTGAGGAGCGCGCCGGATGGCGGCGGGCCACTCAAGGGAGATCAAGATGTTCGGTGTCAAGGGCTCGCGGTGCTCCGGGTCCGCGGGCGGCGGTCAGGGCCTCGGGGGACGTCCGCGGCAGCGGATGTGCGCGGATCGGGTGCATGACGGTGGTGGTGTCGCCCGTGTCCAGCAGCAATTTCCGGTCGGGGCACTGCGAGGCCCTCGCGTTGTCATTGTGTGGGCCCGGGCGCTGCGTGTCCACGTGATAGATGTCATAAGTAATCTATCGAGCCTGCCGGTCGGCAGGCCGGGGCGGACGCTGTGCTCCGAGCGGTGGCTGTTCCCGGTCGCCGACACGGTTCAGATAAGTGCGAGAAGGTCAGGGCTGGGTGTGCAGCGGAGCGTGGTTGGCCTTGAAGAGACGCTCACCTGCCCGGCGGAGGGTGAAGTTGCGCAGCGGCGTGGGCAGGTTGCGCGCCTTGTCGCGGCGGTGGTTCTGCGCCACCACCCAGGCGACCCGGCCGGCGCGCCGGGCCTGGAAGGAGGCGAGGGCTGCGGGGACATCAGGCGCGTCGGCCAGTGTGTCGGCGAGGACCAGAGCGTCCTCGAGTGCCATCGCGCCGCCCTGGGCCATGCTCGGGGAGAAGGTGTGAGCGGCATCGCCGACGAGAGCGGCACCGGGACGCGTCCACACCGTGTTCTCACTCTCCCGCAGTGCGGCGAAGTGCGCGTCCTCGCCCTGCTCGAGCAAGCGGGGGACCGGTCCGCCGAAGTCGGCGAAGTGTGTGCGCCAGTCGCCGGCCGGGGGCGTGGCGACGGGGCTGTTGATGTCGGCGTAGCAGTAGACGCGGCCGCCGCCGAGTTGCACCGTCAGGAAGGTCCGGCCCTTGCTGCCCAGGCGTGCCGTCCAGTCGGTGATTCCGGGTATGCCGGTGTCGTCGGCGATGAACCGCCAGCACAGCTGGCCGAGGAAGCGCGGAGCCGGACCACCGAAGAGGGAGCGCCGGACGGCGGAGTTGACGCCGTCCGCGCCCACCACCAGGTCGTACTTCCCTGTGGCGCCGTCCGTGAAGGTCACGGTGCCGTCGTCGGCCACGGAGGTCACCGCGGTGCCGTACCGGACGACATCGTTGTCAACTGCTCCGCGAAGCACCTCGTGGAGGTCGCTCCGGGTGATCGCCAGGCAGAGGCCGACCTCACCCCAGATGCTGCCCACCTCGAACTCGGCCAGCGGGCGCCCGCGATGGTCCTGGAGTCGCTGCCGGGTCACCGGCTCCGCGCGCTTGGCCACTTCGTCCTCCACGCCGATGCTGCGGAGGGTGCGCACGGCGTTCGCCGGCAGGTAGAGGCCGGCGCCGAGGGCCTGTCCGTCGTCGGCGCGCCGCTCGACCACCTCCACCGGAAGTCCGCGGTCCAGCAGAGACTTGGCCAGGGCCAGACCGGAGATTCCGGCTCCGACGATCAGCGTACGGGGGTTGTTCACAAGGTTTCCTTACCGGCACGGACGGTGTGCTGAGGACCTCGGGCCCGGCCTGGGAGGCGCGGACGCAGGGGCGGGAACAGATGTCGCGCGCGGACTCCTCCGTCGCAGCCCGCGCGTGGCCACTCACTTGATGGACTGACAAGGCACTCAGGGGGAGTTGGCCGGCGGAGTGCGCCCCGGTCCCTGTGCGGACCTTTCGCGGACGGCGGCCGATGCACCGCACTCGTTCCGTGGTTCACGCTCGCACGGCGCGCGGTTCCGGCGCTCGACCGTGAGAGGTCGCTGAGCCGTCCGGACACCCAAACCGCCCGGCTGCACTCCCGTCAGAGCCAATCATGCTCCTGACGTGCGAGGCAACAGATCACGGCCCATACGCACCGGACACATGCCCTCTTCTTACCTTCGAGATCGCCCCCTTGTTAGATGTGGGTTGTAATCTAAATGGGCCGTCGAAGCGCGCCGAGTGAGCGGACGGCGGAAACTTGTCCCGCGGAGTGGCGCGCGCATCGGTGATCACCTCCACCGACTTAGGAGAAACCCATGACAGACCTGAGGTACGACACACTGCTCGTCCGCCGGGAGGGAGTCGTCCGAGACCTTCCGCAGAGCGTCGAAGAAGGGCCTGATCTGCGCTGGGTGATGAACACGGCGACCTTGATCTTCGGCGAACGGGATGCCGTCCTCGTCGATACCTTCACGACGATCGAGCAGAACGACGAACTGATCGAGTGGATCAAGGGACACGGACGCACGCTGACGCACATCTACGTCACGCACGGCCACGGCGACCACTTCTACGGCATCGGGCAACTGCTCGACGCGTTCCCCGGGGCGCGGGCCGTGGCCACGGCCGGGACTGTCGCGGGTGCGCGCGTCCAGGCCGGGGACGACTACCGCGACGGGTTCTGGGGCCGCCTCTTCCCCGGGCAGATCCCCCGTCCGGTCGTTCCGGACGAGCTGGAAGGCGACTACATCCTTCTGGAAGGGCACGAGTTGAGGGTGGTCGAGGCGGGTCACACCGACACGAAGGGGAGCACCGTCCTGTGGGTCCCCGACGCCCGGCTCCTGGTCGGTGGCGACGTCGTCTACAACCACACCCACATGTACCTCGCCGAGACGGACGCGGCCTCACGTGTGGAGTGGGTCGCCGCACTGCGGGCCATCCAGGACCTCGGCGCCCAGCGTGTCGTCGCCGCCCACAAGCACCCCGACCGCGACGACGACCCGGTGATCGTGCAGCAGTCGATCGACTACCTCGCCGACGTCGAGGACGCCCTGGCGGCCACGTCGAGCGCCCTGGAGTTCTACGAGGCGATGCTCGCCCGTCACCCGCACCGCGCCAACCCCGGCTCCCTCTGGGGTGCGGCGAAGGTGTTCAGGCCGTAGCCGAACGCCCACCGGCGGGCCCGGTGTGCTGCCGTCCAGGCGCGCGGCAGCACACCCGGCTGGGACGACCTGCAGGAAAGCCGCGGAGCGTCGGTGTCTCCGAGATCGGGCTCATCCGCAGCCCGCCCGCCGTCTTCCGCGCGCCCGTCACCCGGCTCGCGCCGCTGCTCACCCGGAAGGCCGTGAGGGAAGCCCTGCCGACCCTGCGGGCCGCCACCGGCCCGGCGCTGCGGCCAGTAGTGCGCTCCCGGCGGTCGTCTCGCAGTCCGCGGCCACCCGAAGCTGGAATCCAGCGCGGCCTCCCACGACCGGGACGTCCAGCAGTCGCCTGTGGGCCGTCTCCGGGGAACTCGCCGGCGTGACGTTCCCGGTCCGGTGACGCGGGCGGGCGTGCTCGCCTCGTCGCCGGTCCCGTCACGGCCGCCGGCCTGTCAGGTGCCGTGACGGTCCTCGGCGGCGACCAAGGGCGTGCGGGCGGCGACGTCATGAAAGGCCCTGCGCAGGGCGGTGATGCCCTCACCCGTCCTGGTCGGGTGTACACGGTTGGTGAGGAGTACGGCGTAGCGTCGCGTGACCGGATCGACCCACAGGCTGGTGCCGGTGAAGCCCGTGTGGCCGTACGAGTCCGGGCCGAACACCTCTCCCGCGGGGGAGTCGACCGGGTCGCGTCCCTGCCAGGCCAGGGAGCGCCGCAGCGCCAGGCCGTCCGTGTGCGGGGCCGTCATCAGGGTGAGCGTCTCGGGGCGCAGCAGGTTCCGGCCGCCGGCGGCGAGGGCGGCGCCGAGGCGCTCCATGTCCGCGAGAGTGGAGAACAGCCCCGCGTGAGCGCCGACCCCGCCGAGCACCACCGCGTTCTCGTCGTGGACCTCGCCCACGACCAGGCGGCGGCGCCAGGGACAGTCCTCGGTGGCCACCGCCCGGGCCCGACGGCCGGCGTCCGGGCGGAAGACGGTGTCACGCATGCCGAGCGGGGCGCACACCAGCCGTTCCACGAGCTCGTCCAGCGGTTGGCCGGCAGCCGCCTCGGCGATGAGGCCGAGGACGATGAACCCCTGCGAGGAGTACTGGACACGGGTGCCGGGCTCCGCGGTCAGGGGCAGCAGACGCACCGCCTCCAGCAACGCGGCACGGGTGGGGTGGTCCCGGTACAGCGGCACCTGCCCAGGGATCCCCGAGGTGTGCATGAGGAGTTGACGTACGGTCAGTTCGGCCTTGTCGCCGCCCCGGTGGTCCGGAAGGTGCGTGCCCACGGTGTCGTCCAGCCCGAGGACGCCGCGCTCGACGAGGGCCATGACCGCGAGTCCGGCGATCGGCTTGGTCACCGAGGCGAGGTCCCACACGTCGTCGCCGTCCAGGGGCGGCCCGTCCCATCTGCGGGTGCCGGTCCAGCCCCGGTCCAGCGGGCCGTGCGCGTCCCCGACGGACCAGGCAGCGCCGGAGTAGATCCGCTCCTTCCGGCCCTCCGTGAGCAGTTCGGCCAGCGTGCTCATGCCGACTCACCTCCCCGCGCCGGGTCCACGACGCCGAGTGCGGGGGTGCGGGCGCCGAGCCCGGCGGAGACCGTGCGTGCGGCGGCCCGCACCATGGGCCCGAACACCTCCATGCTGCCGGGGTCGAGGGTGAAGGACAGTCCGGCGATGCCGATCGCGCCCACGGGCCGGCCCTCGGCGTCCAGCACGGGGGCGGCCACCGACCGCACGTCCGGCTCGTCGTACTCGTCGTCGACCGCGTACCCGCACAGGGCGGCCCGGGTCAGCTCCGCCCGCAGCGCGGCCGGGTCGGTGAGGGTGCTGTGGGTGCGCGCCTCCAGATCCCGTGCGTCCACGACCGCCGCGCTCTCCCCGTCCGGCATCGCGGAGAGCATGGCGAGTCCGACACCGCAGGCGTGCAGGGGCGACCGGTGACCGGGCCGGGTGCTCATCCGGTACTCGCGGGCCGGCTCCGACACTTCCAGGTACACGGCGTCGGTCGCGTGCCGTGCCGCGTAGAACGCAACATGACCGGTGCGCAGGCGCAGATCGGCCAGGACGGGCCTGGTGAGTTCCAGGACCCGGCTGTCGCTCAGGGCCGCCGCCGCCAGTCCCAGCAGCCGGGGGCCCGGACGGTAACTGCCGCCCTCGGCGGGCTCCGCGAAGCCGTACTCGGCCATCGTCCGCAGATGCCGGTGGACGGTGGGCTTCGTCAGACCGGTGCGGCGCGCGATCTCCCCCAACCGGTGGGGACCGCCGGGCTGGACGAGCGCTTCGAGCACCTCCATCGCCTTGTCGACGGGGCCCTTCACGAGTTCCTGGTCGACCGACCGGGTGTTGACCGCTTTCACCATGTCGCTTAGCTTAACCCAACCGCATTCCATCTGACGGAACGGAGGTGTTGTTCAATGGAACGAATTCTTCAGGGGCGCACGATGGACCGCAGCCGTCCCAGCCGACGCCACGTCCTGCGGACCGGTGGTCTGCTGCTCGGAGCCCTCAGTGCCCCGGCGCTCCTGAGCGCGTGCGGCACGACGGCCGCCGCGGACCGGGCCGGCAACGTCCTGCGGGTCTCCCAGCCGGGCGACCCCAAGACGCTGGACCCCCACAAGCAGGGCGACATGGTCTCGATGAACGTCCTGATCAACATGTTCGACACCCTCACCACCCGCGGCCCCGACAACCGGCTGCACCCGAGGCTCGCCCTCTCCTGGAAGGCCACCGACGCCCGGACCTGGCGCTTCGTCCTCCGCCCCGGGGTGACCTTCCACAACGGTGAGGTGTGCGACGCGCGGGCCGTGGCGTTCAGCATCGAACGCCTGCTCGACCCCGCGACCAAGTCACCGATCGTCGAACTGCGCTTCGTCGAGGGCGTCACCGTCGTCGACCGGCTCACCGTCGACCTTCACACCACCGTGCACGACCCCATCCTGCCCGCCAAACTCTCCCTGTTCGGGGGCGTCGTGGTGCCGCCCCGGCACCTCGCCGAGGTGGGCGACGCGGCCTTCGCCGACCACCCCGTCGGCACCGGCCCCTTCACCTTCACGAGCTGGCAGCGCGACCACGAACTGCGGATGCGCGCCCACCCCGGCCACTGGAACGGCCGCCCGGCCGTCGACGGCCTCGTCTTCAGCCCGGCCCCCAACGCCTCGTCCTCCCTGGCCGCGCTGCAGAGCGGCGGCGTCGACCTCGTGGCCGGACTCACCCCGGACGCCGCCCAGCAACTCGACGGCTACGAAGGCATCACCATCGACGGACACACGGGCATCCGCACCGCCTACCTGTCCCTGAACACCCTCGAACGCGGCCCCCTCCAAGACCGCCGGGTGCGCCAGGCACTCAATCACGCGATCGACGTCCCGCTGCTCATCAAGGCCGTGCTCGGCGGCAAGGCCACGGAGACCCCCGCACTCGTCCCACGCGGCTCCTTCGGCTTCGACCCCACCGTCAAGCCCTTCACCCGCTCGGTGGACACCGCGCGCAGGCTCCTCGCCGAAGCCGGCCACCCCCACGGCTTCTCCACCACGCTCACCGCCTCCAATGTGGACGCCAACGTCGCCGAGGCCCTGTCCGGACTGCTCGCCAGGGCCGGAGTGGACGCCCGCGTCAACCTGCTCGACCCCGGTACCTACTCCGCGCGGCTCACCTCCGACAACCGGGGAGCGCTCGGCCCCGTCTACCTCGCGGCCAGCACCGTGTGGACGATGGACGGCGCGTCCATCGTCCAGTCCAACGTGCGCAGCGACCGGCGGCAGAGCCGCTGGCACTCGGCGGAGGCCGACCGCCTCATCGACGCCGAGGAGCTCTCCGAGGACCCGGAGCGGCGGAAAGCGGCCTTCTCGGACCTGCAACGGCTCATGCGCAGGGAAGCACCCTTCGTCTTCCTCTACCAGACCGACAACATCTTCGCCCGGAACGACCGGCCCCGTTGGACCCCGGGAGCCGCCGGCGTCCTCGCCATGGAAAGCGCGGAGGTGACCCGGTGAGCACCCTCACCCTCGACACACCACCCACCCCGGCGGCCGGCGCCGTGCGCCGCCCGGACCGCGCAGGAATGCTGCGGGCGGTGCTCAAACGCCTGGCCACCGCCCTGTTCGTGCTGCTGTGCACGGCGACCGTCGCGTTCTTCCTCGTCCGCCTGTCAGGCGACCCCGTGAAGATCCTGCTGCCACCCGACGCCACGGCC
Source organism: Streptomyces sp. NPDC014764 (assembly GCF_043082785.1). Taxonomy (NCBI): domain Bacteria; kingdom Bacillati; phylum Actinomycetota; class Actinomycetes; order Kitasatosporales; family Streptomycetaceae; genus Streptomyces; species Streptomyces sp. NPDC014764. The sequence goes on along the minus strand of NZ_JBIBXY010000005.1, from coordinate 40,903 downwards.
GAACAGGAACAGGTGCTGCGCCACTCCCTGGGCCTGGACCAGTCCCTGCTCACCCAGTACCTCGACTACCTATGGGGACTGCTGCACCTCGACTTCGGTGACTCCCTCGTGTACGGGCAGCCGGTGAGCGAGATACTCGCCGACCGGCTGCCGGCCACCGTCGAACTGGCCGCCGCCGCCCTCGCGTTGACCCTCGTCGTCGCCGTCCCGGCGGGCATCCTCGCCGCCATGCGCCGCGGCCGGGGGACCGACCACACCGTGATGACCGGCGTCCTGCTCGGCCAGTCAACCCCGCCGTTCTGGGTGGGCATCCTGCTCATCCTGGTCTTCGCCGTCTGGCTGCGCGCCCTGCCCGCCTCCGGATACGGCACGTTCGCCCACCTGATCCTCCCCGCCGTCACCCTCGCCGTGTACTCCGTCGCCGTCGTGGCCCGCCTGCTGCGGTCCTCGCTGATCGACGTCCTGTCCTCCGACCACATCCGCAGCGCCCGCGCCAAGGGGTTCGGGCCGCTGCAGGTGGTGCTCAGGCACGGAGTGCGCAACGCCTCACTGCCGGTGGTGACCGTCGTCGGCCTGGAGGTCGGCAACCTGCTCGGCGGAGCCATCCTCACCGAACGGGTCTTCTCCTGGCCCGGAGTCGGCCAGCTGACCGTCGAGGCGATCTCCAACCGAGACTTCCCGCTCGTCCAGGCCACCGTCCTGTTCTTCGCCGCCACCTTCGTCGTGGTGAACCTGCTCGTCGACCTCTCCTACAGCTTCCTCGACCCGAGGGTGAGGACGTCACGATGACCGTCATGACCCCCGCCGCGCCCGACCGGGCCACGGCGAAGACACCGTCCGGCCGGTCCGGCTCCCGGGCCGTCGCCCTGCGGGCACTGCTGCGCGACAAACGGGCCGTGGTGGCCCTCGCCGTACTGCTCCTGCTGATCGTCGCCGCCCTGTTCGCCCCCCTGATCGCCCCCTACGACCCCAGCACGCAGAACCTCCTGCTGCGCCTGCGGCCCCCCGCCTGGCAGGACGGAGGCAGCAGCGCCCACCTCCTGGGCACCGACCAACTCGGCCGCGACATGCTCTCGCGCGTCGTCCACGGCACCCGTGTCTCCCTGCTCGTCGGTGCCGGAGCGGCCTTGCTCGCCGGCGTCGTGGGCACGGCCGTGGGCCTCGCCTCCGGCTACTTCGGCGGCTGGGCCGACCGCACCCTCATGCGGCTCGCCGACGTCCAGCTCGCCTTCCCCTCGCTCCTGCTGGCGCTCGCCGTCGTCGGCTTCCTCGGCTCGGGACTGTGGATGGTGATCCTGGTCCTCGGCTTCACCGGCTGGGTCTCCTACGCCCGTGTCGTGCGCTCCGAGGTGATGTCGCTGCGCACCCGCGACTTCGTCACCGAGGCCCGCGCGATCGGCGTCACCGACTTCACCATCATGCGGCGTCACCTGCTGCCCAACGTCATGGCGCCGCTGGCCACCATCGGCACCCTGCACGTCGCCGCCGCCATCGTCGCCGAGGCCTCCCTCAGCTACCTCGGCCTGGGCGTCCCCAAGGAGACGGTCACCTGGGGCGGCATGCTCGCCGACGGCCAGCTCTACCTCGGCACCTCCTGGTGGGTCGCCGTGTTCCCCGGCATCGCGCTGATGCTGACCTCCCTCGCCATCAACATCACCGGCGACGCCCTGCGGGACGTCGCGGACCCGAAGGCCTACCGCCGATGACCAACGACCGCACCACGACCGACCCGTCCCGGCGTCCGGCGGAGGAACAGCCGCTGCTGGAGATCGACGGCCTCAGCGTCGACTTCCGGCTGGAAACGTCCGTCGTCCACGCCGTCCAGGACGTATCCCTGCACGTCCACGCCGGCGAGACCCTCGCCGTCGTGGGGGAGTCCGGCAGTGGCAAGAGCGCCACCGCGCTGTCCGTCCTGCGCCTCAACCCGAGCCCGCCGTGCGTCTACCCGAGCGGCGAGATCCGCTTCGACGGACGGGACCTGCTGAGACTCTCCGAGAAGGAACTCGGCAAGGTCCGCGGCCGCGACATCGCCATGGTCTTCCAGGACCCGATGACCTGCCTGGACCCGCTCCAGCGGGTCGGCGCCCAGGTGGCCGAGGTCCTCCGGCACCACACCGGCGTCTCCCGCGCCGAGGCCAGGCAGGCCGCGCTGGCGGCACTCGACGAGGTCGGCATCCCCGACCCGGCCCTGCGCTACCGTCAGTACCCGCACGAACTCTCCGGCGGACTGCGCCAGCGCGTGATGATCGCGACGGCGCTGGTGGCCCGCCCCCGCGTCCTCATCGCCGACGAGCCCACCACCGCGCTGGACGTCACCGTGCAGCGTCAGATCCTCGACCTCCTCGTCACCCTCCAGCACAAGCACGACATGGCCGTCGTCCTGATCACCCACGATCTCGCGGTCGTCGCCGAGACCGCCGACCGCGTCGTGGTCATGAACCAGGGCAAGGTCGTCGAGACGGGCGACGTCCTCGACGTCTTCGACCGTCCGGCCGACCCGTACACCCGCGGACTTCTGGCGGCCACCCCACGACTGGAGGCGGCATGAGCACCGACACGGCCGACACCACCGCGCCCGCATCCACGGCCGGGCGACCACTCCTCGAACTGCGAGGCCTGCGCAAGGAGTTCGGCGGCAGGCGCACCAACGTCGCCGTCGACGACGTGTCGCTCGACGTGCACGAGGGCGAGACCCTGGCCCTGGTCGGTGAGTCCGGCTGCGGCAAGACCACCCTCACCCGGCTGCTCCTCGGTCTCCTCGAACCCACCGCCGGGAGCGTGCGCTTCGGCGGGCAGGACCTCGCCGCTCTCACCGCGGCCGAACTGCGCGGCACACGGCGGCAGATGCAGGTCGTCCTCCAGGACCCCTACTCGAGCATGAACCCGCGCATGCGCATCACCGACATCGTCGCCGAACCGCTGGTCACCCACGACCCCGAGGCACGTGGCCGGCGCGCCCGCGCCCGCACCAGGCAGCGGGTCGGAGAACTGCTCGAAGCCGTCGGCCTCGATGCCGGCATCCAGGACCGTTACCCGCACGAGTTCTCCGGCGGCCAGCGCCAGCGCATCTCGATCGCACGGGCCCTGGCACTGCACCCCCGGATGCTCGTCCTGGACGAGCCGACCAGCGCGCTGGACGTCTCCGTGCAGGCGACCGTCCTCGACCTCCTGGCGGACCTGCAGCGGCAGCTGGGCCTCACCTACGTCTTCGTCTCGCACAACCTCGCCGTGGTGGCGCAGGTGGCCGACCGGGTCGCGGTGATGAGCCGCGGACGTCTGGTCGAGGTGGGCGGGACGGCGGCGGTACTGCGCACTCCGCAGCACCCCTACACCCGGCAGCTGCTCGACGCCGTACCGGTCCTCGACCCGCGCCGGGGCCGCCGCGCCGCGGCCCGCGCGTCCTCCCCGACGGGCGAAGCCAGCCGATGACCTGCCACCCGCCCCCCGCACGACAGCCGCTAGAGGTGCGACAGCACCAGACCCGCCCCGCCCAGAAGGGCCACGTCGTCGACCGCGGCGGCACCGACCAGCACCCGGGGCAGCTCGGCACCCGCGAAGGCGACCGCGTCCCGCAGCCGCTCCTCCACCACGGTACGGAAGCGCTCACCGCCCTCACGCGCCTCACCGTGCAGGATGAACAGGCCCGGCGCGAACAGCTGCTGCACGTTCACCAGCCCCAGCGCCAGGTTGTGCGCGTACTCCTCCACCACCTGTCCGGCGCGCGCGTCATCCCGGCGCACCAGCGCGCCCAGCGACGTCTCCTCCCCGAGCCCCGCGGCACGCGCCCTGGCCCGCAGCCATCCGGTCGTGGCCAGGGTCTTCCAGCAGCCCCGGTTCCCGCACGTGCACCGCTCGCCGCTGGCCGACACGGTCATGTGCGCGCCGCTGCGCCCTCCGGGCGGAGCCAGCACCTCGCCTTCGTAGAGGACGCCCACCCCGAGCACCTCGCCGGTCGACACCGAGGCGAACGTGCGCCGCCCGCGGCCCGCGCCGAACCAGCGGTCGCCGAGCACCTGCAGCCGCGCCCGGTGTTCCACCCGCACCCCGGCCCCGGTGAGGGCGGCGAGGCGCTCCGTCACCGGGTAGCCGTGCAGCGCCGGCACGTCGTTGACCTCCAGGATCAACCCCGTGAGGGGGTCCACCAGCCCCGCGGCGGCCACACCGACCCCCTGCACCTCGTGGCCGGCGAAGACACCGGCCACCTGGGCCAGCGCCCTGTCGATGTCCGCGGGCGTCGCGCAGGCCGCGTCGTAGCGCGACTCGGTGCGGTCGAGCACCTGCCCCGCCATGGACAGCACGGCCGCCCCGATCCGGCCGGGCACCAGTTCGACGGCACCGAGGCGCCGCGGCGCCTGGGGAGTGGGGGGTCGCTGCGCGGCCTCGGGGACCAGCCGCAACGGAGAACGTTCGTGGACCATGCGCCGACTGTGCCATGGCCGTGTTTCGGAGAGGTAGCACTGTGAGCCAATCGAAACTGAGTGAACTCACCTGGCAGGAGGTCCGACGGGCCGGCGAGAAGGGCCTGGCCCTGCTGCCCGTCGGCTCGCAGGAGCAGCACGCCGGGCACCTGCCCATGGGGACCGACACCCTCCTGGTCGAGAAGGTCGTGGACCGGGCGCTGGACATCCTCGACCAGGAGGCCTCCGTGTCCTCCGCACCCTCGGCGGCCCTTGTTGAGGACATCGTGCGGCTGCCCGCGCTGCCCTTCGGACACAGCCCGCACCACCTGTTCGCGGCGGCCGTCTCGCTCTCCGCGTCGACCCTGGGCGCCGTGTTCGACGACATCCTCGACTCGCTCGTGACCAGCGGCTACCACCGGATCATGGTGGTCAACGGGCACGGCGGCAACGACGAGATCATGCGGCTCGCCGTGAAGCGGTTCGCGCTGCGTGCCCAGGTCACGGTCGCGGCCTGCTCGTACTGGACCGTCACGGCCGGTGACGACGAGGCCGAACGGCCGGACGTCACCCCGGGGCACGCCGGATGGTTCGAGACGTCCCTCATGCTCGCGGCCCACCCCGCCTTGGTGCGCACCCCCGTGCCCGCACGGGCCCCCGTCGAACCGCCCCCGCTGTTCGACCACCCGCCCCACCCCGGCCTGGCCGTCGAGCGGCACGGCGAATGGGAACGCGTCGCCGGCTCCACCGACGACGCCTCCGGCGCCGACGCCGACCGCGGCCACCGGCTGCTGCACGAACGGGCGCTGGGACTGGCCCGGGCGATCCGCGCCTTCGACGCGGCGAGCCGATGACCCCCCTGATACGAGGAGAAGCAATGAAGATCACCGACGTCGACGTGTGGGTCGTCAACCTCCCACTCGTCAATCCCTTCACGAGTTCCTTCGAGACCAAGACCGGCGAGACCCGCACCGTCGTCCGCGTGCGCACCGACGCGGGCGTCGAGGGCTGGGGCGAGACGATGTGGGGCGCGCCCGTCGCCGCCGTCGTCCGGCAGATGATCCCCGACCTGATCGGGACCAGCCCGTTCGCGCTGGAGGGCTTCCACCGCAAGCAGCACATGGTGCCCTTCTTCTACGGCTACCTCGGCTACGCTGCGATCGCCGCCGTCGACGTCGCCTGCTGGGACGCCATGGGCAAGGCCACCGGCCAGTCCGTCACCGACCTGCTGGGCGGCGCCGTTCGCGACGAGGTGCCGATCACCGCGCTGATCACCCGCGCAGACGCCCCAGGCGCGGCACCCGCCGACCTGCCGCGGGCCATGGCGGAGCACGCCGCACGCGTCGTCGCCGAGGGCGGATTCGAGGCGGTCAAGCTCAAGGGCACCAAGGACTGCGCGGGCGACGTCGCGATCCTGCGCGCCGTCCGCGAGGCGCTGCCCGACGTGAACCTGCGCGTCGACCCGAACGCGGCCTGGTCCGTCCCCGACTCCGTCCGCGCCGGCATCGCACTGGAGGAACTGGACCTCGAGTACCTGGAGGACCCCTGCGCCGGCATCGAGGGCATGGCACAGGTGAAGGCCAAGATACGCATCCCGCTGTGCACCAACATGTGCGTCGTCCGCTTCGAGGAGTTCGCCCCCGCCATGCGGCTGAACGCGGTCGACGTCATCCACGGCGACGTCTACAAGTGGGGCGGCATCGCCGCCACCAAGGCCCTCGCCGCGCACTGCGAGACCTTCGGCCTGGGCATGAACCTTCACAGCGGCGGCGAACTGGGCATCGCCACGGCCGCCCACCTGGCCGTCGTGTCGAGCACGCCCGTCCTCTCGCGGGCCATCGACAGCATGTACTACCTGCACGCCGACGACATCACCGAACCCCTGCACCTCGAGAACGGCCGGCTGCGGGTGCCGTCGGGACCGGGCCTGGGCGTCAGCGTCGACGAGGACAAGCTCCGCCACTACGCGGGCGTCAACGAGCGGGACGGAGACCTCACCGGATGAGCGAGCCGACCGGCAGGCGAGCCGTGGCCACGCCCGCCGCTCCCAGTCCCGCGGGCGCCTACTCCCAGGGCGTGGTGGCCGGCGGTTTCCTGTTCACGGCCGGATTCGGCCCCCAGGACCCCGCCACCGGCGCCGTACCGGAGGGCGTGGGCGCGCAGACCGCGCAGGTGCTGCGCAACATCGGCGCGGTCCTCGCCACCCAAGGCCTGTCACTGCGGGACGTCGTGAAAGTCACGGCGCACCTGCAGCACCTCAGGAGGGACTTCGCCGCGTACGACACGGCCTACCGTGAGTTCTTCGAGGAACCCTGTCCGGTGCGCACCACGGTCGGGTCCGACCTGATGGACATCCTCGTGGAGATCGACGTGGTGGCCCGGATACCCGACCGGGAACCGCCCGGGTGAGGCCCCGGCCCGCCGGGTGACGCCCGGTGCCCGCCGGTCCGGCGGGACCGGCGGGACCGGCGGGACCGGCCGGAATCCGCCGCCGTACGCTGAACAGCACCGACCGACATCGTGTGGGAGTCGAACGTCATGCCCTTGCTGGAACCCAAGCCGGAAGTCCTTCGACCCGGCACGGCCCGTGCCGCCGCCGCCGACCGGGTGCCCGACGACGGGGCCACGGGCACCCCCGAGGCGCTGCGCGCCGGACTGACCGCGCTTCTGGGGCCCGGCAAGGTCCTGTGGAAGATCTCCGACCTGGTGAAGTACGCCTCCGACGCCAGCCCCTACCGGTTCGTCCCGCAGGTCGTCGTCCTCCCGGAGGACATCGACGACGTCTCGGCGGTGCTGGCGTACGCCCGTGACCACGACCGCCAGGTCGTCTTCCGTGCCGCCGGAACCAGTCTCAACGGACAGGCGCAGGGCGAGGACATCCTCGTCGACGTGCGCAGGCACTTCACCGGCGTCGAGATCCTGGACGACGGCGCCCGGGCCCGGATCCGGCCCGGCACCACGGTCATGCGGGCCAACGCGACCCTCGCCCGGTACGGCAGGATCCTGGGGCCGGACCCGGCCAGTGCCATCGCGTGCACGGTCGGAGGCGTCGTCGCCAACAACGCCTCCGGCATGACCGCCGGCACCACCCGCAACTCCTACCGCACCCTCGCCTCCCTGACCTTCGTCCTGCCGAGCGGCACGGTCGTCGACACGGCCGACCCGCACGCGGACGAGACGCTGGCCCGCGCGGAACCCGAACTGTGCGAAGGACTGCTGGCACTCAAGGCGGAGATCGAGGCCGACGCCGACCTGACCGCCCGCATCCGCGCCAAGTACGAGATCAAGAACACCAACGGCTACCGGCTGGACGCCTTCCTCGACGGCGCCACGCCCGTCCAGATCCTGCGCGGGCTCATGGTCGGCTCCGAGGGCACCTTCGGCTTCATCTCCGACGTCGTCTTCGACACCCTGCCGCTGGACCGCAGGACCTCCAGCGGCCTGCTGTTCTTCCCGTCGCTGACCGCTGCCGCGGCGGCTGTACCCCTGTTCAACGAGGCCGGGGCCATCGCCGTCGAGCTGATGGACGGCAACACGCTGCGGGCCTCCGTGAGCGTGCGGGGTGTGCCGGCCGACTGGGCCGACCTGCCGCGGGAGACCGCGGCGCTGCTCGTCGAGTTCCGCGCACCCGACGAGGCGGGCCAGGAGGCCTTCGAGCGGGCGGCGGCCCAGGTCGTCGAACGCCTCGACCTGGTCGCGCCGGTCGCCTCGGTGACCAACGCGTTCACCCGTGATCCCAAGGTGATCTCCGGTTACTGGAAGGCCCGCAAGGCCTTCGTCACCGCCGTCGGCGGCTCCCGCCCGGCGGGCACCATCCTGATCACGGAGGACTTCGCGGTGCCGCCGTCCCGGCTGGCCGAAGCCTGCCAGGACCTGCTCCGGCTCCAGGCGGAGCACGGCTTCGACGCCGCCGTCGCCGGTCACGCCGCCCACGGCAACCTGCACTTCCTGCTCGCCTTCGACGCGTCGAAGACCTCCGACGTCGACCGCTACGCCGCGTTCATGGACGATTTCTGCCGGATGACCGTGGAACGCTTCGACGGGTCGCTGAAGGCCGAGCACGCCACCGGACGCAACATCGCCCCCTTCCTGGAGATGGAATGGGGGCCCAGGGCCACCGAGCTGATGTGGCGCGTCAAGCAACTGATGGACCCCGGGGGCGTCCTGGCGCCCCGGGTCGTCCTCGACCGTGACCCCAGGGCCCACCTGCGCGGACTGAAGACGATCCCCGGCATCGAGCCCGTCGCCGACCCCTGCATCGAGTGCGGCTTCTGCGAACCCACCTGCCCCAGCCACGACCTGACGACCACCCCGCGCCAACGCATCGTGCTGCGACGGGAGATGCTGCGCCAGCCGGACGGATCACCCGTGGAGGAAGAACTCCTCGCCTCCTACGGCTACGACGCGGTCGACACCTGCGCGGGCGACTCCACCTGCGCGATCGCCTGCCCGGTCGGCATCGACACCGGTGCCATGATGAAGGACTTCCGCCACCGGCGGCACTCACCGCGCGAGGAGCGGATCGCCGCACTCACCGCCAAGCACTTCAAGAGCGTGGAGGCGTCGGCACGCCTCGCGGTCGGCGCGGCGGAGAAGATCAGTGACCGGCTGCTGGAGGCCGCGACCGGCCTCGCGCGCAAGGCCGTACGCCCCGACCTGATGCCCGAGTGGCTGCCCGGGCTCCCGGGCGCCGCCGCGCGCACCGCACCGCCCACCTCCCGCACGGGAGCGAGCGCCGTCTACTACCCGGCCTGCGTCAACCGCATCTTCGCCGGACCCGAGGACGACGGCACCCCCTCGCTCCAGCAGGCCGTGGTCGACGTGTCGGCCCGCGCCGGCCGGCCGGTGTGGATCCCCGACGGCGTCGCCGGGACCTGCTGCTCGACCATCTGGCACTCCAAGGGCTACGAGGGCGGCAACACGCTGATGGCCAACCGGGTCGTCGAGGCCGCCTGGGCCTGGACCGACGGCGGACGGCTCCCGCTGGTCGTCGACGCCTCCTCCTGCACGCTCGGCATCCAGCACGAGGTCGTCCCCTACCTCACCGACGCCAACCGTGAGCTGCACGGGCGCCTGAACGTGGTCGACTCCGTCGTGTGGGCCGCCGAGGAACTCCTGCCACGGCTCACTGTCCGCCGGACGACCGGTTCGGCGGTGCTGCACCCGACCTGCTCGATGCAGCACCTCGGCGACGTGGACCAGCTGCGCGCGGTCGCGGACGCGATCGCCGACGAGGTCGTCGTCCCGGACGATGCCGGCTGCTGCGCCTTCGCCGGCGACCGGGGCATGCTGCACAAGGAGCTGACGGCGTCGGCGACGGCGAAGGAAGCCGCGGAGGTCACCTCGCGTGCCTACGACGCCCACCTGTCCGCCAACCGTATGTGCGAGATCGGCATGGACCGCGCGACGGGCCGCGCGTACCACTCGATCCTGATCGAACTGGACCGCGCCACCCGCCCCTGAACCGCCCCTCACACCTGCCACCGGCACGGTGCCCCCTCACGGGGTCACACTTCTGTGTCGGCGTGCGCCGAGACCGGGTGCACCGTGCCGCCGTCGGGCAGTGACGCGGCGGCCCGTTCCCGGTTGGCGCGGAAACGGCGCAGGTACGCGCGTGCCATGGGCCCCGGGGGGACGCCACGGGCGAAGGCGCGCATGTTGCGTTCGCCGGTGTTGTAGCCGAGGGCCAGGAGCTCGTCGCGGGTGTAACGCCGTACGTGCCGCCGGGGCAGGAGCCGGTCGAGGTCCCGCAGGTACAGTGCCGCCGCGCGGATGGCGAAGGCGGGGTCGTCGCGCAGGTCCTGCCACCGTCCCGGGAGGCCGTGCGACCGCCGGACCCGCTCGAACGTCGCCCGGTGCATGTTGGCCACGCCGAAGGACGCTCCGGGCTTCCACCACTGCCACAACCGCTCCAGCAAGGGGTGGTGGGGCTTGTACGCCTCGTTGTGCAGCACGGTCATCACGAGGACGGGGGACACACCGGACTCCCGGGCGCCGCGCACCACGGCATCGGCGTAGTCGGCCGGCGCGTAGTCGTGGGGACGGAGGGGCGGCGTGCGGACGTCCTCACGGTCCGCGGGCCGCCGGACTTCCGGTTCCGCCGTCGGCACCTGTCGTCGGGCCATGGCTGTCACCCCTTCACCGTCGTCGGTCGTCGTGGGACTGCACGTGCCCGCGAGTCCTCTCCGCAATCCGGATACGCGGCGGACGGGGAGGAGCCAGGGCCGTCGCCGCCGCCGGCTGCCGCGCGGGGCGGCGCACCTAGGGTGGGCGCATGAGCGAGCCGACCTCCGCACCCGCCCTCCGGGCCTTGAACTCCCTCGAGACGTCGGCGCCGCTCCTGCGGGCCTGGGCCGACCGGGGCGAGGCCACGGCGCAGCTCCGCATGGACCGCGCGGAACTGGTCTCGCGGTACGGAGCGCTGCTCCAGGAGGTGCTGACGCCACCCGTCCCGTGACGCGGCTTCACGGCCGGGGGGAGGGCCCGCCGCCACAAGTACCCGCGGCCCGTCGGGCGTCCACAGCGGTCAGGCCCTCCAGCAGCAGTCAGGCCCTCCAGCCGTCGGGCGCCCTCATCGTCCGGCGCCCCAGACGTCGGACAGCCCCAGCCGTCGGGCGTCCTCTGTCGTCAGGTGCCCCAGCCGTCGGGCATCCGAGGCCGTCCGGCGTCCGAAGCCCTCGGGCTTCCGCAGCCCCGGGGCATCCGATGCGGCCGGGCATCCCCTGCTGTCGGGCGGCGTACGGAGTCGTCGAACGACTCGTGCGGTCACCCGTGCGGCATTCACTCCGTCGGCCTCCGGCACCCGGCCCGGCGGCGCGGCCGGGGCGCCGATCGGCGCGAGCCGGTGGAGCATGCAGATGCCGGCTCCATCGGCCGCATGACGGACGACTGTCGCAACCGCCGGCGCCGTTCCTCCTCCCTCACGGAGTCGCCATGACCACCGCCCATGATCTGGCGGCCCTCGCTGCCGCTCCCGGCACCGACCCGGCCCCCGACCAGGGGGACCTGTCCCTGGTCCTCGCGGGTGCCGAACTGCTCGACCTCGCCGACGTACGGGCGGTCGTCCTCGGGGCCGACAGGATCACGCCGGTCGTCCCGCCGCACGACGTGGACCCGATGCTGCTGGAAGCCGCGTCCGAGATCACCCGGGAGCCCCCGTACGAGACCGTGGAGAGCTGGCTCTGGCGCCGCGGTGCCGGGCTGGCCGCACGCTACGGCGCCGCGATGGAAGCGGCCGAACCGTACGGACCGCCACGGCCGCACCGGCGCCCTTTCCGCCGTCCCCGCCCCGTGGTCAGCCCAGTCGTCGTGCGCCACGGCGTCGACCGCCTGTGTGCGGGCGACCCCGTCTTCGTCGGTCTCGCTGCCGCAGCGGGCATGGCGGAGGCGCCAGCGGACGTGTTCGCAGGCCTCGCCGACGACGAGGTCGCCGTCCTCGCCGCGATTCATCAGGCCATCACCCAGCTGGCCGCGGAACGGCAACGCAGATCGGCGCAGCAAGGAGCCTTCGACACGATCTGGCAGACACCGTGACCGCCACCTCGCACGAGCCGTGCGGGACCGGCCTCGCCGGACGGGTCCGTAACTCACCCAGAGCCGCAGGACCTGCCGGTCCGAGCCGGTTCGTGCAGCATGGGTCCGAGGAGCCGGTGATCGGCGCCCGCCGGTCCCGCGCGTCGGGCCGACGGCGGACGCGGCGAACCACACGCCTCACCCGAGCCACTGGCCCCGCTGCCGGCCCGCACTGAAGGAAGCCTCGTGCTGAACGCATTCAAGCGTGTGTTCCAAACGCCCGATTTGCGGAAGAAGCTGGCCTTCACGCTCGGCATCATCGTGCTTTTCCGGATCGGGTCGCATGTCCCCATCCCGGGGGTGGACTACAGGGCGGTCCAGAGTTGCGTGGATTCCGTCTCCGATTCGAGCGGCATCCTCGGGCTGGTCAATCTGTTCAGCGGCGGGGCCCTTCTGCAGATCACGGTTTTCGCCCTGGGAATCCTGCCCTACATCACGGCGAGCATCATCCTCCAATTGCTGACGGTGGTCATCCCGCGCCTCGACGCGCTGAAGAAGGAAGGGCCGTCCGGGCAGGCGAAGATCACCCAGTACAGCCGCTACCTCACCCTGGCGCTGGCCGTCCTGCAGGCGACAGGACTCGTCGCGACCGCCCGCAGCGGGGCCCTGTTCCCTAACTGTCCGGCCGCCGCGCAGATCGTGCCGGACGATTCGGTCTTCCGTACCGCGGTCATGATCCTGACCATCACGTCCGGCACGGCGTGCGTCATGTGGTTCGGAGAGCTCATCACCGAGCGTGGGGTCGGCAACGGCATGTCCATGCTGATCTTCCTGTCGATCGCCTCGACCCTCCCGAGCGCGCTGTGGTCCGTCAAGGAGGAGAGCACACTCGCCGGAGGATGGCTGGCCTTCGGCGTCGTCGTGCTGGTCGGGCTCGTCATGGTCGGCTTGGTCGTCTTCGTGGAGCAGGCCCAGCGTCGCGTCCCGGTGCAGTACGCGAAGCGCATGATCGGCCGGAAGTCGTACGGGGGTACGGCCACCTACATCCCGTTGAAGGTGAATCAGGCCGGTGTCGTCCCGGTCATCTTCGCGTCGTCGCTCCTCTACCTTCCCGCGTTGGTTGCACAGTTCGCCGGCTCGGGTACCGGGTGGGCGGACTGGATCAACAACAATCTCACCAAGGGCAACCACCCTGTCTATGTGGCGGTCTACTTCGTCCTCATCGTCTTCTTCGCCTTCTTCTACGTGGCGATCACGTTCAATCCGGACGAGGTGGCCGGGAACATCAAACAGGCCGGTGGATTCGTGCCGGGCATTCGTGCGGGAAAGGCCACGGCGCAATATCTCGGCTATGTCCTCAACCGGCTCACCTGGCCCGGATCACTCTACCTCGGACTGATCGCTCTGGTGCCGACGGTGGCGCTCGGCAATTTCGGCAGTGCCAATCAGCTCACGGGCACCAGCATCCTGATCATCGTGAGCGTGGGCCTGGAAACCGTCAAGCAGATCAGCAGCCAGATCGAACAGCACCGCTACGAGGGATTCCTGCGCTGAGCACGGGGCTGCTTCTGCACGTCGACCCGGTCGATGTCCGGCGCGTAGCCGTCGCTTCCGCCGTCAGTGACCGTAACAGGAGCTTGTGAGACCGAGGTGTGCCGCGTCCGACCCGCATGAACCGATCCCCGTGCGCGATGCGTCGGCGTCTGACCGCAGGTCACCTGTGCTGCGGGCGGTATCGTTGCTGTCCGGAGGGTTGACAGGCGGCACTCGGCGGACTCAGCCTTTGGCAACGTTGTCCTCCGAGTTCTGGCCTCCGAGGATGGCCGGACGCTTCTCGGTGAGACGGTAGAAGTCGGCCAAGGCGTAAGGAACAGAGTCCGGAATCGCGATGTCGGTGGGCCGGGTTTCAGCTTGGGCGGGATACCAGCCGGTGACGAAAGATTCCAAGGCCAGGCCGGGGTCCGTGTGGACACGGTCGAGCCAGTCCAGGCCGGGCGAAAGGGGCGCAGCTGTCGGCGGCCGAACCCTGTCGAGCAATTCCCGACTCAACGGCGGGTCGATGCGCAGGTGGCAACTCTTGAGTTCGCCGTTGGTACAAGCACTCCGCGAGTGGCGGACGGGACCCATGTAGACGGCTAGTGACCTGAGTCAGAGGATTCGCCGCCTACTGCCGACGAATCCTCTGACTCAGGTCACTAGCGCAGGACGGGTGTGTTCCGAGGTCTACGCACCGCGCGGAGTCACCAAGCCCGACTCGTAGGCGAGCACCACGAGTTGGGCCCGGTCGCGGGCGTGAAGCTTGGCCATCGCCCGGTTGATGTGCGTCTTCGCGGTGGCCGGGCTGATGACCAGGCGGCGGGCGATCTCGTCGTTGGACAGACCGTGTGCGGCCAGGGCGACCGTCTCGCGTTCCCGGCCGGTGAGTTGCTCCAGCCCGCTGCTGGTGAAGGCGGGCGGCGGCTGGGAGACGTACCGGTCGATGAGAGTGCGGGTGACGGCGGGGGCGAGGAGTGCGTCACCTCGGGCGGCGACGCGTACGGAATGCAGGAAGTCCTCCGGCAGGATGTCCTTGACCAGGAAGCCGGCGGCGCCGGCGCGCAGTGCGTCGAAGACGTACTCGTCCATGCCGTAGTTGGTCAGCATCACGACGTGCACGCCCGCCAGGTCCGTCTCTGCGGCGATCCGCCGGGTCGCCTCGATGCCGTCCATGACCGGCATCTGGATGTCGACGAGAGCGACGTCGGGCAGATGTTCCTTGACGAGTGCCAGGCACTCCGCGCCGTCGGCGGCCTCCGCCACCACCTCGATGTCGCCCTCGAGGTCGAGCAGTGCGCGGAAGCCGCTGCGAATCAGCGGCTGGTCGTCGACGAGAAGGACTCGGATCACGAGGCTCCGTTCGTGGGGAGTTCGGCCTGGACGGTGAAGCCGCCGGCACCGCGCGGCTCGGTGCGCAGGCTGCCGCCCAGCGCCGCGACGCGCTCGCGCATGCCGAGCAGCCCGTGTCCCGGTGCCGGCGGTGACTTCACGGTGGCTTTTCCGTCGTCGTCGACGCGGACGGTGAGTGCGTCACGCCGGTGGTCGATGAGCACGGTGGCGGTGGTGGCCGCGGCGTGCCGGGCGACGTTGGTGAGCGACTCCAGAACGATCCGGTAGGCGGTACGGCTCACCGCCGCCGGTACGGAGTGTGGCCGCCCCGTGATCGTCAGGCTGGTCTCCAGCCCCATGCCCCTGAACCGTTCCACCAGGCCGGGGATGTGGTCGAGCCCGTGCGGCGGGGCGGTGTCGTCGTCACGCAGCGCCTCGAGGGTGGCCCGCAGCTCCCGGCTCGCCTCCCGGCCGGCCTCCTGGATCGCGAGCAGGGCCTCCGGCACCGGCTCGCCCCGGCGCCGGGCCACGTGGACGGCGACCTCGGACTGCACCTTGACGACCGAGATCTGGTGGGTGAGCGAGTCGTGCAGTTCCCGTGCGATGCGCAGCCGTTCCTCGTCGGCCCGGCGGCGCGCGGTTTCCTCACGGGTGCGCTCGGCCTCGTTCGCCCGCTGTTCGGCCTGCCGTACCGCTTCCCCGGCGGCGAACGCGGCGATCAGCCAGGCGAGCTCAAGGGTGTGCCGGGCCTGCGCCACCGTCTCGCCCACAGTGCCCTCGGCGAAGATCAGCGCCGTAAGGTGAAGTACGGCCACCAGAGCCACGGAGACACCCAGCGTGATCTTGCGGTGCCCGGCGCGCACGGCGCCGTAGACCGCGACCAGGTAGGAAACGGCGAGAGCGTCGAACCCCGTTGCCAGAGAGCCGACCGCGCACACGCCGGTGACGGCCAGGACCACGAGCGGCGCCCGCCGGTGCGCGGCCAGAGCAAGCCCGCCGGTCACCAGCAGCACGGTGCCGAGCAGCTCGCGCCCTCCGGACGGGTGGGGCGCGGACAGGCCGGTGCCGAGCATCAGCGCCGCCACGCCCAGGGCGGTCGCCCACGCGGTGACTCCGGCCGGGACAGCGAACCGTCCTTTGTCCATGGGGGCACCGTAACCGTCCGGGCTCGTCGCCGAATCCCGCTCGCGGAGGAGCGGGGGGCTACCGCGTGTGCGGTAGCGGCCCGCCGACTGCCGCCGCTCGCGGTATCCCGGTACGGTCCCGGCCGGACTTGGGAATACCCGCATCTGCTGGACGACCGGCCGGAGGTCCGACGCGCATCCTGACGCAGAGACCGGACGTCGGTCTCGGCGACGACGAAGGAAGAAGGAGGGGAGCGGTATGAGCGCTCCGGCAGCACTGATGGCGGCCGCGGAGGGCGGGATCATCGGCGACGGGAGGACAGGGGCCAGCCTGGCGCTGCTGGCCGGCGCGTTCGGAGTGGCGCTCGCCTGGCTGGCCACTCGCCGCGCCGGCCGCCGCATCAGCAGCGTCAACCCGCGCACGGCCGGGATGGCGGCCATGGCGACGGGAGCGGCCGGGACGGTTCTCGCGGTGTTGCACCTGGCCACCGCCGACGGCGGTCCCGGTACGGGCAACGGGCTCGTCGGCGCCGTCGTGGCCGTCCCGCTGGGACTGGGCGCCCTAGTCCTCGGCCGCCGGGCTCTGACCCGGTCCGCCGCGAGGACCACCCCGCCCGGCGGATGACTGCGCGAAGGGGCCGCACCGACAACGGGGCCGAAGCGACCTTCGCCAAGGGGACGATCCTCCGCGGCCGTTGGGCAGTGGCGATGGCCGACCTCGCACGGGAACAGGCCCGGTCGGCCGAGGTGAAGAAGCTCGACGGCGCTCGAGAACACCTCAGGCCGGGGCTTCGCCACCGCCTACATGGAGGCGGTGATCAAACACGACGAGTGGCGCGGTCGAGATGGCGAAGCCGCGTCGACCAAGGTGCCGTCGACCGCGCCCATCGGTGAACTGATCAACCCGTGTGCCTCGGAGGGCATGATGCCGCCGAACAATGCCTGTCGTGGCGTTGTCCACGGCGAAGCCGGGGGTAGCGTCCCAGGCATGGCCAATGACACCACCGTTGAGAACGCTCGACGCCTCAAGCAGTTGCACGCCCAGCACAAGCCGCTCGTGCTGCCGACCGTCTGGGACGTATGGTCCGCGCGGACAGCCGTCGCCGCGGGGTTCCC
This sequence comes from Streptomyces sp. NPDC014764, assembly GCF_043082785.1. Lineage (NCBI taxonomy): Bacteria > Bacillati > Actinomycetota > Actinomycetes > Kitasatosporales > Streptomycetaceae > Streptomyces > Streptomyces sp. NPDC014764. Next base: position 23,889 of record NZ_JBIBXY010000005.1, on the reverse strand, counting down.
GGCGCTCACGATCGGCAGCCACCCCCTCGCCGACTCCCGAGGGGCCGGCGACAACGAGGGGCAGACCTTCGAGGAGGTGCTGGCCGCCGTCAGGCCGATCATCGCGGCGGTCGACGTCCCCGTGTCCGTCGACCTGGAGGCCGGATACGGGCAGAAGCCCGCCGACCTCATCGCCGGACTCATCGAGGTCGGGGGCGTCGGCCTCAACGTCGAGGACACCGTCCACTCGGAGGGCGGCCGCCTTCGCGACACGCAGGAACACGCGAACTACATCGCCGGCCTGCGCACAGCGGCTGACGACGCCGGCGTCCCGGTCTGGGTGAACGGCCGCACCGACCTCTTCATGCGCGCGCAGGACGCTTCCGCCGTCCGGGACGAGGCGATCGAGCGGCTGCGCGCCTTGGTGGAGGCCGGCGCCGACAGCGTCTACCCGGTGGGCATCCAGGACGACGACGACCTGCTCACCGCCGTGACCGGCGCGGTCACCGTCCCCGTCAACTCCACGGCCCACCCCGTCAAGCACGACCTCGACCGCTTCCGCCGCCTCGGCGTGGGCCGGATCACCTATGGTCCGCTGCTGCAGTTCGCCCTGACGGACACCATGAAGGACATGCTCAAGCCGTGGTCGTCGTGAGTAGCTGACCGGCACCTTCGACGCGGGGCCGGGCCGGGGGCGCCTCGAACGGCCGGGGGCGCCTCCGTGCCGTTCGCCAAGCGGCGTGCGGCGTTTCGGGTTCGCAGAGGTGCTGTCGCGGAGCATCACGACAGCACACGGGGGCGGGGCGGCCCAGGCGAAGGGGGCTCGGGTGTGGGTCTCGCCGAAGAGCGTGCTACGCCACCCGCTCGGCGCGCGGACCATCTCCGCGAGGGCCTGCCCCGGCTCCGGTCAGGTTGCAACTCGGGGGCGGGACTCAGGAAGGGGTGCACGCCTCGGCGATCGATACGCTGTTCTCGTACAGGTGATGACGGGTGATCCGGCCTTCCTCGACGGTGAGGCGCAGTGCGAAGGGGCCCTCGAAGGACTTCCCCGTCGCGCGCACGGTCCCCGAGAGGTACCCCGTCAGGACGGCGTCGGTGCCGTCAACGAGGAACGTGTCGACGGAGGCCCGTGCATCCTCGGCCACCGTGTGCTCGGCCAGCTCCGTGAACTGGGCGGCGCATTCGGCTCCGGTGGAGCGCGGCCGGATCCACGGGACGGCGGGGTTCTCGGCGAGTAGCCAGTCGACGTCGTCCGCGAAGATCGCGACAAGCCGTTCGACGTCCCCGGCCATCCGGGCGGCGAGGAACTCCTGGACGACGTGTCGGGTGGTGTCGGTGACGGAACTCGCGGTGAGGTCAGGGGTCTTGGTGGGCATGATTGCTCCTCGCGCTTCGGGTGCCGGATCCCTCGTCGGTTTCTTGACGTGTCTCACGCTGCCGTAGCAGGGGAGCGTGGTCGATTACGGCAGAGGTAGTGACCGGGTGGTGGGCTTCCACATCCGTCCTCGAGCCCGAGTCGGTCAGACGACGGCTGCTTCGAGGGCGCGTGGTTCGCCGATGGTGAGACGGCGGGCCGCGGCGAGTGACGGTTCGCTGCTCCTCCGCCGGTGGCCGGGCGCGGTCAGACGGTGGTGACGGTGGTGCCGGCGCTCTGCAGCGCGGTGATCTCGCCGGTGGGTGCGGTGCTGTCGGTGACGAGGGTGTCCAGGCGGTCTGCGGGGGCGACGTGGGCGAAGGCGGTACGGCCGAGTTTGCTGCCGTCGGTGGCGACGAGGGTGCGACGGGCGGAGGCGATGCTCGCCTTCTTGACCGCGGCGTCGTCGAGGTCGTAGGCGGTCAGGCCGTCGGCGGCGGTGAGGCCGCAGCAGCCGATGACGGCGGTGTCGAAGCGCAGGGCGGCGAGGGAGGCGAGAGTGAGGGGGCCGGTGAGGGCTCCTTCGGCGGCGCGGGGCCGGCCGCCGGGCAGGACGAGGGCGGCGGGGCGGGGTGTGGCGTCGAACAGTTGGATGGCCTGGAGGGACAGGGGCATCAGGGTGACGGGCCTGTCGCGCAGGAGGCGGGCGACTTCCAGGCAGGTGGTTCCGCTGTCGAGGACGACGCTCTCGCCGTCGGCGATGAGGGCGCAGACCTGGGCGGCGATCCGGCGTTTGGTGTCGGCCGCTTCGTGGGCGCGCAGGGCGAAGGGAGGTTCGTCGCCTCTGAGGAGCAGGCTGCGTGCTCCGCCCCGGACGCGTTCGAGGACACCTTGGGCGGCCAGGGTGTCGAGGTCACGCCGGATGGTCATGTCCGAAGCCCCGGTCAGCTCGGCGAGCTGCTGGACCGTGGCCTCGCCGGCGTCTGTGACGGCCTTCGTGATGAGGGCGTGCCGGTCTGCGTTGCTCATGCGGGAATTGAACACCACTCGGCAATGAACACTCAACCTGTTCGCTTAATGGGCTTCCGAACATTCGATCTGTTCGTTACGGTGTGCGGCATGGATCGTTCGCTTCTCGGCGCCCGCGTGGCGACGTATGTCTATTTCGTCCTGTGCGGCACGTTGATGGGCGCGTGGGTGGTGCACATCCCGGTCGCCGAGGAACGGGTGGGGATCAGTCATGCGACGCTGGGCGGCCTGTTGGTGCTGCTGGGGCTCGGCGCGTTCGCAGGGATGCAGTTGGCCGGTCCGCTGACCGACCGTCTGGGCGCGCGGGTGGTGGTTCCGGCGACCGCTGTGCTGTGCGGCGCCTCACTGGTACTGCCGGGTCTAGCCGATGGCCCATGGTCGCTGGCGGGTGCCTTGCTGGTCTTCGGAGCCTGCAACGGTGCATTGGACGTGAGCATGAACGCCCACGCCGTGTACGTGGAGAAGGCGTACGGACGGCCCGTCATGTCGGGCTTCCACGCCACGTTCTCCGTGGGCGGGGTCATTGCGGCGCTGGTGGCGGCGGGAGCGACGCGTGCGGGGGTGGACCCGGTCGCCACGATGGCCGCGATCGGAGGCGTGAGCATCGTGGTCGCCCTGGCCTCGGTCCGGGCGCTGATGCCGGCAGCTCCTGTCAGCCCGGCCGCCGAAGAGGGCGGCGAGGGCGGCGGGATCGAGGCGTCCGGCCTCGCTGCCACCGTCGGCCCGGCCGCCGAAGGGAGCGGCGACGATCGGGAGTTCGACGTGTCGGGCGACGTCAAGGGCGCTTCACGCGCCTCGGCCGTGCGGCGCGGCACCCAAAGGCGCGTCTGGCTGCTCGCCGTTCTGGCGCTGATGGTGATGCTCTGCGAGGGCGCGGCCAACGACTGGAGCGCTCTGCACCTGCGGGACGTGCTCGGCGCGTCCACCAGTACCGCCGCTTTCGCCTACGGCACGTTCGCGGCGGCGATGACCGTCGGCCGACTGCTGGCGGACCGTCTTGTCGCCCGGTTCGGGTCGATGGCGGTGCTGCGTCACGGCGCCGCCGCGGCCGCGGCCGGTATCACGCTGGTGGCTCTGGGGCCGTGGATGTGGGCTGCGTTCGCCGGGTGGGCGCTGTTCGGGCTGGGCCTGTCCGGTACTGTCCCGCAGTTGTTCAGCGCGGCCGGGCACGCCGACCCGGCGGCCGCGGGTGCGAACGTGTCCCGAGTCGCGGGGCTCGGCTACGTCGGCATGCTCGCCGGCCCCGCCGTCATCGGCTGGCTGACCCACGTCGTCGACCTCAACCACACCTTCCTCCTGCTGACGCTGCTGTGTGTGACCACCGCTGTGGGCGCCGGGGTCCTGCGGGCGGAGCCCGACCCCGCGCCGCGCGGCGAACCGGCGGGCGTCGGCCACTGACCGCTTGTGCGGCACGGCCTGACCCCGTGCCGCACAAGCCTCTGCCACGGGCAGGCGCGCGGGAGGCGTCTCGCCACCCGGCCGCTCACCCCCCCGGACCGGCCGCTCGGCCACGGCCTGGTTGGCCGGCTCGCGTCGGACCTGACCGGTGGCCGTTGCGGACCACCCGGACGCAGGTGACGCGACGCTCCCGTCCCCCCGGCGAACACGGCCACGTTGACGACGGCCCCACTACGCCGGGCGACCGGCCCCGGCGCTTTGTCTTCGCCGAGCAGGCCTCCGGCACGCCCCGCCTGCCCAGGGGACCGGTCCACTCGGTTCCGCGATCTCGCCGTGAGGAGCGACGCCTCCCCGACGGGGTGGCCGCCACTGCTTCACGGACCTCCGCGCCCGCCGCCCGTACTTGTCCCGCGCACATCAGGCGGCGGGGTAGGTGATGCGGCCGTCGCGGACGACCGCGTTCTCGTTCAGGGACGCCGGTTTCGTCGCGGTGGCGGACATGATGTGTACGACGTCCGTACCGGCGACGATCAGCGCGTCGGTGATCAGTCTGCGGTGGCAGCGCCACGGCACCGCCTCACTGCACATGATCACCGGCCGCCCGTGCGTGGCGAGGCCGAGCAGTTCGCCGAGCCCCTGCGCGAACTCGCTGCTCATCATGTGATCGGCGTAGTCGCGGAACGCTTTCACCCGCCAGGCCGTGTTGACGCTCTCGACGCCTTTGGGGGTGTGCCGCCTGCCGCCCAGCTCCCGGATCCACCGGTACTGGATGGCCGGGGGGAGTGCGTCGGTGATCGCGTCCTGATTCCACTGCGGATTGGTGCGCGACGCGGGAAAGGAACGGACATCCACCAGGTGGGTGATCTCATGTTGTTGCAGCATCGACAGCACCTCGTCGAAGGTACGGGTCGAATGCCCGATGGTGTACACGCGGTTCGCCATCACATCTCCGTGTCACGCTGCCGGCACTCGCCCGGCTCCCGGGCCTGCGGGGAGCTGCCGGCCCGGGCGGGCAGGCGTGAGAGCCGACGGCATCAGCTGTTCCCCATTGTGCTTCCCCTGCCCGGGGCAACTAGGGCAACAGGATCGGTCCAGCTGTACGTGTTCACGTGCTGCGATCTCTTCCATGATGTGGCGTGGCTTGGCTTCGGAGCGTCCCCGCCCGCGAGGCCGGGGCGCGCGGTCGCGTAGCGTGGCAGCGGTGGCAGCGGTGGCAGCGGTGGCAGCGGCGGACATCGGCGGCTGTGCGTGCCCGAAGCGCCACGGCGCAGCCCGTATCGGGTGGCACCGCCGGATCCGGCAGACGCGTGTCCTGTGTCCTCATGCGGAGCGTTGTGGCTGATGCGGACCGTCGGACAGGGCGGTTGAGGACTGCCCAGCGTTCTGCGCCCACCGGTCCAGGCGGCGCGTCCATCGCCACCGGGCTCACCGCCACTGCGGTCGTACCGGTCCTTCGCCGACGGAGCGTTCAGCCGCATCGCCGAACGGCAGAGAGGTGCTGCCGAACCTCTGCGGCTTCGGCAGCACCTGGCACGAGTTCACCGCCGGACCGTGCTCCGGCCATTGGTGCAGGTGGTTCAGGGTGCGTCGACCAGGGTCCTGCCGTCGGTGACGACGGAGGCGGCGAAGACGTCCGCGTAATTGGACTGCACGCGGGACCGTTCGGTCGCGTTGGGGACGGCGCTGGTGCAGGAGGTCCCGGCGCTGGAGCCGGACATCAGCTGGGAGCAGGGGCCGGGTTTGGTGTCCGGCAGGCCGAGGCTGTGTCCCAGTTCGTGGGCGGCGATCCGGGTCTTGTTGTATCCGTCGTTCACGGCCTGGCTGCCCAGTTCGACGCGGACCTGACGGCCGGGACGGACGGGGCCGAGGGTGGCCTGGGGCCAGCCCGATGTCGCGACGATCACGATTTCGGCGGCGCTGCCAGGAGTTGCTTCCACCAGTTTCACGTTGGTGACGCTGGCGTTCCACGACGCGACTCCGGCCGCGATGGCGGCTTCCCAGCCCGCTGCACGGCTGTCGTCGTAGCGGAGGGTCACCACCGCCGCGCGGGCATCGGGCTGTTGGACGGCGGGGGCGGCGGACGCGGTGCCCGCCGCGGCGAGGACGAGCGCCGTCGCGGACGTGCCTGCCTTGATCCATGTGGCGAGGGGCATTGCTGCTCCTGTTCCGTGGGGAGTCCGGCCCCGGCGGGGCCGGGTGTACGGAGGAGCGGCTGAGCTGAGCTGTCCGGTGGGGCCGGACGCATCGTCGACCACCCCTCCGGGGCCATGTGATGGTACGCCGAAGCACCTTGATCAGTCATGTACCTGTCATGCAGGTTTTGCGTCATATTCCGCGGTGAGGACGACGGGCCGTATCAGTTCCCCCCGAGGGCCGCCTGTCCGCAACCCACTGCGGCTCCACCACCCGCGGATGCTGCCTCCTGCGTCACCGCGCCGACCGTACCCGCGCTCTACTCGTGCACTGGAACCGCGCGGGCGCTCAGCGCGGATGGTGCAGGCCGCGCCAGTCCCGGGGCGTCATCCCGTAGGCCCGCTTGAACACCTTGCTGAAGTGGGCCGCGTCGACGAATCCCCACCGCCGGCCGATCGCGGCGATGGTCAGCGATCCGCCGTGCGGCCCGGCGAGTTCGCGCCGGCACTCGGCGAGGCGCTGGACGCGGATGTGGTCGCCGAGGCTGATGCCGGAGCGGGCGAGCACGGCGTAGAGGTGTCGTACGGAGATGCCGTGCGCGGCGGCGATGCGGGCGGCCGACAGATCACGGTCCGCGAGATGCTGACGGATGTACCGCGTGATCCGCAGGCTCAGTGTCGCCTCCATCGGCCCCCTGGCCAGGTCTGCCGCCCCTTGCTGGGAGGTGAGGGCGGCACGCAGGAGTTCGATGCTGGGCGTCACGACGGCTTCGGCGTGTGCGCCTTGGTGCAGGGTGTCGTCGGTGGCGAGCCGGGAGAAGTAGTCGAAGGCGATCCGCGCGACGGGGTTGCCCGGCCCGAGGGCGAGCGCGCCGGTGTCCCGCAGCAGCCGGTCGGGAAGCGCGAGCGTTGAGCGGGGGAAGCGCAGGAAGTGGTGATCCACCCCCTCGTCGAAGAGCAGCGTGTACGGGGCGATCGACTCGTAGACGGCGAACTCGCCCGCCCGCAGCACGCATTCTCGGCCTCGCTGAGCCACGAGACTGCTGCCGGAGACCTGGAGTCCGAGGAAGACGGCCGGTTCCTCGTCGTCCCTGCGGGCGAGTGGGGCCGTGCGGTGGATGGTGACGGCGGTCGCCCGCGCCGAACAGATACGCATCGGCCCGACCGCGCCCAGCCCGATGCGTACGGACATCTCCTCGGCCGGCGGACCGTGGTCGATGTCGACCGCGACCACGGACTCCCACACCGCGCTGCGGACCACTTCCTCCCGGTCCCCGGGCGGCACGAAGGCCGTGTCCAGCACAGGGCTCACCGCGCCGCCCCCCGCCCGCCGCGACTTCCCGGCCGTCTCGGCTCCGGCCCCGGCCGTAATTTCATCCGTCCGCCCCCCGACACGTACGTCTCGCAGCACCGGCCCGCCCGCACGGGCGCACAGGCGGCGCCGATCCGTGCCGACTGACAAAGCTTCCTGCACGGACAACACAGTTCGTCGACCGAGGCGATCCTAAGGTCCATGGCTGGACCAGTCACTGACACGACGTCACCGACCAGAGGGTTGCACCGTACAAGGAGCACTGACGACACGCCGCGCCCGGTTCGCCATGCTGGGAGCCGCGGCACTCCTCTTCGCCCCTGGCCTGACGGCCAGCCCGGTGATGACCACACCGGCCCACGCCGCCTACGGCCCCTGCAACACGACCGTCAAGCGCACCGACGGCCCGGCCGTCGACAACTACCACCGGGTGCCTGCCCGCACCGGTAACGGCCTGAGCTGCTACGGATGTATTCGCAGGGCACCGGGCTTCAGCCCGGTGGCGAAGCGAATCTGTGGTTTGCTCTGACCTCAGCTGTGGGCACGGATCTGCAATGTTCACCTCGGTTCGGGTCGGAGCGGCCGGTTCTGCTGCTCGATGTACTGCTTCACGATGCTGAGTGGTGCGCCGCCGACGGACCCGGCGAAGTACGAGCCGGACCACAGGCGTTGTGCCCGCCAGTAGTGGCGGACGAGGTCGGGGAACTCCTGGCGCAGCCGCCGGGAAGAGACGCCCTTGAGGCTGTTGACCAGCTTGGACACGGCGACCTTCGGCGGGAAGTTCACGAGCAGGTGGACGTGGTTGTTCTCGCCGTTGAACTCGACCAGCTCGGCCTCGAAGTCCTCGCACACGGCCCGCATGATCTCCTCGCACCGCGTCAGGTGTCGGTCGGCGAAGACCTTGTGCCGGTACTTCGTCACAAAAACCAAGTGGACGTGCAGCCGGAAGACACAGTGACGACCAGTACGAACGTTCTCATCGATACCCATAAACCAATTGTGTACCGTGATCCGTATGCAGCTCAGGTACTCGTTCCGGGTATACCCGAGCGCCGGTCAGCGCACGGCGCTGGCGAGGGCCTTCGGGTGCGCGCGGGTGGTCTACAACGACGCGCTTCGCGCTCGGGAGACCGCCCGCAGCGAGGGGCTGCCGTTCCCGAGGACCGGCGACCTGTCCAAGAAGCTGATCACCGAGGCCAAGCAGACGCCAGGGCTCCAGCAACCGGAACAAGGCCCGGCTGAAAGTCGCCCGCGCACACGCGAAGGTGACCGACGCGCGCCGCGAGTTCCACCACCATCTCTCCACGAAGCTGATCCGCGAGAACCAAGCCGTCGCCGTGGAGGACCTGGCGGTGAAGGGACTCGCCCGCACGCGCCTGGCCAAGTCCGTCCACGACGCCGGATGGTCGGCGTTCGTGAGCATGCTGGAGTACAAGGCCGCCCGGTACGGGCGCGCCTTCCACCGGATCGGCCGCTTCGAGCCCACCAGTCAGGTGTGCTCGCAGTGCGGCGTCAAGGACGGCCCCAAGCCGCTGAACGTCCGCGTGTGGACGTGTCAGGCGTGCGGGGCAGTCCTTGACCGGGACATCAACGCGGCGGTCAACGTCGCCAAGGCCGCCGGACTGGCGGTATCAGCCTGTGGAGCGCAGGTAAGACCGGGAGTCGTCCCGGCACCGCGCAGCGAAGCAGGAACCCACCCGACACCGCAGCCTTCAACGGCGCGCTAGGCGGGAACCGCCGTCCTTCAGGGCGGCGAGGATGTCAAAGCAGCACACCGGCTGCCTCCCGCATCCGCTCCAGCGGGGGAGCGGACGGCGTCTACGGCGACGGCACGGTGTGGGCCGTCCGCTGGCTCCAGGCCAACCGCCCAGACGTCAGCGCCGACGGCGTCTACGGGCCGGACACCCGCGCGGCGATGCGCTGGCCGGACTACTGGCGCGACCCCTCCGGCGGCAGCGTCGACTTCGTGGCCCGCTACAATCCGCCGATCTGACCACCCGTCACGGCACACCTCTGTGAGGGAAGCGGGAGTGACACGCGTGAGGCTCGTGCGGCCACGACGGTCCCACGAGCCTCCTGGCGCCCGCCCCTGGCGCCCCGCGGCGGATCAGGGGAACGGCGCCGGAACGGAGTACGTCAGAAGAAGCGACGGACTGAGACGTCCGACGTGCCGTTGGTGCCGCCGGGCACGAGGTTCGTCGCCGACGACTTCCGAGGCGCGTGCGCGAGGCCCTGCACAGGCGGCCTTTGTGTGAGGCCGGCCGGGCAGGGCCATGGCGTGTGCCGCTGTCAGTGCCGGTCGATGCTGGTGAAACGTGCGGCGACCGCGGCCTCGACGGTTGCGGCGTCGGCGTCGTCCTGTGCCCAGGCCGCGTATCCGTCGGGGCGGACGAGGATCGTGGTGCGCCGCTCGCCTGCCCAGTGTTCGACGGCCGGTTGCGTGCCGGACTCGTCGTCCGGAGTGGTGGGGTGGGGGAACTGGACGGTGGGCGGGGTGATGAGGACGAAGCGTCCCCCGCGGAGGGCTTCGTACAGGCGGCCGCCGCCGGCGAGGGTGCCGTCGGGGATGCGGGTGCCGGTGAGCCGGTGGGCGCCGCGTGGGGCGGGGTAGCGGTGGCCGATGCCGGTGATCTGGGCGAGGGCCTTGGTCCGGGCGGGCGCGGCGGTGTTGACGAGGGTGGTGACCGCGGCGCGGAGGGCACGCAGGGCGGGATTGTGCGCGCGGGCGAGGCGGACGAGACCGCCGCTGCTGCGCAGGACCGCCTTGCCGACGGGATGCCGTTCGCTCTGGTAGGTGTCGAGCAGCCTGTCGGGGGCCTGCCCCTTGATGACGGCGGCGAGTTTCCAGCTGAGGTTGGCGGCGTCCTGGAGGCCGGTGTTCATGCCCTGTCCGCCGGCGGGGGAGTGGATGTGGGCGGCGTCGCCGGCGAGGAAGACGCGGCCGACCCGGTACCGGGGTGCCTGGCGTTCGTCGCTGTGGAAGCGGGAGAGCCAGCGGGCGTCGTGCATGCCGAAGTCGGTGCCCAGGGCGCGGCGGGTGACGTCCCTGACCTCGTCGAGGTCGAGGGGGTGGTCGTCGGGGACCTCGTTGCGGCGGTTCCAGCCCATGACGCGGTACCAGCCGTCGCCGAAGGAGGCGATCATCGCGAAGACGTCGCCGGCGCCGTCGACGGTGAGGACGCTGTCGGGCCTCTCGGCGAGGCGGACGTCGGCGAGGAAGAGGGAGGTGATGACGGAGACGCCCGGGAAGGGCTGGCCGACGGCGCGGCGCACGGCGCTGCGGTGGCCGTCGGCGCCGACGACGTAGCCGGCACGGAGGGTGGCCGCGGTGCCGTCGCCGTTGCGGACGTCAAGGTCGACGCCGCCCGTGTCCTGGCGCAGGGTGAGGAGTTCGGTCTCGTACTCGAATCGGACGCCGAGCCGCCGGGCGCGCTGCTCCAGGAGGCGTTCGACCTCGTACTGGGGAGTGATCAGCAGGAAGGGGAAGCGGGAAGGCAGGGTGCTCAGGTCGAGGGAGAGGCGTCCGAAGAGCCGCAGCCGGGTGATGGTGCTGCCGGTGGCGAGCAGGTCGTCGGCGAGGCCGCGGGCGTCGAGCTGCTCCAGTGTGCGGGCGTGGACGCCGAATGCCCGGGACAGATTGCTGACCTGGTGGGCCCGCTTCTCGAGCAGGGTGACGGGGACACCGGCCTCGGCGAGATCGCCGGCCACGAGGAGCCCGGTGGGGCCGGCGCCGACGACGATCACGGGGTGCGTGGATGCGGCGGAGGGGTGCGTGTCCTTGCTGGCGCCGGTGCCGTGCATGGTGACCTCCCGGTCGACAACGGTTGTAGGCCAACACTTGTTGGTCAACGTCTGTTGGCAACAGTAGGCGAACGCCGCAGTGCGAGTCAACGTTTGTTGGCCAATGCCTGTTGGCCTACGATCGTTGGCATGAACGAGAGCACGCCCGCCGCCCGCACCTCTGCTCCCACCCGCCGCTCCGACACCACCCGCCGGGCCATCCTCGAGGCAGCCCGCGAGCGCTTCGCCGCCGACGGCTACGACCGCGCCACCATCCGCGCCATCGCACAGCAGGCACGAATCGACCCCTCCATGGTCATGCGCTACTACGGCAACAAGGAGGGCCTGTTCGCGGCGGCCGTCGCCATCGACCTGAAACTGCCGGACCTGTCCTCCCTGCCCCGTGACGAGGCCGGCCGTGCACTGGTCATGCACTTCCTGCATCAGTGGGAGGACAACGAGGTACTCACCGCACTCCTGCGAGTGGGCGTGACCAACGACGCCGGCGCCGAACGCATGCGCGGCATCTTCAACGACCAACTGCTCCCGCTGGCCCGCTGTCTCTGCCCCGACCCCGAGCAGGCACCCGCGCGCGCCGCACTGGTGTCCTCGCAGTTGCTCGGCCTGGCCCTCACCCGCTACGTCCTGCGCTTCCCGCCTTCCGTACACCTGCACCCGGAGGAGATCACGGCGTGGCTGGCGCCGACCGTGCAGCGCTACCTCACGGCGCCGTACCCCGGAGAGTGACGGGCCGGGCTGCGCCGACGAAGCCATCGGGCCCTGGCATGTCCCCGGAAGGAGCGCGTGCCGGCCGAGCACGCCTCCCAGCAGATGCAACCGCTAGGCAGAGAGCGCACCACCTCGAATGGTCAGGTTCATGGAGCCTCAGCCCTGCAGTACCGGTGCGTGTAGGTGTCGCGGGGCGGCACTTCGTACCGCAGGCGTTTTGATACAGCCGTGATCCCCGTTGTTCCGTTGTTCAGGCCCGGCTGACCGCGTCCGGCTGCGGGTCGGGGCTGTGGGTCGTTCGGCCCGGCGTGTGGGCGGCGTGTCGGGTGGGCACGAGGGCTGCGGCGAGTGCGGCGCCGACGAGGAACAGGGTCAGTACCGAGAAGCCGTGGGTGTAGCCGGTGACGGAGGGCAGGCCGGTTTGCGTGAGGTTGCCGGTGACGAGCAGGCTCATGATGGCGGTTCCGACGGCACCGCCGATGGAGCGGAGGTTGGCGTTCATGCCGGTCGCGGCGCCGGCCTGCTCGGCGGGCACGCTGTTGACGATGAGGTTGGCCATGGATGCGAAAGCCAGGCCGACGCCGAGGCCGAAGACTCCCGCTGCGACGGCGATCTGCCACTGCTGGTCGTGCGCCAGGGCGAGGATGGCGCATGCGAGCGCGGCGAGGCCTGAACCGGTGGTCAGCTGGTGCTTGGCGCTGAGCCGTGGCTCCAGGCGGCCGCTGAGGATGCCGGCGACGAACATGGTGATCAGCATGGGCAGCATGAGCAGCCCGGATGCGGTGACGCTCGCACCGAAGCCGTATCCGGCCGAACTCGGCGTCTGCACGAAGCCCGGCAGGAAGGCCCAGACAGAGGAGAGGCCGGCGCCGAACAGCAGAGCGGCCGTGTTCGTGGTCCACACCGGCCGCGTGCGCAGAACGCGCAGGTCGATCAGCGGGCTCGGGCTGCGTGACTCGGCGCGCAGCCACAGGCCGAAGAGGACGACGGCCGCGGCGAACAGCGAGATCACGGGGGCGGAGTTCCAGCCCCACCGGCTGCCCCGGCTGACCGGCAGGAGCAGTGCCACCAGCCAGCCGGACAGTAGCAGCGCGCCGAGCCAGTTGATGTGTCCCTGCGCACGGTGAGGCGATTCGGGGATGTGGCGCGCGGCTATGAGGGCGGTGACGGCAAGGATGGCGACGGGGATCCAGAACAGCCAGCGGTAGTCGAGCGCGGCCACGATGGGCCCGGCGGCGACGATGCCGACGCCGCCGCCTGCGGCGATGACGGCGGACAGGTTGCTGATGCTGCCACTGACCTGGCCGGCCTCGAACTGGTCGCGGATGATGCCGAACGAGAGCGGGAACACTGCTCCGCCGATGCCCTGGACGACACGGGCGATGATCAGGACGCCGATGGTGGGTGCCAGCGCCGCGAGCAGGCATCCTGCGAGCACCGCCGCCAGGACGGCGACGAGTGTGCGCGTCTTGCCGAGCAGATCGCCGACGCGGCCGAGAATCGGGGTGAACACCGAGGCGGACAGCAGATAGGCCGTCATCACCCACGTGGTGGTGGACTGAGAGGTGTGCAGGGCGTGCTGGATCGTCGGCAACGCCGGCGCGATGAGCGACTGCAGCATCGAGAAGACGCCCGCACCACTGGCGAGTACCGCGAAGGTGAGGCGGGGTGACTTGGTGGGCATGGAATGACTCTCCGGGGAACGGAAGGATGGCGAAGGGCGCCGGGAGCAGGCGCACGCCGTGATGCGGAGGGCCACGGCCCGAGGGGTTCGGCCGGTATTCGTGCGGGACGGCATTCTCATGGGCGGGAGCGGAGGTCTGCCGCCGTGGGCGACGCAGCCGACCGGATGAGGGCCGGGCGGGCGGTGGTCGTGCCGCCGGTGGGCCTGTGTCGTTGGTGGGCCGTTCCGCGGGTGGGCCCGTCCGGCGCGCGGGGGCTGTGGCTGCGCTGTGTATGTGTCGCGGGGTGTGCGGCTAGCGGTTGCGGGTGATCGTCTTGTGCTCGACGTAGCCGGTCAGGCCGACCTTGCCGTATTCACGGCCGATGCCGCTCGCCTTGTAGCCGCCGAACGGACCGTCGAAGCTCATCGGGGAGCCGTTCAGGGTGACCGTGCCGGTGCGCAGTCGGCGGGCGACGGAGAGGGCACGCTCAGGGTCGATGGTCCAGATGCCGCCGGACAGGCCGTAGGCGGAGTCGTTGGCGATGCGGACGGCGTCGTCCTCGTCGTCGTAGGCGATGACGGACAGGACCGGGCCGAAGATCTCCTCCTGCGCGATGCGCATGGAGTTGTCGACGTCGGCGAAGACGGTCGGGGTGACGTAGTTGCCCTGCTCCAGGCCTTCGGGGATCTGCGGTCCGCCGGTTACCAGCCGGGCGCCCTCCGCTATGCCGACGTGGATGTAGTCGATGACGCGCTGCTGCTGGTCGGGGCGGATCATCGGGCCGATGAAGGTGTCCGGAGCGGACGGGTCGCCGACCTTCAGCGATTCGACCATGACCTTGATCGCGGCGACGACCTCCGCGTAGCGGCCGCGCGGGGCCAGGATGCGGGTCTGGAGGATGCAGGCCTCACCGTTGTTCGCCAAGGAGCCGAATCGCAGGCCCTGGACGACGGCGTCCAGGTCGGCGTCGTCGAGGATGAGGGCGGCGGACTTGCCGCCCAGCTCCAGGCTGACCCGCTTGAGGTGCTCGCCCGCGATGGAGGCGATGCGCCGGCCGGCGCGGGTGGAGCCGGTGAAGGCGATCTTGTCGACGTCGGGGTGGGAGACGAGGTACTCGCTGGTCTCGCGGTCGGCGGGTAGGACGCTGAGCACACCCGCGGGAAGCCCGGCCTCGTGCCACAGATCCGCCAGCAGCATCATGCTGAGAGAGTTCTCCGGGGAGACCTTCAGGACGACAGTGTTTCCGGCCAGTAGGGCCGGGACCAGCTTGGCGGTGGCTGCGGAGAACGGCGAGTTCCACGGGATGACGGCGGCGACCACGCCGATCGCCTCCCGACGGACGATGGTGTCGAAGGACACCGACGGGTCGGACGGCTCGATGATCTCCTCCCAGCCGAACTCCTCGGCCGCCTTCAGGTACGCCTTCACCTGACGGGTCAGGAAGGGCTGGCCGGCCTTGGTGAACCAGCCGGCCGAGCCGTTCTCGACGGAGATGGCCCGAGCGACCTCATCGGCGTGGGCAGCGCGCAGGGCGTCGTAACGCCGGACGATCTCCTGTCGCTCCTCGGGGCTGGTGCGCGGCCAGAGCCCGTCGTCGAAGGCCGCGCGGGCCGCGGCGACGGCGGCGTCGACGTCGGCGGGCGCGGCCTGCGCGGCGCTGCCCAGCAGGGACTGGTCGTGCGGGGAAAGGATGTCGATCCGCAGATTCGGGTCGCTGGGGGCGACCCATGCGCCGCCGATGTAGAGCTTGTCGCGAACAGTCATGTCTTCACGGTTCCTGGGTGCGAAAGGGACGAGAGAGCGATGGAGAGGAGAGGGCGGGGGCGCGTCGGCAGGCTGACGGGTGCGGGCGGTGCGGTGCCGCCTTGCGTGCGGGGGTCTGGGCGAAGCCGTTCTGCGGTCATGCCGGAAGGGCAGGTAGGTGCTCCGACCGGGCGGCTGGGCCGGCCTTCGGTGGTGGCGTCGGCCTTCCGGTGGTCGGGCAGCGGCGTTCCGGTGGGTGTGCCGTGCTCCGGTGGGTGCCGTGCTCCGGTGGTGCCCGAGCGTGCGGGGGCACCACCGGAACGAAGTGGTCAGGCGGTGGGGTAGTCCGTGGAGCGGCTGACCTCGGCCCACTCGCGGGCCTCGGCGAGGCGTGCCTCCTCGGCGCTGATGGCGATCTCCAGGGCATCGCTGCCGAGGAGCAGCCGGCGCGGGGGCTTCGCCGCCTCCACCGCGGTGACGACCGCGCGGGCCATACGGTCGGGGTCACCCGGCTCGTTGCCGGCGTACTCGGCGAACCTCGCGAGCCACGCGCCGACCGTCTCCTCGTAGTCGGAGGTGACGGGACCGGACGGCTCCGCCGCGCCTGCGGCCCAGCCGGTGCGGATGCCGCCGGGCTCGACGATGGTGACCTTGATGCCGAACGGGGCCACCTCGTTCGCCAGCACCTCTGAGAACCCTTCGACGGCGAATTTCGCGGTCTGATAGGCGCTGAGGCCGGGCGTGCCGCCCACGCGTCCGCCGACGGACGAGATCTGCACGATGTGCCCGGAGCGCCGGCTCCGCATCACCGGCAGCACCGCCCGGGTCAGGTTGACCACGCCGTACAGATTAGCCTCGACCTGCGCGCGGAACTCGTCTTCTGGGAAGTCCTCGATCGAGCCGCTGGTGGCGTAACCCGCGTTGTTCACCAGCACGTCGATCGAGCCGAACTTCTCCACCGCCCTTTCCACCACGGCCCGGGCGTCGGACGGGGAGGTGACGTCCAGGGCCACCGCCATCAGTCGCTCAGGGTGCTCGGCCTGCAAGGAGGCCAGCGTGTCCGGCTTCCGAGAAGTCACCACGACCCTGTCGCCGGCGCTCAGCGCCGCGAGCGTCAGAGCCTTGCCCAGCCCTTGCGAGCCGCCGGTGATCAGCCACGTCCGTGACATAGCGCATCCCTCTTCTCGTGCGTCGTCTCATCGTTTTGTCGTTCTCCCGCTCCAGCGGGGGCTTGCCACTCCAGTGTAGAGACATTTCCCATTGCTGCAACATCAGAGTCGTAGTTCTTGTTCGTGTTGCTATTCACGTGTTGGAAATCGTGCCAAAAGTGACCACTGGACGTACACTCTCCGCATCATGAGAGCTGACGCTGCACGCAACCTCACCGCTGTGCTCCGGGCCGGGGCCCGGTTGCTGGCCGAGGACCCGGGCGCCTCGATGGCGGCCATCGCCGCCGCCGCGGGAGTGGACCGCACCACCGTCCACCGCCGCTTCGCCAGCCGCGAGGCGCTGCTCAGCGCCGTCTTCCAGGCCAAGCTCGACTCCGCCGAACATGTCCTGGACGAGGCACGCCTCACCGAGGCCCCTGTTCCGGTCGCCCTCCACCGTTACCTGGAAGGGATCATCCCCGTCAGCCGTCAATGGCCTGTCGACACGCGCCGCATGATGCAGAAGGACCCCGAGGCCGACATCCGCCGCCAGGAGCAGAGCGCCCGGCTCGACACCTTCGTCCGCCGCACCATCGACGAGGGCTACTTGCGCGCCGGCACCGACGCGGCCTGGGCGCGGGCGGTCCTCGACGGACTCGTCGACACGGCCGCCCACAAGTTCCCCGCCATGGAACCCCCGCAAGCCGCCGACCTCGTCGCCGGCACTTTCCTCACCGGCCTCGGCGCCACCTGACGACCGACCGGCCCGGCCGCGGTGGTAAGAGCCCTTTTGGCCCTTTTGGTAGCTCGCGGATGTCGAGTCCAGTGAGGAGCAAGGGGCCCTGTTGCCGAAGTGTCGCCCCAGCCCGGATGACCGTGCCTATCCGGGCGGACAGCGGCCCGCCGTAGTCCGCCGCCGACAGCGGGACCAGCCAGTCGCGTCCTACCCGCTCGCCCGACCTGCGGAAGAACGCCCCGTAGGCGGGCAGCGGCCGAGGCCGCCCGGCGCCGCTGTCCCTCCACAGCGGCTCGACCATGACCGGATCCACCAGCGCGTTGGCCACGGCCGCCACTTCCGGGAGGATGACCGGATCCCGGCCCGCAATCCGCCACCGCTCGGACCGCCCCGGCGTCGCCGCCCGCCACCTGGTGCAAGCCTGTGCGGCCAGATCTCCTTACGCGCCCGGTGCAGGGCCTCTTCCCACCTGCGGGCCGCGACCGCGTGCGCCAGGGCGAGAACCTGGCCGGGCTCGGCTCCGGCCTGCCCTGCACCGCGCGTCACCCCGTCCACCGCCGCTGCGCGGCCGCCACTTGTGGGACACCGCGCAGGGCGGGGTGCCCCAGCGGCTGGTCGGCGTCCGCGTCCAGCCAGCCGCCCGCCCGTGCCGGGCACACCCCCGCTCCCAGCACGGACCTACCGCACCGCCCGCACCGTCTGCCCGGTGCGGGCGGTGCTGGCGGTGCGGGTGGGGGAGTTGCGGTACGTCCGCAGCCGCAGCACACCGGCGACCGGGAGGCCGTAGCGGTCCGCGGCCCGGCTGATCGGCGACGAGTTCAGCTCTCCGGCCGGCGGCACGATCCGTGACGCTCCTGCTCGAAGGCCTCCCGGCATGCCCGGTCAGCACCCGGGGTGTCTGCGGCGGGGGTTTGGTGGGGTGTTGTCGTGGGTGGCGGTGGGGCGGCGTGGGTTCGGGGTGGTTTCGGGGTGGGGTGTGGGGTGGGTTAGACGTCGTTTCAGTTGGTGAGTCGGCGGTAGCTGATGAGGGCTGCGGCTATGCCGACGAAGGCCAGGAAGTGCTCGGCCTTGCGCTCATAGCGGCGGTGCAGACGGCGGCAGCCGGCCAGCCAGGAGACCGTTCTCTCGACGACCCAGCGGTGTCGGCCCAGCCGGTTGGAGGACTCGATGCCTTTGCGGGCGATGCGGTGGTGGATGCGGCGCTCGCGAAGCCATTTCCGCAGGTGGCCGTAGCCGTATCCCTTGTCGGCGTGGAGCTTGGCCGGGCGCCGGCGGCGCGGGCCGCGGCGGGAGCGGATGGGCGGGATCCCGCGCACGAGCGGCTGCAGGCCGAGGCTGTCGTGCGTGTTGGCGCCAGAGATGCCCAGCGACAGCGGCACGCCGTTTCGGTCGGTGATGAGGTGGATTTTCGATCCCGGCTTGCCGCGGTCGGTCGGATTCGGTCCGGTCAGTGGCCCCCTTTTGCCGCCCGGACGCTGACGGAGTCGATGGCGCATCGCGACCAGTCCAGCTCACCCCGAGCGCCGAGTTCATCGAGGATGACCCGGTGCAGTCGTGCCCACACCCGCCCTCGGCTCCACTGGGCGAAGCGCCGGTAGACGGTGGGCCAGGCGGGCCCGAACACCGGCGGCAACTGCCGCCAGGTGCAGCCCGAGGTGGCCACGAAGATGATCGCCGCCAGGCACTCGCGGTCACCGGCCCTCCGTTTGCCGCCGCCCTGCGGGCGTATGACCTCCGTCGGCGGGACCACCCGCCGGAACAGCGTCCACAACTCGTCCGGCACCAACCGTTCCACCAGATCCGTCATGCACGGCTCAACGAGCGATCACGCCATCAGAAACGACGTCTTAGTGGGTGGGTGTGTGTTCGTTGTTTTTGTTGGTGTGGGGGATGAGTTGGTCGAATTGGTGGAGGTGGTTGGGTGTGGTGAGGGGTATGGCTGTGAGGTATTGGGTGGGGAGGTGGAAGGCGTTGGTGAGGGTGGTGGTGTGGGGGGTGAGGGTGTGGAGGGTTTCGTTGGTGGTGTGGGGGAGGTTGAGTACGTGGTGGGTGGTGAGGTGGTTGGTGGCGAGGAGGTCGCCGGTGTAGTCGTTGAGTTGGTTGAGGAGGAAGAGGCGGCAGAGTTGGGTGAGGAGGGTGTGTGCGGTGGGGTCTGTTGTGTGTTGGGTTGCGTGGATGAAGGCGTCGGCGGCTTGGAGGCGGGCGTGTGCTTCGATCATGCGTAGGGCGGGGGTTGAGGCGTTGTTCCATCGGGCGAGGGGGTCGCCGGGGGGGCCGTTGCGTAGTGCGGTGCGGGCGCGGGTCTGCCAGAGGGTCTGGGCGTGGTGGAGGAGTTCGCGCAGGAAGGCTGTGTCGGTGAGGTCTTGTTGTGCGGGTGGGGTGGTGTGGGGGGGTGGGGTGGTGTTGTGGCCGAAGAGCATTTCGGCGGCGGCTTTGGCCCAGATGACGAGGTTGTCGCCTTCGGCGGTGATGGTTCCTTCGGTGTATTGGGGGAAGTCGGCGAGGCCGTTGACGGGGAAGAGGGCGTGGGCGCCGCAGCGTTCGCGGGCTTCGGTGGTGAGGGTGCGGGCCTGCCAGGTGATCCAGCCTTTGGTGATGGCGACGAGGCGTTCGATTTCGGGGCGTTCGTCGGGGGTGTGGTCGGCCCAGCGGGCGGTGACTGTGCGGTGGAGGAAGGTCATGGCGTAGGCGGTGGCCAGTGCGTGCAGGAGGCGGCTGTGGTGGGTGCGGTGGGCGTGCAGGGGTACTTGTTGTCCTGCGCGGGGGCCGCTGATGTGGCGGTGGTGGGCGTAGCGGACGGCGATGGTCAGGGCGGCGCGTGTGGCGCCGACGGCGGCGCCGCTCATGCAGAGTTTGCCGGTGGTGACGCGTGCGATGGACTGCAGGAACCGTTTGCGGCGGTTGCCGAGGCTGCTGGTGAAGGTGTTGTCGTGGGTGAGGCGTCCGTGGGCGGCTTCGAGGAGGGCGCTGCGGGGGAGGGGGACGTGGTCGAAGGCGGTGAGGCAGTGGTCGACGGGGGCGCCTGCGCGGTAGGGGAGGCGGCGGACGCGGATGCCGGGGAGGGTGCCGTGGGCGTCGCTGAGGGGGGTGAGGAAGAGGAAGACTCCCTGGTCCTCGCCGTTGACGAGGAGGCGGGCGGCGACGACGGCGCTTTTCGGGCCGCCGGTGGGGCTGGTGTTGGGCATGAATTTCTGGGCGCCGGTGTGGGGGGTGTGCAGGATGAATCCGCCTGTGTCGGGGTCGAACTCGGCGGTGGTCTGCAGGGCGGCGGCGTCGTTGCCGTGGGCGAGTTCGGTGCACAGGAAGGTGCCGGTGCGGGCGAGTGTGGTGAATTCCGTCAGGTCGCGCGGCGGGCCGTCCTGGTGGTCCAGGAGGCTGCCGAGGAAGAGGTTGTAGTGGATGCTTGCGAGCGTGCACAGGCCCCCGCCGCCGTGCACGACCGCCGCCCATTCGTGGAGTGCTGCAAGGAGCCGCGGGTCGCGCGCCAGGTCCTCGGCGCGCTCGAGTCTGCGGTTGACCGCGCGCAGGCGTTCGTAGGAGAGCGCGGCCTGTTCGGCGGGTGAGAGTCCTTCCTTGTGGCGGAACGATTCGTCGGTGATCAGTTCGCGCCAGGGGGTGTGCACGCGGTCCTGGTCGTCGCCCTCGAAGAGCAGCCGGACCAGGTCGGTGACGGTGGGTGAGTGCTCGGCCGGTGCCGGGAGGGGGCCGGCGGGGCCGGCGGGGCCGTTCGGGCCGTCCGGCCGGGGGCGGGTTGCCGGGGCGGCGTCGGCCGGGGATGCCTGGGTGATGGTCAGCAGGGTCATGCTCTCTCCGCGTGGTCGTTCGACGACAGTGGGAAGCACACGGCCGTAAAGATACGAACCCACCGGTTTTCTTTTCAAGACACTCCGGAAGTCCGTCGAGTGACCTAGGTCACTTCGGCGGGGATAGTTGCGGGTGAAACAGGAGCTGATAAGGGGCGTTCCGCTTCATATGCCAGGAGCGGGCGGGGCATTGAAAAACCGGGTGGCAGGTTTTATTCTCGTGGGCGTCCGGTTCGGGTCGCCTGCAACCACGCACAGGGGGGTGTCGTATGGCGCGTGTCGGGGTGCGGACCGGCATGATCTTCCGCCAGGCGTACTGGTAAGATACATACCTGCCGGTTTTTTTCCGGGGTGCGGCAGAGCGGTGGAGGTGTTCGATGGTGCAGCAGGAGCGGGCGGTCAGGACTCGGAAGGCCATCCTGGCGGCGGCGGGCGAAGTGTTCGACGAGGTCGGATACGAAGCGGCGACCATCTCCACGATTCTGCAGAGAGCGAAGGTCACCAAGGGTGCGCTCTACTTCCACTTCTCGTCCAAGGAGGAGCTGGCCCAGGCGGTGCTGGCGCAGCAGCTGTCGGGGCTGCCGCAGGTGCCGCGGCGGAAGCTGGCGCTGCAGCAGGGGCTGGACGAGGCGTTGCTGCTGGCCCACCTGCTCGCCTGTGGTGACCCGCTGGTCAGGGGCAGTGTGCGGCTGACCGTGGAGCAGGGCTCGCCGCACGACGGTCTGGACCGGCAGGTGCCGATGGCGGGGTGGATCGAGCACAACACCGAGATCCTCGGTGCGGCACGCGACAACGGCGAGCTCCTGCCGGGGGTGGACGTGGCCGCGGCGGCCCGGATGTTCGTCGGGGCCTTCACCGGAGTGCAGATCCTGTCCAAGCTCATGACGGGCCGCGCCGATCTCGTCGAGCGCGTGGCGGATCTGCAGCGTCATCTCATGGCGGGCGTCGCGGTTCCCGCCGTGCTGGTACAGCTGGACTTCTCACCGCAGCGCAGCGCGCGCGTGTACGAGGAGGCCGTGGGGGCGGGCCGGCAGGCCGAGCCCCTCGGGGTGGACTGAGCCGCAGGGACGGTCCGTCGCCGGCCCCCGGCCGAGGGGGCCGGGCCCTCCCGGGTGCGCGCCGGGTCTGCCGGCCTTCTTCACGCGCACGCGTACGTGGTGCGACATGCAACCATCACACAGGGGGTACGACGATGGAACTGACGGCCTGTCCCTATGCCCTGGACGTCACGGGCAGTGATCTCGCCGGCGAGGCGGCCCTGCTGCGGCCGCAGGGGCCGGCGGTGGAGGTCGAACTGCCCGGCGGTGTCCGGGCCTGGGCGGTGGTGCGGCAGGAGTACGTGGAACGGCTGCTGACCGACCCTCGGGTGTCCAAGAACGCGCGACAGCACTGGCCCGACTTCATCGAGGGCCGGATCACCGAGGCCTGGCCGCTGTATCCGTGGGTGGCCAACGAGAACATGCTCTTCGCCTACGGTGCGGAGCACACCCGGCTGCGCCGGCTCGTCGCGGGCGCCTTCACGGCCCGGCGTTCGGAGGGGCTGCGTCCACGTGTGCGTGAGATCGTCGCGGAACTGCTGGACGGCCTGGACGCCGCGGCGGCGGGCGGTGAACCGGTGGACGTGCGGCGCCTGTTCGCCGAGCTGCTGCCGATGCGCGTCATCTGCGAACTGTTCGGTGTCCCGCAGGGCGCCGCCACGCAGGAGCTGTGCGCCGCGCTGCACACCGTCTTCAGCCCGTCGGTGGGGGCCCGGGAGATGGAGGCGGCGCGGGTGAAGGCCTTCGGGCTGCTGGCCGCCATCGTGGCCGAGAAGCGGGCGCACCCCGGTGACGACCTCACCAGCTCCCTCATCGAGGCCCGCGACCGGGGCGACCGGCTCAGCGAGCACGAACTGCTGGGCACCCTGTACCTGATGATCGCCGGCGGCCAGGACACCACCGCCACCCTGATCGCCAACGCGATAGGCGCCCTCCTGAGCCACCCCGGGCAGCTGGAGCACATCCGCGCCGGGCGCGCCGACTGGGCCGACGCCGCCGCCGAGACCATGCGGGTGCACACCCCCGGGGCCTATTCGCCGATGCGGTTCGCGGTGGAGGACATCGACCTGGACGGGGTGCTGATCCGGCAGGGCGACGCGATCCTGGTCAACTTCGCGGCGCCGGGCCTGGACCCGCAGCGGTACGGGGAGAACGCCGCCGAGTTCGACGTGCTGCGCAGCGACCGCGACACCCTCGGGTTCGGGCACGGGGTGCACCGGTGCATGGGCGTTCCGCTGGCCCGGGTGGAGGCGGCGGAGGCGCTGTCGGCCTTCTTCGGGCGCTTCCCGGACGTGCGGCTCGCCTGCAGCCCCGGCGAACTGGCGCCCATGCCCTCGTTCCTGATGAACGGATTCCGGTCTCTGCCGGTGTGGCTGCGTCCGGCCGCCCTCTGACCGGCAGCCCGCCTCCCGCCGACGATCCCTCCGAGCTCCACGGCCGCCGCCGGCCGTGGAGCTCGGTGCTTGCCCCGGTTCCGCTCGAGCGGAACTGAGGCCTTCCTGTAGCGCGATCCCCCACGGTGGCCGGGTCGAGAGGAGCGGACATGGGCGAACCGGACGCCTCGCGGCCCGCGCTGCGCATCGAGCGCGGGCAGGCGGACGAGGACGAACTGGCCGCCGTGACGGTCGTGCTGTGCTCCGTGCTGGCCGGACGGGGCGCGAGCGCGGGGGACGGCCCGGGGGCCGGCGCCTCCTCGTGGCGGCCGCAGCGGCGGGCCGCCGCCACGTACCGCCCCGCGCACAGCTGGCGGTAGGGCCGCCGCTCGAGCGCCGGCCGCAGGCCGGCGGCACCTTTTCCATGGCTGATTCATGTGCGCGGCCACACATCCCCCTTATAAACCGCACAGGCGGTTTGTTATTGTGGGTGTGCGTCTCCGGACCGCGTCCATGAGGAGGGAGGCATCGTGACAGTCCTCAATGACGTTCCCCTGGTGTCCACCGATTCCTCGGGCGCGCGCGGACGCGTGGCCGAACTGCACGGGATCCGTGCGCGGGCACTGGCCGGCCCGGGCGAGAAGGCGACCCGGGCGCAGCACGCCAAGGGCA
>NZ_JBIBXY010000004.1:148766-512898 GCF_043082785.1 Streptomyces sp. NPDC014764 | reverse complement strand
CGCTCCCGCATCCCCGCAAGATCATCGCGTCCAACGGCCACGGTCCTCGCAACTCCCACAGATCGCGGGTGTTGCGAGGACCGTTAGAACCCAAGGACCCGGGAGGGGCCCCTCGTCGTGTGCACCAGCGCTAGACCGCCGTCAGCGGTGCGTCCTCGCGCCATTTGAGGATCTTGTCGAAGCTCACCACCGCACCGCCGCGGCCCGGTTTGTTGCCGATGTGGACATGGTCGGCCAGTTGCTCGATGAGGCACAGGCCGCGGCCGTGCTCCGACTCGGCGGGGACGGGCCGGGGGCGTGGGCGGGGGTCGGCGGCGGGGAAGCCGGGGCCGGCGTCGGCGACCTCGATGCGGCACTTCTCACCGTCGAGGTAGGCGGTCACCCGGAACGCCTCCGAGGTGTGATCGCGTGCGGCACCGCCGCCGTGCTCCACGGCGTTCGCGCAGGCCTCGCTGAGGGCGACGGACAGGTCGTAGGAGATCTCGGGGTCGACGCCCGCGGTCTCCATGGTGCCGAGCAGCAGGCGCCGGGCGAGCGGCACGCTGGCGGCATCGCGCCGCAGATGGAGTGACCACCAGATGCTCATGCTCCAGCCTCCTGGCTGCGGCTCGACATACCGTTACGTATTGCCCTGAGTAGTGACCTGTAAGCACGAAGTTGACGTGACACCGCCCATATGGCGGGTGTACCGGGGACCCGATCGGTGTATGTGGGACGCCGCACCGCACAGGTGATCTTACGGTCGTACCTCATCTTGCGGACCTGGCGTACGGCGCCCCCGGGGCTGGTGCGATGATGAGGCCGCCATGTCTGCCCCTTATCCGCGCACGATGCGCGCCGGACGAGGACTCCGGATCCTGCGGGCCGCGGTGTTCGCCGCGGTCTGCGTCGTGCTGGCCGGGGCAGGCCACTCGCTCGCCTCCTGCGACGCCGTCCCGCTGTGGACGCTCGGCGCGGGGTTCCTCGCGGCGGTCGCCGTCGCCGTGCCGCTCGCCGGGCGCACCCGCCCGCTGCCGGTGATCACCGCCCTGCTGGCCGGCGGGCAGACCGCGCTGCACACGCTGTTCGGCCTCGGGCAGCACGGCGCGGGCTCGTCCGACGCCGCGCTGGTCGCCCAGGCCGCCCGTCTGTGGTGCGGTCCCGGCACGATCAGCCCGGCCCAGGCGGAACGGCTCCTCGCCGACGCCCGGATCCTGCCGCACGGGGCCGGAGCCCACGGAGCCGATGCCGTGGCGGCGGGCCCCGCGGGGTCGCTGCTGCCGTCGCTGCCGATGCTGCTCGGCCATGTCCTCGCCGCGACGGTCGCGGGATGGCTGCTGCGCCGGGGCGACCTGGCGCTGCTGCGTCTGGCCGAGCTGTCCGCGCAGGGCGTCGCCGAAGGCGCCCTCGTGCGGTCGCTGCGCGGGGCACTCGCCCTGGTGCGGGCCCTGCGCGCCGGACTCCCCGGCGCTCCCGAGGCCGGCCCGGTCACCCCGCGCACCGCGCTGCTCCCACCGCTTCCCCCGCGCTACGCGGCTCTGCACCACACGGTGATCCGCCGGGGCCCCCCGGCCTCCTCCTCCGCATTCGCGCTCGCCGCCTGACGCGGGGCGACCCACCGGTCCGGGGTTCCGGACGGAACGAGGGACGCCTCCGTGCGGCACGCGTGTGCGCCGGTCCCGCCGCGTGCGCCCGGCCGTCGTCCCCGCCGAGCGGAGCGACCGCCGTCCGCGCCGCGTATCCCTCACCGTCCGTGAAACCTCTACGAAGCGGAGTGCTTCTGCCATGAAGGCTTCCCGTATCGCCGCCGCCGGTGCCGTCGCCGGCGCCGCCGTCCTTGCCGTGTCCACCCCCTGCTTCGCGCACGTCAGCGTGCAGCCCGAGGGTGAGGCCGCGAAGGGCGGCTACGCGGTCGTCGGCTTCAAGGTCCCCAACGAGCGGGACAACGCCTCGACCACCAAGCTCGAGGTCACCTTCCCGTCGGACCACCCCCTGTCGTCCGTGCTGCCGCAGCCCGTCGAGGGCTGGGACATCAAGGTCACCAAGTCGCGGCTGACCGAGCCGCTCGAGGTGCACGGCAAGAAGATCGACGAGGCCGTCACCAAGGTCACCTGGACCGCCAAGGGCGACGGCATCGAGCCGGGCTTCTACCAGAAGTTCCCGGTGTCCGTCGGCACGCTGCCCGAGGACACCGACCAGCTCGTCTTCAAGGCCCTGCAGACGTACTCCAACAAGGAGGTCGTCCGCTGGATCGAGGTGCCGCAGGAAGGCCAGGACGAGCCCGACAACCCGGCTCCGGTGCTGACCCTGTCCGCGCCCGCCGAGGACGGCCACGGACACGGCGCCGCCGCTGACGACAAGGCGTCCGACGACGCGGAGCAGGCCTCCGCCGAGACGACCGCCGCGTCCGGCGACTCCGGCGGCACCGACACCACCGCCCGCGTGCTGGGCGTCGTCGGCATCGTGGTCGGCGCCGCGGGCGTCGCGTACGGCGTGCTCGCCGGGCGCCGGCGCTCCGCCTGAGCCTTCCCCTCTTCACGGCGCGCACCGGGCCCGGCCCGCGGCCTCCCGGTGCGCGCCGCACACCCACCTTCAGGACCATCCATGCGCAAGAAGACCCTCGCGGCGGCAGCTCTGCTCGCCGTCGTCCCGCTGACCCTCACCGCCTGCGGCGGCGACGACGGCGACAGCGGCTCGCCCGTCTCCGTGGTGTCCGAGGAGACCGGCGGACAGAAGGCGGCCACCGTCCTCGACAAGCCCTTCGAGAAGCCCGACCTCGTCCTCACCGACACCCAGGGCAAGCCGTACGACTTCCGTGAGCAGACCGCGGGCAGGCCCACGCTGATCTACTTCGGCTACACGCACTGCCCCGACGTCTGCCCGCTGACGATGAACAACCTCGCGGTGGCCAAGAAGCAGCTCCCGAAGGAGCAGCAGGACCAGTTGCGGATCGTGTTCGTCACCACCGACCCCGAGCGGGACACCCCGGCCGAGCTCGGCAAGTGGCTCAAGGGCATCGACTCCCAGGTCGTCGGTCTGACCGGTGACTTCGCCACCATCCAGGCCGGCGCCCGCACCCTCGGCATCTCCATCGACCCGCCGCGCAAGGACGACAACGGCAAGACCGTCTCCGACCACGGCACCCAGGTCATCGCCTTCTCCCCGAAGACGGACGGCGGTTACGTCCTCTACGGCGAGGACGCCACCGTGGAGGACTACACCCAGGACCTCCCCAGGATCATCAAGGGGGAGAACCCGTGAGGCACCGCGCGGCCGCCGCCCTGGTCCTGGCCGGCGCGCTCGCCCTGACCGCGTGCGGCGGTTCGGACGACGGCTCGGCACGGCTGTCGGTCGGCGCCGCGTACATGCCCCAACCCGTGTCGGACCTTGCGGCGGGCTTCCTCACGATCACCAACGACGGCGGCGCCGCGGACCGGCTGACCTCGGTCAGCAGTGACGTCGCCGGCCAGGTCACCGTGCACGAGACCGTCGACGGGGCGATGCGGGAGGTCGAGTCCCTCGACATCCCCGCCCACGGCAGCCTCGTGCTGGAGAGCGGCGGCAACCATCTGATGTTCGAACAGCTGAAGCGCAAGCCGAAGCAGGGTCAGAAGGTCTCCGTCGAACTGCGTTTCGCCCACTCCGACCCCGTCACGGTCGAGCTCCCGGTGAAGCCGGCCACCTACCGCCCGACGACCGGACACTGAGGGAGACACCCCTGTGACCCAGACCATCGCCCCCCGCGTACGGACCCTGGTGCTGCTGATCCTGGCCGTCGCCGGCGCGCTCCTCGCCGGGGCCGCTCCCGCCTCCGCGCACGCCGCGCTGACCGGCAGCGACCCTGCGCAGGGGGCGGTGGTCGACACCGCGCCCCCACAGGTCTCGCTCACCTTCTCCGAGCCGGTCGCGGTGAGCGACGACTCCGTGCGGGTGCTCGACCCCAAGGGCGAGCGGGTGGACAAGGGCGACCCGGCCCACCCCAGCGGCACCACGTACAGCGTGCGGCTGGTGAGCGGGCTGCCCGACGGCACCTACACGGTGGCCTACCAGGTGGTGTCCGCCGACAGCCACCCCGTCGCCGGCGCCTTCACCTTCTCCATCGGCGCCCCCTCGGAGACCACCGTCTCGGTCTCCGCTCAGGGCTCCGACGACGGCCTCGTGGGGTGGCTCTACGGCTTCGGCCGCTACGTCTCCTACGCGGGCTTCGTCGTCCTGGCGGGCGGCGCCGCCTTCGTCCTCGCCTGCTGGGCGCCGGGCGCCCGGGTGCGGGCGGTCCAGCGTCTGGTCGTCTCCGGCTGGCTCGCGCTCACCGCGGCGACCCTGGGCCTGCTGATGCTGCGCGGCTCCTACACCACCTCCGGCAAGGTCGGCGACGTCTTCGACCTGGAGCTGCTGGGGGACGTGCTCCAGACCAAGACGGGCGCGGCCCTGGTGT
Source organism: Streptomyces sp. NPDC014764 (assembly GCF_043082785.1). Lineage (NCBI taxonomy): Bacteria > Bacillati > Actinomycetota > Actinomycetes > Kitasatosporales > Streptomycetaceae > Streptomyces > Streptomyces sp. NPDC014764. Next base: position 508,484 of record NZ_JBIBXY010000004.1, on the reverse strand, counting down.
CACGGTTGCTGCTGCTCGCGGCGGCGGCGCTGTTCATAGCCGTGCTGTTCGGGGCCTACGCCCGCTCGGCGGGTGCCGGCGATCCTGACCGAGCCGCCGAGGGCGATGGTGGGAACGACGGCGGGAACGACGCCGGGAACGACGGCGACGGTGACGGCGGGGGGCCGGACAAGCGGGACCTGACCTTCGGGCTGGCCCTCGGCGGGACGGTCGTCGCGGCCGGGCTGGCCGCGAGCTGGGCCATGTCCGAGCACGCCTCCCAGGGTCTCCAGGCGGGCGTGGCCATGCCGGTCGACGTGGTGCACCTGCTGGCGGTCGCCGCCTGGCTGGGCGGACTCACCGCACTCCTCGTCGCGCTCTACCGCGCGCCCGCGGAGACGCCGGTCGGGCGGGACGCCGTCCGGCGGTTCTCCCGCCTCGCCTTCGGCAGCGTGGTGACGCTGGCCGTCACCGGCGTCTACCAGAGCTGGCGGCAGCTCGGCTCCTGGTCCGCCTTCACCGACACCCGGTACGGGCAGCTGCTCCTCGTCAAGATCGCGCTGGTGGCCGTGATGGTCGCCGTCGCCTTCCTGTCCCGCCGCTGGACACAGCGGCTGGCCGACACACGCGTCTCGGCGGCTAACGAGGAGGCGAAGAGGACCGAGGAGACCGAGAGGGCCGTGCTGGCCGAGGCGACCGAGCTGGTCAAGGGGGCCACGCGGGCCGAACAGGCCGAGGAGGAGAAGCAGCCGGCCGGCACCGCCCCTGCCGAGGCGTCCGGGACTTCTGAAGTGTCCGAGGCGTCCCAGGCGGTCGCGGTGTCCGATGCGGAGAAGGCCGAGGCCGGACAGGACTCCGTGCGGGCCGCCCAGCTCGCCCGGCAGCGGGCCGCGGCGGAGGCCGCCCGGCAGAAGCGGCTGCGGGACGCCGACCCGAACCGTTTCGGACTGCGCCGCTCGGTGCTCGCCGAGGCGGGCGTCGCCGTCGTCCTGCTGGCCGTGACCACAGTGCTGACACAGACCGAGCCGGGACGCACCGAGCAGGACGCGAAGGCGGCCTCCGCCACCTCGTCCTCGGCCTCGGCGACCGGGCAGGGCAGCGGCGCGGTGAGCCTGACCATGCCGTTCGACACCGGCGGCAGGAACGGCAAGGGCGTCGTCTCGGTCGACCTCGACCCCGCCCAGGCCGGTGACAACGCCCTGCACGTCTACGTCGAGGGACCGGACGGCACACCCGTCGACGTGCCCGAGGTGAAGATCGCGCTCACCCTCGCCGCCCAGGACATCGGTCCGCTGCCCGTCGCACCCGACCACATCACCACCGGACACTGGTCGGCGAGCCGGGTGCAGATCCCCATGGCGGGCGACTGGAAGGTCGAGGTGACCGTGCGGACCTCCGACATCGACCAGGTGACCGTCTCCAAGAACGCTCAGATCGGCTGAACCACCATGGCTGACCCTTCCCTGTCGCAGACCCGCACCCCTGAGGAGGAGTCCTCGGCGGAATCCGCCGCCTCCGGGACGGGTATCTCGCGGCGACGCCTGCTCGGCACTGCCGGCGCCACCGGGCTTGTGCTCGGGGCGGCCGGCGGTGCCGTCGGGTACGCGGCGGCGCCCTCCGGCGCCACCCCGCTCACCTCGGTCGGCGCCTCGAAGGTGCCGTTTCACGTGAAACACCAGCCGGGCATCACCGACCCGCTCCAGTCACGCGGCCATCTCCTCGCCTTCGACCTTGCGCCCGGCGCCGGGCGCAGGGAGGCGGCCGCGCTGCTGCGCCGCTGGTCCGACACCGCCCGTCGGCTGATGGCCGGGCAGTTCGACGCCGAGGGCGACAGCGACGTGGCCCGTGACGCCGGGCCCTCCTCGCTGACCCTGACGTTCGGATTCGGGCACAGCTTCTTCGCGCGCACCGGGCTGGAGAAGCAGCGTCCGGCCGCCCTGGACCCGCTGCCCGCCTTCTCCTCCGACCGCCTCGACCGGGCCCGCAGCAACGGGGACCTGTGGGTGCAGATCGGCGCCGACGATGCCCTCGTGGCCTTCCATGCCCTGCGTGCGGTGCAGAAGGACGCGGGCGCGGCGGCCCGGGTGCGCTGGCAGATGAACGGCTTCAACCGCTCACCGGGCGCCACCGCCCGCCCCATGACCACCCGCAATCTGATGGGCCAGGTCGACGGAACCCGCAACCCGAAGCCTGAGGAGCCGGACTTCGACGAGCGGATCTTCGTGCCGGAGCAGGGCGAGCCCGCCTGGATGGCGAACGGCTCCTACGTGGTCGTCCGCCGGATCCGGATGCTGCTGGACGACTGGGAGAAGCTGCCGCTCAGGGAGCAGGAGGGCGTCATCGGGCGGCGCAAGGCGGACGGCGCCCCGCTCTCCGGTGGTGACGAGACGACCGGGATGGACCTGGAGAAGACCGACGCCAAGGGCAACCTGGCCGTCCCCATCAACGCACATGCACGGATCACCAGGCCCGACCAGAACGGAGGGGCCGCGATGCTGCGCCGGCCGTTCTCCTACCACGACGGCATCGACGCGGACGGGACTCCGGACGCGGGCCTGCTGTTCGTCTGCTGGCAGGCGGACCCGCTGCGCGGTTTCGTGCCGGTGCAGCGCAAGCTCGACCGGGGCGACGCACTGACGCCGTTCATCCGCCACGAGGCGAGCGGACTGTACGCGGTCCCGGGCGGGGCTGCGGAGGGCGAGTATGTGGGTCAGGCGCTGCTGGAGGGGTGAGAATCGTCCGGAGTCACCCTCCGGAGCTCTCTCGGGAGGGGCCGTCGGCGTGAGCCCATTAGGGTGAGGTCATGCCAGCGAGCTATGCGTATCTCGGCCCAGAGGGCACCTTCACCGAAGTCGCTCTGCGCACGCTTCCCGAGGCGGCCACGCGTGAACTGGTCCCGTACGTGTCCGTGCAGTCCGCGCTCGACGCGGTGCGCGCCGGCGAGGCCGAGGCCGCTTTCGTTCCCATCGAGAACTCGGTGGAGGGCGGGATCACCACCACCCTCGACGAGCTGGTCGCGGGCACCCCGCTGATGATCTACCGCGAGGTGCTGCTGTCGATCACCTTCGCGCTGCTGGTCCGCCCGGGCACGAAGCTGTCGGACATCAAGACGGTGACCGCGCACCCGGCCGCTCAGCCGCAGGTGCGCAACTGGCTGCGCACCCACCTGCCCGACGCACTGTGGGAGTCGGCCGCCTCGAACGCGGACGGCGCGCGGCTGGTCCAGGAGGGCCGGTACGACGCGGCCTTCGCCGGTGAGTTCGCGGCGGCCCGGTACGGGCTGGAGCCGCTGGAGACGGGCATCCACGACGCGGAGAACGCCCAGACCCGGTTCGTGCTGGTGGGCCGGCCCGCGCGACCTGCGGCGCCGACCGGCGCGGACAAGACCTCGGTGGTGCTGTGGCAGCGCGACGACCACCCGGGCGGGCTGCGAGACCTGCTGGGCGAGTTCGCCACCCGGGGCATCAACCTGATGCTGCTTCAGTCGCGGCCGACCGGCGCCGGCATCGGCAACTACTGCTTCTGCATCGACGCCGAGGGACACATCTCGGACCGCAGGATGGCGGAGGCCCTGATGGGGCTGAAGCGGATCTGCCTCCAGGTGCGCTATCTCGGTTCGTACCCGAGGGCGGACGTGCAGCCGGGCGAGGTGCGGGCGCCGTTCCCGGGGACGTCGGACGAGGAGTTCGTGGGGGCCGCGGACTGGGTGGCACGCTGCCAGGACGGCCGGTTCTGACCGGTCCGCCGCCGGTCCTACCTGCCGACTGTCGTTATCCACAGAAGTTATCCACAGGTCCGCTTCTCGACCTGGGGACAAGTCGACACCTAGGCGGTCTTCGGTCGACAAATCGCCCTACAGGCCATGATCACGTTCATTGCGTCGCACCTCACCCTTCGTCCACCTTTTTGAAGGGATCAATCCTTTAGAGGGAGGGCTTTCCACTCGAAAGTGGCGGCAGAGCGAGTTCGCGCGGTGAATGCCCGCCGTCGGCCGGGCGTTTCGGAGTGATCAATTCCGGCATCCACAGATCTTCCCCACAGGCTGTGGATAACTTTTCGTGCGGTGTGGACAGCTGTGGACAGCGCGGCTCCAAGTCCCCTTCCGCACAAGGGTTTCCGGTCAACCCTGAGCCCTGCGACCGACTCTTTCAAGCGGTCACACCCCCTTTATTGACCTTGAGGAACACAACGGATAATTCCTCAGTAAAGGGACACGGGACCCGTCATCCCAATAGTGAGTCGTGAGCCCTCACCCCACACCGGTAGCCTTGACCGCGTGATTGACCTTCGCCTGCTCCGTGAGGACCCCGACCGTGTGCGCGCTTCGCAGCGCGCCCGTGGAGAGGACGTCGCGCTCGTCGACGCCCTCCTCTCTGCCGACGAACGGCGCAGGTCGTCCGGCGTCCGCTTCGACGAGCTGCGCGCCGAGCAGAAGTCGCTCGGCAAGCTCATCGGCCGGGCCACCGGCGACGAGAAGAGCGAGCTGCTCAAGAGGGCCGAACAGCTCAAGGCCGACGTCAGGGCCGCCGACGCCGAGCGCGACGCCGCCGACACCGAGACCCAGGAGCTCCTGCTCAGGCTGAGCAACCTCGTCCACCCCGACGTGCCCGTCGGCGGCGAGGAGGACTTCGTCACGCTCGAGACGCACGGCACCATCCGCGACTTCGCCGCCGAGGGCTTCGAGCCCAGGGACCACCTGGAGCTCGGCCAGCGCCTCGGCGCGATCGACGTCGAGCGCGGCGCCAAGGTCTCCGGCAGCCGCTTCTACTTCCTCACCGGTGTCGGCGCGCTGCTCGAGCTGGCCCTGGTGAACGCCGCGATGGCGCAGGCCACGGCGGCCGGCTTCACGCCGATGCTGACCCCGGCGCTGGTGCGCCCCCAGTCGATGGCGGGCACCGGCTTCCTCGGCCAGGCCTCGCAGGACGTCTACCACCTGGACAAGGACGACCTGTACCTGGTCGGCACGTCCGAGGTGGCCCTCGCCGCCTACCACATGGACGAGATCCTGGAGGCCGACAAGCTGCCGCTGCGCTACGCGGGCTTCTCGCCCTGCTTCCGCCGCGAGGCCGGCTCGCACGGCAAGGACACCCGGGGCATCTTCCGCGTCCACCAGTTCGACAAGGTGGAGATGTTCTCCTACGTGGCGCCGGAGGACTCCCAGGAGGAGCACCGGCGGCTGCTGGAGTGGGAGAAGCAGTGGCTGACGTCGCTGGAGCTGCCGTTCCGCGTCATCGACGTCGCCTCGGGTGACCTGGGCTCCTCGGCCGCCCGTAAGTACGACTGCGAGGCGTGGATCCCCACCCAGGGCAAGTACCGCGAGCTGACCTCGACCTCGGACTGCACCGAGTTCCAGTCGCGCCGCCTGCAGATCCGGGTGCGCGAGGACAAGAAGGTGCGCCCGCTGGCCACGCTCAACGGCACCCTGTGCGCCGTCCCGCGCACCATCGTGGCGATCCTGGAGAACCACCAGCAGCCCGACGGCTCGGTCCGCGTGCCCGAGGTGCTGCGCCCCTACCTGGGCGGCCGGGAAATCCTGGAACCGGTCGCCAAGTGAGCGGCGCGTCGTCCTCCTTCCCGTACCGGCTGGTCGCCACCGACCTGGACGGCACGCTGCTGCGTGACGACCACTCGGTGTCCGCACGCACCCGTGAGGCGCTCGCCGCGGCCGCCGCGGCGGGTGCCGCGCACATCGTCGTCACCGGCCGCGCCGTGCCCTGGACCCGCCCGATACTCGAGGACCTCGGCTACCAGGGCCTCGCGGTCTGCGGCCAAGGCGCCCAGGTGTACGACGCCGGCGCCGGACGGCTGCTCACCTCCGTGACACTGGACCGGCAGCTCGCCGGGGTCGCGCTCGCCAAGATCGAGGCGGAGGTCGGCCCGCTGCACCTGGCGGCGAGCCGGGACGGCCTGGACGGCGAGGTGCTGGTGGGGCCGGGCTACGACGTCATCGGGTCGCTGCCGGCGACGCCGTTCACGGACGCCTCCGACCTGTGGGCGGCCCCGCTGAATAAGCTGTACATCCAGCACCCGGAGCTGACCTCGGACGAGCTGGCCGCGGCGGCCGAGCGCACCGCGGGCGGTTTCGTCACCGTCGTCATGGCGGGCGAGGGCATCGTGGAACTGCTGCCGCTGGGGCTGTCCAAGGCGACCGGGCTGTCGCTCGCCGCCCGCCGCCTCGGCGTGAAGGCGGCGGAGACGATCGCCTTCGGCGACATGCCCAACGACATCCCGATGTTCGCCTGGTCCGGCCACGGCGTCGCCATGGCCAACGCCCACCGCGAACTGCGGGCGGTCGCCGACGAGGTGACGGCGTCCAACGAGGACGACGGCATCGCGGTGGTGCTGGAGCGTCTGCTGAGCTGACGCTCGACGGTTTCACGTGAAACGCGTTCGGCGGAGGATGCACGGATCGAACGTGCGCGGGCTCTCGCCCGACCACGGCTTAGCAAGCCGGTGCCTTACCACTCGGCCAATCCTCCGGGTGGGCGGCCCGCGCGCGGTGTGCGCGCGCTCGAAGCGGCCGCCCCGGGCGGTCCTCGGGGGGACTCCACGGAGCAGTAGGGATTACTCCGGAGTCCGCCTCGGGCCGCCCCGACGGGAGCGGAACGTACTGCCGTGCATGGGCATGGTCCCGCTCCTCCCCGGCTCACGGTCGCCGGGAGGTTCCCGGCGATGCGGACACCTCACTGTGCCCGGCCCGGCCCGCCCGGCGCCACCGAATAAATCACCCCAGGACATGACGAAGGGCAGTGCCGCCGGTGTCGGCGGCACTGCCCTCTCACACGTCGGGACGTGCGCCCCTCACTCCTCGCCGGCGAGCGTCAGCGTGCGCAGCTTCTGGCCGGCGTACCAGGTGGCCAGCACCGTGACGGCGGCCAGCGCGACCGTCGCCGTGGTCAGGCCCACGTCCGAGGTGACCAGTTCACCGCCGGCCACCTTCTCCGCCACGGCGAGGGACCACTGCTGGACGCTGAGCGTGCGCGCGCCTGGCACCAGGGAGCCGAACAGCGCCTCCCAGATCAGCGCGTACACCAGGCCGAAGACGACCGCGTGCCGCGAGACCGTGCCGAGCAGCAGGAACAGCGCCGCGTAGGCGATGGAGGCGACCAGTGCCGCCACCGTGTAGGCGACGGCGACCTGCTGGCCGTTGCCGTTGAGGATGAAGCCCGCGATCAGCGTCGGCACCGCGGAGAACACCATGGTGACGGCGATCGCGACGATCAGCTTGGTGTAGATGATCGTGGGCCGCTTGATCGGCTTGGACAGCAGGTACACCACGGAGCCGTCGTCGATCTCCGGGCCGATCGCGCCGGTGCCCGCGATGACGCCGATGATGGGCACCATCGTGGCGAGCGCGAGCCCGCCGAGGACGTCCGCGGCGGTCTGGTCGTCGGCGCCCGCGAGAGCGCGGACCGCCAGCGAGATGACGATCAGCAGCAGGGGCAGAGCGCCCAGGATGAGGGCCCGGCGACGGCCGAGCAGGGCCCGGTAGGTGAGCCGGGCGACTGTGGGGTCGTACATCAGGGCCTCCTACGCCGCGACCAGGTACGAGAACACGGACTCGAGGGACTCGTCGGACGGCGAGACCGTGAGCAGGCGGATGCCGTGCTCCCTCGCGACCTTCGGCAGCAGCGCGGTGAAACGGCCGAAGTCGACGGCCTGGATGCGAAGTGCGCCCTCGGTGACGTCGACCTCGATGCCGGAGGTGGACGGGTCGGCGATCAGCGCTGCCGCCAGGGCGCGGTCGTCGCTGGAGCGCACCAGGTACCGGTGCGGTCGGTCCGTCATCAGACGGCGGATCCGGCGGAAGTCACCGCTGGCCGCGTGCCGTCCGGCGACGACGACCTCGATGTGCCAGGCGAGCTGCTCGACCTCCTCCAGGATGTGCGAGGAGAACAGCACGGTGCGGCCCTCGTCGCCCATGCGCCGCAGCAGGTCCATCAGCTGCATGCGCTGGCGCGGGTCCATGCCGTTGAACGGCTCGTCGAGCAGCAGCAGCGACGGTTCGTGGACCAGCGCGGAGGCCATCTTCACGCGCTGCCGCATGCCCTTGGAGTAGGTGGCGATCTTCCGGTCCTGCGCGTACTCCATCTCCACCGTGGCGAGCGCCTTCTGGGCGGCCTTGGCGCCCAGGCCCTGCAGCTCGGCGTTGGCGAGGACGAACTCGCGTCCGGTGAGGAAGTCGTACATCGCCTCGCGCTCGGGGACGATGCCGATGTGGCGGTAGATCTTCTCGTTGCGCCACACCTGCTCGCCGTCGAGGGTGACGGTGCCGGTCGAGGGGGCGAGGAAGCCGCCCATCATGTTGATCAGGGTGGACTTGCCGGCGCCGTTGGGGCCGAGCAGGCCGGTGACGCCGGGACCGATGGTCATCGTGACGTCGTTGACGGCGACCACGTTGCCGAACCAGCGGGAGACGTGGTCGATGCTGAGGGTTGTCACAGCCCCACCTTCTTGTAACGGCGCATCAGGAGAGCGTGGGCGCCGACGATCAGACCCAGGGTGACCAGGACGAAGAGGATGCCCTCGGTGCTGTCGGGGCCGACCCCGCCGGGGAAGGCGGATCTCGCGCCCAGGAAGGCGGACTGCACCCCGTCGATGAGGGTGATCGGCGAGAACAGTCCGATCAGGATGCCCGCGTCGCCGCTGCCCTGGACGTCGGCGATGGCCTGGAGGGTGGAGACGGCGCCGTAGGAGATGGTCAGGACGGCGATCACGGCGGCGATGCCGAAGCCGCGGCGCGGCGTGACCGATGCGATGACCAGGCCGATGCCGGCGAAGAGCAGTGAGAGCAGGGCCACGGACACCAGTCCCTGTGCGAATCCCTTGGTCTGGTCGGTGAAGTCGAGCTCGGCCAGCAGCGCCCCGACGTACAGCACCAGCAGGGGCGCCGCGGTGAGGATGAACAGGGCGGAAGCCAGCGCGGCGTACTTGGCGCGGACGTAGTCGCCGGTCTCGATGGGCCGCGAGAAGTACAGCGGCACGGTCTTGAACCGAAGGTCGCGGGAGACCGACTGGGGCGCCTGCGAGGCGACGTACAGGCTGATGACCGCCTGCATGACGATCGCGTAGCGGGTGTAGTCGAGCGGCAGCTCCTTCGCCTTGGTGGCGACGGCGACGGCCACCATGATGGCCGCCGGCACGCACATCACGACGAACAGCAGCATCGGCAGCACCTTGGACTTCGCCGAGCGGCCGAGGCCGTAGGCGCCGCGCAGGGACTGCGAGTACAGCGACATCCTGGCGTACGAGCGGCCCAGGCGGGGGCCGTCGTAGGAGCGATAGCCGATGTTGTGGATACGGGAGTCACCCGACGGGGTGGCTGGTGCCTGCAAGGACTGCTCAGCCGCCATGGCCGACCGCCTCCTTCCGCTGTGCGTCGTCGTCGTTCGTGAAGACCTCGGCGATCTGGTGTCGCCGCTGTTCCATGCGCACCAGACCGAGTCCGAGGTCGGCGATCACGTCGCGGACCAGGTCGTAGGTGTCCTCGCCCTGCGCGGTGAGCAGCAGGATGTGCCCCGCGCCAGGCAGGCCGCTGCCGTCCTGGACGGTCATCCCGCGCGCGTGGAGCGCCTCGCGCACCGCGCGGGTGCCGTCGGGGTGCTCGTCGGTGTCGGTGACCTCGATCGCGAGGGTCGTGGTGGTCTGCGTGAAGTCCCGGGTGGAGGAGGACCGCAGCAGCTTGCCGCCGTCCACGACGACGACGTGGTCGCAGGTGCGCTCCAGCTCGCCCAGCAGGTGGGAGGTGACCAGGACCGAGATGCCGAAGTCCGTGTGGATGCGGCGGATGAGGCCGAGCATCTCGTCGCGGCCGACCGGGTCGAGGCCGTTGGTGGGCTCGTCCAGGAAGACCAGCTGCGGGTCGTGCACCAGGGCCTGCGCCAGCTTCACCCGCTGCTTCATGCCGGTGGAGTAGCCGCCGATGGGGCGGTAGCGCTCCTCGTACAGGCCGACGTGGCGCAGGGTGTCCGCGGTGCGCTCCCGGGCGGCGGTGGCCGGCAGACCGGACATGCGCGCCATGTGGACGACGAACTCGGTGGCCGAGACGTCCGGGGGCAGGCAGTCGTGCTCCGGCATGTAGCCGACCCGTTCCCGGATGGCGGCGCCTTCGGTCGCGACGTCGAGTCCGAGCACTTCGGCGCGGCCCTCCGTGGCGGGGGACAGACCCAGCAGGATCTTGATCAACGTGGACTTGCCGGCCCCGTTGGCTCCGACGAGCCCGGTCACACCGGGTCCGACGTCCACGGAGAGCCGGTCAAGCGCGGTCACCCGGGGGAACCGCTTGCTCAGGCTTTCGGTCGCGATCACAGTCACACCCATGAAGGTAGTGACCCGTACCACTGCGGTCGTCAGACCGCGGGGCCGTCTTGGAGTCCGTCTGGAGTCGTACGCGCCCGTAGGGGACGTCCTGCCTGAGACTTGTGCACAGCTCGGGGTGCACTGTTGACGGCTTGTCTCACAGCTGCGAGATTCGCCGCTGTGACGGGACTCGAGGGTGCGCGGCAGCGGTGGGTGCGGACGGGCGGGGTCGAGCTGTGCGTGGCGGAGCTGGGTGACCCGGAGCGGCCGGCGGTCGTCCTGCTGCACGGCTACCCGGACAGCAAGGAGGTGTGGTCGCGGGTCGCGCCGCGCCTCGCCGAGCGGTTCCACGTGGTGGCCTACGACGTCCGGGGCCACGGCGGGTCCACGGCGCCGCGTCCGCTGCGCGGCGGGTTCACGCTGGAGAGGCTGACGGACGACTTCCTGGCCGTGGCGGACGCGGTCAGCCCGCACCGGCCGGTGCACCTGGTGGGGCACGACTGGGGCTCGGTGCAGGGGTGGGAGTTCGTCACGGCGCCGCGTGCGCGGGAGCGGATCCTGTCCTTCACCTCGGTCTCGGGCCCCTCGCTGGACCACTTCGGGCACTGGATCAAGAGCCGGGTGTCCCGCCCCACCCCACGCCGGGCGGGACACCTGCTGGGCCAGGGCTTCCGGTCCTGGTACGTGTACGCGCTGCACACGCCCGTGCTGCCCGAGCTGGCCTGGCGCGGGCCGCTCGGCCGGTACTGGCCGCGGCTGCTGGAGCGCATGGAGCGGGTGCCCGGCGACGGCTACCCGACGGCGTCCCTGCCGTCGGACGCGGCGCACGGCGCCTGGCTCTACCGGGACAACGTGCGGTCCCGGCTGAGCGATCCGCGTCCCGACGCCTACGCGCACGTGCCGGTGCAGCTCGTCACGCCGCTGGGTGACCGCTTCCTCTCGCCGCGGCTCCACGACGGCCTGGAGGAGTGGGCGCCCCGGCTGACCCGGCGCACGCTGTCGTCGGGTCACTGGGTGCCGCGCAGCAGGCCCGACCAGCTGGCCACCTGGATCGCCGACTTCGTGACGTCCGTGGAGGACGGGCGGCCCGAAGGACGCGCCCGGGGCCGGTACGCCGACCGGTTCGGCGGGCGGCTGGTGCTGGTGACGGGCGCGGGGAGCGGCATCGGGCGGGCCACCGCGCTGGCGTTCGCCGAGGCGGGCGCGCGGGTGGTGGCGGTCGACCGGGACACCGGCGCGGCGCTCCGCACCGCCGGGGAGGCGCGGGCGCGGGGCGCGGCGGACGCCTGGGCGGAGACGGCGGACGTGGCCGACGAGCGGGCCGTGGAGAAGCTCGCCGAGCGGGTCACCGCCGCGCACGGGGTGGTGGACGTACTGGTGAACAACGCGGGAGTCGGCCTGGGCGGCGCCTTCCTCGACACCACGACGGAGGACTGGAAGCGGGTCCTGGACGTCAACCTGTGGGGCGTGGTCCACGGCTGTCTGCACTTCGGGCGTCGGATGGCGGAGCGCGGGCAGGGCGGCCACATCGTCAACGTGGCGTCCGCGGCCGCGTTCCAGCCGTCGCGGGCGCTGTCCGCCTACGGGGCGTCGAAGGCGGCGGTGCTGATGCTCAGCGAGTCCCTGCGGGCCGAGCTGGCGGAGCGTGGGATCGGCGTGACGGCGGTGTGTCCGGGGTTCGTCAGCACGGGCATCACGTCCACCGCGCGCTTCGCGGGCACGGACGCGGCGGAGGAGCGGCGCAGGCGGCGGAAGGCGGCACGGCTGTACGGGCTGCGGAACTACCCGCCGGAGAAGGTCGCCGCCGCGGTGCTGCGTGCGGTGGTGCGCGACGAGGCGGTCGTGCCGGTCACCCCGGAGGCGCGGGCCGCGTACGCGCTGGCGCGGTGGCTGCCGGGGGCGGCGCGCAGGGTCGCGCGGGTGAAGCCGCCGGTCTGAGAGGTCCGGTTTTCCACAGAACCCGTTGTTCCGCTGTGGATAACCTCACTTATCTGTGGATCAAACCTTCGGATGTAATTCGATCGCGTGATGCGCGTCTCTCCCGGCAGTCTGAACAGATGGACGAAAGACGCACCGTGCGGGTGTCGAAGTACCTCGCGAAGCATCTGCGCCACCAGCCCGAGCGGATCGGCCTGACCCCCGACGCGGCCGGCTGGGTGGAGATCGACGCGCTGATCGCCGCGGCGGCGGACCACGGCTTCCCCATCACCCGGGCCGAACTGGACCACGTAGTCGCCGCCAACGACAAGCGGCGCTTCGCCGTCGAGGGCTCCCGGATCCGTGCCAGCCAGGGCCACACCATCCCCGTGGACCTCCGGCTGCCGACCGCCGTGCCCCCGGCTCGGCTCTATCACGGCACCGTCGCCCGGAGACTGGACGCGATCCGCGCGGAGGGCCTGCGCCCGATGGACCGGCACGCCGTGCATCTCTCAGCCGACCGTGAAACCGCCACCCGTGTCGGCGCCCGCCGGGGACGGCCGGTGGTGTTGTCGGTCGACGCGGGCGCCATGCACCGCGACGGTCATGTCTTCCACGTCAGCGCCAACGGCGTCTGGCTGACCGAGGCCGTTCCCAGCCGGTATCTGCGCTTCGGCGAGAGCCGGTAGGCCATGATCGACGGCATGGAGCATCTGCCCACCACCGAGGCCGCCGTCGCCGCTCTCCGTGCCCTCGCCGACCGGTACGGACGCGAGATCGAGGTCACCCACGACATCGGCGCCGACCAGACCTCGCGCCGTACCGCGGCCGGTGTCGGCGTGACCACCGACCCCGACGGCTCCCTGCCGCACGAGGCTCATGCCGAGTTCGGCGGCCTGCCCCGGGTGCGGGTGCGCCTGTTCCCGGAGGACGACGCGCTGATCGACGTCGAGGGCGTCGAGTGCCCCGACATCCCGCGCGACGACGTGCCCGCCTTTCTGCGCTCGCTGTTCGACGGGCTGGCGTATGTGAAGGCGCGGCGCTTCCCGCCGGGCTACTTCCTCGTCGTGCCGCTGCCGGGGGGCCGGACGCACAAGGAGTTCATCCCGATGATCGTGCTCACCCCCTGGCTGAGCGCCCGGGTGCGGTGACGGGGGAACAGCCGGGGGCCCGGGCGGCCTCACCTGTTTCACGTGAAACCGGACGAGCCGCTTAGGCTCGGTGGCATGAGCCTGCGCCTGAGCACCGTGATCCTCCCGTACCGCCGCTGGCACGAAGGCAGCCGTTCCGCCTGGGTGCGGGCCGAGGAGCTGGGCTTCCACGCGGGCTACACCTACGACCACCTGTCCTGGCGGAGTTTCCGCGACGGCCCGTGGTTCGGAGCCGTCCCGACCCTGACCGCCGCCGCGGGCGTGACCGAGCGCATGCGTCTCGGCACCCTGGTGACTTCGCCGAACTTCCGGCATCCGGTCACCCTGGCCAAGGAGCTCATCTCCCTCGACGACGTCTCGGGCGGCCGCGTGACCCTCGGCATCGGCGCGGGCGGCACCGGGTTCGACGCCACCGCCCTCGGCCAGGAGCCGTGGACCCCGCGCGAGCGCGCCGACCGCTTCGCCGAGTTCGTGCCCCTGCTCGACCGGCTGCTCACCGAGGACACCGTGTCGTACGAGGGCGACTTCTACCAGGCGCACGAGGCACGCAACATCCCCGGCTGCGTCCAGCGGCCCCGGCTGCCCTTCGCCGTGGCGGCGACCGGCCCGCGCGGTCTGAGGCTCGCGGCCCGGTACGGACAGGCGTGGGTGACCACCGGCGACCCGAAGCTGTACGAGGACGGCACACCCGAGCAGTCGGTTCAGGCCATTCGCGGTCAGGCCAAGAAGCTCGCCGGCGCCTGCGCCGAGATCGGCCGGGACGTGGCCGAGATGGACAAGATCCTGCTGACCGGGTTCACCCCGGACCGGGGCCGCCCGCTGGAATCCCTGGACGCCTTCGTCGACTTCGCCGGCCGCCACGTCGAGCTGGGATTCAACGAGATCGTGGTGCACTGGCCCATCCCGGCCTCCGACTTCGCGGCGGACCAGAAGGTCTTCGAACAGATCGCGCTGGAGGCCCCGGCGCAGCTCCGGTGAACGAGAACGGGCGCCGCTCCTCCCATGCGGGACAAGAAGCCGCTGGTGACGTCGGTAATCACTCAGATGTGCGGAGTCCCGCACGGTCGTGCGGGCATATGCGGGACAATGAGCGGGTGACCTCAGCGATCCGAGAGCCCGAGACCCCGGCCGCCACCACCCCCACGCGGCTCATCGCCACCGACCTCGACGGCACCCTGCTCCGCGACGACAAGTCGGTGTCCCCGCGGACCGTAGCCGCCCTGGCCGCCGCCGAGGAGGCCGGCATCGAGGTCTTCTTCGTCACGGGCCGCCCGGCCCGCTGGATGGACGTGGTCAGCGATCATGTGCACGGCCACGGTCTCGCCATCTGCGGCAACGGCGCCGCCGTCGTCGATCTGCACGGCGGCCCGGGCGCCCACCGCTTCGTCAAGGTGCGCGAGCTGCCCCGGAACAACGCCCTGGAGGCGGTGGGCCTGCTGCGCGACGCCGCCCCGGGCACGGTGTACGCCGTGGAGCAGACCTACGGCTTCTACCAGGAGCCCGCGTACCCGAAGCTGCACATGGAGGTCCCGGACGACCTGGCTGCCGCCGAGGACCTGCTGGCCGACGGCTCCGCCGCCACCGCCGAACCGGTGCTCAAGATCCTGGCGTTCCATCCCGAGATGGAGCCGGACGCGTTCCTCACCCTGGCCCGGCTCGCCATCGGTGACCGCGCCACCGTGACCCGCTCCAGCCCGAGTGCCCTGCTGGAGATCAGCGGGCCCGGCGTCTCCAAGGCGAGCACCCTCGCACTGTGCTGCGCCGAGCGCGGCATCTCGCACGAGGAGGTCGTCGCCTTCGGCGACATGCCGAACGACGTCGAGATGCTGACCTGGGCGGGCCGCTCGTACGCGATGGGCAACGCCCACCCGGACGTGCTGGCCGCCGCCTCGGGCCGCACGGTCGCGAACAACGACGACGGCGTGGCCGTGGTGATCGAGCAGCTGCTGAACTCACGGATGTAGGCCCTCTGAGCGGCGGCTGCCGCTCAGAGGGTCACTCCGCGCCCGGTCAGCCACGACACCGGGTCCACCGACGACCCCATCTCCGGGGTCACCCGCACCTCGAAGTGCAGGTGCGGGCCGGTGGAGTTGCCGCTGGTGCCGGACTGCCCGATCCACTGCCCGGGGGACACCCGCTCCCCCTGGTCGACGGCGACGGCGGCCAGGTGCGCGTACTGGGTGTAGTAGCCGCCCGGGTGCTGGACCACGATCTCGATGCCGAACGCCCCGCCGCAGGACACCTTCACCACGGTGCCGCTGCCCACGGACCGCACCGGCGTGCCGATGGGCACCGCGAAGTCCTGTCCGGTGTGCCGGTTCGCCCAGCGCGTGCCGCCGCTGCCGTAGGAGGCGGACAGCTCGTACGTCTCCACGGGCGCCACCCACGGGGTGGTGTACGGCGTCGGCGGCTGGTCGAGCCGTACGGCGCCACGGCAGGAGCCCGCCGTCACCGAGGCGTCCGCCTCGCCCTGGAGCTTCCAGCGCGCCGTCTCGAGCTTCTCCTCGATGTCCCGCTGCAGCGCTGCGAGTTCCTCGTTCCGCTTCTCCAGCTTCTCCCAGGCCGCCGCCGCCTTCGCCTCGTCCCGGGCGAGCCGCGCCTCGGCCCGTTCGCTGCGGCCGAGCGCCTGGTCCAGCGTCACCTCGGCATGCTGCACCACACGCTGACCGCGCAACAGCTGCTCGGGGTCGTCGGCGAGGAGCATGTGCGCGGTGAGCGGCAGCCCGCCGCCGTCCCGGTACTGGGAACTGGCGATCCGGCCCAGGTCCTCACGGAGCCCGGCGGCCTCCTGCCGCTCGTGGTCGAGCCGCTCCTCCAGCTGCTGCGCCAGCTCCCGCTGCTTCTCCGCATCCACGCGTCCGGCCTCGTACCGCTCGGTGGCCTTCGCCGCCTCCTCGTACAGCCGCGCCACCTCCGCGCTGACGGAGGCGGAGCCGTGGCCGGGGGCGTGGGATCCGTCGCCGTCGGCGGGCCGGGCGGCGAGCACGGCGAGCGCGCAGAACAGCACGGCGACGAGCAGCGGACGACGGCGGGTGAGACGCATGCCAGCGATCCTGTCCCCGCCCCGGGCCGGGAGGCGCGTTCACGTCGTGCACTTGGGGGAGGACACGCCCCCGGACGGATGCTTCGGCGGCCGTCCGGGCACTCTGCGTCACTGACGATGCGTCAACGCCCCTTCGCCGTTCCGCCTTCACGGATTCGAACTGAAGGTCAGGCACTCCCCGGATCGGGTGCCTGATGCCCAAGTGACTGCCGAGGCCCGGGTGACCCGGCAATTCTTGTAGGGCGCAAGCAACGGGCTGCAGACCGGTGTCTGCGCATGTCCCCCACGCGTTCCGATGCGTGGAGCGTGCGTAGTCCCACGCACGCGATGCACATTCACAGGAGGAAGTGCCATGAACGTTCTGACCGAGCTGCTCGCCGGTGTCGTCCACCTCGTGGGCTGGCTCGTCTGACGTGCCGGAGGGGGCCGTCCCGACGCTGTGTCGGGGCGGCCCCCTCGTGCGTGCGCGGGCGTCGGTCAGGACACCGCCACCAGTGTCCCCACCTCCTCCTCCCGCAGCGCCATGTTCCGCAACGGCCCGTCCACGACACGGAGTTCCTCGTACCGTCCGCGCTGCACCACCCGTCCCGCGTCCAGCACGATCACCTCGTCCACCGCCTCCAGGCCGGCCAGCCGGTGGGTGACGAGGACGGTGGCACGGCCCTCGGTGGCCGCCAGCAGATCGGCCGCGAGCGCATCCGCGGTCGGCAGGTCGAGGTGCTCGGCGGGCTCGTCCAGCACCAGCACGGGGAAGTCCGCCAGCAGGGCCCGCGCCAGGGCGAGCCGCTGCCGCTGCCCGCCGGACAGTCGCGCGCCGTGCTCGCCCACCATCGTGTCCAGCCCGTCCGGCAGCCCGTCCACCCAGTCCAGCAGCCGGGCCCGGCGGAGCGCGCCGCGCAGGTCGGCCTCGGTCGCGTCCTTCCGCGCCAGCAGCAGGTTCTCCCGGACGGAGCTGTTGAACAGATGCGCGTCCTGCGCACACAGCCCCACCATGCGCCGTACGACGTCCCCGTCCAGGGCTCGGGCGTCCACACCGGCAAGCGTGTAGGACCCTGCGCCCGGGTCCAGGAAGCGCAGCAGCACCTGCGCGAGCGTCGTCTTCCCGGAGCCGGAGGGGCCGACCACCGCGACACGGCGGCCCCGCTCCAGCGTCAGATCCAGCCCGGCGAGCGCGTCCCGGTCCTGCCCGGGGTGGCGGGCGGCGAGTCCCCTGAGGGTGAGCGGGAACGGTGAGACGGGCGCCTGCCGGGGCGCCTCCGGCTCGCGTACGGGCGGCTGCGCGTCCAGCACCTCGTACACGCGCTCCGCGCTGCGGCGCACCCGCTGCCGGTACCGCACGGCGAGGGGCATGCCGAGGACCGCCTCGAACGCGGCCAGCGGGGTGAGGACCACCACGGCCAGGGCCACACCGTCCAGTCGCCCGGACGCCACGCCCTGCGCGCCGACGAGTGCGGCGGCGGCCACGGTCAGCCCGGAGATCAGCGCGGTGAGCCCGTCGCCGAGGCCGGTGACGGCGGCGGAGCGCGACGCGATGCGGGTCAGCACGCCGTCGGCCCGCCGCGTGCCCTCGGACCGGGCGGGCAGCGCCCCGGCCACGGTCAGCTCGGCGGTGCCGCTGAGCAGGTCGGTCACCCGGGCGGCGAGGTCACCGCGGGCCGGGGCCAGCCGGCGCTCGGTGCGCCGCGCCACGGCGGCGGTGAGCAGCGGGACGACCGCGCCCGCGACAAGGAGTCCGACCGCGAGCACGGCACCGGCCTCGGGCAGCAGCCACGCGGTGAAGCCGACGGACAGGGCCGACACGGCGAGGGCGGCACCGGCCGGGAGCAGCCAGCGCAGCCAGTAGTCCTGGAGCGCGTCCACGTCGGAGACCAGCCGGGTCAGCAGGTCGCCCCTGCGGGTGTCGCGCAGTCCGGCGGGCGCGAGGCGTTCCAGCCGCCGGTAGACCGCGACCCGGGTGTCCGCCAGCATGCGCAGCACGGCGTCGTGGGACACCAGCCGCTCGGCGTAGCGGAACACGGCCCGGCCGATGCCGAAGGCGCGCGTCGCGGTGACGGCCATCATCAGGTACAGCACAGGCGGCTGCTGCGAGGCGCGGGAGATGAGCCAGCCGGACGTGGCCATGAGGCCGACGGCGCTCCCCAGGGCGAGGGCGCCGAGGAGCAGCGCGAGCGTGATCCTCCCCCGCCGGGCGCCCGACAGGCCACGGACCCGGGCGAGCACACGGCCGGTGGTCGGCTCGGCGGGTGCGACCGGTTCCGGCACGGCGCCCTTCTCCGGGACGGTGCCCGGCACCGGGTCCGCGTCCGCCCGGCCCGCGGCGACGGCCACGGCTTCCTCGCAAGCCTCGGGGACCGTCAGCCGGACCACGCGGTCGGCGGCGGCGAGCAGCGCCGGACGGTGCACCACGAGCAGCACCGTCCGGCCCTCCGCCAGGCGTCGTACCGCCGCCACGACCTCGGCCTCCGTGGCCCCGTCGAGGGCGGCCGTCGGCTCGTCGAGCAGCAGCACGGGGCGGTCCGCGAGGAACGCGCGGGCCAGCGCGAGCCGCTGCCGCTGCCCGGCCGAGAGGCCCGCACCGTCCTCGCCGAGCACGGTGCCGGCGCCGTGGGGGAGGGCTTCCACGAAGTCCAGCGCTCCCGCGTCCCGCAGCGCGCGCCGCACCGCCGCGTCGTCCGCGTCGGGGCGGGCCAGCCGGACGTTCTCCGCGATCGTCCCGGCGTACAGATGGGGCCGCTGCGGCACCCAGGCGACGCGGCGGTGCCACTCGGCGAGGTCGAGTCCGGTGAGGTCGGCCCCGCCGACGCTCACCCGGCCCGCGTCGGGACGGACGAAGCCCAGCGCCGCACTGAGGAGCGTGGACTTGCCGGACCCGCTCGGCCCGACCAGGGCGACCGTCTCACCGGGGGCGACGGTGAACGACACGTCCGTCACGGCGTCCGAGGCCCGGCCGGGGTAACGGACGGTCACGTCCTGGAAGGCGATGGCGCCCTGAGG
Source organism: Streptomyces sp. NPDC014764 (assembly GCF_043082785.1). Classification (NCBI taxonomy): domain Bacteria; kingdom Bacillati; phylum Actinomycetota; class Actinomycetes; order Kitasatosporales; family Streptomycetaceae; genus Streptomyces; species Streptomyces sp. NPDC014764. The sequence goes on along the minus strand of NZ_JBIBXY010000004.1, from coordinate 489,101 downwards.
CACCGCACCCTTCCCCGCCGCGGGCACGGGCGTCTCGAGCACCGTGAAGATCTCCTCGGCCGCGCCGAGCCCTTCCGCGGCTGCGTGGTACTGCGTCCCCACCTGGCGCAGCGGCAGATACGCCTCCGGCGCCAGGATCAGGATGAGCAGCCCGGTGTACAGGTCCAGCTCGCCGTGGACCAGGCGCATGCCGATGGTCACGGCGACCAGCGCCACCGAGAGGGTGGCGAGCAGTTCCAGCGCGAACGACGAGATGAAGGCGATCCGCAGCGTCCGCATGGTCGCGCGCCGGTACTCGGCGGTGATGGTGCGGATCGACTCGGCCTGCGCCTTGGCCCGCCCGAAGACCTTCAGCGTCGGCAGCCCGGCCACGACGTCCAGGAAGTGCCCGGACAGCCGGGACAGCAGCAGCCACTGACGGTCCATCCGGTTCTGGGTGGCCCAGCCGATCAGCACCATGAAGACGGGAATGAGGGGCAGAGTGCCGACGATGATCGCCGCCGACACCCACTCCTCCGTGACGATGCGTGCCAGCACGGCGGCCGGGACGACCACCGCGAGGCCCAGCTGGGGGAGATACCGCGAGAAGTAGCCGTCTAGGGCATCGACCCCCCGGGTCGCCAGGGTGACCAGCGACCCGGTGCGCTGCCCGTCCAGCCAGCCCGGGCCCAGGGCCGTCGCCCGGTCCAGCAACCGCCCCCGCAGCTCCGACTTCACGGCGGCGCTCGCCCGGTGCGCGGCCAGCTCGGTCAGCCAGCCGACCAGTCCCCGGCCGGCCGACACCGCGACGAGCAGCAGCAAGGGCGTGCGCAGCTCACCGACGGACCGGCCGTCCTGGAAGGAGCCGACCACGATCTCGGCGATGAACATGGCCTGGGCGACGACCAGCCCCGCGCCAACGGCCCCGAGGCCGACGACCGCTGCCAGGAAGCCTCGGGTGGCACGTGCGTACCGGAGCAGGCGGGGGTCGATTGGTTTCACGTGAAACACACCCTCAGTGCACGAGGTCGGCGATGTGCTGAGTGCCGATCCGCTTGCGGAAGACCCAGTAGGTCCAGCCCTGGTAGAGCAGCACCAGCGGGGTGGCGACGACCGCGAGCCAGGTCATGATCTTCAGCGTGTACGGGCTGGAAGAGGCGTTGGTGACGGTCAGGCTCCACTCGGGGTCCAGGGTGGAGGGCATGACGTTCGGGAACAGCGTCAGGAAAAGCATGGCCACCGCGGCCACGATGGTGACACCGGACAGGGTGAACGACCATCCCTCGCGCCCCGCCTGGTTGGCCCCCAGAGCGGCGACCAGCGAGGCGACCGCCACACCGAGCGCGACCAGGCTGGCCCCGTCACCGCTCTCGACCTGCGTCCACAGCAGGAAGACCAGCGCCAGCACGGCGGTGACCAGGCCCACCTTCAGGGCCAGCTTCCGCGCACGCTCCCGGATGTCCCCGACCGTCTTGAGGGCCGTGAACACCGTGCCGTGGAAGGTGAACAGGGTCAGCGTGACCAGACCGCCCAGCAGGGCATACGGGTTGAGCAGGTCCCAGACGGTGCCCACGTACTCGAAGTCGGCGTCGAGCCTGACCCCGCGCACGATGTTGCCGAAGGCGACCCCCCACAGGAACGCCGGGAGCAGCGAGGTCCAGAAGATCGCCGTCTCCCAGTTGCGCTGCCAGTTCTCCTCGGGCCGCTTGGCCCGGTACTCGAAGGCGACCCCGCGGACGATCAGGCAGATCAGGATGACGAGCAGCGGCAGGTAGAAGCCGGAGAAGAGGGTGGCGTACCACTCGGGGAAGGCAGCGAAGGTCGCGCCGCCGGCCGTGAGCAGCCAGACCTCGTTGCCGTCCCACACGGGTCCGATGGTGTTGATGAGCACCCGCTTCTCGGCCCTGTCACGGGCCAGCAGCCGGGTGAGGACTCCGACCCCGAAGTCGAAGCCCTCGAGGAAGAAGTAGCCGGTCCACAGGACGGCGATCAGGACGAACCAGACGTCGTGCAGTTCCATGACAGTGCAGCTCCCTCGGCCTAGTACGAGAAGGCCATCGGCTTGTCGGCGTCACGGACGTCGCCGCCGAGCTTCGTGGGCGGGTTGAGGTCGGAGTCGCTCAGCTCGGGCGGCCCCGCCTTGACGTACTTGACGAGCAGCCGGACCTCGATGACGGCCAGCACGGCGTAGAGCAGGGTGAAGACGGTCATCGAGGTGATGACCTCGGCCTGGGACACGTTGGGGGAGACCGCGTCCTCGGTGCGCATCACGCCGTAGACGACCCAGGGCTGACGGCCCATCTCGGTGAAGATCCAGCCCCAGGCGTTGGCGATCAGCGGGAAGGCCATCGTCCACACCGCGGCCAGCCAGTAGAGCCGGGTCAGCCGGGATCCCAGCGGCTTCCTCAGCAGCACCAGGTGCGGCACCTCGTCCTCGCCAGTGCGGTACGCGGCCGGCAGGAGGAACTTCTTCCGGGTGAGCCACAGCCCCAGCAGGCCCACCGAGAAGGAGGCCATGCCGAACCCGATCATCCAGCGGAAGCCCCAGTAGGCGACAGGCACGATGGGCTTGTAGTCGCCGGGCCCGAACTTCTCCTGCAGCGCCTCGTTCGTGTCGTTGATCCCTGGCACGTAGGAATCGAAGTCGCTGTGGGCGAGGAAGGACAGCAGGCCGGGGATCTCCAGGGCGACCTCGTTGTGCCCCTTGTCGACGTCACCGTAGGCGAAGACGGAGAAGGGCGCCGGCTCCTCGCCGTCCCAGAGGGCCTCGGCGGCGGCCATCTTCATCGGCTGCTGCTCGTACATGACCTTGCCGAGGGTGTCGCCGCTGATCGCGGTGAACAGTCCGCCGACCGCCAGGGTCACCAGACCGAGCCGCAGCGAGGTACGCATCACCGGGATGTGCTTCTTGCGCATCAGGTGGAAGGCCGCGATGCCGACCATGAAGGCGCCGCCGGTCAGGAAGGCCGCCGAGAAGCTGTGGAAGACCTGGTTGAGCGCGGTGTTCTGGGTGAGCACCAGCCAGAAGTCGGTGAGCTCGGCGCGGCCCTTCTCGCCGTTGATCCGGTAGCCGACCGGGTGCTGCATCCAGGAGTTGGCGGCGAGGATGAAGTACGCCGACAGCAGCGTGCCGATCGACACCATCCAGATGCAGGCCAGGTGGATCTTCTTCGGCAGCCGGTCCCAGCCGAAGATCCACAGGCCGATGAAGGTGGACTCGAAGAAGAAGGCGATCAGCGCCTCGAAGGCGAGCGGGGCGCCGAAGACGTCACCGACGAAGCGCGAGTAGTCGGACCAGTTCATCCCGAACTGGAACTCCTGCACGATGCCGGTGACGACACCCATCGCGATGTTGATCAGGAAGAGCTTGCCCCAGAACTTGGTCGCCTTGAGGTACTTCTCCTTCTCCGTCCGCACCCAGGCGGTCTGCAGCCCGGCGACAAGGGCGGCGAGCGAGATCGTCAGGGGAACGAAGAGGAAGTGGTAGACGGTGGTGATGCCGAACTGCCATCGCGCCAGGGTCTCCGGCGCCAGAGCCAGATCCACGTCGTCGCTCCTTACTTCGCCGTGGTGCAGCAGCTGTGCGAGGCCCGCCTCATCCCCGGCCATCTCGGGAGAAACGGGATGCGCTTGTGAACGCGTTCACATTCACAAGCAATTATGACCTACTGCTTTTCCGACCCGGAAGGGGGGTCCTGTGTGACGTCAACCCCTTCGCCGGACATGCCCCGACGGGGTCGCGCGACCGGCCCCGGACGTACAGGAGCGGCCGGCGGATCAACCGCCGGCCGCTCCTCGTCCGTGCAGGTCGGGCCCGTCGCAGCCCAGGTCAGCCCTGTGCGCGGAACTCCTCGGTGACCTTCAGGAAGATGTCGTTGGCCTCCGTCTCACCGATGGTGACCCGCACACCCTCGCCGGGGAACGGCCGGACGACCACACCCGCCTGCTCGCAGGCCTGCGCGAACGGCACGGTGCGCTCCCCCAGCCGCAGCCACACGAAGTTGGCCTGGGTCTCGGGCACCGTCCACCCCTGGGCGCGCAGCCCGTCCACCACCCGGTTGCGCTCGCAGACCAGGGAGCCGACCCGTCCGATCAGCTCGTCCTCGGCCCGCAGCGAGGCGATGGCCGCCTCCTGGGCGATCTGGCTCACGCCGAACGGCACCGCCGTCTTCCGCAGCGCCGCGGCCACCGGCTCGTGGGCGATGGCGAAACCGACGCGCAGCCCGGCGAGACCGTAGGCCTTGGAGAAGGTGCGCAGGACGCAGACGTTGGGCCGCTCGCGGTAGATCTCCACGCCGTCCGGCACCTCACGGTCGCGGATGAACTCGCGGTACGCCTCGTCCAGCACCACCAGGACATCACGGGGCACCCGGTCGAGGAACCGCTCCAGCTCGGCTCGGCGCACCACGGTGCCGGTCGGGTTGTTGGGGTTGCAGACGAAGATCAGCCGGGTCCGCCCGGTGATCGCGTCGGCCATCGCGTCCAGGTCGTGCACATCGCCCTCGGTCAGCGGGACCTGGACGGAGGTGGCGCCGCTGATCTGCGTGATGATCGGGTACGCCTCGAAGGAGCGCCAGGCGTAGATCACCTCGTCGCCGGGCCCGGAGGTGGCCTGCAGCAGCTGCTGGGCCACGCCGACCGAGCCGGTGCCCGTCGCCACGTGGGACGCCGGCACCCCGAACCGCTCGGCCAGCTCGGCCGTGAGGGCGGTGCAGGCCATGTCCGGGTAGCGGTTGAAGGCGGAGGCGGCGGCCGTCACCGTCTCCATCACGCCCGGCAGCGGCGGGTAGGGGTTCTCGTTGGAGGACAGCTTGTACGCCACCGGCCCGTCGGCCGCGGCGGGCTTGCCCGGCTTGTAGGTGGGGATCCCCTCCAGCTCGGCGCGCAGCTTGGGGCTCGTCTCGCTCACCGCAGTCCTCCTCGCGAAGACCGGCGGCCCATGACCGCCGCCGACATCCAATACTGCTCACCTTATGAGGATTCGGCCTCGCTGCGTATAGGGGCGACGACCGGGCCTTTCCTCTCCTGCGTCACATGGACAACACGGGAAACATCGCCCGTACGGGTGCGAAGGGCGTGCGGGTCAGGGGCGCGCCGCACATATATCTATGCGCCGGTGGTTCGCGCCGTGGCGCGCGTCACCCGTGCAGGTGAGTTGAGACCTCTTCGCAACATCACACCCTCGCCAGGCACGCATGCACGGACACGTCAGGGACTGGCATTGAACCGTTCAACACCCTTGGTTTCCATGGCGATTGATGTGAAATGATCATGCAGAAACGTGCCTGTCAACGCATGCATATGCGTCCGCCCTACCCCACCGCATGAGCCCTACTATCGGCTCGCCATGACAGCAGCAGGGAAGCACCAGGTGAGCCGCGCGGAAACCTCACGCCGAGGCAGCCGGCCGGGTCGAGCGGGCATCAGGGACGTGGCCGCCGCCGCCGGAGTCTCCATCACGACCGTCTCCGACGCCCTCAACGGCAAGGGCCGGCTCCCGGACGCCACCCGGCGCCACGTCCGCGAGGTGGCCGACAGACTGGGGTACCGCCCCTCGGCCGCCGCCCGAACGCTCCGCACCGGGAAGTCCGGACTCATCGGCCTGACCGTGACGACGTACGGGGATGAACCTTTCACCTTCACGGAGTTCGCGTACTTCGCCGAGATGGCGCGGGCCGCCACGTCCGCCGCGCTCGCCCGCGGCTACGCCCTCGTCATCCTGCCCGCGACCTCGCGTCACGACGTGTGGTCCAACGTGGCCCTGGACGGCACGGTGGTGATCGACCCCTCCGACCAGGACCCGGTGGTCAGTGAGCTGGTCCGCCAGGGCTTACCCGTGGTCTCCGACGGCCGCCCGGCCGGCTCCCTGCCGGTCACGGCCTGGGTCGACAACGACCACGAGGCCGCCGTGCTCGGCATCCTCGACCACCTCGCCGACGCCGGCGCCCGCCGCATCGGGCTGCTGACCGGCACCACCACCGACACGTACACCCACCTGTCGACCACCGCGTACCTGCGCTGGTGCGAGCGGGTGGGGCAGGATCCGGTGTACGAGGCGTACCCGGCGCACGACCCCTGCGCGGGCGCCGTCGCCGCCGACCGGCTCCTCGCCCGCCCGGACCGCCCCGACGCGGTCTACGGCCTCTTCGACCCCAACGGCACGGATCTGCTCGCCGCGGCCCGCCGCTACGGGCTGCGGGTGCCGGAGGACCTGCTTCTCGTCTGCTGCAGCGAGTCCACGGTGTACGCCAACACCGAGCCGCCCGTCACCACGCTCTCCCTGAAGCCCCGCCGCATCGGCACGGCAGTGGTGCAGCTGCTGATCGACGCCATCGAGGGCGTCGACTCGGACCAGCCGGTCGAACAGGTGATACCGACCGAGCTGATCGTGCGCACGTCCTCGCAGCGCCGGCCGCCCCGCACCACGGTCAGCCCGCCGAGGTCGCCGCAGGGCACATGAACACCCGGGGGCGCGAACGGCCGGAGGACCAGGGGAACGCCCCGCTTCCGGAGGGGTGAGGCGAGGCGGCACCCGGCCCGCTCGGTGCTCCCGGGGAAGACGGACCGGCCGTCCTGCGGGACGGCCCGGTCGACGGAGCCGGGTGAGGGGACGTGCACCCAGCGGGTGACGCGCGGAGTGCGCGCCGGGGGTGACGAGGAGACGAACCGGAAGCAGGACGACCGGCACGGGCAGCGGAACCGGCCCGGAAGCGGAACCAGGACCACCGGCCGGTTACCGTGCGGACCCCGATCGGGCGTTCGTGCAGCGTTCGGGGGACGGTCGCGCGTCGGTGTCGAACCCCATTCGACGGGCCGGATAACACCCCAAACGGGGCGAAAGGCCCGATGAAGCGGAGTCCTGTTCTGATTCACCACCCCTGGGTCATCACACGGCGCGATCCGCATTCCTATGATGGGCCCACGACACCGCGGGCCGCTGCGACCAGGCAGTCCGACGCGGTGCAGATGCGGCGCGATGGTGGAGGGGTCGATGACTCAGGGGGCCGGTCAGGGACCCGAGGTGGAGCGGACGGCGACGTTGCGCGACTTCCGGGTGCCCGCGTACGTCCACGAGACCGGTCCGTACGTCCGCAGCAGCACGCACCCCGGTGACGTCGTCCCGCCGGCCGAGGAGGCGTACCCGGAGGGGTACACGCCGACCCAGCGGGACCTCCCCGTCATCAACCGGGGTGACACGGTGCAGGTGACCGTCGACCCCGTGGCCGCGCCCGCCCCGCAGCCCTCCACCGGCAAGGGCCCGCTGTACGTGGTCGGCGACGTCCACGGCTATCTGGACGAGCTGGTGGCCGCCCTCCAGGAGCAGGGTCTCATCGACTCCGCGGGCAACTGGTGCGCCGGCACCGCGCGCCTGTGGTTCCTCGGCGACTTCACCGACCGCGGTCCGGACGGCATCGGCGTCATCGACCTGGTGATGCGGCTCTCCGCCGAGGCCGCCGCAGCCGGCGGGTACTGCAAGGCCCTCATGGGCAACCACGAGCTGCTGCTGCTCGGCGCGAAGCGGTTCGGCGACACGCCCGTCAACTCCGGCGCGGGCACCGCCACCTTCCAGGCGGCCTGGCTGTTGAACGGCGGCCAGAAGACCGACATGGACCGCCTTCAGGACCACCATCTGCAGTGGATGGCGCGCCTCGACGCCGTCGAGGAGGTCGACGGCCATCTGCTGCTGCACTCCGACACCACCGCCTACCTCGACTACGGCCGTTCGATCGAAGAGGTCAACGACACGGTCCGCGAGACCCTCACCCGCAACGACGCCGACGAGGTCTGGGACCTGTTCCGCAAGTTCACCAAGCGGTTCTCCTTCCGGGACGAGGGCGGCGCCGACGCGGTGCGCTCCCTGCTCAATACGTACGGCGGCACCCGGGTCGTTCACGGCCACAGCCCGATCCCGTATCTGCTGGGTGAGGTCGGCTCCGAGGACGGCGAGGACGACGACGGCCCCGCGGTGGCGGAACCGCACGTGTACGCCGACGGACTCGCCATCGCGATGGACGGCGGCGTGACGATGGCAGGAAAACTGCTGGTACGGCAGTTGCCACTGACCAACTGAGGGGTGCTCGGGACGCGTTGAGGCGGCCCCCGACCGCATCCCGGGGACGGCAATTTCCGCAGACCCCCTGTCACCGCGCGCCGTCACCGCTCTACCATCGGCTTATCCGTAGCAGGCTCCCCTCCGTTTCTGCCCGACGGCTCGTCAGCATGCCGAGCCCCAAGCCCTACGGAGCATCGGGGGATGCACATGAACAGCGTTCCGCAGCACCTGCTGAGCGAGGACCGCCAGGACTACGAGCGGATTCTCGATGAGGCGCTGCGCTCCGCACCACACAACCCGGAGCTGGCCGCTGTGGGACAGCGGCTCAACTCGGAGCAGCTGCGCACGATGGCGCTGAACGCCACCGCGCTCATCAGCGCGGCCGCGGCGACCGAGTACCAGCACTACGTGAAGGTCCGCGAGGAGGCCCGCAGGCCGCCCGTGGTCACCCCGGTCGCGCGCGACGCGGGCACCGGTGAGCCGGGCGCCGGCGGCGCGGCGGGGTTCGCCGCGTCGATGGGCGAGATGGCCGAGGCGGCCGGAGCGGGGGTGGCGGCGGTCGTCGCCGTCCTGGCGCCGGTCCTGGCCGGGACCGCCGCCGCGATATTCCTGCTCGTCGGATTCGTGCTGCGGACTCTCGACTCCGAGAACGAGTTCGCCGGGACGATGCTGACCACCGGCTGGGTGTTCGGCGCGGTCACGGCGGTCGCCATCCTCGTCGCGGGGGCGGGCCTGCTGCTCACCGCGCTGCGCAACAAGCCGTCGGCGCTCGGCGGGACGTACCGCGAACTCGACGAGGAGGTGGCGCAGGCCAGGCAGGCGTGGCGCGAGGCGCTGCTGGAGCGGGGCGTCGTGCCGTTCCTGCGGGAGGCGCTCGCCGACCCCGCGGCGCCCACGGCGCTGCAGCACACGGCGCCGCCCGCGCCGGGCAGCCGTATGCCGCACCTGGGGTACGACCGGCCGGGCTTCTCCAGCCCCGACGACGGGGCGCACCGGGGCACCCGCCCCAGCTACTCCAGCCCGGACTACTCGAGCCCGGACTTCGGAGGTCCGGAACACCAGCCGGAGTAGCACTCTCGGCTGCGCGACGGGGCGGCACGCCGGACGGCCGGCGTACGTCCCGAGGGCCGGGGCGTCAGAGGATGCCCGCCCCGCGCGCCGCCTTGATCCACTGCGGGAACTCGGACAGCAGCCGGTCGTACAGCTCCGCGTCAGGGACCGTGCTGATGTCGTCGACGGAGAAGAAGCCGACGTTGTCGACGCGTCGCCCGGGCAGCGCGTCGAACCGCTCCAGCACGCCGTAGCCGGCCTGCCCGAGCCCCACGAACTGCCAGAACACGGGCTCCTCGACGGCCTCGCGCAGCTGTGCCTCGATCTCGGCGTTGCGGTAGACGCCGCCGTCGGAGAAGAACAGCACGAGCGTGGGGGCGGACGTCGGGTTCTCCCGTACGTAGGCGCGGACCTCCGCGATGACCTTCTGCTCCTCGTTCTGGATGCCGACGTGGCGCATGTCGGCCTGGCTCGGGTCGAGGCCCCTCTTGCGCTTGCGCCGGAACAGGGAGATCTCCCCCACACGGACGTGCAGCCGCAGCCACTCGGGAAGCTCCCCGAGCCGCAGGTCCGGCAGCCGGGCGGGGTTGGTGGCGAACGTCCAGGCCTGCATCTCTCCGTCGTCGTCCAGCTGCGCGGCGACCGCCGCCATCCGCTCGACGACGTCGGCGACGACGCCCTTGGAGTACAGGAAGGACATCGACCCGGAGGCGTCCAGCACAAGGATCACGCGTGCGGTGACATCGGCGGCCCCGTGCTTGCGCAGACTGACCGCGACCTGCTCCTTGCGCAGCGACAGCCGCTTGCGCATGTCGACGGGCAGCTGTTCCTCGCCCTTGGTGAGGCGGGTGGCGCCGGACGGGGGAGGCGCCGGGGCGGCCGGCGGAGGGGGCAGCGGCGCGGCGACGAGAGGCGCCTGGGCGGGGTCGTCGACGGTGATGCCGAAGTCCGTGGCGAGTCCGGCGAGGCCGGAGGCGTACCCCTGGCCGACCGCGCGGAACTTCCAGGCGCCCTGCCTGCGGTACAGCTCACCGCCGATGAAGGCGGTCTCGGAGCCTGCCGCCATGGCGAAGCGGGCGATCTGGGCACCCGAGGCGGCGTCCAGCAGCCGCAGCACCAGCCCGGGCGCCTGCCCGAACGTCCCGCCGTCGGCCGACGCGCCGAGCACGATCCGCTCGACGGCCGGCTCCACCGAGCGCAGGTCCACCTCGACGGTGTCGGTGGCGGTCCCGTCCGCGTGCTGCTTGCCCAGGTGTCGCACGGCCCCGGAGGCGTGCCGCGGCTGGTTGTAGAACACGAAGTCCCCGTCGTCGCGGACCCGCCCCACCGACGTCAGCAGCAGGGCCGACGCGTCGATGTCGGGCACCCCGGGCCCCGCCGCCCAGGCGAGCTCCGCCCGCACGACGGGCGCCTCGACGGAACAGTTGGACCCCTTGCTCATCGCCCACACAACCATGGCCCCAGTCTGCCGACCCCGACGGAAATGCACGAGATGACCCACGGCCCCCCGCCCTGGCGCCCGCACCTTCACAGTCCGGGCCCCTCACGGCGACGGTCGAGCCCTTCGACGCTGGTGGGGCTGTGAGCGCAAGGCCGGCAGCCTGAGGTGATCGTCAGGACCCGCCAGGCTCTCGCCGGCAGGTGCCGCACCACATGGACAACTCGAACGCGGGCTTCCCTTCGAGTACCGGCAACCTGCGACGGTGCCCCGTTCCGCCTTCGTGCAGTTCCGTCTCGAAGCGCAGTCTCGCCTCGGGTCCGGGAACTCCAAGTCTGCGGGGCTCGCCCACGATCATGTCTCTCACCCGCACGACCGTAAGACGACACCGCCCCGCCGTCGGGGACCGGGTGGCCACGCTCAGCGGCGGAGCCACCCGGTCACGCGCTCAGTCCGCGATCGGCAGATACACCCGGTTTCCCGCCTCCGCGAACTCGCGGGACTTCTGGGCCATGCCCTCCTCGATCTCCGTGCGGCTGCCGCCGTGCTCACGGCGAATGTCCTGGGAGATCTTCATCGAGCAGAACTTCGGCCCGCACATGGAGCAGAAGTGGGCCGTCTTCGCCGGCTCCGCCGGGAGGGTCTCGTCGTGGAACTCACGGGCCGTGTCCGGGTCGAGGGCCAGGTTGAACTGGTCCTCCCACCGGAACTCGAAGCGCGCGTCGGACAGCGCGTCGTCCCACTCCTGCGCGCCCGGATGCCCCTTGGCGAGGTCGGCCGCATGGGCCGCGATCTTGTAGGTGATCACGCCGGTCTTCACGTCGTCCCGGTTGGGCAGCCCCAGGTGCTCCTTGGGCGTGACGTAGCAGAGCATGGCCGTGCCCCACCAGGCGATCATCGCGGCGCCGATGCCCGAGGTGATGTGGTCGTACGCGGGCGCGACGTCCGTCGTGAGCGGACCGAGCGTGTAGAACGGCGCCTCCTCGCAGATCTCCTGCTGGAGGTCGATGTTCTCCTTGATCTTGTGCATCGGGACATGTCCCGGGCCCTCGATCATGGTCTGCACGTCGTGCCGCTTCGCGATCCGGTTCAGTTCGCCCAGCGTGCGCAGCTCCGCGAACTGCGCCTCGTCGTTGGCGTCCGCGATGGACCCCGGCCGCAGACCGTCGCCGAGCGAGTACGTCACGTCGTACGCGGCGAGGATCTCGCACAGCTCCTCGAAGTGCTCGTACAGGAACGACTCCTTGTGGTGCGCCAGACACCACGCCGCCATGATCGACCCGCCGCGCGAGACGATGCCCGTCTTGCGGTTGGCGGTGAGCGGCACGTACGCGAGCCGGACGCCGGCGTGGACCGTCATGTAGTCCACGCCCTGCTCGGCCTGCTCGATGACCGTGTCCTTGTAGATCTCCCAGGTCAGCTCCTCGGCCTTGCCGTCGACCTTCTCCAGCGCCTGGTAGAGCGGCACGGTGCCGATGGGGACGGGGGAGTTGCGCAGCACCCACTCGCGGGTGGTGTGGATGTTGCGGCCGGTGGAGAGGTCCATGACCGTGTCGGCACCCCAGCGGGTCGCCCAGGTCATCTTCTCCACCTCCTCCTCGATGGAGGACGTGACAGCCGAGTTGCCGATGTTGGCGTTGACCTTCACCAGGAACCGCTTGCCGATGATCATCGGCTCGATCTCCGGGTGGTTGACGTTGGCGGGCAGCACCGCGCGGCCCGCCGCGATCTCCTCGCGGACCACCTCGGGGGAGACGTTCTCCCGGATCGCCACGAACTCCATCTCGGGCGTGATCTCACCCCGGCGCGCGTACGCCAGCTGCGTGACGGCCTTCCCTTCGCGGCCCCGGCGCGGCAGCCGCGGCCGGCCGGGGAAGACCGCGTCGAGGTTGCGCAGTCCCCCGCGCGGCGAGGTGTGCTTGATCCCGTCGTCCTCGGGACGGACGGGACGGCCCGCGTACTCCTCGGTGTCGCCGCGGGCGACGATCCAGTTCTCGCGCAGCGGGGCCAGTCCCCGGCGGACGTCGGTGTCGACGAGTGGATCGGTGTACGGGCCCGATGTGTCGTACAGGGTGACCGACTGCCCGTTGGTGAGGTGCACCTGACGGACCGGCACCCGCAGGTCGGGGCGGCTGCCCTCGACGTACGCCTTGTGCCAGCCGATGGACTTCCCGGCCTCCGCGGCCTCCGACGTCTCCGTCGGGTTCTGCGTGGAGGCAGACGTGCGTGCGTCCTTGTTGGTCATGAGACCTACTCCCTACGCCGGCATTACCCGGTAACAGGTTCGGCGGTCGACGCAGCGGTTTCCGTCTGGGGACGTCCCGTGTGAAACATCACCCGCTGTCGGTGATGTTTCACGTGGAACATCGCTGGGACGGAGGTCAGCGCCCTCTCAGCCCGGTGCTCCGAGCTCCCGCGTGTACAAAAGGTGCCTCCACGCTAGCGTCATTTCTGGCGCGCTGAACAGAGGGCCCCCCTCCTTCTTGCGATGATCGGTCGGTGACCTCGAACTCTCCGCCTCCGTACCCGCCGTCCGAGCCACCGCACGGTGCCGACGCCCAGCCCGGGCACGGCCCCGGGCAGTGGCACGGGCACGGTCCCGGGCAGGGACGCACGGGATCGCACGAACACACCGGTTCGCACCGGCGCTCGGCCACGCCAGGGACGCCGGGTGATCCCCCGCCCGCCACGAGCGGGCACGACCACGGCCAGGGTCATGCTCCGGTCCACAGTTACGGGCACAGCCACAGTCACGGCCCGGCCGCCCCCGTGTCCCGCCATCTCCGCAAGGTCATCGCCGCGGTTCTCATCCCGTTCACCGCGGCGGTCCTCGTCGGCCTGGCCGTGCTGTGGCCGGGTGGCGCCCCCGCCCACGAACGCACGGGCGTCGGCTTCGACCGCCAGACGCAGCAGGCCACGGTCACCGAGGTGGTCGCGGTGGACTGCGCCGCCGCGAACCCGTCTGCCGGCGTCCCGACCGGTGACACCTCCACCGCCGAGGGCTCCTCGGCCCAGCAGCAGGCGAACGGCACCTGCAAGAAGGCGACTATCCGGGTCGACACCGGCGAGGACAAGGGCCGGACGTTCACCGAGATCGTGCAGCCGGACCAGTCACGGCAGTTGAGCGAGGGCCAGGGGGTCGTCGTCGCCTACGAGCCCTCGGCGCCGGAGGACCTCCAGTACTCGGTCGCCGACGTGAACCGCCGCTTCCCGCTGGCGCTGCTGGCCGGTGTCTTCGCGCTCGCCGTGGTGGCCGTGGGCCGGCTGCGGGGCCTCATGGCGCTGGTCGCGCTGGCGGTCAGCTTCCTGGTGCTCAACTTCTTCATCCTGCCGGCGATCCTTCAGGGCTCGAACCCGCTGGTCGTGGCGGTGGTGGGAGCGAGCCTGATCATGCTGCTCGCGCTGTACCTCTGTCACGGGCTGTCGGCCCGCACGTCGGTGGCGGTGCTCGGCACCCTGGTCTCGTTGCTGTTGATCGGCGTCCTGGGATCGGTGTTCATCGGCTGGTCGGCCCTCACCGGCAACACCGACGACAACACCGGCCTGATCCACGGCCTCTATCCCGGCATCGACATGAGCGGCCTGCTGCTCGCGGGCGTCATCATCGGCTCGCTCGGCGTCCTGGACGACGTGACGGTCACCCAGACGTCCGCCGTGTGGGAACTGCACGAGGCCAACCCGGCGATGGGCCGCCGCGCGCTGTACCGCGCGGGCATCCGCATCGGCCGCGACCACATCGCGTCCGTGGTCAACACCCTCGTCCTCGCCTATGCGGGCGCGGCACTGCCGCTCCTGCTGTTGTTCTCCGTGGCGCAGAGCAGTGTGGGGACGGTCGCCAACAGCGAACTGGTCGCGGAGGAGATCGTGCGCACGCTGATCGGTTCGATCGGCCTGGTGGCCTCGGTACCGGTGACCACGGCCCTGGCCGCGCTGGTCGTGTCGGCGGACCGCCCGGCGGACCGCGCCCCGGTACCCGGGCAGACGGCGACGCACGACCAGGCCGTCGGCCGTGCGCCCGAACCCCGGCCCGCCATGGCGCGCGGCGGACGCGGCCGCCGCCGCAAACGCTGACCCTCCCGCCCACGGGCGGAGGGCCGGGGGCGGGCCGAAGCGTTACGCCACCGGCCCACCCGGTCGGCTCAACGCGTCAGCCGGCGCTCTGCTCCGCGAGGATGCGGTCGAGCGCGTCGTCGAGGTGGGCGTCGAAGTCGGCGAGCGCCCCTTCCTGCCCCAGCGGCACCAGCTTGTCGGTGCGGTCGAGGAAGGCCACGAGCGGTGCGGTCGACGATCGGAACAGTGCCTGGTCGCTGCCGACCTGAAGCCGGATCAGCACCTCGCCCAGGGTGTCGGGGTCGACCGGCGCGACCCGCACATCGCCCTCACCGCAGGGCCTGCCCACGCCGTCGACCAGCAGCTCCCTGCCGAACGCCCACGTCACCGGGGCGTCTCCGGGCAGATGGAAGGTCAGCCGCACCGCGAAGGGATCGCAGGTGTCATAACGGAGCTCCACCGGAATGCGGAAGGAAAGCTCTTCCGACACGAGAAAGCTCATCATGACCTCTGCCTGTACGGATTCGCGCATCGCCTACCCCGTCATTCGCCGCGGACTGGCCGGGCCTGGACCCTGACACTAAGGGAATCTTGCTGAACGTACACAGCAGATCACAAGGAGTGAGTTTTCAGATACTGATAGACAGCGCCAGCGAGCCCAGCAGGCAGCGCATTTCGGCCTGGAGCCGCTGGATCGTCGGGAGGAGACGGTCGGCCTGGTGCACGGGCAGCGAGACGGCCACGGAGGCCGCCGTGGCGCCCACCCTGAGAGGAATCGCGGCGCACACCGTCCCCAGCGCGTATTCCTGACGCTCGATCACCGGGTCGGTCTCGAGGGCGCGTTCCAGGCGACGCAGCAGGCTCGCGGCGTCGCGCACCGTGTACGGGGTGACCGGGCGCACCGGGTAGCGGTCGAGGTGGTCGCGCCGGGCCGCGTCGTCCAGCTGCGCGAGCAGACACTGGCCGAGGGCGTGGGCGTGGGCGGTCTCCCGGAAGTCGGCCCACTCCTCGACGGCCGGGTTGGCCGGGGTGTCGGCGACGCCGATCAGACCGATCTCGCCGTCGCGGTAGACCGCGTAGTAGACGGGAACGCCCACCGCGTCCCGCCAGCGGGCGAGGGTGTCGGTCACCGTGCTGCGACGTTTCTGCTGGGCTCCGCTGCTGCTGAGCCGCTCGGTGGCCTCCCCGAGGAAGAACAGGCCGCGGTCGCGCCGCAGATAGCCCTCGTGCACCAGGGTGCGCAGCAGGTGGTAGGCCGTGGGGAGCGCCAGTCCGGTCTCCCGGGCGAGCTGCTTGGCGGGGGCGCCGTGCTCGTGCGCGGCGACGGTCTCCAGCAGGCGCATGGCGCGCTGGACCGAGCCGATGAGGGTCGCGCCGGGAGCCGACGTGTGCGGCGCCGGCGAACGGGGCTGCGGGGGGACCGCGGTCCGTGGGGCGGGGGCGGTGCCAGTCGTGGCCAAGGGTCACTCCCGTAACGCGAGGGGGCAGCCCGTGCGGGGAACACGGGTGGTGGGGTCGCCGCTCGCGGGGACCGGCCCCGCGTCGAGTTCCGGACTCTAACCGTCCGTCACCGCACGCAGGAGGCCCTGCGCGGAAACTTCCCCCACCCGAGGGAACCGGCGTATCCCGTTACCGCCCCGCCGGTTCCCGCCGGCTCACCAGTCGCGCGACGAGGAGCTCGCCGTGAACTTGCGCACCACGTAGATCAGTCCGCCGACCAGGGCGACGAAGACCAGCGCCTTGAAGAGCAGGCCGATGACGAAACCGACCACGCTCGCTATCAGGCCGCCGAACACCACCAGGGCGATGACCGGCACCGCGATCCACTTCACCCACCACGGCAGTCCCGTGAAGATCTCTCGCATGGCCTCGTCCTTACCTCTCCGCCCGCTGCCTGCCGGGTCGTGTCGATGATGTCCGCTCTCGATGCTAGGGCGGCCGGCGGCCGGACGGGGGCCTCGGATCCCTTGTCCTCCCCTGACCCGTCCCCTAGGGAACCCCGAGGCCCTGCCTCAGCTCTCCGGCGGAGAGAAGACCACCAGGACCCGCAGGTCCTCGCTGATGTGGTGGAACTTGTGCGGCGCCCCGGCCGGCACGTAGACGACGCTGCCGCGCGCGACCTCGGTGGTCTCCGTGCCGACGGTGATCGAGGCGCGGCCGCTGACCACGAAGTACACCTCGTCCTGGCTGTGCGGCTGCTGCGGGTCCTGGGCGCCCGCGTCCAGGGCGTAGAGACCGACCGACATGTTCCGTTCCCGCAGGAACTGCAGGTACGCCCCGTCGTTCGCGGCGCGTTCCGCTTCGAGTTCGTCCAGCCTGAATGCTTTCACGGGTCCCGCCCCTGCCCTCACTGCCCGATCACGATGCTGTCTGCCACGATCAGACACATGAAGAATTTCCTAGTCAAGACGATCGCCAACGCGGGAGCACTCGCCGTCGCGGTCTGGCTCCTCGA
Source organism: Streptomyces sp. NPDC014764 (assembly GCF_043082785.1). Taxonomy (NCBI): domain Bacteria; kingdom Bacillati; phylum Actinomycetota; class Actinomycetes; order Kitasatosporales; family Streptomycetaceae; genus Streptomyces; species Streptomyces sp. NPDC014764. The sequence goes on along the minus strand of NZ_JBIBXY010000004.1, from coordinate 472,076 downwards.
CAAGATCACCCTGACCGGTGACAGCACCGGCAAGGAGATAGGCACGCTGCTCCTGGTCGCACTGATCTTCGGCGTGGTGAACTTCCTGGTCAAGCCGGTGGTCAAGCTGCTGAGCCTGCCGCTGCTCATCCTGACCCTGGGCCTGTTCACCCTGGTGGTGAACGCCCTGATGCTGCTGCTCACCTCCTGGCTCGCCGACCAGCTCGACCTCAGCTTCCACGTGGAGGGCTTCTGGACGGCCGTCCTGGGCGGTCTGATCGTCTCCGTGGTCTCCTGGGCCCTGAACGTGATCCTGCCCGACGGGGACTGACCACCATGACCTACCGCGTCTGCTTCGTGTGCACCGGCAACATCTGCCGCTCTCCGATGGCCGAGTTCGTCTTCCGCGCCCGCGTGGCGGAGGCCGGTCTCGAGGAACTGGTCGAGGCCGACAGCGCCGGTACCGGCGGCTGGCACGAGGGCGAGGGCGCGGACCCCCGCACCGTCGCCGTGCTGCGGGAGAACGGCTACCACGCCGAGCACACGGCCCGGCAGTTCGACCTGTCCTGGTTCGGCCGGCTCGATCTGGTCGTCGCCCTGGACGCCGGCCACCTCAGGGCGCTGCGCCGCCTCGCCCCCACGGAGCGGGACGCGGAGAAGGTCCGGCTGCTGCGGTCGTACGACCCGGCGGCCGGCGACGACCTCGACGTGCCCGACCCTTATTACGGGGGCCCCGAAGGTTTCGACGCGTGTCTTGAGATGGTGGAGGCGGCGAGCCACGGACTGCTCGCCGCGGTACGTGAGCAGGTGGAAGGACGGGCGGCATGAACGACGCGACCAGGGGCACGGGCGGACCGGGCGACGGCACCCGTGCGGTGCGGGCCGGACTTCCCGAGCCGGTGAAGCACGAGCCGACCCTGCCAGGGCCGGTGTTCGCGGCCCACTTCCACCTGCCGGGTGACCCGACCGGCCCGTACACCTACGGCCGGGACGAGAACCCGACGTGGACCCTGCTGGAGCGGGCCGTGGGCGAGCTGGAGGCCCCGGGGCGGGACGACGTCGAGACGCTCGTGTTCGCCTCGGGCATGGCCGCCATCTCCGCGGTGCTGTTCTCGCAGCTGCGCGCGGGGGACGCGGTCGTCCTGCCCGACGACGGCTACCAGGCGCTGCCGCTGGCGCGCGCCCAGCTGGAGGCGTACGGCATCGAGGTGCGCACCGCGCCGACCGGCGGCGACGCCCAGCTGGAGGTACTGGACGGCGCGAAGCTGCTGTGGATCGAGACGCCTTCGAACCCCGGACTCGACGTGTGCGACGTGCGGCGGCTTGCCGACGCGGCCCACGCCCAGGGGGCTCTGGTCGCCGTCGACAACACCCTGGCGACGCCGCTGGGCCAGCGTCCGCTGGAGCTCGGCGCGGACTTCGCGGTGGCCAGCGGCACCAAGCAGCTGACCGGCCACGGCGACGTGCTCCTCGGGTACGTCACCGGCCGCGACGCCGAGGCGATGGCCGCGGTGCGGCGCTGGCGCAAGATCATCGGCGCCATTCCGGGGCCGATGGAGGCGTGGCTCGCGCACCGGTCGATCGCCACGCTCCAGCTGCGGGTGGAGCGGCAGAACGCGACGGCGCTACGGCTCGCCGAGGCGCTGCGGGAGCGGCCGGAGGTCACGGGCTTGCGGTACCCGGGGCTGCCGGACGATCCGTCGCACAAGATCGCGTCGCAGCAGATGCGCCGCTACGGGTGCGTGGTGTCCTTCACTCTGCCGTCCCGCGAGCGGGCGGACCGCTTCCTCGAGGCGCTGCGGCTCGTGGACGACGCGACGAGCTTCGGCGGCGTGCGGTCCACGGCGGAGCGGCGCGGCCGCTGGGGCGGGGACGCGGTTCCGGAGGGCTTCGTCCGCTTCTCCGTCGGCGCCGAGGACCCAGAGGACCTGATCGCGGACGTGCTTCGGGCGCTGGACGTGACCGCGGGCTGACCGGCGGACATCCGACTCACGGCACCCTCTGCGGACGGTCCGAGCCTCCCCCCTCGTGGCTCGGACCGTCCTCGGTTCTGCGCGCGAAGAACCGCGCGACTCAGGCTAGTTGACTCACTGTCAGTGTCCAATCACAGTAGCGACAGCGACCTATCGACAAATTTATAGTTGGTCCCGCCGGTCTGCGGCGGGCCGGCGAGGGAGGGGGCGTGCCGTGGATCTGGCCTTGCTGCGGACCTTCGTGACCGTGCACCGGGCCGGCTCCTTCACGCGCGCGGCGGCCCTGCTGGGCCTCTCGCAGCCGGCGGTCACCTCACAGATCAGGACTCTGGAGCGGCAGGTCGGACGGCCTCTGTTCCTGCGGCAGGCGCGCGGGGTGACGCCGACGACGATCGGCGACGAGCTCGCCCACAAGGCGGCGCCGCACCTGGACGCGCTGGTGGAGATAGCCGAGTCCGGGCTGGAGGAGGACTCCTCCTTACGCACCCTGCATCTGGCCGGACCACCCGAGTTCACCGCCGAGCGGGCGCTGCCCGCGCTCACGGAGCTGACGGGCGAGGACGGCCACGGCTTCGCGCTCCGCGCCTCCTTCGGCACCGCCGACGAGGTCCTCGAAGGGCTCGCCGCCGGCCACCACGACCTGGCCATCAGCACCGTCCGCCCGCGCGGCGCGCTGCTCTCGGCGACGGCGCTCTGCGACGAGGAGCACGTCCTGGTCTCCGCGCCCGGCTGGGCCGAGCGGATCGGCATGGCGACGCTCCGCCTGCGCGGCCCGGCCGCCCTCGAGCGGGTCCCGGTCGTGGAGGTGCACGAGTCGCTGCCCTTCGTCGCCCGCTACTGGGCCTCCGTGTTCGACTCGCGTCCGGTCTGTCCCGGCACGGTGATCGTCCCGGACCTTCGTGCGGTGCTGGCGTGCGCCACGGCGGGGGCCGGCCTCGCCGTGCTGCCGCGCTACCTCTGCGCGGGCGCACTGGAGCGCGGCGACGTGCTGGCACTGTACGAGCCCACGGTGCCTCCGCTGCGCACCTACTTCCTGGCCGTCCGCACCGGCACGCTGGCGATGCCGCACATAGCACGGGCCCACGAATGGCTGGAGCGGGCGGCCGCCGACTGGTGCTGACGGGGGCGTCGGCGACACGGTGTCCCGGCGGCCGGAGCAAGGGTGGCCGGCGATGTTTCACGTGGAACCAGCTGGGCCACATTTCCCCCATGACCGTCCGACCCGTGGTCAAGCGCACCGCCCGAGCCGTTCTGCTGGACGGCGATCACCTGATCCTGATCAAGCGCACCAAACCCGGTGTGGACCCGTACTGGGTCACCCCCGGCGGCGGGGTCGAGCCGGAGGACGCGACCGTCGTCCATGCCCTGCACCGTGAGGTGTACGAGGAGCTCGGCGCCAAGATCACCGATGTGGTGCCGTGCTTCGTGGACACCGTGGAGCACATCGGCGAGGACGAGGGCTCCACCGGCGTGAAGGTCCAGCACTTCTTCGTCTGCCGCCTGGAGTCCATGGACCCGTCCCTGCGGCACGGTCCGGAGGTCGAGGAACCCGCCGGAGAGTACGAGATCGTGCGCGTGCCGTTCACCCGGGTCGGCATCGCCTCCGTGCACCTCGTCCCGCTGTCCCTGCGCCACTATCTCGACGGCAACATCGAGGGGGTGCGTGCCCTGCACGCCTCCGACCTGGGCTGATCCCGGCCTCACCGGGATGGCCAAAAGCACGTACGCATCTGCGGAAACAGGTGGACGCCGAAGGCTCCGGTCGGACAGCCTGACCTGCGTGCCGACACCTTCTCTCGACGCCCTGCCCATCCGTCGTCTGACGCTCCGCGATCTCACCGCCTGCGCCGACCTGTCCGAGGACCGGGGGTGGCCCCGGGAGGAGCACAAGTGGGGACTTCTGCTCGCGGCCGGCCGCGGCCAGGGCGTCGACGCCCCCGACGGCGGTCTGGCGGCCGCCTGCGTCGTCACCGAGTACGGGCCCCGGGAGCAGCCCTCCCTGGCGGCCGTGGGCATGGTGCTCGTCGCGGAGCGCCACTCCCGTCAGGGCCTCGGGCGCCGGCTGATGCGTCATGTCCTCGAGGAGGCGGGCACCACTCCCCTCACCCTGCACGCCACGCCTCTCGGACGGCCGCTGTACGAGGAGCTCGGTTTCAAGGTAACCGGGCAGGCCGAGATGGTGCGCGGGCACTTCGTCCCGTCCGGCCGGACGGACGTCCCGACCCGCACGGCCACCGCCGAGGATCTCCCCGCCATCCTGCGGCTGGACGAAGAGGTCTTCGGCATGGACCGGACCCACATCGTGACCCGCCTGCCCGCCTTCGCGGACCAGCTGCGGGTGGCCGAGGAGGACGGACGGATCATCGGCTACACCGCCGCATGGCCCAACATGGACACTCATGTCGTGGGCCCGCTGATCGCTCGGGACACCGCGACGGCCCAGGCGCTCATCGCCTCCCTGGCCGCCCACACCAACCGGCCGCTGCGCACCGACATCGACGTCCGCCACCGCGAGCTGCTCGACTGGGTGAAGGAGCACGGACTCACGCCGGTCGCGTTCAACGCCGTCATGACGCACGGGATCACGGAACTCCCCGGGGACTGGAGCCGGCGGTTCGCCCCGGTGACGGTGGCGGCCGCCTGACCGCAGGCAGACGGCGACGCCGGTCCCGCGTGCTGTGCGGGAGCGGCGTCGCCGTGTGGTGCGCCGTACGCACCTGCTGTGCGTTGCACCCGGCCGTCCTGTGCGTCGTCCGGGGCGTGGCGCCGTCCGTCGTCAGGCGAGGAACTCCACGGCGGCGGTGGCGAAGCCGTGGTCCTGCTCCGGGGCGCCGCCGCCGACGCCGACGGCGCCGATCAGCCGGCCGTCACGCCGTACGGGCACGCCGCCGGCGATGAAGAGCAGCGGCCGGTCGAGGGCGGTGGGCAGGGTATGGAAGAGGCCGCCGGGCTGCACGACGTCCACCAGGTCGGCGGTGGGCGAGTTCAGCTGCAGCGCGGTGTAGGCCTTGCGCGTGCTGGTCTCGCCGGAGATCAGCACGGCCCGGTCGTCCCGGCGGAAGGCGAGCAGGTGCCCGCCCGCGTCGAGGACCGTCACGCTGACGGTGACACCGGCCCTCTCGGCGGCCTCGACCGCTGCGGCGACGAGGGCTTCGGCGTCCGCGGTGGTCAGCGGGGCAACGGCGGTGGTGGTGGTCATGAGGTGGTTCTCCTTGGGGTGGGTGTGGTGTCCGTCGTGACGGACGGGAGGGGGATCGGTGGGCGCGAGGGCGGCCCTGGCCCCGCGCCCGGAGGCGCCGCGGTTCAGTGCGTGGCGACGGTCGGCCGCTCCACGGCGACCGTGCCCGCGGCCGGTGTGCCGGCCGCCCGCTCGCGGCGCTCGAGGCCCGCCGACAGGACGGCGAGCGCCAGGGCGGCCGCGGCGAGGAAGGCGCCGACCCAGTTGGGGGCGGTGTAGCCGAGCCCGGCGGCGATCACGAGGCCACCCAGCCAGGCGGACAGCGCGTTGCCAAGGTTGAAGGCGCCGATGTTGAGCGCCGAGGCCAGGGTGGGCGCGCCGTGCGCATGATCCAGGACCCGCTTCTGCAACGGGGGGACCGTGGCGAAGCCGAGCGCGCCGACGAGGGCGATGGTGACGGCCGCGGCGATCTTGTTGTGGGCGGTCAGGGTGAACAGTGCCAGGACGACGGCGAGCGCGCCGAGGGACACGTACAGCATCGGCATCAGGGCGCGGTCGGCGTACTTGCCGCCGACGAGGTTGCCGCCGACCATGCCGAGGCCGAACAGCACCAGCAGCCAGGTGACGGAGCCGTCGGCGAAGCCCGCAACGTGCGTCATCATCGGCGCGATGTAGGTGATCGCGGCGAAGACGCCGCCGAAGCCGAGCACGGTCATCGCCATGGCGAGCAGGACCTGCACGTTCTTCAGGGCGGCCAGCTCGTGGCGCAGCCGCACGCCTTCGGGCTTCGGCATGTCGGGCACCAGCTTGGCGACTCCGAGCAGGCCGACCACGCCGAGCGCGGCGACGATGCCGAAGGTGACGCGCCAGCCGAGGGACTGGCCGACCAGGGTGCCCAGCGGCACGCCGACGACGTTGGCGACGGTGAGACCGGTGAACATCAGGGAGATCGCGCCGGCCCGCTTGTCGGGGGCGACCAGGTCGGCGGCCACGACGGAACCGATGCCGAAGAAGGCACCGTGGGCCAGGGACGCGACCACCCGTCCGGTCAGCATGAGGCCGAAACTCGGGGCCAGCGCCGAGAGCAGGTTCCCGACGACGAAGAGGCCCATCAGCAGCATCAGCATGCGCTTCCGGGAGATCTTGGTGCCGAGCACGGTCATCAGGGGGGCGCCGATCATGACACCCAGGGCGTACCCGGTCACCAGGTAGCCGGCGGTGGGGATGGAGACACCGAAGTCGCCCGCGACCTCGGGCAGCAAGCCCATGATCACGAATTCGGTGGTGCCGATCCCGAAGGCCCCGATCGCGAGGGCCAGAAGCGCGAGAGGCATGGGGAACAGACCTTCCGGAGATTGCAGGAGCGCTTAACGAGACTCGACAATAGTTGCATACGCGGGATATTTGCAAGCGCGGGATATTGCGGGTGTGGTCTACCCTTGGTGTCAGACGCTGTTGGACGGAGGAATCACCCCATGACAGCCACGGATCCCGCCCTCACCGCCCTCGCCCAAAGTTGGTGCGCTCTCTCGCTGCTGCACGGGAGGATCGAGGCCCACACCGAGCGCGCCCTCCAGGCCCGGCACGATCTGAGCGTGCGGGAGTACTCCCTGCTCGACGTGTTGAGCCGGCAGCACACGGGTGAGGGTGGCCATCTGCAGATGAAGCAGGTCGCCGACGCGGTCGTGCTCAGCCAGAGCGCCACCACCCGGCTCGTCACCCGACTCGAGGACCGAGGCCTGCTGGAGAGGTACCTCTGCCCCACCGACCGGCGCGGCATCTACACCGACGTCACCGAGGCCGGCCTCAAGCTGCTGGAGGAGGCGCGGCCCACCAACGACACCGCGCTGCGCGAGGCGCTCGACGAGGCGGCGAAGAACCCCGATCTGGCCCCGTTGGTCCGCGCCGTGGAGACACTCAAGGCGCCGGTGCCCGCATAAGGTGCGGGCATGGGAGATCTTGAGATACGGTCCGCGACCACCGATGACGTCCCGGCGATCGTCGCCATGCTGGCGGACGACCCACTGGGCGCGCAGCGCGAGTCCCCGGACGATCTGGCGCCCTACCTGACCGCGATGGAACGGCTGCGTGCCGACCCGAATCAGCACCTCGTCGTCGCCGTCCGGGGAAAGCAGGTCGTCGGGACGCTCCAGCTCACGATCATTCCGGGACTGTCCCGGCGCGGCGCCACGCGCTCGGTCGTCGAGGCCGTACGCATCCACGCGGACGAACGCGGCGGCGGCCTGGGCACCCGGATGATCGAGTGGGCGATCGACACCTCCCGCCGCGAGGGCTGCCAGCTGGTCCAGCTGACGACGGACAACAGCCGCACCGACGCCCACCGCTTCTACGAGCGGCTCGGCTTCACGCCGTCGCACGTGGGCTTCAAGCTGGCGTTGTAAGGGGAGCGGCTGTGTTTCACGTGAAACACAGCCGCTCGCGTACCTCAGGTGCCCGTGGGCCTACGAAAGACCCCGCCACCCCTCCGCGTCCACGCCACCGGGCACTGGAGCACCCTCCTCGTACGGCTGCCGGGTGAACACGAACGAGCCGAGGTCGAGGTGGCTGACCCTGCCGTCCGCGCGCCGCACTGGCCTCAGCACCTCCCCGGCGTAGTAGCCCTCGAGCCCCACCCAGCCGCCATCACCGTCCGGACGGAAACGTGAACGCCGCCCCTTCCCGGAGAGCGGCTCCAGCGCGAGCATCCCGTCGGCCGACAGCCGCAGCCCGAGGGCGTACGTCCCCCAGTACCACTGGCCCACCAGGTCCAGCACGGCGGAATCGGCCTTCCGGAGCGGCCTCCAGGGCGCGGGGATGCGCGGTTCCGTCTCGGCGACGATCCGCACCAGGTCCGCAGCGACGGTGAACGGCGCGGGCCCGGAGGTGCAGTTGGCGAGGACCACCGCGCTGACGTCGTCCGCGATGCCCATCGTCAGGCAGGCCAGGAACCCAGGGAGGGAGCCGGTGTGCCCGACGAGCGCCCTGCCGTGCTGATGGCGCAGCTCCAGCCCTAGGCCGTAGGCGTAACCGTCGGCCACGTCCGCCGCCTCGGCCGGCGCCGTCGGCGTCCTCATCTCCCGCACCGACTCGGCGCTCAGCACCCGCTCGTCCCCCGCGGCCAGGAAGGCCGCGAAGCGTGTCAGATCGCCGGCGGTGGACCACAACTGCCCCGCGGGAGCCATCAAGCCCAGGTTCTCCAACGGCTCGGGCTGCATCACGTCGGCCCACGGATGCACGGCCCAGCCGCCCGCGTGCGGCGCCACGGGCCCCACGGTGGTGCGGTGGAGCCGCAGAGGTTCGAGCACCTCGCGCCGCAGGACATCCGCCCACGGCGCCCCGCGCAGCTTCTCGACCAGCGCCCCGAGGAGCGCGTAGCCAGGGTTCGAGTAGTGGAAGCGCCGCCCCACCGGATGCACCAAGGGACGCTCGCCCAGCACATCCGCCAGCCCGGGGCGCAGGGAGCCGGGGGTCCGCTCCCACCAGGGGCCGGGCGTCTCGGCGGCGAGTCCGGCGCGGTGCGCGAGCAGGTCGACGACGGTCACCTCGCCCACGCCGGTACCGGGCAGGTGCTTCTCCAGCGGGTCGGCGAGGTCGAGCAGACCCTCGTCCCTCAGCCGCAGCACCAGGACGGCGGTGAAGGTCTTGGTGATCGAGCCGATCCGGTACTGGACGTCGCCGTCCGGGACCTCCCCCTCCACCGAGGTCCGGGCCCCGCTCCACACGGTCCTCCCGTCCCGCACGACGGCCGCGACGAGCGACGGGGCCCGCCCTTCCCGCTGCGCGACGGCGATCCGGTGCAGCAGCGCCCGCCGGGTACCGGCCAGCAGTTCTTCCTGAGGTGACGTCATGCCACCTAGTTGACCAGGCGGGTCGGGCCGACACGCCCGGGGTGTGACGTGGCGCCTCAGGTCTGCGCCATGTCCACGAACCGGGAGTAGTGGCCCTGGAAGGCGACCGTGATGGTGGCCGTCGGGCCGTTACGGTGCTTGGCGACGATCAGGTCGGCCTCGCCGGCGCGCGGGGACTCCTTCTCGTACGCGTCCTCGCGGTGCAGCAGGATGACCATGTCGGCGTCCTGCTCGATGGAGCCCGACTCACGCAGGTCGGAGACCATCGGCTTCTTGTCCGTGCGCTGCTCGGGACCACGGTTCAGCTGGGACAGCGCGATGACCGGGATCTCCAGCTCCTTGGCGAGCAGCTTGAGGTTACGGGACATGTCCGAGACCTCCTGCTGCCGGCTCTCGGCCCGCTTCGAGCCACCCGACTGCATCAGCTGGAGGTAGTCGATCACCACGAGCTTCAGGTCGTTGCGCTGCTTCAGCCGCCGGCACTTGGCGCGGATCTCCATCATCGACAGGTTCGGCGAGTCGTCGATGTAGAGCGGTGCGGCCGAGACGTCCGGCATCCGCCGGGCCAGGCGGGTCCAGTCCTCGTCGGTCATCGTGCCGGAACGCATGTGGTGCAGGGCGACGCGGGCCTCCGCGGACAGCAGACGCATCGCGATCTCGTTGCGGCCCATCTCGAGCGAGAAGATGACGCTGGGCAGGTTGTTCTTGATGGAGGCGGCGCGGGCGAAGTCCAGCGCGAGCGTCGACTTGCCCATCGCGGGACGCGCGGCGATGACGATCATCTGACCGGGGTGCAGTCCGTTGGTCAGCGAGTCGAAGTCGGTGAAGCCGGTGGGCACACCCGTCATCTCGCCGCTGCGCGACCCGATCGCCTCGATCTCGTCGAGGGCGCCTTCCATGATGTCGCCGAGCGGCAGGTAGTCCTCGCTGGTGCGCTGCTCGGTGACGGCGTAGATCTCCGCCTGGGCGCGGTTGACGATCTCGTCGACGTCGTCGTCGGCCGCGTATCCCATCTGGGTGATGCGGGTGCCCGCCTCGACCAGTCGGCGCAGCACCGCCCGCTCGTGCACGATCTCCGCGTAGTACGCGGCGTTGGCCGCCGTGGGCACCGTCTGCACGAGGGTGTGCAGGTACGACGCCCCGCCCACCTTGTTGATCTCGCCGCGCTTGGTCAGCTCGGCGGCGATGGTGATCGGGTCGGCCGGCTCGCCCTTGGCATAGACGTCGAGGATGGCGGTGTAGATCGTCTCGTGGGCCGGCTTGTAGAAGTCGTGGCCCTTGAGGATCTCGACGACGTCGGCGATGGCGTCCTTGGACAGCAGCATGCCGCCCAGCACGGACTGCTCCGCCTCCAGATCCTGCGGCGGGACCCGCTCGAAGGCGGAGCCTCCGCCGTCCCACACGCCCCGGTCCGGGCCGCGGTCGTGCTGCTCGTCGCGTCCTCTGCCGTGGTCGCCCGTACGGCGGGAGGCGGGCAGACGATCACTGGGACCGCTGTCGGCCCACGGGTCGTCCAAGGGCTCGGAAATGCTCACCGAGCCACCTCCTCCCGTCCGCCGGAGCGGATCTCGCCATGCCTCTCAGTTCTACGGCACGACACTGACAAATAAGGGGCCCAACTCCGCTTGTCGGACGCCGGTTTTGTGACGATTACAGAACCGGTGGACGGAGCAGGTGCCGGACCACCGTAGGCCCGTCGGCACCGTCAGCCAATCTGGTTATCCACAGGCCGTGTGGACGACGAGCCCAGAGCTGTGGAGAACTCCGCGAAACCTGTGCACGAGCCGGTGGACAGCGCTGTGAACAAGGCGGTGACCACCTTGTGAAGAAGCCCCTGACCTGGCGATTTGCCGTCCACGGGCTGTGCAGAAGAAAAACTTTCCCGCGGGGATCACAATCCGTTCGACAGGTGTACGCAACCCCACACCCAGAGCCACAAAGTAAGGGTCTCAAACTGCTGGCATCTCTTACCTGTGGATGATTAGATTGGTGCACATGACACAGGCCCCCGCACGCCCCAAGGCCGCCCGCCGCCGGCATGACCGAGAGATCGTCATGCTGGCCGTCCCGGCCTTCGGTGCCCTCGTCGCCGAGCCCCTGTTCGTGATGGCGGACAGCGCCATCGTCGGCCATCTCGGCACGGCACAGCTCGCGGGACTCGGCGTCGCGTCGGCCCTCCTGGTGACCTCGGTGAGCATCTTCGTCTTCCTCGCCTACGCCACCACGGCTGCCGTCGCCCGGCGGGTGGGCGCCGGTGACCTCCCCGCCGCCATCCGTCAGGGCATGGACGGCATCTGGCTGGCACTGCTGCTCGGCGCCGCCGTCGTGGCCGTCGTCCTCCCGACGGCGCCCGCACTCGTGGACCTCTTCGGCGCCTCCGAGACCGCCGCCCCGTACGCCGTCACGTACCTGCGGATCTCGACGCTCGGCATCCCGGCCATGCTGATCGTGCTCGCGGCGACCGGAGTGCTCCGCGGACTTCAGGACACCCGAACCCCGCTCTACGTGGCGGTCGCCGGCTTCGTCGCCAACGGCATCCTCAACGTCGTCCTGGTCTACGGCGCCGGTCTTGGCATCGCCGGGTCCGCGTGGGGCACCGTGATCGCGCAGTGCGGGATGGCCGCGGTCTATCTGGCGGTAGTGCTGCGCGGTGCTCGCAAGCACGGGGCCTCCCTGCGACCCGACGCCGCCGGTATCCGGGCGTCGGCCCAGGCGGGTGCACCGCTTCTGGTGAGGACGCTCTCGCTGCGGGCGATCCTCATGATCGCGACGGCGGTGGCGGCCCGGCTGGGCGACTCCGACATCGCGGCCCATCAGATCATCCTCTCCCTGTGGAGCCTGCTCGCCTTTGCCCTCGACGCAATCGCCATCGCGGGACAGGCCATCATCGGGCGCTATCTCGGAGCCGGTGACGCACAGGGAGCACGGGACGCGTGTCGCCGCATGGTCGAGTGGGGCGTGGCCGTCGGTGTCGTCCTGGGCATTCTGGTCGTACTGGCACGGCCGGTGTTCCTGCCGCTGTTCACCAGCGACTCCGCCGTGAAGGACGCGGCGCTGCCTGCCCTGGTCATCGTGGCGCTGTCCCAGCCGATCTGCGGCATCGTCTTCGTGCTGGACGGTGTGCTGATGGGCGCGGGCGACGGGCCGTACCTGGCCTGGGCCATGCTCGTGACCCTCGTCGTCTTCACCCCGGCCGCCCTGCTGGTGCCCGTCCTCGGAGGAGGACTCACCGCACTGTGGGCCACGATGACGCTGATGATGGCCGTGCGGATGCTGACGTTGTGGCTGCGTTCCCGCTCCGGCCGCTGGATCGTGACGGGCGCGGCGCGCTGACCGTTTCACGTGGAACACCGCGCATGTGAAGTCCCGCGCTCGTGCCGATTGCATGTGGGCGAGCGTCCTTGGGAGAGACAGCGCTGGGGGCCGCACCCTGACGGATACGGCCCCCAGGCTCACTGCTTCAGCGAGCGCTGCCCTCAGGCGGCGACGACCTCGATGTTGACCGTGGCGGCAACCTCGGGGTGCAGACGCACCGACGTCTCGTGGGCGCCCAGCGTCTTGATCGGCGAACCGAGCTCGATGCGGCGCTTGTCGACCTCGGGGCCACCGGAAGCCTTGATCGCCGAAGCGATGTCGGCCGGAGTGACGGAGCCGAAGAGACGGCCTGCGTCGCCGGAGCGGACGGCCAGGCGGACCTTGACGCCCTCGAGCTGGGCCTTCACCTGGTTGGCCTGCTCGATGGTGTGGATCTCGTGGATCTTGCGAGCACGACGGATCTGCTCGACGTCCTTCTCGCCACCCTTGGTCCAGCGGATAGCGAGCTTCCGCGGGATCAGGTAGTTGCGAGCGTAGCCGTCCTTGACGTCGACGACGTCGCCCGCGGCACCGAGGCCGGAGACCTCGTGGGTAAGGATGATCTTCATGAGTGGGTCACCCTTCCCTTATCGCGCGGTGGAGGTGTAGGGCAGCAGCGCCATCTCACGGCTGTTCTTCACGGCCGTGGCGACGTCACGCTGGTGCTGCGTGCAGTTGCCGGTCACGCGGCGGGCACGGATCTTGCCGCGGTCGGAAATGAACTTCCGCAGCATGTTCGTGTCCTTGTAGTCCACGTACGTGACCTTGTCCTTGCAGAAAGCGCAGACCTTCTTCTTCGGCTTGCGCACAGGCGGCTTCGCCATGGTGATTCTCCTGTGTGATCAAGAAGTGTGGTACGGCCCGCCCTAGAAGGGGGGCTCGTCCGAGTAGCCGCCGCCGCTGCCGCCGGAGCCACCGCCCCAGCCGCCGCCACCGCCACCGCCCTGCTGGCCACCGGCGGGAGCACCGGTCGCCCACGGGTCGTCGGCAGGAGCGCCGCCGCCCTGCTGGCCGCCGCCGGGGCCGCCGCCCCAGCCGCCGCCCTGCTGGCCGCCGCCGCCGCCACCGCCGCCGTAGCCACCCTGGCCGCCGCGGCCGGTGGTCTTGGTGACCTTGGCCGTGGCGTTGCGCAGGCTGGCGCCGACTTCCTCGACGTCCAGCTCGTAGACCGTGCGCTTGACGCCCTCACGGTCCTCGTAGGACCGCTGCTTCAGCCGGCCCTGCACGATGACGCGCATGCCTCGCTGGAGCGACTCGGCGACGTTCTCCGCCGCCTGACGCCAGACGGAGCAGGTCAGGAACAGGCTCTCGCCGTCCTTCCACTCGTTCGTCTGGCGGTCGAAGGTGCGGGGGGTCGACGCGACACGGAACTTCGCGACGGCCGCACCGGACGGGGTGAAGCGCAGCTCGGGGTCGTCGACAAGATTGCCGACGACCGTGATGACGGTCTCGCCTGCCATGGGGGAACCTCTCGGCGGGTTTGCTGCTGGCTGCTTGTGCTGCTACTCGGATCCCGGGATCAGCTGAGCGGAGCTCAGTGGGTCTCGGGACGGAGGACCTTGGTCCGGAGGACCGACTCGTTCAGGTTCATCTGGCGGTCGAGCTCCTTGACGACCGCAGGCTCGGCCTGCAGGTCGATGACCGAGTAGATGCCCTCGGGCTTCTTCTTGATCTCGTACGAGAGACGACGACGGCCCCAGGTGTCGACCTTCTCGACCTTTCCGCCGCCGTCACGGACGACAGAGAGGAAGTTCTCGATCAGCGGGGAGACAGCGCGCTCCTCGAGATCGGGGTCGAGGATGACCATCACCTCGTAGTGACGCATGTGGAACCCACCTCCTTTGGACTCAGCGGCCACGGTCGTTCCGTGGCAGGAGGGTCGTGATGCGTTGCGCAACGTTGCCTGTCAGTAGAACAGCCGCCACTGACAACGGGGTCGGGCGGCGGGTTTCCGGGCCGGACGGAGCGGCCGTGGCCCTCTCCTGTTCCCGCCTGGCTCTGTCCGGACAGACACCGGTGCAGACGCTACAGAGTACCCGCACAGCGGCTTCCGGTTGAAATCCGGCCGTGAGGACCGTCAATCTGGACACATCGGGTGTGTACGGCGCTACGATGCGCCGCCCTTCGCAGGAGGTGCCCATGGCACAGGCAATGCGACCCAACACCGCCGGCGGACTCTTCGCCAGCGACGGCAAGCCCCATCCGCTCCAGGACACCCTGCTCGCGGTGACCCTGGTGCTGGGGCTCACCGCCTTCATCTCGGCGCAGTTCCATCACCTGCACCTGCTCAGCTCCTGGACCGGCCTGATCGGCATCCTCACCGGTGCGTACGGCCAGTGGATCTCCGTCACGACGCGCGAGCGTTTCGGACTGATCCTGGGCCTCGGCCTGGCGGCGGTCGGCTTCTTCCTGGGCATGGCGCACGGCGGACTATTCGGCGGAGTCGTCGACTGACGTCGCCACCACCCACCCCTTCCACACATCGTCGGACGCCCCGGCCGCCCGCCGGCCGGGGCGAAGGTCCTGTGCGCCCAGACGGGCCGCACCCGGGGCGCAGTAGGCTTCGCGCGAGAGCCGGAGCCCCTGAACCCATGGGGACACACCAGCCCGAGGAGCGCCCCGAATGAGCCTGACCCTGAGGACCATCAGTCGCGAGCAGCATCTGGCGTACATCCAGAGCCTGCCGTCGGCGAGCCACATGCAGGTCCCGGCCTGGGCAGACGTGAAGGCGGAGTGGCGCGCGGAGAACCTCGGCTGGTTCGACGACCGCACCGGCGAGATGGTCGGCGCGGGTCTGGTGCTCTACCGGCAGCTCCCCAAGATCAAGCGTTACCTCGCCTACCTGCCCGAGGGCCCGGTCATCAACTGGTTCGCGCCGAACCTGCAGGACTGGATCGAGCCGATGCTCGCCCATCTGAAGCAGCAGGGCGCCTTCTCCGTGAAGATGGGCCCGCCGGTGATCATCCGCCGCTGGGAGGCTCCGACCATCAAGCGGGGCATCCAGGACCAGGACGTCAAGCGCCTGCGTGACCTGGAGGCCGACTTCATCGAGCCCCGCGCCTTCGAGGTGGCGGACAAGCTGCGCCGCATGGGCTGGCAGCAGGGCGAGGACGGCGGCGCCGGCTTCGGCGACGTCCAGCCGCGCTACGTCTACCAGGTGCCGCTGGCGAACCGCTCGCTCGAAGAGGTCCACAAGAACTTCAACCAGCTGTGGCGCCGCAACATCAAGAAGGCCGAGAAGGCCGGCGTCGAGGTCGTCCAGGGCGGCTACGAGGACTTGGCCGAGTGGCAGCGGCTGTACGAGATCACCGCCGTGCGTGACCACTTCCGGCCGCGCCCGCTGTCGTACTTCCAGCGGATGTGGACGGCCCTCAACACCGAGGACCCCAACCGCATGCGCCTGTACTTCGCGCGGCACAACGGCGTGAACCTGTCCGCGGCCACCATGCTGATCGTCGGCGGGCACGTCTGGTACTCCTACGGCGCCTCCGACAACATCGGCCGTGAGGTCCGCCCCTCGAACGCGATGCAGTGGCGGATGCTGCGCGACGCCTATGCGCTCGGCGCCACCGTCTACGACCTCCGCGGCATCTCCGACTCGCTGGACGAGACCGACCACCTCTTCGGCCTGATCCAGTTCAAGGTCGGCACCGGCGGGCAGGCGGCCGAGTACCTCGGCGAGTGGGACTTCCCGCTCAACAAGCTGCTCCACAAGGCGCTCGACATGTACATGTCCCGCCGCTGACCCGCGCTTCGGCGCGGTATCCGTCTTCGTAGCCCGACGGGCTTCGTCGCCTCCCATACCTTTGTTACACCGCAGCCACGAGAAAGGTTCCAGGTCCGGCCATGGCGCTCACGCTCTACGTCGACACCGCGCGCTGGCGGGCGCATCACAAGCACGTGCAGGAGCAGTTCCCGGGGCTCGTCCCCGTCTGCAAGGGCAACGGCTACGGCTTCGGCCACGAGCGTCTCGCCGAGGAGGCCACACGGCTGGGCACGGACGTCCTGGCCGTCGGCACGACGTACGAGGCCGCGCGGATCAAGGACTGGTTCGGCGGTGACCTGCTGGTGCTGACGCCCTACCGGCGGGGCGAGGAGCCGGTGCCGCTGCCCGACCGGGTCATCCGCTCGGTGTCGTCGGTCGACGGCGTGTACGGCCTGGTCGGCGCCCGCGTCGTCATCGAGGTGATGTCCTCGATGAAGCGGCACGGCATCAGCGAGCAGGACCTGCCCCAGTTGCACGCCGCGATAGAGAACGTCCGGCTGGAGGGCTTCGCCATCCACCTCCCGCTGGACCGCACCGACGGCTCGGACGCCGTCGAGGAGGTCATCGGCTGGATGGACCGGCTGCGCGCGGCCCGTCTGCCGCTGCACACGATGTTCGTCAGCCACCTCAAGGCAGACGAGTTGGCCCGCCTCCAGCAGCAGTTCCCGCAGACCCGTTTCCGCGCCCGGATCGGCACCCGGCTCTGGCTGGGGGACCACGAGGCCACCGAGTACCGTGGCGCGGTCCTGGACGTCACCCGGGTCGCCAAGGGGGACCGGTTCGGCTACCGGCAGCAGAAGGCCGCCTCGGACGGTTACCTGGTGGTCGTGGCGGGTGGAACGTCCCACGGGGTGGGTCTGGAGTCCCCCAAGGCCCTGCACGGCGTCATGCCGCGCGCCAAGGGTGTCGCCCGGGCGGGCCTCGCGACCGTAAACCGGAACCTTTCGCCGTTCGTGTGGGCCGGCAAGCAGCGCTGGTTCGCCGAGCCGCCGCACATGCAGGTGTCCATCCTGTTCGTGCCGGCCGACGCCCCCGAGCCCCAGGTCGGCGAGGAGCTGGTGGCCCATCTGCGGCACACCACGACGCAGTTCGACCGGCTCGTCGACTGCTGAGACGACACCGGGACCCATCGCGAAGGGGCCGTGCACGGACGTTCCGTGCACGGCCCCTTCGCGTGGTCCGGGAGCACATCCCGGCGGTTCGCTCAGAGCGAACCGCCCCCGGCCTGCGTTCTGCCCCAGTCGACCTGAGGCGCCTCGAAGTGGACCGCGTGGCGCGCTGGACGGGCCGCGGGACCGAGCACGAAGACGTCCTCGGCGCCGTCCAGCACGCCACCTGAGGGGTCGTCATCACCGGAGCGGCGCACCGGGTCGCGATCCGGCATCAGAATGTCGCGGACGACCATGACGCACAGGAAGAGCGTCCCCGCCAGGTGCGCGCCGATGGCCCAGTGGTAGCCGTCGGCGGGCAGACCCTTGTGGGCGTCCCCGCTGGTCGTGTACGCGAGGTACATCCAGATGCCCAGAAAGTACGTCACCTCGCAGGCCTGCCAGATCAGGAAGTCACGCCACTTCGGCCGGGCCAGCGCCGCGAGGGGCACCAGCCACAGCACATACTGCGGCGAGTAGACCTTGTTGGTGAGGATGAACGCCGCGACGATCAGGAAGGCCAGCTGGGCGAAGCGCGGCCGGCGCGGCGCCGTGAGCGTCAGGGCTGCCACGCCCGCGCAGCACAGCAGCATCAGCAGCGTCGCGAGCGTGTTGACCGTCTCGGTGGCGATCGGGTCGTCCGAGTTCTGCGCCAGGATCAGCCAGAAGGACCCGAAGTCGACGCCGCGTTCCTGGCTGAACGTGTAGAACTTCGACCAGCCGTCGAAGGCGAACAGCATCACCGGCCCGTTCACGACGATCCAGGCGACGGCGGCCCCGCCGAGCGCCGTGCAGTACTCCCGCCACCGGCCCGCGCGCCAGCACAGCACGAGCAGGGGTCCGAGGAGCAGTACGGGATAGAGCTTGGCGGCCGTGGCGAGGCCCAGCAGCACACCGAAGGCGAGGGCGCGGCCCCGGGACCACATCAGCATCGCGGCGGCCGTCAGAGCGACCGCCAGCAGGTCCCAGTTGATGGTGGCGGTCAGCGCGAAGGCCGGGGCGAGAGCGACGAGCAGACCGTCCCAGGGCCGCCGGGCGTGGGTGCGCGTCACGCACACGGCGATGACCGCCGCGCACGCCATGAGCATCCCGGCGTTGACCATCCAGTACCACTGTTCCTGGTGCTGGATGCTGCCGCTGCCCGGTGTCAGCCAGGACGCGACCTCCATGAACACGCCCGTCAGGACCGGGTACTCCAGGTACTCCATGTCCCCGGGAAGCCGGTCGAAGTACGGCACCAGCCCGTCGGCGAAGCCGCGCCCCTGGTACAGGTGCGGAATGTCCGAGTAGCAGGCGTGCGTGTACTGCGAACTGGCGCCGAAGAACCAGGCGCCGTTGTAACAGGGCGCCTTCTGCACCAGCCCGAGGGCGAACACACCGATCGCCACGAGCGCGATCACCCGCACCGGAGTCCACCAGGATCTGCCGAGCAGGGCACGCCGGCCGATCGGTCCCCCGATCAGTTCGCTGCCGGCCGCTGCGACCCGGTCCTCCTCCGTCGGCCGCACCGGGTCCGGCTCGTGGACGCTCGTCGTTTTTCCACTGGGCATGCCGCACATCCTGCCGTACCTGTCCGGTGGTACGGCGAGGGCCGCCGTACCCGTCGGGTACGGCGGCCCATGTTTCACGTGAAACGCCCACATCGGGCGCGGGACGGCTCAGCCGCCGGGGCCTCCGAACAAGCCGCCGTTGCCACCGCCCCGTGGGCCTCCGGGGTCCTCGCTCTCGGTGGGATCGGGCGACGTGGTCGTACCTCCGTCGGAGCCTCCGTTGTCACCACCACCGTTTCCGGTCCCGCCGTCGTCCTCCTCCTCGTCCCGGCAACGGAAGTCGAAGGGGCCGCAGGTCTCGGTCTCCGTGGGCGGGGGCGGAGTGGTCACCGTCTCGGAGGGCGTCGGCGGCTCGGACGGCGTCGCCTCCTCGGTCTCCGTCTCGGTCGGGGTCGGCGACGGTGCGCCGACGCCGTCGGCGACCTCGCCGATCTTCTCGGCCTTGGGGAAACCGGGGTCGGACTTGCCCTTCAGCGCGGCCTTCATGAACTCGGTCCACACCTCGGTGGGGATGTCACCACCATGGATCGAGTCCTTGCCCGCCGTGCCGTTCATGGAGAGCAGCTTGTGGCTCTTGGGGTCCTCACGGAACATCGCGACCGCGGTCGACAGCTGCTGGGTGTAGCCGACGAACCAGGCGGACTTGTTCTCGTCCGTGGTACCCGTCTTGCCGGCCGCCCGGCGCCCCAGTTCCTTGGCGTGCTGCGCCGTACCGTTCTCGATCACGTTCTCGAGCACGTCGGTGACGTTGTGCGCCACGTTCTCGGGCATCGCCTGCTTGACCCGCGGTTTCTCGAAGTTGGGCAGCTCCGAGCCCCGGTACTTGACCTCGGTCACCGAGTACGGGTCGGCCTGCTTGCCCGAAGCCGCGAACGTCGCGTACGCGTCCGCCATGCGGATCGCGCTGGGCGTGGACGTACCGAGGGCGAACGAGGCGTTGAGGCCGGCGAAGCTGTCCTCGAGGATGCCGGACTTCTGTGCGACGTCCGCCACCTTCTTCATCCCGACGTCCATGCCGAGCTGCACGAACGGGGTGTTGACCGACTGCTCCATCGCCTTCCGCAGGCTGATGTAGCCCCACGGTTTGTCGCTCTCGTTCTCCTGGAAGAACGGCGTGTTGTCCTTCTTGAGGACGTAGGAGCCGTCGTTGTTCAGGATCTTCAGGTGGTCGTCGCCGTTGTACTTACTGGCCGGCGAGACTCCCACACCGTTGGTCTTGTACGTGCCGTGCTGCATCGCGGCCGCGAGCACGAAGGGCTTCCACGTCGAACCGACGGGGACACCGGAGGTGTCGGCGTTGTTGACGAAGTGGCCGTTCTCGAATCCGGGGCCGCCGTACAGGGCGACGATCGCGCCGTCCTTGGGCTTCACCGTGGCCGCGCCGAACTGGACGTGCTGGTCCTTCTCGCGCTTCGGGTCGATGTTCTCCTTCTCGACCTTCTTCACGGCCTTGGCCAGCGCCTCGACCTTCTCCTTCTCGAAGGTCGTGTAGATCTGGTAACCGCCCTGGTCGAACTGCGCCTCGGAGATGTCCGAGTTCTTCAGGACGTACCGCTTGGCCGTGTCGACCAGGTAGCTGACCTGGCCGGTCATGCCCTTGGTGGCCTTGCGGCCCTGGGGCATCGGGTACCTCTTGATCGCCTCCTGGTACTCGGCGGTCGAGAGGTGCTCGTCCTTGTGCATCTGCTCGAGGATCCAGGACCAGCGCTCCTCGGAGCGTTCCCGGTTGGCCTGGGCGTTCGCCGAACTGTCGATGCTTTCGTTGCCCGCCGGGTCGTAGTACGTCGGGCCCTTGAGAAGGGCCGCGAGGAAGGCGCACTCGCTCGGTGTGAGGTCGACCGCGTCCTTGCCGTAGTACGTCTGCGCGGCGGCCTGAATGCCGTAGGCGCCGCGGCCGTAGTAGGAGGTGTTCAGGTAACCCTGGAGGATCTCGTCCTTGGAGAGCTTGGTACCCACCTTGATCGAGATGAACATCTCCTTGAACTTCCGGGAGACCGTCTGCTCTTGGGTCAGGTAGGTGTTCTTCACGAACTGCTGGGTGATCGTCGATCCGCCCTGGGTGTCACCACCGGTCGCCATGTTGCCGAGCGCGCGGGCGATGCCCATGGGGTCGATGCCCGAGTCCTTGTAGAAGCTCTTGTTCTCGGCCGAGATCACAGCCCAGCGCATAGCTTCGGGGATGCGGTCGAGCGTGACGTTCTGCCGGTTCTGGCCGCTGCCGGTGGCGACCATCTGGGTGCCGTCTTCCCAGTAGTAGACGTTGTTCTCGGACCGCGCCGCGGCGTTCTCCTCGCTGGGCACGCTCACCATCGCGTACCCGATACCGGCCACGGCGACGAGGCCGCCGAAGAAGGCGAGGCACAGGCCGGACACGAGCTTCCAGGACGGCAGCCAGCGGCGCCAGCCGTCCTTGTCGTAGCGCGGATAATCGATGATCTTCTTCTTGCCCGGAGGGGCCGCGCGTCCTCGTCCGCGTCCGGGTCCGGCAGCGCGGCGGGACCCTCCCCGCTGAGCCGCGCGTCGTGCCTCGGCACGGCTGCCGTAGGTACGGGCCTCATCCCCCGCACCGCGGGTTCCCGACCCATAGGAATCGGACGGAGATCCGGTGGCGCCTCGCGGTGCCGCTCGGCGGCCGGAGGACGAGCCGGACTGACCGCGTCGGGCCGCGGCACGTCCGCCTCCCTGCGGCTGCGGCGGTTTGCGACGGTGCTCGCTCATCGAACGACTACTCCTCGGGCAGGCGCATCTCTGCGCGCCTGGAAACGGCGGCTGGTTTCCGGTCCCCCCGAAGTACGGATGCGGCGCTCGGCGCATTCATCCGTACTGCACCGGGGACAAGGACGCCCCCAGTCGTCACTCGGTTCCCGGTGGTCTGCATGGCGCACAGACTACGCACCACCAAAACCCCCCGGGCGCAGAAGTTCACCTCAAATCAGGCAACTTGCTCGCAACGAAACGGTGATGTGATCCCGTTCACTCTCCCCCCTCTTGTCGCTTCCGGAAGGTCGTTCTATCGTCGTGATGTATCGAGTCGATACATCAGCGCGACATAAAGGCGGCCGCGAGCCGCCCACGAGCCCATCGCGGCACGACCGGAGCAGAGGGGAGGCGACGATGAGCCGGCGTTCCGGAATCCTCGAGTTCGCCGTACTCGGCCTGCTCCGTGAGGCGCCGATGCACGGGTACGAGCTGCGCAAGCGACTCAATACGTCACTGGGTGTGTTCCGTGCGTTCAGCTACGGGACGCTCTATCCCTGCCTCAAGACGCTGGTCGCCAACGGCTGGTTGATCGAGGAACCGGGGAACACCACCGAGGACGCCCTCGCCGCGCCGCTGACCGGGCGTCGCGCCAAGATCGTCTACCGCCTGACAGCGGAGGGCAAGGAGCACTTCGAACAGCTGCTCGCCCAGACGGGGCCGGACGCGTACGAGGACGAGACGTTCGCCGCGCGGTTCGCCTTCTTCGGGCAGACGTCGCGCGACGTCCGTATGCGCGTGCTCGAGGGCCGCCGCAGCCGGCTGGAGGAGCGCCTCGAGAAGATGCGCGCCTCCCTGGCCCGGCCCCGGGAACGCCTCGACGACTACACGCTTGAGCTTCAGCGCCACGGGATGGAGTCCGTGGAGCGCGAAGTGCGCTGGCTGAACGAGCTCATCGAGAGCGAGCGGGCCGGCCGGGACCTCAAGGGGCCCGCCGCCGGGGGGCCCGCTCAGCAGGACACCACATCAGGAGCGACGGGCGACCTGCCCCGGTCCGGGGACGACCCCCGGCCGGATACGCCCGGCGACACCGCCACGTGAGAGTCCGCGAGGACCTCACTCGTACACACAGGGAGCAACCGGAATGGGTTCGGTTCGCGTAGCCATCGTCGGCGTGGGCAACTGCGCCGCATCGCTGGTGCAGGGAGTCGAGTACTACAAGGACGCCGATGCGGCGGCCAAGGTGCCGGGCCTGATGCACGTCCAGTTCGGCGAGTACCACGTCGGTGACGTCGAGTTCGTCGCCGCGTTCGACGTGGACGCCAAGAAGGTCGGCCTCGACCTCGCGGACGCCATCGGCGCCTCCGAGAACAACACCATCAAGATCTGCGACGTTCCCCGCACCGGCGTGACGGTCCAGCGCGGCCACACGCTCGACGGTCTCGGCAAGTACTACCGCGAGACCATCGAGGAGTCCGCCGAGGAGCCGGTCGACGTCGTGCAGGTCCTCAAGGACAAGCAGGTCGACGTCCTCGTCTGCTACCTGCCCGTCGGCTCCGAGGACGCGGCGAAGTTCTACGCCCAGTGCGCCATCGACGCCAAGGTCGCCTTCGTCAACGCCCTCCCGGTCTTCATCGCCGGCACCAAGGAGTGGGCGGACAAGTTCACCGAGGCGGGCGTCCCGATCGTCGGCGACGACATCAAGTCGCAGGTCGGCGCCACCATCACGCACCGCGTCATGGCGAAGCTGTTCGAGGACCGGGGCGTCATCCTGGACCGCACGATGCAGCTGAACGTCGGCGGCAACATGGACTTCAAGAACATGCTCGAGCGCGACCGCCTCGAGTCGAAGAAGATCTCGAAGACCCAGGCCGTCACCTCGCAGATCCCCGACCGGGAGCTCGGCGAGAAGAACGTCCACATCGGCCCGTCCGACTACGTCGCCTGGCTGGACGACCGCAAGTGGGCCTACGTCCGCCTCGAGGGCCGCGCCTTCGGCGACGTCCCGCTGAACCTGGAGTACAAGCTCGAGGTCTGGGACTCCCCGAACTCCGCCGGTGTCATCATCGACGCCCTGCGCGCCGCGAAGATCGCCAAGGACCGGGGCATCGGCGGCCCCATCCTCTCGGCCTCCTCGTACTTCATGAAGTCGCCGCCGGTGCAGTACTTCGACGACGAGGCCCGTGAGAACGTCGAGAAGTTCATCAAGGGCGAGGTCGAGCGCTAAGCGCGACCACCGCGGGCAGTCGGGGGTCTCCGGGTCGTATGTCCCGGAGACCCCCGTCGTATGTGAGGCTGTGCCCCATGGCCGTCGTCCGTGACCTGCGCGTTCTGCTGCGCTTCCAAGGCTTCCGGCGCCTGCTCGCCGTCCGGTTGCTCTCCCAGGGCGCCGACGGCGTCTTCCAGGTCGCGCTCGCCGCGTACGTCGTCTTCTCGCCCGAGCGGCAGACCTCCGCCGCGGCCATCGCCTCGGCCATGGCCATCCTGCTCCTGCCGTACTCCGCGGTCGGCCCCTTCGCCGGCGTCCTGCTGGACCGCTGGCGCCGCCGCCAGGTCTTCCTCTACGGCAATCTGCTGCGCGCCCTGATGGCGGCGGTGACCGCCCTCCTGATCCTCGTCCGGGTCCCCGACTGGCTCCTGTTCGTGGCCGCGCTGTGCGTCACGGGCGTCAACCGCTTCGTCCTCGCGGGGCTGTCCGCCGCGTTGCCGCGTGTGGTGGACGGCGAGCGGCTCGTCATCGCGAACTCCCTCTCCCCGACCGCAGGGACCCTCGCCGCGACCGCGGGCGGCGGACTGGCCTTCGTGGTCCGGCTGGTCGCCTCGGACTCGGACGCGGCCGTGGTACTCGTCGGCGCCGCCCTCTACCTGTGCGCGGCCGTGTCGGCGCTGCGCATCGCCAAGGAACTGCTCGGCCCGGAACATGCTGTGGAGCACCCCCGGTTGTCCACCGCTCTCTCCGGCACGGTCGCCGACCTCGTGGCGGGCGTACGTCATCTCGCGGCACCCGTGCGCCGGGACGCGGCCTGGGCCCTCACGGGCATGTTCCTGATGCGCTTCTGCTACGGCGGGATGCTGGTCATGCTGCTGATGCTGTGCCGGTATCACCTGACGTCGACCGCGGATGAGGGCCTCGCGTTGCTCGGACTGGCGTTGGGGGCGTCCGGTGCCGGCTTCTTCGCCGCGGCCGTGCTGACCCCGTGGGCCGCGGGGCGGATGGGCCCCGGCCGCTGGATCGTGACGTGCGCCGCGGCGGCGGCCGTGCTGGAGCCGGCGCTCGGTCTGCCTTTCGCCACCGGACCGTTGCTGGCGGGGGCGTTCGTGCTCGGCCTGTCCACCCAGGGCGCGAAGATCTCCACGGACACGATCGTCCAGGCATCCGTGGAGGACGATTTCCGCGGCCGGATCTTCTCGGTCTACGACGTGCTGTTCAACGTGGCGTTCGTCGGAGCGGCGGCCGTGGCCGCCCTGGTGCTCCCGCCTGACGGCCGTTCAGTCACGCTGGTGGTAACAATCGCCGTTATCTACGGAGCAGTAGCGGTAACTATGGCCCGGTTTGAACGCCAGTAAGTGTCACATCAGTGCCACGAAGCAGGAACTGACTACAGAGTTGTCGGTGCGGACCGATAGCTTACGTGGGTCTTATCGACGCGCCTTTCGCGTCATGCGCCTACGTAACAGGGGGACCCCCAAGTGACCACTCCGCCGCCCCAGGGCAACCCGTTCGCACAGGGCCAGCAGCAGCCCTATGGCCAGCCCCAGGGCCAGGCCCCCTTCCCGCAGCAGGCCGGTCAGCCCGGTTTCCCGCCGCCGGGAGCCCCGGTGCCCCCGCAGCCGCAGGGTCGCAAGATCAGCTTCAAGACGATCAAGAACATCGTGATCGTCCTGATCGTCGCGGGTGTGGCCATCGGTGGGTGGATCGCCAGCCGTGACGACGCCGCTGCGGCCGCCGTGGGCGACTGCATGCACCGTGGCAGCACGGACGACAACGACCCGGACCTCGAGGTCGTCGACTGCGGTGACGCGAAGGCGCAGTACAAGGTGCTGGCCAAGGTCGAGGGCAACTACTCCGGCCTGACCGCCCAGAGCAAGTGCGAGGCCGAGGCCAAGGACTTCGCGTACGTCTACACGGAGACCAACGGCAGCAAGAGCTTCCTGCTCTGTCTGAAGGACAAGTAAGAACGACGTCGGGGGCGGTGTTTCACGTGAAACACCGCCCCCGAATCGTGTGCGGGGTCATGTTTCACGTGAAACATGACCCCGCTTCCGTTGTCAGCCCTGCTGTGCGGCCCACCACTCCTTGAGGGCCTTCACCGCTTCGTCGTGCTCCATCGGACCGTTCTCCAGCCGGAGCTCCAGCAGGTGCTTGTACGCCTTCCCGACCTCCGGGCCCGGCTTGATATCCAGGATCTCCATGATCTGGTTGCCGTCGAGGTCCGGGCGGATGGAGTCCAGCTCCTCCTTCTCCTGCAGCTGAGCGATCCGCTGTTCCAGCCCGTCGTACGCGCGGGAGAGCGCGGCGGCCTTGCGGCGGTTCCGCGTGGTGCAGTCCGAGCGGGTCAGCTTGTGCAGCCGGCTGAGCAGCGGTCCCGCGTCCCGGACATAGCGGCGGACGGCGGAGTCCGTCCACTCTCCCGTGCCGTAGCCGTGGAACCGCAGGTGCAGCTCGACCAGCCGTGACACGTCCTTCACCAGCTCGTTCGAGTACTTCAGCGCAGTCATACGCTTCTTGGTCATCTTCGCCCCGACCACCTCGTGGTGGTGGAACGAGACACGGCCGTCCTTCTCGAAGCGGCGGGTCCGGGGCTTGCCGATGTCATGCAGCAGGGCGGCGAGACGGAGGGTCAGGTCGGGGCCGTCCTCCTCCAGGGCCATCGCCTGCTCCAGCACGATCAGGGTGTGCTCGTAGACGTCCTTGTGCCGGTGGTGCTCATCCCGCTCCAGGTGCAGGGCCGGCAGCTCCGGCAGGACATAGGAGGCGATCCCGGTGTCCACGAGCAGCGTGAGGCCCTTACGGGGATACGGGGAGAGGATCAGCTTGTTCAGTTCGTCGCGGATCCGC
Organism: Streptomyces sp. NPDC014764; assembly: GCF_043082785.1. Classification (NCBI taxonomy): domain Bacteria; kingdom Bacillati; phylum Actinomycetota; class Actinomycetes; order Kitasatosporales; family Streptomycetaceae; genus Streptomyces; species Streptomyces sp. NPDC014764. The sequence continues at coordinate 445,524 of NZ_JBIBXY010000004.1, read as the reverse complement.
TCGGCGGAGACGATCTCGATGCGCCCCGCCATGTCCTTCATCGCCGCGACGACCTCGGGAGCCACTTCGAAGTCGAGCTGGGCGGCGAAGCGCGCGGCCCGCATCATCCGCAGCGGATCGTCGGAGAAGGACTCCTCGGGCGTCCCCGGTGTGCGCAGCACGCGCTCGGCGAGGTCCTTCAGACCACCGTGGGGGTCGATGAACCTCTTCTCGGGGAGGGCGACCGCCATCGCGTTGACGGTGAAGTCACGACGGACGAGGTCGTCCTCGATGGAGTCTCCGTAGGACACCTCCGGTTTGCGTGACGTGCGGTCGTACGCCTCGGAGCGGTAGGTGGTCACCTCGATCTGGAAGCTCCGCTCGGTGTCCCCGACCCGCGCCTCCTTCTGGGCGCCGACCGTCCCGAAGGCGATCCCGACCTCCCAGACGGCGTCCGCCCAGGGCCTCATGATCTTCAGAACGTCCTGCGGACGGGCGTCGGTCGTGAAGTCCAGGTCGTTGCCGAGACGGCCGAGCAACGCGTCCCGCACCGAGCCGCCGACCAGGGCGAGTGAGAATCCCGCCTCCTGGAAACGGCGGGCTAGGTCGTCGGCGACAGGGGCGACCCGCAACAGTTCACTCACGGCGCGGTCCTGCACCTGGCTCAGGGCACTGGTTGCTTCGTTGGCGTTCGGCACAACAGAAGAGGGTACGTGGCCCGCGCGGCCGCGAGCGCCCGGAAAAAGACGCCGAGCCGGACACCTGTGGCGATCATGGACAAGGCGCCGCGCCCCTCGATCTTGGGCGCCGGTCCGCGGCACTTCCCCTCCTCGCACCTCGTTACCATGCCTGGACGCACATTCCGACGACCACTGACGACGACAAGGGACGGGCGAGCGCGTGGCCGAGGCGGCAGACTTCCAGGGGACCAGTCCCTCACCTGCCCGCCGCTGGCTGCGGCGCACCGGTGCCGTGCTCGCCGGGACACCCCTCCTGGCCGGGCTGCTCCAGCTGCCCGCGGGATCCCCGGCGGAGGCCGCGACCCCGGCCGCGCCACGGGCCGCCTCCGACAACGGCTCCGTGGCCGTGTCCGTGGACTCCCTCACACCCGGCGCCCCCGCCGAGGGCGACACCGTGACCGTCTCCGGGACGGTCACCAACAAGGGCAAGAAGGCCGTCACCGACGCCTCCGTCAGCCTGCGGGTTGGCTCGACGCTGGACACCCGCTCGAGCATCGACAGGGTCGCCAAGAACTCCGGTGACGTCGACAGCCCCGTGGGGGCGGAGATCGACGACAAGTACACCGAGAAGTTCTCCAAGCTCGCCCCCGGCGTCTCGCAGCCCTACACGATCTCCGTGCCGGCCGACGAGCTGGACCTCGGCCAGGACGGCGTCTACGACCTGTCCGTCACCCTCACAGGCGAGACCTCCGACCAGCCCTGGGAGCAGACGCTCGGCGTCCGCCACACCTTCCTGCCGTGGCAGCCGGACGCGCTGGACACCAAGACGAGGACGACCGTCATGTGGCCGCTGGTCTCCACCGTCCACATGACGGCGGAGACCGGGTCCGACGAGGAGCAGACTCCCGTCTTCCACGACGACGAGCTCGCCGCGGAGATCTCCCCGGGCGGCCGTCTGGACCGGATGGTGGCCCTCGGCAAGGACCTCGACGTCACCTGGGTGATCGACCCCGACCTGCTTGCCTCCGTCGAGGCGATGACCACCCGCTACGAAATTTCCGGCCAGAACACGGACGACCAGAACGTCGTCGGCGGTCACCAGGAGGTCGCCAAGCGCTGGCTCACCGAGGTGCAGAAGGCGGTGGCGGACAAGGAGGTCGTCGCGTTGCCGTTCGGCGACCCCGACCTCGCCTCCCTCGCCCACCACGGCACGTCGGTCACGGGATCACTGCGCCACCTCAAGGAGGCGACCGACGTAGCCGCCCGCACCGTCGAGTCGATCCTCCACGTCGCGCCCAGCACGGACTACGCCTGGCCCGTCGAGGGAGCCGTGGACCCCTCGATCATCAAGGTCTCCACCTCTGCCGGCGCCGACAAGGTGATCGTCCGCGGCGACACCTTCGAGGGTGGCCGAGACCTGACCTACACGCCCACCGCGCCCCGTCCCATCGGCGGCGGCACCACGGCCGTGGTGGCGGACGCGCGGCTGTCCACCGTGTTCGACGGCGACATGACCAGGGCCTCCGCCTCCACCCAGGCGGTGCAGCGCTTCCTGGCCCAGAGCCTCACCCTCGCCCTGCAGACGGACCGTCCGCGCAGCGTCGTTATCGCCCCGCAGCGCACGCCGTCCGCCGCCCAGGCCCAGACGATGGCCGAGGCCGTCGGCGCTCTCCAGGACAGCACCTGGTCGCAGCCGCAGGACCTGACGGCGGCAGCGAAGTCCAAGCCGGACCCGGCCGCCGGCACCGAGGTGCCCCCGGCGTCCGCGTATCCGAAGTCGCTGCGCAAGCAGGAGCTCCCGCGGTCGGCCTTCGAGCAGATCGCCAGGACACAGGACAAGCTCGACCGCTTCAAGGTGGTCCTGTCCGACCAGTCCCGCGTGGTCACGCCCTTCGGCCGCGCCCTGAACCGGGGCATGGCGGCGTCCTGGCGCGGCCGGCCGGCCGAGGTGGCGATCTACCGCAGCGGCGTCGAAACGTACCTGGACACCCTGAGCGGCCAGGTCCGGCTGATCGAGAAGTCGGAGACCAAGCTCTCCGGCCGCAGCGCGACGATCCCCGTGACGGTCCAGAACAACCTGGTGCAGGGCGTCGAGCACCTGGTGCTCCGGCTCACCTCCACCAACCCGACCCGTCTGCAGATCGACGGCAACGCCTACGAGGAGCAGCCCGTCGCCGTCTCCGGCGGCCACAGCCAGTCGGTGAAGTTCACCACGAACGCCAACGCGAACGGCCGGGCCACCGTGGTCGCCCAGCTGTACACGCAGGACGGGCGGCCCTACGGTCAGCCCGTCACGTTCGACGTGAAGGTCACCGAGATCACCGCGACGGTGATGCTGGTCATCGGCGGCGGTGTGCTGCTGCTCGTCCTGGCCGGCTTCCGGATGTACACCCAGCGCAAGCGCGCCGCGGCCCGTCAGGCCGAGGAGCGGGAGCAGGACGACGCGGCGGACGCCGACACCGACGGCGACGGCGACGGCCCGAAGAACCCCGGCGCCTCCGAGAGCCGTCCTGCCGAGGAGTCCGCATCGGACACCCGGGAGGACACCCCGGAGCAGCCGAGTGACCCGGCCCCGGACACCGCACCGGAAAGCGCCGACCCGTCCGGCACGGGTGAGAGAGTGGACCGTTGAGAAGGTCGTGGCCGGTCGGCCAGGGACGATGAGGTGGGGTAACCATGAACGCGCCGTACGACGGTGACCGCGGCGATGCCGCGGCCAACTCGGGCCATCCCGAGTCGGACCCCGCCGGGGGTCCGCCGCCCGGGCACGACCAGGCGTCACAGCCACCCGCCGACCCGTACGTCCAGGACGCCTACGCCCAGGACCCCTACCGGGCGCGGGACATCGACGCCCAGGACCCGGTCGCGGAGGCGCTCTACGACCGGTCGGCGCACCCGCCGCCCCCGCCGGGCGCGCAGCAGCCGCAGCAGCCCCTCTACGGGCAGCCGCCCCAGTCGCCGTACGCGCCCGACCCACGGGTGTGGGCCCGGACGCCCGCCCCGGAGCCCGACGGCCCCACGCAGCACCTTCCGTACGGCGACGACCCGCGCACCACGCAGTACGTCGGCGTGGACGACCTCGTCGGCCAGGCGGGGGAGCAGCGCCATGAGCCGGACGCCTTCGCTCACCTCTTCCGCGACCAGCAGCAGAGCGGCGCCTTCCCCGACCAGCACGGCGGCCAGACCCGTCCCCGTGGCGGCCCGCACCCCGGACAGCCGGCGGGCGGCCCGCAGCAGTACGCCGCTGCCCCGGTGCCCGGACCCGCGTCCCCGACGCCCGGCCACTACGCGGGCGCCACCCCGCCCCCCGCGGCGGAATCGGCGGCCCCGGAGCCAGCGTCCGCGCCCACGCCGAAGAAGGGCGGTCGCGCCGGCGGTCTGCTGAAGTCCAGCGCCGTGATGGCGGCGGGCACGATGGTGTCCCGTCTCACGGGCTTCATCCGGTCCGCGCTGATCGTGTCGGCCCTGGGTCTCGGCCTGCTCGGCGACTCCTTCCAGGTCGCCTACCAGCTGCCGACGATGATCTACATCCTCACCGTCGGCGGCGGCCTCAACTCGGTCTTCGTGCCGCAGCTGGTGCGCGCCATGAAGGACGACGACGACGGGGGCGAGGCCTACGCCAACCGGCTGCTGACGCTGGTGATGGTGGCGCTGGCGCTGCTCACCGCCGCCGCCTGGCTGGCCGCCCCGCTGCTGGTGCGCGCGCTGTCGAACCCCGTCGCCTCGGACCCCGCGGCCAACGAGGTCGCCGTCACCTTCACCCGGTACTTCCTGCCCTCGATCTTCTTCATGGGCGTCCATGTGGTGATGGGTCAGATCCTCAACGCGCGCGGCCGGTTCGGCGCGATGATGTGGACCCCGGTCCTGAACAACATCGTCATCATCGTCACGCTCGGCACGTTCATCTGGGTCTACGGCACCGCCGCGGACTCGAAGATGCAGGTTTCGAACATCCCGCCGGAGGGTCTGCGCCTCCTCGGCATCGGCGTGCTGCTGGGTCTCGTGGTGCAGGCCCTCGCGATGATCCCGTACCTGCGGGAGACCGGCTTCCGCATGCGGCTGCGCTTCGACTGGAAGGGCCACGGCCTCGGCAAGGCGGCGATGCTCGCCAAGTGGACCATCCTGTTCGTCCTCGCCAACCAGGCGGGCGCGCTGGTCGTCACCCAGTTGTCCACCGCCGCGGGCCTCGGCTCGGACGTCGAGGGCACCGGTTTCGCCGCCTACGCCAACGCCCAGCTGATCTGGGGTCTGCCGCAGGCCATCATCACGGTGTCCCTGATGGCCGCCCTGCTGCCGCGCATCTCCCGCTCGGCGGCGGAGGACGACGGGGGCGCCGTGCGCGACGACATCTCCCAGGGTCTGCGGACCACCGCCGTCGCGATCGTGCCCATCGCCTTCGGCTTCCTCGCGCTCGGCATCCCGATGTGCACCCTGATCTTCGGGTCCTCGGGCACCAGCGAGGCCACCAACATGGGGTACATGCTGATGGCGTTCGGCCTCGGCCTGATCCCCTACTCCGTGCAGTACGTCGTCCTGCGCGCCTTCTACGCCTACGAGGACACCCGGACCCCCTTCTACAACACGGTCATCGTGGCCGCCGCGAACGCGCTCGCCGCCGGCCTGTGCTTCCTGGTGCTGCCGGCCCGCTGGGCCGTCGTCGGCATGGCCGCCTCGTACGGCGTCGCCTACGCCCTCGGTGTGGGTGTCGCCTGGCGCCGGCTGCGCAAGCGGCTGGGCGGCGACCTGGACGGCGCCCGGGTGCTGCGGACCTACGCCCGCCTGTGCATCGCCTCCGTCCCGGCCGCCCTGCTCAGCGGCGCGGCCTGCTACGGCATCAGCAAGGTGCTGGGCCAGGGAGTCCTCGGCTCGTTCGCCGCGCTGCTCGGCGGCGGGGCCGTCCTTCTGGGCGTCTTCTACGTGGCCGCGCGCCGGATGCGTATCGACGAGGTCAACTCGTTGGTCGGTATGGTCCGGGGACGCCTGGGACGCTGAGGCAGGGGGTAGGCGCACAACCATCGCCGGCCCCCGCGTGTCGTGCATAGCGGCGGACTGTGGGCACAATTGGGTTCGGCGTCGGACTGCGCGCGACGGACGCCGGGCCGGCGCGCAACGGATGGGGAGGCAGGGAACGACGGTGGCGGAACGGAGCACAGCTGCCGTCGACGTGGCAGACAACAGCGGCGAGCAGTCGCTGACCGCGGAGGCGGACCAGTCCACGGCCGACGGGGTGGCCAAGAACCGGGAGCAGGACACGGACAACGACGAGGCACAGGAGAGCACCGGGACCGAAGGTCCCGCGACGACCTCGCCACCGGAGCTGCACAGCGGCCACAAGCTGGCCAGACGCTACCGCCTCGAGGAGTGCGTCACCCGTCTGGACGGGTTCAGCAGTTGGCGTGCCGTGGACGAGAAGCTCCGCCGTGCCGTCGGCGTGCACGTCCTGCCCGCGGACCACTCGCGCGCCCGGTCCGTGCTGGCGGCGGCCCGCTCGTCGGCCCTGCTGGGCGACCCGCGCTTCGTCCAGGTCCTCGACGCGGTCGAGGAGAACGACCTCGTATACGTCGTCCACGAATGGCTGCCCGACGCCACCGAGCTGACCACCCTTCTCGCCTCCGGTCCGCTGGAGGTGTACGACGCCTACCAGATGGTCAGTCAGGTATCGAGCGCCATGGCGGCGGCCCACCGTGAGGGCCTCGCCCACCTACGCCTCAACCCCACCGCCGTCCTGCGCACCTCGACCGGCCAGTGGCGCATCCGCGGCCTCGCCGTCAACGCGGCGCTGCGCGGGGCCAGCTCGGACACCCCGCAGCGTACGGACACCGAGTCGATCGGCGCCCTGCTCTACGCGGCACTGACCCAGCGCTGGCCGTACGAGAACGACGCCTACGGCATGTCAGGTCTGCCGAAGGACATCGGTCTGATCCCGCCCGACCAGGTCCGGGCCGGCGTCCACCGCGGCCTGTCCGAACTGGCCATGCGCGCCCTCGCCAACGACGGCGCCACGGCCTCCCGCCACGAGTCGCCGTGCACCACTCCCGAGGAGCTGGTGAAGGCGATCGGCGAGATGCCCCGCATCCGTCCGCCGGAGCCTGCCTACACCGCTCCGCCGGACTACCAGCGCACCACGTACCAGCAGGGCTCCTACGGGCGCCCCGCCGCCTCTCCCCGCGTCACCCAGCCGGCACCGGTGCCGCCTCCTCCGTTGCAGAGCCGCACCGGCAAGGCGCTTAAGTGGGCGGTCTCGGCGCTGCTGATCGCCGCGCTGGGGCTGGGCAGTTGGCAGCTCGCGGACGCCCTCATGGACCAGGGCGGTACGGCCGACGACACCACCGACACCCGGACGACGGACGGCGACGAGAAGAACGTCCCAAAGCCGGTGCGCGGCAAGCCGATCGCCATCTCGGAGCTGAAGGACTTCGACCCGTTCGGCCAGGACGGGTCCGAGTATCCGGAGAACCTGCCGAAGATCCTGGACGGTGATCCGGCGAGCTACTGGCAGACCAGCTACTACGCGAGTTCCGACTTCGGCCGGCTGAAGCCGGGCGTGGGCGTCGTCGTCGACCTCGGCAAGAGCCAGGACGTCGGCAAGGTCGACGTCACCTTCATCGGCAGCACGTCCGTCGAGCTCCGTGCCGCGCCCGGGGACGCGCAGTCCCGCCCGACGTCCTTCGACTCGTACGACAAGGTCGCCGAGGGGTCGGGCACCACGGTCTCCCTCGCGCCCAAGGACACGGTGAAGACCCGTTACCTCCTGGTCTGGCTGACCGAGCTCCCCATGCAGGCCGACGACGGCCAGTGGCGTGGCCGGATCGCGGACATCAAGGTGGCCAGCTGAGGCCGGCCGCGTCGAGGGAGGGGATCCGATGGCGGACGGCGCCGCATACGACGGAGTGAGCGACCACGATCTGCTCACTCGGCACGTCGAGGGTGACACCGACGCCTTCGGTGAGATCGTGCGGCGGCACCGCGACCGGCTCTGGGCCGTGGCCCTCCGAACGCTGGGAGACCGCGAGGAAGCCGCCGACGCCGTCCAGGACGCCCTCGTCTCCGCCTACCGGGCCGCCCACACCTTCCGCGGCCAGTCGGCCGTCACGACGTGGCTGCACCGCATCACGGTGAACGCCTGCCTGGACCGCGCCCGGAAGGCCGCCTCCCGGAAGACCGCGCCGGTCGACGACACCGAACGCCTGGAGCAGCTGCTCGAGCCGCACGAGTCGGCCTCGGCTCCCGCGGAGCGCAACGATCTGCACCGGCAGCTGATCGAGGCGATGACCACCCTCCCGCCCGACCAGCGGGCCGCGCTCGTCCTGGTGGACATGCAGGGCTACCCGGTCGCCGAAGCGGCCCGCATCCTCGACGTGCCCACCGGCACGGTCAAGAGCCGGTGTGCCCGCGGCCGCGCGAGACTCCTGCCCCTGCTCACCCACCTGCGCCCGGGAGGCACGGCTGACGAGGAGCGCAGAAGCGGGGGACGGAACCGGAAAGGGGGGACATCCGTCCCACCCGCAGCGGGTCCACGGCGACCGGACCCACCCGAGACAGGATCGAACGACCCGGCTGTAGTGAAGGGCGGAGGTGGGCGAGCGTGACGTCGACGACCGACAAGGCGGAGCACCCGGACGTCACGGAGATCTCCGACCTCACCGAAGGTCTCCTCCCGGCGGACCGCAGGGAGGACGTCCGCGAGCATCTGGATCAGTGCGAGCTCTGTGCCGACGTGCACGCCTCCCTGCAGGAGATCCGAGGACTGCTCGGCACGGTCCCGGGTCCGCCGCGCATGCCGGCGGACGTCGCGGGACGCATCGACGCGGCGCTGGCCGCCGAGGCGCTCCTGCATGCAACGGCCCCCGCGACCGACGGCGAGGACGAGAACGCCTCCCTCGGAACAGCGATGGCCGACGGCGAGCCGCTCCATGTTTCACGTGAAACACCGGTGCCCTCCTCCGGCCGCCCCGCGGGTCGCCCTCGCTCCTCGAGCACGGGGCCGGGCCGCAAGCCGCGGTTGCGGGGCAGGAGCCGCCGAGCCGTGCTGGGGGCGGCATTCGCCGTCGCCGCTCTCGGTCTCGGTTCCGTGGTGCTGTCGTCGCTGAACGGCGGCGAGGGCCCGGACGACGGGCAGCGGACGACCACGGCAGCGGACACCTTCTCCGAGGGGAAGCTGGAGAAGAAGGTCGACGATCTGCTCGCGCGCAGCCCCGGCCAGGACAAGGGAGCCCGCTCCCCTCACACCTTCGGCATGGAGTCGGACTCCTCCGGTGCGAACCCGAGGGTGCTGACGAAGCCCGAAGTCCCGGCGTGCGTCCAGGAGGGCATCGGCCGTAACGATGCCGCGCTGGCCACCGAGCAGGGTGTCTACCAGGGCAAGGCCGCTCTGCTGGTCGTGCTGCCCGACGCCTCGGACGTCACGCGGGTGACCGCCTACATCGTCGACGCGACCTGCGTGGAGAACACCTCTCCGTCCACCACTTCGAAGGTCCTGCTGGAGCACTCCTACGCGCGCTGACCGCATACGCGTGGTCTCGGTTCTGCGTGGTATCCCGTACGGTGTGTGGCCCCGGCGTGCCCGCCGGAGCACCGTCCGCGCGTGGCCGGGCACGGCGGGAATGCGGGCCCCTTAGGATCCGTTGGGTGGGGTGAGAGTTCCGAAAGAAGCTCCCACCGGTCGAACGACGCCAGACCAGAGACGAGGAATTCAGCCGTGAGCGACGTCCGTAACGTGATCATCATCGGCTCGGGGCCCGCCGGCTACACGGCAGCGCTCTACACCGCCCGTGCGTCGCTGAAGCCCCTCGTGTTCGAGGGCGCTGTCACCGCCGGCGGTGCGCTGATGAACACCACCGACGTGGAGAACTTCCCCGGTTTTCAGGACGGCATCATGGGCCCGGAGCTCATGGACAACATGCGGGCCCAGGCGGAGCGCTTCGGCGCCGAGCTCATTCCGGACGACGTCGTGGCCGTCGACCTGACCGGTGAGATCAAGACCGTCACGGACACCGCCGGCACGGTCCACAAGGCCAAGGCCGTGATCGTGACGACCGGTTCGCAGCACCGCAAGCTCGGGCTGCCGAACGAGGACGCCCTCTCCGGCCGCGGCGTCTCGTGGTGCGCAACCTGTGACGGCTTCTTCTTCAAGGACCAGGACATCGCCGTCATCGGCGGCGGTGACACCGCCATGGAAGAGGCAACCTTCCTGTCGCGCTTCGCCAAGTCCGTGACGATCGTCCACCGCCGTGACACCCTGCGCGCCTCCAAGGCGATGCAGGAGCGCGCCTTCGCCGACCCGAAGATCTCGTTCGTCTGGGACAGCGAGGTCGCTGAGATTCTGGGCGACCAGAAGCTCTCGGGGCTGAAGCTGCGCAACGTCAAGACGGGTGAGCTCTCCGACCTGGCAGCGACCGGCCTGTTCATCGCGATCGGCCACGACCCGCGGACCGAGCTCTTCAAGAGCCAGCTCGAGCTGGACGAGGAGGGCTACCTGAAGGTCGACGCGCCCTCGACGCGCACCAACATCACGGGCGTCTTCGCGGCCGGTGACGTGGTGGACCACACCTACCGCCAGGCGATCACCGCGGCCGGCACCGGCTGCTCGGCGGCCCTCGACGCTGAGCGCTTCCTCGCCGCTCTTGGCGACGAGGACAAGGCCGAGCCCGAGAAGACCACTGTCTGACCCCCTCTCCCCACGCACCAACGATTAAGGAGCCCGCTGTGGCCGGCACCCTGAAGAACGTGACCGACGACTCCTTCGAGCAGGACGTCCTCAAGAGCGACAAGCCTGTTCTGGTGGACTTCTGGGCCGCCTGGTGCGGTCCCTGCCGTCAGATCGCTCCGTCCCTCGAGGCCATCGCTGCCGAGTACGGCGACAAGATCGAGATCGTCAAGCTCAACATCGACGAGAACCCGGGCACGGCCGCCAAGTACGGCGTCATGTCCATTCCGACCCTGAACGTCTACCAGGGTGGCGAGGTCGCCAAGACCATCGTCGGCGCCAAGCCGAAGGCCGCGATCGTCCGTGACCTCGAGGACTTCATCGCCGAATAAACAGTGAGCCGCCTCCACGGCGGTTCATGTTTCACGTGAAACACGAATGGGCCGACCCTCTTGGGTCGGCCCATTCGACTGAGTGAGATCAGAGCGGCCGCAGCGCCGGCTCCTTCTGCACGGCCCCCAGCAATCGGTCGAGCGCCATCTCCACGTCTTCCTTCCAGGAGAGTGTCGTCCTCAGCTCCAGACGCAGCCGAGGATGGGCGTGGTGCTGGCGGACCGTCTTGAACCCCACGGCGAGTAGATGGTCCGCGGGAAGCACGCAGGCCGGCTCTTTCCAGCGGGCGTCGCCGAAGGCTTCGATCGCTTTGAACCCTCGCCGTAGCAGATCCTTGGCCACCGTCTGCACCATCACACGACCGAGCCCTTGTCCCTGATGGTCGGGAAGGATGAACGCGGTGATCAGCTGAACCGCGTCGGGAGACACCGGGCTGGTGGGGAATGCCGTGGAGCGCGGCACATAGGCCGGCGGCGCGTAGAGGACGTAGCCGACGGGGACTTCGTCCACATAGACGACGCGTCCGCAGGAGCCCCAGTCGAGCAGGACCGCCGAGATCCAGGACTCCTTCTCCAGCGCCGCGGTGCCCGCCTTTACGGCTGCTTCGCCGCTGACCGGGTCGAGTTCCCAGAAGACGCACGACCGGCAGCGCTGGGGGAGGTCCGGAAGGTTGTCCAGCGTGAGCGGTACGAGCCGACGCCCCATGAAGGCTGTTCCTCGCTTCCTTCGCCCGCTGCCACACGGGCGGCGGTCAGAGCACTCCGTTCTCTGAGCAGACTGCCGATGAAGCCGCTGACGACGCCCACCCCCAGCCCCGCGCTCATCAGTCCGGTGCGGCTCGTCATTCGCATGGCCCCTGCCTAGCTCTCAGAGGTGGTGCCGGATGGGTGCGCCATATACGAACGCATCGTATCCATGAAGCGATTCCCCCGATACCGCCACAAGGCAAAGGGCGGACCGTGTCCCGGTTGGTACCGGACACGATCCGCCCCAGCAGCTCTCAAGCCGAGCGGAGGGACTCCTCAGGAGTCGTTCTCCTCGGTGTCATCCTCGTCCACGAGGCTCTTCTGGAGTACCGGGCCCTCTCCTGGGGCGAGGCTACCGAGGATGCGCTCCAGGTCCTCCATCGAGGCGAACTCGACGGTGATCTTGCCCTTCTTCTGGCCGAGGTCGACCTTCACCCGCGTCTCGAAGCGGTCCGAGAGGCGTGTCGCCAGTTCGGACAGGGCCGGGGACACCCGGGCGCCCGCCCGCGGGCCCTTGGAGCGCTGCGCCTTCTGCGGTCGCGAGCCCATCAGGGTCACGATCTCTTCGACGGCCCGCACCGAGAGACCCTCGGCCACGATGCGGTGAGCCAGCCGGTCCTGCTCCTCGGAGTCCTCGACGGATAGCAGGGCTCGGGCGTGCCCGGCGGACAGCACTCCGGCAGCCACACGGCGCTGCACGGTCGGGGACAGCTTCAGCAGACGGAGGGTGTTGGACACCTGCGGCCGGGACCGGCCGATGCGGTCGGCCAGCTGGTCGTGCGTGCAGTTGAAGTCCTTGAGCAGCTGGTCGTAGGCGGCTGCCTCTTCCAGCGGGTTCAGCTGCGCACGGTGGAGGTTCTCCAGCAGCGCGTCCAGGAGGAGCTTCTCGTCGTCCGTGGCGCGCACGATGGCCGGGATGGCGTCGAGCCCGGCCTCGCGGCAGGCACGCCACCGGCGCTCACCCATGATGAGCTCGTAGCGGCCGCCGCCCACCTGTCGCACGACGACGGGCTGGAGCAGACCGACCTCCTTGATGGAGGTGATCAGTTCGGCCAGGGCGTCCTCGTCGAAGACCTCACGGGGTTGCCGCGGGTTCGGCGTGATGGCGTCGAGGGGGATCTCGGCGAAGTGGGCACCCACCGGCGCCGCCGTCACCGACGGGCTCGTCGCTGCCGTGTCTTCCGTTTCACGTGAAACGGAAGCCAGGGTGGCCACCTTGGCGGCAGCCACTCCGCGTTCATTCGGCAGTACCGGGACCGTCGCGGGCGACGAGGAGGCCGTCCCGCCCAATGCGGCCGGCGGCACCGTCTTCTCTGTCGGGGCAGCGGGGATCAGTGCTCCGAGCCCACGACCCAGTCCCCTCCGTCGCTCACTCACTGCACGCCCTCCACCATGTTCGGATCAGTCTGTTGTGCGCCGATGTGCGCCTGCGACGCGTCGTACCGGACGCCGACGCCCCTCAGCGCGATCTCGCGTGCTGCCTCGAAGTACGAGAGAGCACCGCTCGATCCAGGATCGTAAGTCAGCACCGTCTGTCCGTAGCTCGGTGCCTCGGAGATTCGGACGGAGCGGGGGATGCTGGTGCGCAGAACTTCCTCGCCGAAGTGGGTGCGCACCTCCTCGGCGACCTGGGAGGCAAGCCGTGTCCGGCCGTCGTACATGGTGAGCAGGATCGTCGAGACGTGCAGGGCGGGGTTGAGATGACCCCGCACGAGGTCGACGTTGCGCAGCAGCTGCCCGAGTCCCTCCAGCGCGTAGTACTCGCACTGGATCGGGATGAGCACTTCCTGGCCGGCCACCAGGGCGTTGACCGTGAGGAGGCCGAGCGACGGCGGGCAGTCGATGAGGATGTAGTCCAGCGGCTGCTCGTAGGCCTGGATGGCCCGCTGCAGTCGGCTCTCGCGCGCCACCAGCGACACCAGCTCGATCTCCGCACCGGCGAGATCGATGGTGGCGGGAGCGCAGAAGAGGCCCTCGACATCAGGGACGGGCTGGACGACATCCGACAGGGGCTTGCTCTCCACCAGTACGTCGTAGATGGAAGGCACCTCGGCGTGGTGGTCGATCCCCAGGGCGGTGGACGCGTTGCCCTGCGGGTCGAGGTCGATCACCAGGACGCGGGCGCCGTGCAGAGCGAGCGAGGCGGCCAGGTTGACGGTGGTCGTCGTCTTCCCGACGCCGCCCTTCTGATTGGCGACCACGATGACGCGGGTCTGCTCGGGTCGCGGCAGCCCTTCACCGGCACGACCCAGAGCCTCCACCGCCAGTTGGGCAGCGCGACCGATGGGAGTGTCGTCCATCGGAGGCGGTGTTTCACGTGAAACATCCGCCCCCATCGATTCGGTACGGGGACCGGGGACCGGATCGGTCATCGGTCCCGCGATGTTGGCGTCGGACCGCAAGGATTCACTCTCCTCGACTTCAGGCTCGCAATGAACAGAGCCTCCCATGCCTTCGGGGTCGCGAACCAGTGAGGCCTGACGTTCTGTGGAGAAATCCACCTCTGTGGACATCTCCGTGCCCCGTGAGGGGGGAGGTGACTCGCGTGGAGCGGAGCTCTCGCCGAGGGAACCCAGAGGCTTCCGTTCACGAGGTTCGGCCGCAGCGCGGCCCCGACTGATGATGCCGTGCAGCAGTGAGCGACGTTTCACGTGAAACACGATGCACAGCGTCGGAGGCGACGCTGCTGCGACACTCCGGCATGTGTGGGTGAGGCAGCTTGTGTGGAGTACGCCCGGCCACGAGGACCGGGCGCGACGTCCCGAGGCGTGTCTCTGCCCTCAAGAGACCCCTCGCACTCCACGACGAGGGATGTACGGCTATCCGCGCCGACGTCGGGCGCGCCCGGTGCGGGCGGCCTTTGCGCGCTTGGCGGCGAAGCGCACACCTCCGGGGCTCTCCCCGACCTCGACCCGCACCACCGTGGACAGTGGGTCCACGACGCCCTCACCGACGTGCACGATCGACGTGGTCACGGCGCCGAGCTTGGTCAGGGCGGTGGCGGCGCTCTTCAGCTCCTCCTCCGCGGTGTCCCCCTTGAGCGCGAGCATCTCCCCGTAGGGCCGAAGCAGGGGGATGCCCCAGGTGGCCAGACGGTCGAGCGGCGCCACGGCCCGAGCAGTCACCACATGCACGGGAGGCAGCTTGCCCATGACCTCCTCGGCGCGTCCCCGGACCACGGTCACATGGTCCAGCCCGAGCAGCTCCACGACCTCGGTCAGGAAGTTGGTCCGGCGGAGCAGCGGCTCCAGCAGGGTGATCTTCAGGTCCTCCCGGACCAGCGCCAGCGGGATGCCCGGCAGACCGGCACCCGAGCCGACGTCGCACACGGTGACGCCCTCAGGCACGACATCCGAGAGCACCGCGCAGTTCAGCAGATGCCGCTCCCACAGGCGGGGCACCTCGCGCGGTCCGATCAGACCGCGCTGCACACCCGCCTCGGCGAGCAGCTCGGCGTACCGGACCGCGTCCGCGAAGCGTTCGCCGAACACCTCACGGGCCTGCTCGGGCGCGGGGGGAAGCTCCGCTGCCTCCGTCACGGGGGACCGTCCTTCCGTACCGTGCCGGCGCGGGGCGCCGACACCAGAACCAGAACTACCAGGCTGACAAAGAGCGGCCCCGCCTGCGCAACAGACGGGGCCGGTGGAACGGTGAAGCCGATCAGGCGGGAAGCACGACGACGAAGCGCTGCGGCTCCTCGCCCTCGGACTCGCTGCGCAGGCCGGCCGCCTTGACCGCGTCGTGCACGACCTTGCGCTCGAAGGGGGTCATCGGGTCGAGCCGCACGGCCTGTCCGCTGCTCCTGGCCTCGGCCGCGGCCTTGGCGCCGAGGTCGGCGAGCTCGGTGCGCTTGCGGGCGCGGTAGCCGGCGATGTCGAGCATCAGACGGCTGCGGTCGCCGGTCTCCCGGTGGACCGCGAGGCGTGTGAGCTCCTGGAGAGCCTCCAGCACCTCGCCGTCACGGCCCACGAGCTTCTGCAGATCGCGGCTGCCCGAGTCACTGATGATCGAGACAGAGGCGCGGTCGGCCTCGACGTCCATGTCGATGTCGCCGTCGAGATCGGCGATGTCGAGCAGACCCTCCAGGTAGTCCGCCGCGATCTCGCCCTCCTGCTCGAGGCGGGTCAGGGTGTCTGCGCCCTCGGCAGCGGCCGCGGTGGTGCCTTCCGTCACGGGATGGACTCCTTCTTACTTCTTCGACGGGGACTTGGGCCGCTGCGGGCCCTTGCGCTGTCCGGACTGGGCCTTGCTGCGCGTGGAGCCGTTGCCCGCGGACTTGGCTTTGCCCTTGCTGCCGCTCGGCTTGGCGTCCTGCGGGTCGTCGGCCTTGGTCAGCGAGGTGGGTTCTCCCGCCGGCTTGGCCGCGCCGGAGTGGCGCTTGGACTTGGGCTGCCGCTTGGGCTGCTGTCGCTTGGCGGCGGCGGTGCTCGTCGTGCCGTCCTCGGCCTCGGCGGCGGCGCCGTTCTCGCTCTTGATCACGGTGCCGTCGGTCTGGGCGGCGAGGCCCGCCTTGTTCAGGCCGTTGATGAACTTGCGCTCGTACTCGTTGCGTTCGCGGCCCTTCGCGACGATCGCCTTGACGATGGCGCGCTCCCGGCGGTTGCGGGTCTTGCCGTGCTTGGCGACGTGCTTGGAGAGGCGCTCCAGGTAGGAGGCCTGGGCCTTGGAACCCGGGGTCGGGTTGTTGTGAATGACGTACATCTGCTGGCCCATGGTCCACACGTTGGTGGTCAGCCAGTAGACGAGGACACCGACGGGGAAGTTGATGCCGAAGACGGCGAAGATGACGGGGAAGACGTACATCAGCATCTTCTGCTGCTGCATGAACGGCGTCTTCACCGTGGTGTCGACGTTCTTCGTCATCAGCTGGCGCTGCGTGTAGAACTGCGACAGCGACATCAGGACGATCATGATCGCCGTGACGACACGCACGTCGGTCAGCGACGAGTTGAGCGCCTCGACCTTCTCGGGGCTGTCCGTGAACTTGGCCGCGAGCGGGGCACCGAAGATGTGGGCCTTCTGGGCGCTCTCCAGCAGTCGCTCGTTGATCACGCCGATGGTGTCGTTCGACGCGATGCTGTTGAGCACGTGGTACAGGGCGAAGAAGAACGGCGACTGCGCCAGGATGGGAAGACACGAGGAGAGCGGGTTGGTACCCGTCTCCTTGTAGAGCTTCATCATCTCTTCGGACTGGCGCTGCTTGTCGTTCTTGTAGCGCTCCTGGATCTTCTTCATCTCCGGCTGGAGCGTCTGCATGGCGCGCGTCGCCTTGATCTGCTTCACGAAGAGCGGGATCAGGCAGATGCGGATGAGAATCACCAGGGACACGATGGACAGGCCCCAGGCCCATCCTGTGTCAGGCCCGAAGAGGGAGCCGTACACGCTGTGGAACTGGACGATGACCCAGGAGACAGGTGTCGTGATGAAGCTGAAGAGGCTGGCAATCGTGTCCACTAATCATGCTCCTTGGGCATGGGACGAGGTCTCTGCGGCCGGGCCCGACGGACTCGTAGGACTTGTGGGAGAAGCCTGTCCCTCGGTGGCCGGTGCGGCGGCGGAGGTCCCGCCCTTGCGTGCACGCCAGGCGTTACGCAGCATTTCGTGCCACCGCGGGCGCTTGCGCGGCGGGACATGGTCCACACCGCCGAGCGACCACGGATTGCACCGCAGGATGCGCCAGGCCGTGAGTGCTGTTCCCTTGACGGCACCGTGCCGGTCGATGGCCGTGTAGCCGTAGTGGGAGCACGACGGGTAGTACTTGCACACCGGGCCCAGCAGCGGACTGATCGTCCACTGATAGAGCTTGATCAGTGCCAGCAGCGGGTACTTCATCGCGCGCCCCCTCCCAGCAGCCGCTGCAGAGCGGCGTCCAGGTCTCGGGCCAGCTGTGCATGGTCGGCGTCGCCCGCGGGGGGCAGCGCTCGTACCACTACCAGGCTACCGGGGGGCAGCTGGTCGACTCGCTCGCGCATCAGATGGCGAAGCCTCCGCTTCACCTTGTTGCGCACCACCGCTCCGCCCACGGCCTTGCTCACGACGAAACCCGCACGCGTCGGGGGAGCGCTCTCCCCAGGCGCATGCGGGTCCGTTGCACCGCTACGAAGATGGACGACGAGGTGCTGGCGCCCGGCCCGGCGTCCTCGTCGTACCGCGGTCGCGAAGTCCTCGCGCCGCCTCAGCCGGTTCTCGGTGGGCAGCACGACGTCATGACCTGATCGGGATCAGGCGGACAGACGGGCGCGACCCTTGCTGCGGCGGGACGCGAGAATCGCGCGGCCGGCACGGGTGCGCATACGCAGCCGGAAGCCGTGGGTCTTGGCGCGACGACGGTTGTTCGGCTGGAAGGTGCGCTTGCTCACTCGGGGGCTCCAGAAAGAATCGGTGTTTGCGGGGTGCCGTCCTGGCTGTCACCGTGCGCCCACGAGTAGCTCGCGTTACGCCCGAGTGCACCGCTGACCGATCATTTTGCGCGATCTGTGCCCATCGGAGGCAGGCGGCAGCAGCCATCGACAACTCGACCTCGTCACGGTACGTGCGACTGCGCCATTCGGTCAAACCGACGGGCGCCGGGAGACACTTGTCCACAGCCTGGGGACAACAACTTGAACCGTACCGGTCGCGCTGACTACCGTGACTGGACTCCGATTCGTTCCCTTGACCCTTCACCACCCGATTTACATCCCGACCCGTCCCCCGCATCACACGATCGAGGGACCTGTGAGAGAGCGTGCCCTGTGGCTGACGTACCTGCCGATCTTGCCGCAGTGTGGCCACGCGTACTGGAGCAACTGCTCGGCGAGGGCCGTGGACAAGGTGTCGAGAGCAAGGACGAACACTGGATCCGGCGCTGCCAGCCGCTGGCCCTGGTCGCCGACACCGCTCTGCTCGCCGTACCCAACGAGTTCGCCAAGGGCGTGCTCGAGGGCCGTCTCGCCCCGGTCGTCAGCGAGAGCCTGAGCCGCGAGTGCGGCCGCCCGATCCGCATCGCGATCACGGTCGACGAGACCGCGGGCGAGCCGCCGGCCACGCCCGCGCCCGCTCCCCGTCCGCAGCCGCGCTACGAGGAGCCGGAGCTGCCCTCCGTGCACCCGGAGCGTCACGACCACCGCGAGCGTCCGGACCACCGCGAACGCCAGGAGCGCGAGCCGTACCAGGACCGCGAGTCCTACCAGGACCGTGAGCCGTACGGCGGGTACGACCGCCGCCGCGGCGGCGACCAGCAGGGCCGGCCGGACGACCAGCTGCCCTCGGCGCGCCCCGCCTACCCGTCGGAGTACCAGCGGCCCGAGCCCGGCTCCTGGCCGCGTCCCTCGCAGGACGACTACGGCTGGCAGCAGCAGCGGCTCGGCTTCCCCGACCGCGACCCCTACGCCTCGCCGTCCCAGGACACCTACGGCTCCCCCCAGCAGGACCCCTACGGCTCGCAGGATCCGTACGGCACCAAGGACTCGTACGGCTCGGACTCCTACGGCCCGTCCTCCCAGGACTACCGTCCCCAGCCTGTGGAGCGCCCGTCCTACGACCAGCGCTCCGACTACGAGACGGCCCGCGGCGACTACGACCAGCGCGACGACCGCCGCCGCGACCTGCCCGAGCCGCCGCCGGGCTCGGGGCACGTCCACCGCGGCGGCCCGGTCGGCCCGAATCTGCCGACGACCGGAGCCCCCGGCCCTCTGGCGGCGCAGCCGGCCCCGGCGACGGGCCCCGGCGAGCCGACCGCGCGGCTGAACCCGAAGTACCTCTTCGACACCTTCGTCATCGGCGCGTCCAACCGTTTCGCGCACGCGGCCGCGGTGGCCGTCGCGGAGGCGCCGGCGAAGGCGTACAACCCCCTGTTCATCTACGGGGAGTCGGGCCTCGGCAAGACGCATCTGCTGCACGCCATCGGGCACTACGCGCGGAGCCTCTACCCGGGCACGCGCGTGCGGTACGTGAGCTCCGAGGAGTTCACCAACGAGTTCATCAACTCCATCCGCGACGGCAAGGGCGACAGCTTCCGCAAGCGCTACCGCGAGATGGACATCCTGCTCGTCGACGACATCCAGTTCCTGGCGGACAAGGAGTCGACGCAGGAGGAGTTCTTCCACACGTTCAACACGCTCCACAACGCCAACAAGCAGATCGTGCTGTCCTCCGACCGGCCGCCCAAGCAGCTGGTGACGCTGGAGGACCGGCTGCGGAACCGTTTCGAGTGGGGCCTGATCACCGACGTCCAGCCGCCGGAGCTGGAGACGCGCATCGCGATCCTGCGCAAGAAGGCGGTGCAGGAGCAGCTCAACGCCCCGCCGGAGGTGCTGGAGTTCATCGCCTCCCGGATCTCGCGCAACATCCGCGAGCTGGAGGGCGCGCTGATCCGGGTGACGGCCTTCGCGTCGCTCAACCGGCAGCCGGTGGACCTGGGGCTCACGGAGATCGTCCTCAAGGACCTGATGCCCGGGGGCGACGACTCGGCTCCGGAGATCACCTCGACGGCCATCATGGGCGCGACGGCCGACTACTTCGGGCTCACCGTCGAGGACCTGTGCGGCACCTCCCGTGGCCGCGCGCTGGTGACCGCCCGGCAGATCGCCATGTACCTCTGCCGTGAGCTGACGGACCTGTCGCTGCCGAAGATCGGCGCCCTGTTCGGCGGGCGCGACCACACGACGGTGATGCACGCCGACCGGAAGATCCGCAATCTGATGGCCGAGCGGCGGTCCATCTACAACCAGGTCACCGAGCTCACCAACCGCATCAAGGCAGGCTGACGGCCCGTACGCACCCCTGAGGGCGCCCCTGGAGAGATCCGGGGGCGCCCTTCTTCGTGCTCCGGAGCCCGCCCCGGCCCTCCGGATGCCCCGTCCACGCTCCTCCGGTGCTCCGTCCACGCCCTTCCGGCGCCCGACCCACGGCCGTTCGACGCGCGCCCCCGGACGCCGACCGAGCGCACTGTTCGATTTCCCTCGTGGGTTACGGCCTTCCTCCACAGATTCGGCGACTTTTTCCCGTCCACACGCTGGGGACCGGAAAGTTGTCCCGACACCGTCCACAGCCGCCCCTGGTGAGAAGCTGTCTGCGCAGGTCACCTGCCTGTGGATCCGTGGACGAACGATCTCCACAGACTGTGGACGACGAGATGATCCACAGCCTGTGCATCAAGTTGTCCACGGGCTTCCCACAGGCTGCGGCCGGTTGTCCCCAGTGATCGGCGGCTTCTCCACATGACTGTCCACTGTTCGGCAACGTGACGCGCCTTCTCACCGCCCCGAGTGAAAGCCGTCACATCGAGCTGCCGAAGGGGGCTGTGGGAAAGGAGCTCAAACCTGGGGACGCGTCTGGGGAGAAGTCGGCCTCCCCTGTGCACGGGATGTGCAGAACTTTCCGTTCTCCACAGTGAGGCCCGGTTGTCCACCACCCCCGCCCACAGGGTCCGTGGACAAAAAACCGGCGCTGAGCTGCGCAAACGAGGTTATCCACGGTATCCACAGGCCCTACTACTACTCCCGACCATAGAGAGCGAGGAATTCGTTTCGAAGAGGGTCCTGTGCACAACTCGCTGTCTCGGTCCCACCTGCCACCCGTCACGACTTGACCCCGACGGGCACCTAGTGTCAGTGCGGTGCGTCAGACTGGACCCCGGTGTCCTTCCCCTCCGAGGGGCCGACGACACCGAGTCAGACGACGAAGCCAGGCACAGGGCGAGAAGCGCCGGCAACAGCAGGAGGCGGCAACAGTGAAGATCCGGGTGGAACGCGACGTACTCGCGGAGGCAGTGGCCTGGGCGGCTCGCAGCCTCCCGGCCCGTCCGCCGGCGCCTGTCCTCGCCGGCCTGCTGCTCAAGGCCGACGACGGCCAGCTGAGCCTGTCCAGCTTCGACTACGAGGTCTCCGCGCGCGTGTCGGTGGATGCCGAGGTCGAGGAGGAGGGCACGGTGCTGGTCTCCGGCCGCCTGCTCGCCGACATCTCCCGCGCCCTGCCCAACCGTCCGGTGGAGATCTCCACAGACGGTGTACGGGCGACGGTGGTCTGCGGCTCCTCGCGGTTCACGCTCCACACACTGCCTGTGGAGGAGTACCCGGCGCTGCCGCAGATGCCGAACGCGACGGGCACGGTCCCCGGCGAGGTCTTCGCCTCCGCCGTGCAGCAGGTCGCCATCGCGGCAGGCCGGGACGACACCCTGCCCGTCCTCACCGGTGTGCGCATCGAGATCGAGGGCGACACGGTGACGCTGGCCTCCACCGACCGCTACCGCTTCGCGGTCCGCGAGTTCCTGTGGAAGCCGGAGAACCCGGAGGCCTCCGCGGTCGCCCTGGTGCCCGCCAAGACCCTGCTGGACACGGCCAAGGCGCTGACCAGCGGCGACCAGGTGATCCTGGCGCTTTCCGGCTCCGGCGCCGGTGAGGGCCTGATCGGTTTCGAGGGCGCGGGCCGCCGCACCACCACGCGTCTGCTGGAGGGCGACCTCCCGAAGTACCGCACGCTGTTCCCGACGGAGTTCAACAGCGTCGCCGTGATCGAGACCGCCCCCTTCGTGGAGGCCGTGAAGCGCGTGGCCCTGGTCGCCGAGCGCAACACCCCGGTGCGGCTGAGCTTCGAGCAGGGCGTGCTGATCCTGGAGGCCGGTTCCAGCGACGACGCACAGGCTGTGGAAAGGGTCGACGCCCAGCTCGAGGGCGACGACATCTCCATCGCCTTCAACCCGACGTTCCTGCTGGACGGTCTGAGCGCCATCGACTCCCCGGTGGCCCAGCTGTCGTTCACCACGTCCACCAAGCCGGCGCTGCTCAGCGGCCGCCCGGCGATGGACGCGGAGGCGGACGAGGCCTACAAGTACCTGATCATGCCGGTGCGGCTCAGCGGCTGATCCGCCGCCCGCGGCGAAGCCGCAGGTGGGACGGGCGTGTGAGCGCGTATGCCCACAGATGTGCGCGAGCGTCCGGGTTTAGGCTCGGACGCCGGTACGCAAGTGCCGTCACGTCCCGTCGCAACCTTAAGGAACACATCTGATGGAGCTCGGTCTCGTCGGTCTCGGCAAGATGGGCGGCAACATGCGCGAGCGACTGCGCCGCGCCGGCCACACCGTTTTCGGGTACGACCGCAACCCGGACCTCGCCGACGTCCACAGCCTGCGCGAGCTTGTGGGCAAGCTCAGCGGCCCCCGTGTGGTGTGGGTGATGGTCCCGGCCGGTGAGCCGACCCAGTCCACGGTCGACGAGCTGGCCGAGCTGCTGGAGCCGGGCGACGTCGTGGTGGACGGCGGCAACTCCCGCTGGTCCGACGACGAGAAGCACGCCGGGGAGCTGGCGGCCAAGGGCATCGGCTTCGTCGACTGCGGCGTCTCCGGCGGCGTCTGGGGCCTGGAGAACGGCTACGCGCTGATGTACGGCGGCTCCAAGGAGGACGTCGCCAAGGTGCAGCCCATATTCGACGCCCTCAAGCCGGAGGGCGACTTCGGCTCGGTGCACGCGGGCAAGGTCGGCGCGGGTCACTTCGCGAAGATGGTCCACAACGGCATCGAGTACGCCATGATGCAGGCCTACGCCGAGGGCTGGGAGCTGCTGGAGAAGGTCGCCTCGGTGACCGACGTCCGGGAGGTCTTCCGCTCCTGGCAGGAAGGCACCGTCATCCGCTCCTGGCTGCTCGACCTGGCGGTCAACGCCCTCGACGAGGACGAGCACCTCGACGAGCTCCGGGGTTATGCACAGGACTCCGGTGAGGGACGCTGGACTGTGGAGGCCGCCATCGACAACGCGGTCCCGCTGCCGGCGATCACCGCCTCGCTGTTCGCGCGGTTCGCCTCGCGCCAGGAGGACTCGCCGCAGATGAAGATGATCGCGGCGCTGCGGAACCAGTTCGGTGGCCACGCGGTAGAGAAGAAGTAGTCCACAGGGGACGTCTTTGTCCACAGGGCCGCGCGGCGGTCCACAATGCCGGAGGAGGTCGGCGGAACGACCATGCACGTCACGCACCTGTCGCTGGCCGACTTCCGCTCCTACCCCCGGGTCGAGGTCTCGCTCGACCCCGGGGTGACGGCCTTCGTCGGTCCCAACGGGCAGGGCAAGACGAACCTCGTGGAGGCGGTCGGCTACCTCGCCACCCTCGGCAGCCACCGGGTGTCCTCGGACGCGCCGCTGGTGCGCATGGGTGCCGACCGCGCGATCGTCCGGGCCCAGGTCCGGCAGGGCGACCGGCAGCAGCTGGTCGAGCTGGAGCTCAACCCGGGCCGCGCCAACCGTGCCCGCATCAACCGGTCCTCGCAGGTCAGGCCGCGTGACGTGCTGGGCATCGTGCGGACCGTGCTGTTCGCGCCCGAGGACCTGGCGCTGGTCAAGGGCGACCCGGGTGAGCGCCGGCGCTTCCTTGACGAGCTGATCACGGCGCGCTCCCCGCGCATGGCGGGCGTGCGCTCCGACTACGACCGGGTGCTCAAGCAGCGCAACACGCTGCTGAAGTCGGCGGCGCTGGCCCGCCGGCACGGCGGCCGCACCCTGGACCTGTCCACACTCGACGTGTGGGACCAGCATCTCGCCCGTGCGGGCGCGGAGTTGCTGGCGCAGCGCCTGGACCTGCTGGCCGCGCTGCAGCCGCTGGCCGACAAGGCGTACGAGCAACTGGCGCCCGGCGGTGGCCCGGTGGCGCTGGAGTACAAGCCGTCGGCGCCGGGTGAGGCGCACACCCGTGAGGATCTCTTCGAGCAGCTGATCGCCGCGCTCGCGGAGGTCCGTAAGCAGGAGATCGAGCGCGGGGTCACCCTGGTCGGCCCGCACCGCGACGACCTGCTGCTCAAGCTGGGCCAGATGCCCGCCAAGGGTTACGCGTCGCACGGCGAGTCGTGGTCGTACGCGCTGGCGTTGCGTCTCGCCTCGTACGACCTGCTGCGGGCCGAGGGCAACGAGCCGGTGCTGGTGCTCGACGACGTCTTCGCCGAGCTGGACACGCGCCGCCGGGAGCGGCTGGCGGAGCTGGTGGCCCCCGGCGAGCAGGTGCTGGTGACGGCCGCCGTCGACGACGACGTGCCGCACGTGCTGGCGGGCGCCCGGTTCGCCGTGTCCGAGGGGACGGTGGAGCGCGCGTGAGCGAGGAGCGGCCGCCCGTCGGCGG
Organism: Streptomyces sp. NPDC014764; assembly: GCF_043082785.1. Lineage (NCBI taxonomy): Bacteria > Bacillati > Actinomycetota > Actinomycetes > Kitasatosporales > Streptomycetaceae > Streptomyces > Streptomyces sp. NPDC014764. The sequence goes on along the minus strand of NZ_JBIBXY010000004.1, from coordinate 421,000 downwards.
CGCCGGCAAGGATCCCGAGCCGTCGGGCGTCGACCTGGCTCGTGTGGCGCTGCGCGCGGCCCGGGAGGCGGCACGCGCGCGTGGGGACGCGGCGCAGCAGAGGAAGCAGGCGCGGCGCGGGGGTCTGCGCTCCGGCGCGCGTGGCGACCGGCGCGATCCGATGGCGTTGGGCGCGGCGATCAACCGGCTGCTCACCGAGCGCGGCTGGGAGGCCCCGGCGGCGGTCGGCGGGGTGATGGGGCGCTGGCCGGAGATCGTCGGCGAGGACGTCGCCAAGCACTGCGAGCCGGAGCGCTACGACGAGGACGAGCGGGTGCTGGTGGTCCGGTGCGACTCGACGGCCTGGGCGACCAATCTGCGGTTGCTGGCGCCGACGCTCGTGGCCCGTCTCAACGACGACCTCGGGCACGGCACCGTGCGGCTGATCAAGGTGGTGGGACCGGCCGGACCGGCCCGCCGTTACGGGCCGCTGCGCGCCCCCGGAAGCACCGGTCCGGGCGACACGTACGGGTGATCCGAGGGCTTTTTCCGCCCCTCTGCGCATACGTGAGAGACATCACATCAGGGCGTCCGAGCACCGCGTTCGCGGGCCGGACGCCCGCTTCGTCGTGCTGCCTGACGCGGGCGCGGATCGCCACCTGACTCCTAAGTAGCCAAGGGTTGACGGCCGGAAGCGCTGAGTGCCCTCGTGGGGCCTCTGGAGCCCCCATCCGCATATCGGGAGTCGGGCGAGGCCGTTTCCGGGCGGCACATGCGGACTCAGGTGCCCGCAAACCCCCATCGATGTCAGCGCTACCGGTAGACTGGAAGACAATCCCGCCCCGATCGTGGGGACCGCCCGGGAAGACGCTGAGCAACGCTGATCAAGGCTTACCAACGCAACATGCCGCAGCCGCTCCGGCAACCTGCCGACGAGCCCGGCTCGTGCTGTGCCAGAAAGGGCGCTTCGTGGCCGATTCCGGCAACCCCAACGAGAACATCCCGTCCACCGACACCGCCGCAGGCGACGCGGCAGGCTCCTCGACCGGAGACGCCGCGTCGTACGACGCGAGTGCCATCACCGTCCTCGAGGGCCTGGACGCGGTCCGCAAGCGACCCGGCATGTACATCGGGTCGACGGGCGAGCGGGGCCTGCACCACCTGGTGCAGGAGGTCGTCGACAACTCGGTCGACGAGGCGCTGGCCGGTCACGCGGACACCATCGACGTGACGATCCTGGCCGACGGCGGCGTCCGTGTCGTCGACAACGGCCGTGGCATCCCCGTGGGCATCGTCCCCTCCGAGGGCAAGCCCGCCGTCGAGGTCGTCCTCACCGTGCTGCACGCGGGCGGCAAGTTCGGCGGCGGCGGTTACGCGGTCTCCGGCGGTCTGCACGGCGTGGGCGTGTCCGTGGTCAACGCGCTGTCGACGCGCGTCGCCGTCGAGGTGAAGACCGACGGTCACCGCTGGACGCAGGACTACAAGCTGGGCGTCCCCACCGCGCCCCTGCAGCAGCACGAGGCGACGGAGGAGACCGGTACGTCGGTCACCTTCTGGGCCGACGGCGACATCTTCGAGACCACGGACTACTCGTTCGAGACGCTCTCCCGGCGCTTCCAGGAGATGGCGTTCCTGAACAAGGGTCTGAAGATCAACCTCACCGACGAGCGCGAGTCGGCGAAGGCGACCGCCGGTGCGGACGAGGCGGGCGAGGACGAGAAGCACGAGGTCAAGAGCGTCGCGTACCACTACGAGGGCGGCATCGTCGACTTCGTGAAGTACCTCAACTCCCGCAAGGGCGAGGTGATCCACCCCACCGTCATCGACCTCGAGGCGGAGGACAAGGAGCGGCACCTGTCGCTCGAGGTCGCCATGCAGTGGAACGGCGGCTACACGGAGGGCGTGTACTCGTTCGCCAACATCATCCACACCCACGAGGGCGGTACGCACGAGGAGGGCTTCCGTGCGGCGCTGACCTCGCTGATCAACAAGTACGCGCGCGACAAGAAGCTGCTCCGCGACAAGGACGACAACCTCACCGGTGACGACATCCGCGAGGGTCTGACCGCGATCATCTCGGTCAAGCTGAGCGAGCCGCAGTTCGAGGGCCAGACCAAGACCAAGCTGGGCAACACCGAGGTGAAGACCTTCGTGCAGAAGGTCGTCTACGAGCACCTCGCAGACTGGCTGGACCGCAACCCGAACGAGGCCGCGGACATCGTCCGGAAGGGCATCGCGGCGGCCACCGCGCGCGTGGCGGCACGCAAGGCGCGCGACCTGACGCGCCGCAAGGGTCTGCTGGAGACGGCGTCGCTGCCGGGCAAGCTGTCCGACTGCCAGTCGAACGACCCGACCAAGTGCGAGATCTTCATCGTCGAGGGCGACTCCGCCGGCGGCTCGGCCAAGTCCGGCCGGAACCCGGAGTACCAGGCGATCCTCCCGATCCGCGGAAAGATCCTCAACGTCGAGAAGGCGCGTATCGACCGGATCCTGCAGAACCAGGAGATCCAGGCGATGATCTCCGCGTTCGGCACCGGTGTGCACGAGGACTTCGACATCGAGAAGCTCCGCTATCACAAGATCATCCTGATGGCGGACGCCGACGTCGACGGCCAGCACATCAACACCCTGCTGCTGACGTTCCTGTTCCGCTTCATGCGGCCGCTGGTCGAGGCCGGGCACGTGTTCCTCTCCCGTCCCCCGCTCTACAAGATCAAGTGGGGCAAGGACGACTTCGAGTACGCGTACTCCGACCGCGAGCGCGACGCGCTGATCGAGATGGGCCGCAACGCCGGCAAGCGCATCCGTGAGGACTCCGTCCAGCGCTTCAAGGGCCTCGGCGAGATGAACGCCGAGGAGCTGCGCATCACCACGATGGACCAGGAGCACCGGGTCCTCGGGCAGGTCACCCTGGACGACGCAGCCCAGGCCGACGACCTCTTCTCCGTCCTGATGGGCGAGGACGTCGAGGCCCGCCGCGCGTTCATCCAGCGCAACGCCAAGGACGTCCGCTTCCTCGACATCTGAGTCGGTCTCAGCTGACCGCACCAGGAAGGATCTTCACCAGCAATGACCGACGAGAACACTCCCGTCACGCCTCTCGAGGACGTGGACGCCGCCGCCATGCGTGTCGAGCCCGTCGGGCTCGAGACGGAGATGCAGCGGTCGTACCTCGACTACGCGATGTCCGTCATCGTGTCGCGTGCGCTGCCGGACGTGCGTGACGGCCTCAAGCCCGTCCACCGCCGCGTGCTGTACGCGATGTACGACGGCGGTTACCGCCCCGAGCGCGGCTTCTACAAGTGCGCCCGCGTCGTCGGCGACGTCATGGGCAACTACCACCCGCACGGCGACTCCTCGATCTACGACGCGCTGGTCCGCCTCGCGCAGCCGTGGTCGATGCGCATGCCGCTGGTGGACTCCAACGGCAACTTCGGCTCTCCGGGCAACGACCCGGCGGCGGCCATGCGCTACACCGAGTGCAAGATGGCGCCGCTGTCGATGGAGATGGTCCGTGACATCGACGAGGAGACCGTCGACTTCACGGACAACTACGACGGCCGCTCCCAGGAGCCGACCGTCCTGCCGGCCCGCTTCCCGAACCTGCTGATCAACGGTTCGGCCGGTATCGCGGTCGGCATGGCGACCAACATCCCTCCGCACAACCTGCGCGAGGTCGCCGCCGGCGCCCAGTGGTACCTGGAGAACCCCGAGGCGTCGCACGAGGAGCTGCTGGACGCGCTGATCGAGCGCATCAAGGGCCCCGACTTCCCGACCGGCGCCCTGGTGGTGGGCCGCAAGGGCATCGAGGAGGCGTACCGCACGGGCCGCGGCTCGATCACCATGCGCGCGGTGGTCGAGGTCGAGGAGATCCAGAACCGCCAGTGCCTGGTGGTCACGGAGCTGCCGTACCAGACCAACCCCGACAACCTCGCGCAGAAGATCGCCGACCTGGTGAAGGACGGCAAGGTCGGCGGCATCGCCGACGTGCGCGACGAGACGTCCTCGCGGACCGGCCAGCGCCTGGTCATCGTGCTGAAGCGGGACGCGGTCGCCAAGGTCGTCCTGAACAACCTGTACAAGCACACGGACCTGCAGACCAACTTCGGCGCCAACATGCTGGCCCTGGTCGACGGGGTGCCACGCACGCTGTCGCTGGACGCGTTCATCCGCCACTGGGTGACGCACCAGATCGAGGTCATCGTCCGCCGTACGCGCTTCCGGCTGCGCAAGGCCGAGGAGCGGGCGCACATCCTGCGCGGTCTGCTGAAGGCCCTGGACGCCATCGACGAGGTCATCGCGCTGATCCGGCGCAGCGACACCGTCGAGATCGCGCGCGGCGGCCTGATGGACCTCCTGGAGATCGACGACATCCAGGCCAACGCCATCCTCGAGATGCAGCTGCGCCGACTGGCCGCCCTGGAGCGCCAGAAGATCGTCCAGGAGCACGACGAACTCCAGGCGAAGATCAACGAGTACAACGAGATCCTCGCCTCCCCGGTCCGCCAGCGCGGCATCGTCAGCCAGGAGCTGGCCGCGATCGTGGAGAAGTTCGGCGACGACCGCAAGACGAAGCTGATCCCCTACGAGGGCGACATGTCCATCGAGGACCTGATCGCCGAGGAGGACATCGTCGTCACGGTCACGCGTGGCGGCTACATCAAGCGCACCAAGACCGACGACTACCGGGCGCAGAAGCGCGGCGGGAAGGGCGTGCGCGGGGCGAAGCTCAAGGAAGACGACATCGTCAACCACTTCTTCGTCTCCACCACGCACCACTGGCTGCTGTTCTTCACCAACAAGGGCCGCGTGTACCGGGTGAAGGCGTACGAGCTGCCGGACGCCGGCCGTGACGCGCGCGGGCAGCACGTGGCGAACCTGCTGGCCTTCCAGCCGGACGAGACCATCGCCCAGATCCGCGCCATCCGGGACTACGACGCGACGCCGTACCTGGTCCTGGCGACCAAGGCCGGCCTGGTGAAGAAGACCCCGCTGAAGGACTACGACTCCCCGCGGTCCGGCGGTGTCATCGCGATCAACCTGCGTGAGCAGGAGGACGGAACCGACGACGAACTGATCGGTGCTGAACTCGTCTCGGCCGAGGATGATCTGCTGCTGATCAGCAAGAAGGCGCAGTCGATCAGGTTCACGGCGACGGACGACGCGCTGCGGCCCATGGGGCGTGCCACCTCGGGCGTCAAGGGCATGAGTTTCCGTGAAGGGGACGAGCTGCTCTCGATGAATGTTGTTCGACCCGGTACGTTCGTGTTCACTGCCACAGACGGCGGGTACGCGAAGCGGACCGCTGTCGACGAGTACCGCGTCCAGGGTCGCGGCGGCCTCGGCATCAAGGCCGCCAAGATCGTCGAGGATCGCGGTTCCCTCGTCGGCGCGCTGGTGGTCGAGGAAACCGACGAGATCCTCGCCATCACGCTGTCGGGTGGTGTGATTCGTACGCGAGTCAACGAGATCAGGGAAACCGGCCGTGACACCATGGGCGTCCAACTGATCAACCTGAGCAAGCGCGATGCCGTGGTCGGCATCGCCCGTAACGCCGAAGCAGGACGCGAGGCGGAGGAAGTCGACGGCGACGTGGTCGTGGACGAGTCCGCCGACGGGGACGCGACCACCGGTACGGACCAGGGCGAGGTGCCCGCGTCCGAGTAGCACGAGGAGTGAGTCAGCGTGAGCGGAGCCACGGGCGCCGGACCGGCCGGTACCAGTACGGGAACGGACGGCGGCGGCCGTGGCTCCGCCGCGCGGGCGGCAGATCCGCACACGACCAATCTCAAAGCGATCAAGGCGCCCGACGCCTCCTCGTCCACCAGACGGGGGTCCCAGGGGGGAACCGTGACGGACACCCGAGGCCAGCAGGCCGCACCCGGTCAGGGTGGGGCCCAGGCGGCCTCGCCGCTGCCGGGGGAACGGCAGCCGCAGCAGCAGGCGGGCCCGTACCACCCGCCGCAGGCCTACCCGGCTCAGGCCGGCGCCGCAGCCGGCCGCACCACCGGCGCCGTGCGGCGTCCCCGCACGGGCGCCAGCACCACCCCGCGCGTGCGCAAGGCGCGCCTGCGCGTGGCGAAGGCCGACCCGTGGTCGGTCATGAAGGTCAGCTTCCTGCTGTCGATCGCGCTCGGCATCTGCACGATCGTCGCGGCCGCGGTGCTGTGGATGGTGATGGACGCCATGGGCGTCTTCTCGACCGTCGGCGGCACGATCTCCGAGGCGACCGGCTCGGAGGGCTCGAACGGCTTCGACCTGCAGTCGTTCCTGTCGCTGCCGAACGTCCTGATGTTCACGACGGTCATCGCCGTCATCGACGTCATCCTGGCGACGGCACTGGCGACCCTGGGAGCGTTCATCTACAACCTGTCGGCCGGTTTCGTGGGCGGCGTCGAGCTCACCCTGGCCGAGGACGAGTGAACAGCTCACCGGGCGCCTCCGGGCCGCGCTGACAGCCCGCGGAGAACCGATTTTGGGACTGCCCCGGTCGTGCGCTAATCTTCAGGAGTCAGCGCGCGGGACACACCCCCGCAGAGCGCGGCGGGGCTATAGCTCAGTTGGTTAGAGCGCATCCCTGATAAGGATGAGGCCACAGGTTCAAATCCTGTTAGCCCCACAGTAAAGAAACCCCCGGTCCACCTGGACCGGGGGTTTTTGCGATGCGCGGCCCGCGTCAGGCGGTTACGGTCGCCGGATGACATCCGATCCCACGCCGCTCGCCGCGCACGTCGCGGAGCTGCCCAAGGCGGAGTTCGCCTTCCCCGGCCCGCTGCGCGACCGTCTGGTCGCGGCGATCCTGGACGGTTCCAAGACCGCCACGACCGGACTCGTCGTCGAGTACGAGCGTGAAGGGGAGCCCTTGCCGGAGGTCGGGGACCGTTCGGTGCTCGTCGACTCGGAGGACCGGCCGGTCGCGGTCCTCGAGGTGACCGGGGTGCGTGTCGTCCCGCTGGCGCGGGTGGACACCGCTCACGCGGTGGACGAGGGGGAGGGGTACGCCGGTGTGGCCGAGTGGCGCGCGGGCCACGAGCGGTTCTGGGGCGGCGCGGAGATGCGTGCGGCGCTGGACGCCCCGGACTTCGCCGTCGACGACACGACGCCGGTCGTCCTGGAGCGCTTCCGTGTCGTCACCGACCTGCGTGGCGCCGGCTGAGCCGCGACATCTCTCGCGTGGCGCGGGGCCGGGCGGTACGGTCGCGGGCTCGTGTGTCCGATGGGAAGGTGGGGCCTCATGGCGAGTCGGATCAGTGAATTGGTGCTGGAGTGCCGTGACCCGGAGCTGCTCGCGCGGTTCTGGTGCGAGGTGCTCGACTTCGTGGAGCTGGACCGTGACGGGGAGGACATCGAGATCGGCCCGCGCGAGGGGTTCGGCGGGGCGCGGCCGACTCTGATTCTCAGCAAGCAGGAGCGGCCGCAGGCGGACAGGACACGGCTGCACATCGACGTGAACGCCACCGACCGCGACCAGGACGCCGAGCTGGAACGTCTCCTGGCGCTCGGGGCGCGGCCGGCCGACGTGGGGCAGACCGGCGAGGAGTCGTGGCATGTGCTCGCCGACCCCGAGGGCAACGTGTTCTGCCTGCTGAGGAGGCGTCTCGACCCGCTCTGAGAGCCTGTCGAGAGCCCTGAGGTGTGGGAAGTTCCACCGGAGCCTCATGGAGGCTCACGACGCCGTGTGCGGGCGCCGGATTCGGACATGACCCGGACCCCGGTCGGAGGGCGACCGGGGTCTTCGTCTGCTCTGCTCGTGTCGTGCCGTTGTGCTGTACGCAAGTTCGCCAGGACTCCGGTGAAGCAGCGACGGCACGAGGAGGGTCGGGCCTGCGGGGCAGCGGGCGCGGCGGCCTCAGCGTTGCAGGGGGATCCGGGCGGAGGCGGGTGCGGGCAGGGTGGCCGCGGTGTCCGGGGAGCAGTGCGCGGGGACCAGTTCGGACTCGGGGCGGCGTTCCGTGGAACTGTCCTGTTCCGCTTCGGTGTCCTCCTCGGCCGTGTCCGAGAGGGGCCGGTGGCGGCAGCTGGGGGACTTGCCGTGCGCCTCGGCGTGGATGCGCTGCTTCATCGTGGGGGGCAGTGCCCTGATCAAGGACCAGGACCACGTGGAGGCCGTCGGCGCGGACGCCTCGGTCTTCTGAGCGCTGTCGCTGTTGCGCGTCTTCTGGGTCTGCGGTACGGCCGCCGCGGCGGCGGTGGTGACGAGACCGAGCGCCGTGCACAGCGCGAGGAAGGCGGTGACAACGGCGTTCCACAGCTGCATGACCTTGTTCCTGGCCATGGCCCCTCACTTTCGGGTTGGGCGATTTGCGTACTTTCCTCATGATGTGTATGAGGGCCTCGAAGTGGTGGACCGACGCCCGTGCCGCGTGGATGTTCAGATGAACACCACTCGGATGGGTGCATGACGGTCGGAAATCCCTGGTTACGGGAGGAAACGGAGCGAAAACACCGTGCGTGCGGGTGTGATCACCCTCCGGTCCGACCGTCCGCGTCGCGTCGATCCGGTTGCCCGGGGCGGCAGTTGGAGGCGGCCTGGCAGGTCACCGATCGGTATCGGCCGGTGTGTATAGTCGGGCGCCAGAGGTCCCCAACGTCAAGGAAAGACGAGGTCGCGCGGTGAAGAAGCTTCTCCTGGTCGCACTGGCCGCCATCGGCGGGCTCCTCGTGTACCGCCAGATCCAGGCGGATCGCGCCGAGCAGGATCTGTGGACGGAGGCGACTGACTCCGTGCCCACGGGTTCGTGAGTACCGACATACGACGCTGAACAGACCCCGGCCGCTTGTGCGGTCGGGGTTTTGTGCGTCAGGGACCTTGTGGGCGGGCCGCGCCCGCGGTGCAGGATGGGCGGCGGTACGGATCGGGGCCCGGCGGCGACGACGAGGGGGGCGCGTGAGAGGACGGCAGGGCACGGCGCGGTGTACGACGGCACGGAGCCGGTACGGCGCCGTGGGGCGTCCGGTCCTGGCGGCCGCGCTCGGACTGGGGATCGCCCTCACGGGGCAGCCCGCCCGGGCCGCCGGACAGGACACCGCCCCCGCGTACGCCTTCGCCGAGGACGCGCGCCGGATCGAGGGCGCGGGGAGCACCGCCGACGCCGCGGAACTGGAGCCCGGCCGGACCTACCGCAGCACCCTCCCGCCCGACGCCAAGGTCTTCTTCCGCCTGGAACTGGACGACACGGAGACCACGTACGCCTCCGCCACCGCCGTTCCGCCGCCCGGAACAGGCGTCTCCGTCGCCGACGGCGTCAAGGTGACCGTGGAGGACGCCGACGGCCGCTCCTGTGACGCGGACACCGCGACCTTCGGAGCGCCGGGCAGCCCTCATCCGGTCGCCGCGTGGGCCATGCGGGAGATCTCCCCCAGGCGAAGCCTCTGCGCCGAGGCCGGGACGTACTACGTGACCGTCGAGCGCGCCGCCCCCGACGCGCGCGGGGCCTCCCCCGACCACTGGGAGCTGGAGCTCAGCACCGTGTCGGAGCCCGCGACGAGGACGCCGGACGGCACGGCGACGCCCGGGGCATGGGACTCGGCGACGCCCGCTCCCGTCCAGGGAACCGCCCGACGCCGTTCCGGCGGCGCGGGATTCGCGCAGGCGGCCCCACTCGGCGAGGGCGTGTGGCGCGACGACATACGGCCGGGGCAGACGCTCTTCTACCAGGTCCCCGTCGACTGGGGCCGGCAGCTCCACGCCACCGCCGAACTGGGCAGCTCCGGCACGGACGCCTCCCGCTACGTCGCCTCCGCGCTCTCCCTGGACCTCTACAACCCGGTGCGCGGCCACGTCGAGGACCTGTCCCTCGGCTACAACGGCGGCCAGAAGTCCAAGGCACTCAAGCCCTTGCCGCCGGTCGCGTACGAGAACCGGCACGCCACCGGGCAGCAGGTCTCGGCGGTGCGGTTCGCCGGCGCCCACTACCTGGTCGCGCACCTCTCCCCGGAGGTCGCCGAGGACTACGGCGACGGCCCCGTGCCGCTGACGCTGCGCGTGCGGCTGGGCGGGGCGGCGCGCAACGGGCCGGACTACGCGGGCGGAACCGTGCCGGCTGACGTCTTCACCGTCGACGGCGGCGGTGCTGCCTCGGGCGAGGGCGGCGACGCGGGCGACGAGACCCTGTACCGGGTCCTCGCGGCGGGCGGCATCGGCACCGGGAGCGCCCTGGTGGTGGGTCTGGGGGTGTGGACGGTGGTGGCCCGGCGCCGGGGCGCGGCCCTTCCCGGGTGATCCGGTGACGTCGCCGCCGCCGCGGTGGTCCGTGCGCCGTCGGTGAGGCGCGCGTCGACGGAGCGGGCGGCGCGCGGCGCCGACGGAGCGGGCGGCGCGGGTCAGATGCGGGTGAGCGCCCAGAAACCCACGGCGTAGCACGCCAGCGCCAGCAGCAGTACGGGGACCGCGACCCGCGCCGGAGGACCGGTCCTACGGGTTCCGCGTCGGCGGTGGGAGCGGGGGACCGGTGCGCGCTGCGTGGTCACCGTGTCCGGATGCGGAACCTGCGACGACCGTGCGGTGTATTCAGCAGTGGAAGGGTCGGCACGCACGGCCGGAGGCGGCAGGGGGGAGCGCAGCTGATGGGTCGCTTCGTAGGGGGAGAGCTCGTGCGCCTGGTGCTGGTGGCCGTACGGGGAGTGAGGCATGTACTGCGGGGGCTGTGGGGGGTGCTCGGGGGAGCGCGGAGTGGGGACCGAGGCGGGCCGGGGCGGCGGCAGGGGGAAGCTTCCTGTGTCCGAGGGGGCGGCGGGCTGCGGCCTGGCGTCGGGCGGCCTGGCGTCGGGCGGCCTGGCGTCGGGCGGCGTGGCGGCCGGGGGAGCGGTGGGGGTGGCCGTGCCGTGCCGTGGGTCGGGAGGGGCCGTGCTCCAGGCGGGGCGTGGCTCGGCTTCTCCGCCGACCCCGACGCTCTGCCCCGCTGTCCCGCCCTCGTCGACGCCCACTGGTCCACCGGCGTCCGGACGCAGCCCGGAGGCCCTCTTCTCCGGACCGTCCTCGGTGAACCCGGGCGGCAGCGGGCCGAGTTGGTCGAATATCTCGATCAGCTCGTCGTCGGGGCCGGGCTCCGGCAGCAGCTCCGCCGCCGCGGCGAGCGCCTTCCGCGCCCCCGTCGCCGTGCGGAAACGCGCCTCCGGATCGGGCTGCAGCAAGGTGGCCACCACCTGCCACAGCGGCTCGGGGACGCCCTGCGGCGCACCCGGCGTCCCGTGGTCGGCGAAGTACTGAATGAGAGCCTTGGCGTCCGGCTTCGCGCCCTCGAGCAGGTACAGGGCGACCAGGCCCACGGCGAAGAGGTCTGCGGGGAAGTCCGGCTCGGCGCCCATCATCTGCTCCGGGGCCAGATACCCCGGGGTGCCGACGACCAGGTCGGTCTCGGTCAGCCTGGGCTCGCCCAGCCGCATCGCGATGCCGAAGTCCGACAGCCGGAGCTTCGGCCTGCCCCGGCCGGTCGCCTCGAGCAGCACGTTGGCGGGCTTGATGTCGCGGTGCACCACGTCCTCCGCGTGCACCGCCGCGAGCCCTGAGAGGAGCTGGTCGAGGAGGGTGCAGACGAACGCGGGCGGCAGCGGACCGTAGTCGCCGACCAGGTGCACCAGGGAGCCGCCGGCCACCAGGTCCATGGTGAAGAGGACCTTGTCGTCGTCGGCGGCCCAGCTGGTGGGAGCGAGCACATGAGGGTGGTCGATCCGCAGCGCCTGCTCGCGCACGAAGCGCAGCAGGGAGTGGGCGTCGCTCTGCAGCAGCACCTTCGCCGCCACATAGCGGCGACGGCGGTGGTCCCAGGCGCGCCACACCGCGCCCACGCCCCCGCGTCCGATCGGGTCGACCAGCTCGTACCGGCCGGCGAAGACCTCACCCATGACTCTGCGTCGCTCCTCCCCCTGAGGTGTCCCCCTGTCTCTCCCCCACGACGCGCGATACGACTCCCCCTGTGCCCCGGTGTCCCCCCGGCCCCCACGTGTCACCGGCGGCCGAACCCCCATCGGCCGCCGGGCGGTGCATCAGCTCTGGTGCGACTGGTAGTGCGTGACCGCGTCGGCCGTGCGCCCGGCGCCGTAGACCCGGAGGAACTCCGCGAGCTCCGGGTGTGTGGGCGCGAGGGAGTCCGCAGCGTCGAGGATGTCGCCGGCGGCCGCCACCGACCGCAGCAAGGACTGGATCTCACGGACCACGCGCTTGACCGTGGGAGCACCTGAACTGCTCGTGGTCTGCGTGGTGTTGGTGAGGACGGAACCCCCCTGGGACTTCTTGATCTCCTCCATGCGCTCCGTCGCCTCGGCCGCGCTGACGCTGCCGTCCGCGACCTGCCCCGCCAGGTCCTGGAGCAGCTGCACACGCTGGACCACCGCCGGATTGCCGATCTTCGCCCGCTGGCCGCTCATCAGCTGCGACAGCATCGGAGCCGACAGTCCGAGCACCCCCGCCAGACGGGCCTGGTTGAGGCCCAGGTCGTCTATGAGCCTACGGAAGAGCGCCCCCAACGGCTCCCCGTACCAATTCCGCTGCAGTTCCCGCGCTCTGGCGGTGGCTTCCTGCTGTGCGGCGTCCATTGCGTCTCCCCATCGCTTCCCCATGAACCGTGGGTTCGCTAGAGCGAACCACGCCACGCATCTTACGGAGAGTGGTTGGTCACGGGGACCCCCAATCTCTTTGCGGAACACCCGGGGGGACCCGGTACTCTGGTCCCGGACGCCTGCCGGGATCTGTTCGCCCTGGTGGACGCATCCCCTCCGGGGCCTTAGCTCAGTTGGTAGAGCGCTGTCTTTGCATGGCAGATGTCAGGGGTTCGACTCCCCTAGGCTCCACAGAGAAGACCCCTCCACCTGCGGAAACGCGGTGTGAGGGGTCTTGTTTCACGTGAAACGACGCGGCGGGACAGAGGCCTCAAATCCTCTGTCCCGCCGCGTCGTTCGCGCCGTTCCTCGTGCTGACGATCGGCTTCCGGTCACTCCTCGTCGCGCTTGGCGGCCTCTTCCTCGGCCTCCTTGGCCGCGACCTCGGGGTCCAGGCTCCCCACGTCGCTGCCGTCCACGGAGGTCAGGGTGGTCGAGCCGGACACGTCCGTCGCGGCCGGCGGTTCCACCAGCCAGTCCGGGTTGGCCTGCTTGTCCCACCACTTCCACGCGGCGTAGGCGCCTCCTGCCACGGCGCCCACGATCAACACGACCTTGGCCGCACGGCCGGCCGCGGCCCGCCGTTGCTGCTTGCGCACGAGCTTCTGGATCTGCCGGGCCGTGACCTGGCCCCGCAGAGCGGCGAGCGCGGCCGCACTCCTGGCCGCGGCCTCCTCCCGCGCGGGTCCGGCGGCGGCCACCGCCTGCTCGAGCACCGGCCGGGAGTAATCCGCGGCCTGGCGCGCGGCGAGACGCGTGCGGACGGCGGCCTGCTGGGCGGCCTTGTCGACCTTCGGCGGCACGTGGGTCCGAGCCTGTTCCAGATACGGCTGCACACGGGCGTCGTACTGCACACGCGCCTGTTCGGCGGCCACGCGTGCCTGTTCCGCGGCCTGCGACACCTTGGGCGCGAGCCGTACGCGGGCCTCCTGTGCGTAGTGCGCGGCCCTGACCTTGGCCGTGTCGGCGTAGGGCGCCACCACTTCCGCGGCGTGCAGCACGCTGTCCTTCGCCGAACCGGTCGCGGCGCGCACGCTGTCGATGCGGGTCACGAGTTCCTCCTCCTCGGTGGCGTACGGTATTTCGACTTTCCACCCTTTTCCGGATCATGCCTGCCGGGTCGGCGAGCGGCATGCGTGGACGGGCGAACGGGTGCCGTCCTCGGTGGCCGACGGCGGTATCGAGGGCAAGGGGGGCGAATACGGTGTAACGGGTGCTTGTCGCCGACGATGCCACGGATCGGCACGATGTGCCCCCGGCGCGGAAGGACTCGTGACGGTTTCCGCGAGCGGTACGGCTCCGGACGCCTTCTGTGCACCGAGGCCGGGCGACTGCGCCGCCGGTCCGTGCGAGGATCGGGGAGTCACGGAAAGACAACGGAAGGCACATCGTGGCTGAGCAGCTCTACGCCACCCTGAAGACCAATCACGGCGACATCGCGGTCAAGCTCTTCGCGAACCAGGCGCCGAAGACGGTCAAGAACTTCGTCGAGCTCGCCAAGGGCGAGCGGGAGTGGACCAACCCCCAGACCGGGCAGAAGACCACGGACAGGCTCTACGACGGCACGGTCTTCCACCGGGTAATCAGCGGCTTCATGATCCAGGGCGGTGACCCGCTGGGCAACGGCACCGGCGGCCCCGGCTACCAGTTCGAGGACGAGTTCCACCCGGACCTGCGCTTCGACAAGCCCTACCTGCTGGCGATGGCCAACGCGGGCCCGGGCACCAACGGCTCGCAGTTCTTCATCACCGTCTCCCCGACGGCCTGGCTGAACCGCAAGCACACGATCTTCGGCGAGGTCACCGACGCCGCCAGCCAGAAGGTCATCGACACCATCGCCTCGACGCAGACCAACCCGCGCACCGACCGTCCGGTGAACGACGTGGTCATCGAGTCGGTCGAGATCCGCGAAGGCTGAGCCCTTCGCTCCCCCGGGGCGCGAAAGCCTCCAAGGGAACCAATCGCCCCGCTCATCCGTAAGGATGGGCGGGGCGGGGCTTTTCCAACGACCTAGGGGCTCTCATGGACGACCAGGCCGCCGGCGGCCGGCAGGACGCCCAGCGCGTCCCCGGCTGTTATCGCCACCCGGACCGCGAGACCGGTATCCGCTGCACCCGGTGCGAGCGGCCGATCTGTCCGGAGTGCATGGTCGACGCCTCGGTCGGTTTCCAGTGCCCTGAGTGCGTCCGCGGCGGCGGGGGCGCGGGGCACGCGCCGTCGGCCTCCATGCCCCGCACGCTGGCCGGCGGGACCGTCGCCGCGGATCCACGGCTGGTGACCAAGATCCTCATCGGGATCAACGTCGCGGTCTTCCTCGCTGTGACGATCGAGAGGTCGCTGCTGTCCGACCTCTACCTGGTGGGCGCCTGGCCGCCGGCGCCGTTCACGCCCACCCAGGGCGTGGCGGGCGGCGAGTGGTACCGGCTGGTGACCTCGATGTTCACGCACGAGGAGATCTGGCACATCGGCTTCAACATGCTCAGCCTGTGGCTGCTGGGCGGACCGCTGGAACAGCACCTGGGCCGGGCGCGCTATCTCGCGCTGTACCTGATCTCCGGCCTGGCGGGCAGCGCCCTGACGTATCTGCTGGCCGGGGGGAGCACGGCCTCGCTCGGCGCGTCGGGCGCGGTCTTCGGACTGTTCGGCGCGACGGCCGTGCTGATGCGCCGCCTCCGCTACGACATGCGGCCGATCATCGCCCTGCTGGCGATCAACCTCGTCATCACCTTCAGCTGGAGCGGCATCGCCTGGCAGGCGCACATCGGCGGGCTGGTCGCCGGTGTGGTCGTCGGCTACGCGATGGTGCACGCCCCGCGGGATCGGCGGGTGCTGGTGCAGTACGGCACCTGTGCGCTGGTCCTGGCCGTGGTGGTGCTGCTCACCCTGGTGAGGACCGCGCAGCTCACCTGAGCCGGGGTTTGTCCACAGACGGTGCCGGATCTTGTGCACATCGTGCGAGAAGCGTGCCGTGTTCGGTCACTGACCGCTGTTGGCGCAGGTCAGGCTACATGCGAACAGACTTTCGGTTGGTGGTGTTTCTGTCACACCGGCGTCAACCTCGAAGAGGGTTATCCACAGATCGGGTCGCCTATCCACATGTGGACAAGGGCTGTGGATAACTCAGGGGATAACCCTGCCCAGAGCTGTAGACCTCTTCGGGCAGGGCAGGGCGCAGCGGCCGGCCGGGGCCGGGCGCTGCGCCCGATCCGGCACTACTTCCACTGAGTGGAGACGCCGAACCCGGCGGCGATGAAGCCGAAGCCCACCACGATGTTCCAGTTGCCCAGCTGGTCGATGGGCAACGAGCCGTCCGTGACGTAGAAGACGACGATCCAGGCCAGGCCGATGAGGAAGAGGGCCAGCATCACCGGCGCGACCCAGGCCCGGTTGGTCAGCTTGATCGCGGCCGTCTGCTTGGCCGGAGGCGGCGTGTAGTCGGCCTTCTTGCGGATACGTGACTTCGGCACGAGGGTCTCTCCTGTCGATGCGCTGCGTGGCCGCGCAGGGTCTGGGTCGGGCTCGGGGCAGCGTACAAGGGGACTCTGAGTGCTCCCCCGGGCGTCCGTTAGCGTAGTGCTTCTACGGCGCCGAAGGAGATAAGGGTACGTTGAGCAATTCTGCCGACTTCCCGGGGACGGAATCCAGTCCCGCGGCCCGCCCACGCCGTCTGCGTCCGGTGCGGGTGCTCACCGCGGGCATCTTCGCCCTCGCGGGCCTCCTCTTCTTCGTCAGCTTCGACACGGCCAAGGGCACCAACATCCGCACGGACGCCTCCCTGCTGAAGCTGTCCGACCTGATCCACGAGCGCAGCCGGAAGAACGCCGAGCTCGACGAGTCCAACGGCGCGTTGCGCAAGGACGTAGAGGCCCTCGCCGAGCGGGACGACGGCAGCACCGAGGCCGAGGACGCCCGGCTCGCCGCGCTGGAGGAGCACGCCGGCACCCAGAAGCTGAAGGGCGAGGCGGTCACCGTCACGCTGAACGACGCGCCGCCGGACGCCACCGCCAAGCTCCCCGGCTATCCCGAGCCGCAGCCGGACTATCTGGTCATCCACCAGCAGGACCTCCAGGCCGTGGTGAACGCCATGTGGCAGGGCGGCGCCGAAGGCATACAGGTCATGGACCAGCGGCTGATCTCCACCAGCGCCGTCCGCTGTGTGGGCAACACCCTGATCCTCCAAGGCCGCGTCTACTCCCCGCCGTACACGATCACCGCGGTCGGGGACCCGGAGAAGCTGAAGAAGGCGCTCGCCGCCTCGCCGGCGATCCAGAACTACATGGTCTACGTCAACGTCTACGGCCTCGGCTGGAAGGTCGAGGACGAGGGGACCACCACGCTGCCCGGCTACTCCGGCACCGTGGACCTGCACTACGCCGAACCCGTCGACTGACACCCGCCGTCCCCCCGGCCGGTTTCACGTGGAACATGCGCGCGGTATCGAGGCGATCGGCCCCGCGGCACGTACTGAGAGGTGCATACAGCGGACCGGTCGGCTTGTCACACAGGCTGTGGAGGCCGGGAAACAGAGGGCGTTACGCCGTTAGTCTGGTGGCGTACGGCGTGGGTCTGGTGCCGTGGTACGACGGAAGGGACGGCATGTACAGCTGGATCTGGCGGCATCTGCCGGGCAACGGATGGGTGAGGGCACTCATCTCACTCGTGCTGATCACCGTCGTGGTCTACGTCCTCTTCCAGTACGTCTTCCCGTGGGCGGAGCCGCTGCTGCCCTTCAACGATGTGACGGTGGACAACCAGTGAGCGCGCGCATTCTCGTCGTGGACAACTACGACAGCTTCGTCTTCAACCTGGTCCAGTACCTGTACCAGCTGGGCGCCGAGTGCGAGGTCCTGCGCAACGACGAGGTGTCCACGTCGCACGCCCAGGACGGCTTCGACGGCGTGCTGCTGTCTCCGGGCCCCGGTACCCCCGAAGAGGCCGGGGTCTGCGTGGACATGGTGCGGCACTGCGCCGCGACCGGTGTGCCCGTCTTCGGCGTCTGCCTCGGCATGCAGTCGATGCAGGTGGCGTACGGCGGTGTCGTCGACCGCGCCCCCGAGCTGCTGCACGGCAAGACCTCCCCGGTGACGCACGAGGGCAAGGGCGTCTTCGCCGGGCTGCCCTCCCCGTTCACCGCCACCCGGTACCACTCGCTGGCCGCCGAGCCGGCCACGGTGCCGGCCGAGCTGGAGGTCACGGCCCGCACCGAGGACGGCATCGTCATGGGCCTGAGGCACCGTGAACTTCCGGTGGAGGGGGTGCAGTTCCACCCCGAGTCGGTGCTGACCGAGCACGGCCACCGGATGCTGGCCAACTGGCTCGCGGAGTGCGGCGACCCGGACGCTGTGGCGAGGTCTGAGGGGCTCGCCCCGGTGGTGGGCAGGTCCTCGGCGTGACGGCGCTGCGCCCCGAGCGCGAGTCCGGCGCCCACGGATACGGCGCCGGCGACCAGGGCACCCCGTACGGCGGGCAGCCGTACGGGGTCCAGGGCGCGTACGGGGACGGCTGGTACGGCGGCCGGGCGGCGGGGCCCGACCCCTACGCGGGCGGCGCCGAGGACGCGACCGCGCAGCTCCCCCCGATCGACGAGGAGACCGTCGCGCTGCGTATCCCGGACCCGCCGCCGCGGACGACGCGCGAAGAGACTCCGCCGACCGGAGGCCGGGCGGCCCGCAGGAAGGCCGCCAGGAAGCGCCACGGGCGCCGTGGAGGCTCGCACAAGTCCGGCGACGGGGCGGCGGCCGGAAGAACGGGTGACAGCGCCTCTGAGGGCGTGCCACGGGCTCCGCTGACCCGGGTCGAGGCGCGCCGCCAGGCACGGGCGCGCAAGCCCGGCCCGGCGGTGATGGCGAGCCGTGCCATCGGCGAGGTGTTCATCACCACCGGCGTGCTGATGCTGCTGTTCGTCACCTACCAGCTGTGGTGGACGAACGTGCGGGCGCAGGCGCAGGCCGGCAAGGAGGCCAGCGACCTCCAGCAGGACTGGGCGAACGGCGAGCGCAAGCCCGGCGCGTTCGAGCCCGGGCAGGGCTTCGCGCTGCTGCACATACCGAAGCTGGACGTGGTGGTGCCGATCGCCGAGGGCATCAACAGCAAGAAGGTGCTCGACCGGGGCATGGTCGGCCACTACGCGGAGGGCGCGCTGAAGACGGCGATGCCGTACGACAAGACCGGCAACTTCGGTCTGGCGGGGCACCGCAACACGCACGGGGAGCCGTTCCGGTACATCAACCGGCTGCAGCCGGGCGATCCGATCGTCGTGGAGACGCAGGACAAGTACTTCGTCTACAAGACGGCGTCGATGCTGCCGGTGACGCCGCCGAGCAACGTCAGCGTCCTCGACCCGGTGCCCAAGGGCTCGGGCTTCACCGGACCGGGCCGCTACATCACGCTGACCACGTGCACACCTGAGTTCACCAGCAAGTACCGCTTGATCGTCTGGGGTCAGATGGTCGAGGAACGGCCGCGCAGCAAGGGCAAGCCGGATGCGCTCGTCAGTTAAGGGCAGAGGAAACGTGGCAGCGACCGCCGACGACACCGCACAGCACACGCACGCGTCCCCGCCTCCCCGAGGGCGCCGCCGTCTGGGGCCGGTGGCCATGGTGATCAGCTTCTTCGGGGAGATGCTCATCACCGCGGGGGTCCTGCTCGGCCTGTTCGTCGTCTACTCGCTGTGGTGGACGAACGTCGTCGCGGACCGCGCGGCGGACCGGCAGGCGGACCAGGTGCGCGACTCCTGGGCACAGGAGTCCGACGGCGGCGAACGCGACGCGCCCGCCGTGTACGACAGCAAGGACGGCATCGGCTTCCTGCACGTGCCCACGATGAGCGGCGACGACATCCTCGTGGAGAAGGGCACGTCGATGAAGGTCCTCAACGACGGCGTGGCCGGCTACTACACGGACCCCGTGAAGGCGACGCTGCCGACGTCCGGCAAGAAGGGCAACTTCTCCCTCGCCGCCCACAGGGACGGCCACGGCGCCAAGTTCCACGGCATCCACAAGATCAAGAAGGGCGACCCGATCGTCTTCGAGACGAAGGACACGTGGTTCGTCTACAAGGTCTACGGCATCCTCCCGGAGACCTCGAAGTACAACGTCGGCGTCCTCTCCAAGGTCCCCGAGGAGTCCGGCCGTGAGAAGGCCGGCCACTACATCACCCTGACGACCTGCACGCCGATCTACACCAGCAAGTACCGCTACATCGTCTGGGGCGAACTGGTCCGCAAGGAGAAGGTGGACGAGAACAGGACTCCTCCGGAGGAGCTGCGCTGAGCACCTCCCTCCCCCCAGGAACAGCAAGGAGCCCCGGTCCCCTCCGAAGAGGGGACCGGGGCTCTTGTCGTGCGGAGGACCGCCGGGTCAGCCGAAGAAGCCGCCGTTTCCGCCACCGCCGGTGATCAGAGTGACTGGCGATCCCTTGTCCACCTGGCTGCCCTGAGGCGGGTTGGACGTCAGTACGCGGGCGTTGGGGTCCTTGGGCCCGACGACGTCGGCGAGGGAAAGTCCTGCCTCCCCGAGCATGCGCTGAGCGTCCTCGAGGCGCTGGCCGTTGACGCCCGGCACGGCGACCTTCTCGGGTGCCTTCGCCTTGCCGATGAAGATCTGCACCTGGGTGCCCTTGGAGACCTCGGTGTTCGCCGAGGGCGAGGTGCGGATGACCTTGCCGACCAGGTTCGGGTCGTTGGTCTCCTCCTCGACGCAGCTGCCCGTGAGGTTGTTCGCCGTCATCTGGGCCGTGGCCTCTTCACAGCTCTTGGTGACGACGTCCGGGACCGTGGCCTTCTCCTCGGCCTTGGCGAC
This sequence comes from Streptomyces sp. NPDC014764, assembly GCF_043082785.1. Classification (NCBI taxonomy): domain Bacteria; kingdom Bacillati; phylum Actinomycetota; class Actinomycetes; order Kitasatosporales; family Streptomycetaceae; genus Streptomyces; species Streptomyces sp. NPDC014764. The sequence continues at coordinate 400,625 of NZ_JBIBXY010000004.1, read as the reverse complement.
CGTGAGGGTGACGGTGGTGCCCTTCTCCACCTCGTCGCCGAGGTCCGGCTTCTGCTCGATGACGGTGCCCGGCTCCTCGCCGCTGATCTCTTCCTCGACCTCGACGACGAACCCGTACTTCTCGCCCTCGAGTTCCGCCTTGGCGTCCTCGAGCTTGTCGCCGATCACACTCGGCACCGCGACCTTGGGCGCACCGGTGGACACCACCAAGCTGATGGTGTCCCCCTTGTCCACCTTGGTCCCGGCCTCCGGATCCTGCTCGCAGATGTTGCCCTTGGCCTGCTTCTCGCAGGGCTTCTCCGTGAAGGTCAGCTTCAAGTCGGTGTTGTCGGCCCGTTTCTGCGCATCCGCCTTGGACTCGCCGACGAAGTTCGGGGCCGCGACGGTGCTGTTGTCCACGCCGCCACCGCTGATCGCCCAACGGCCGATCAGGACGGCGCCGATCAGGACCAGGACACCGGCCACGACCAGCAATATCGTGCTGGTGTTGTTCTTCTTCTGCGGGCGGCGCCGGCTCTGGCGCTCGTCGTAGCCGTAGCCGCCGTCGTCCGGGTTCATGGGCGGCAGCATCGAGGTGGCGCCCCCACCCGGGCCGGCGTCCGAGCGCAGCGCCGTCGTCGGCTGGTCGTCCGGGTAACCGCCGTAGCCGACGGCGCCCATGGCGGCCGTCGCCGCTACCGGCTGGCCGTCGAGGCACGCCTCGATGTCGGCGCGCATCTCGTCGGCCGACTGGTAGCGGTAGTCGGGGTCCTTGGTCAGCGCCTTCAGCACGATCGCGTCCATCTCGGGCGTGATCTCGGGGTCGAAGACGCTCGGGGGCTGCGGCTCCTCCCGTACGTGCTGGTACGCGACCGCGACCGGGGAGTCGCCCACGAACGGCGGCCGGACGGTGAGGAGTTCGTACAGCAGGCAGCCGGTGGAGTACAGGTCGGACCGCGCGTCGACCTGCTCGCCCTTGGCCTGCTCCGGGGAGAGGTACTGGGCGGTGCCGATGACGGCGGCGGTCTGGGTCATCGTCATGCCGGAGTCGCCCATGGCGCGGGCGATGCCGAAGTCCATGACCTTGACCTGGCCGTTGCGCGTCAGCATGACGTTCGCGGGCTTGATGTCGCGGTGGACGATGCCGGCCCGGTGGGAGTACTCGAGCGCCTGGAGAATGCCGATGGTCATCTCCAGCGTGCGCTCCGGCAGCAGCTTGCGACCGCTGTGCAGCAGCTCACGGAGCGTGGAGCCGTCGACGTACTCCATGACGATGTACGGGATGGAGACCCCGTCGATGTAGTCCTCGCCCGTGTCGTAGACCGCGACGATCGCGGGATGGTTGAGCGAGGCGGCCGACTGGGCCTCCCGGCGGAACCGGGCCTGGAAGGACGGGTCACGCGCGAGATCGGCGCGGAGCGTCTTCACTGCCACGGTGCGGCCGAGCCGGGTGTCGTGCGCGAGGTAGACCTCCGCCATTCCACCGCGACCGAGCACCTGGCCCAGTTCGTACCGGCCGCCGAGGCGACGCGGCTCTTCCATAGCTACCTACCAGCCCTCTCCGTCGGTCCCGACCGGCACCCTTGTGCGGTCGGAGGCTGCGTTCCGGGCCTACCGTACCCGGCTCTTTTTCTGTGCCCTGGCAAAGTGCGTCAGCCGATACAGGACCGGTACCGCAACGTGCACCGATGTGAAGCGGACGTGACCGGGGTCACTGCTTGCTCTTGAGGACCGCCTCCATCACGCTCTTGGCGATCGGGGCCGCGAGGCCGCCACCGGAGATGTCACCTCGCACCGCGTTCTCGTCCTCGATGACGACCGCCACGGCGACGGGCGCGCTGCCGTCACCGGTCTTGGCGTAGGAGATGAACCAGGCGTACGGGTTCTTGCTGTTGTTCTCGCCGTGCTGGGCGGTACCGGTCTTGCCGCCGACCGTGACGCCGTCGATCTTGGCGTTGCCGCCGGTGCCGTCGTTGACGACGGTCTCCATCATCGACTGGAGGATCTGGGCGTTCTCCGGCGAGAGCGGCTCGCTCAGCTCCTCCGGGTCCGTCTTCTCCACGGTGTCGAGGCTCGGCGTCTGCAGCTCGTCCACCATGTACGGCTTCATCAGCGTGCCGTTGTTGGCTACCGCGGCGGCGACCATGGCCATCTGCAGCGGGGTCGCCGCGGTGTTGAACTGGCCGATGGAGGACAGCGCGACCTGCGACGGCTCCATGTCCTTGTCGAACAGGGAGGAGCTGGTGCGGACCGGCGTGAAGTGCTCCTGGCCGAAGCCGAACTTCTTGGCCGTCTCCAGCATCTTGTCGTTGCCGAGGTCGGTGCCGAGCTTGCCGAAGACGGTGTTGCAGGAGACGCGGAGCGCCTCGCGGAGGCTGGCGTCCTTGCAGGGCAGGTCGCCGTCGTTCTTCAGCTCGGTCGTGGTGCCCTTCATGATGTAGGGCAGGGGGGTGTCGGTCTTCTGGTCCGCGTCCTCGACCATGCCGTGCTCCAGCGCGGCGGCGGCCGTGACGACCTTGAAGGTGGAGCCGGGCGGGTACACCTCACGGAGCGCCCGGTTCAGCATCGGGTCGTCCGGGTTGTTCTTCTTCTGCAGCTTCTCCCACGCCTTGGAGTCCGTCTCGAGGCTGTTGCCCGCGATCGTGGACGGGTCGTACGACGGGTACGAGGCCAGCGCGAGGATCTTGCCGGTGGACGGCTCCAGGGCGACGACGGAACCCTTGCCGCCCTGCTTCTTCAGGCCGTTGTAGGCGGCCTTCTGGGCGGCGCCGCTGAGCGTGGTGACGACGTTGCCGCCCTGCTTCTTCTTGCCGGTCAGCATGTCGAGCGTGTTGCGGAAGAAGAGCCGGTCGTCGTTGCCGGTGAGGATGCCGTCCTCGATGGACTCCAGCTGGTTGGCGCCGAAGGCCTGGGAGACGTAGCCGGTGACCGGCGCCCACATGGCGCCGTCCTTGTACGTCCGCTTGTAGGCGAAGTCGCCGCCGGTCGCCTTGTGGCCGGTGATGGGCTCGCCGTCGACGATGATGTCGCCGCGCGGGGTGGCGTACCGCTCGATCGCCACGCGGCGGTTCTTCTCGTCCGTGCGGAGCTTGTCGGCCTGGGCGTACTGGATCCAGTTGTTCCGGACGAGCAGGGCGAGCATCAGCAGGCCGCAGAAGATGGCGACCCGGCGCAGGGGCTTGTTCACGGGCGGACCACCTGGGTCATCTCGGCGTCGGGGTTGGAGACGGGTGCGGGCGCCGGCCGGCGGGCGGTGTCGCTGATCCTCAGCAGGATGCCGATCAGCGCCCAGTTGGCGATCACGGAGGAACCTCCGTAGGCCAGGAAGGGCATCGTCATACCGGTCAGCGGGATGAGGCCCATGACACCGCCGGCCACCACGAAGACCTGGAGCGCGAAGGCGCCGGAGAGGCCGATGGCGAGCAGTTTGCCGAACGGGTCACGGGCGGCGAGCGCGGTGCGCACGCCCCGTTCCACGATCAGCGCGTAGAGCAGCAGCAGCGCCATGACGCCGGCCAGGCCCAGCTCCTCGCCGAAGGTGGCGAGGATGAAGTCGGAGTTGGCGGCGAAGCCGATGAGGTCGGAGTGGCCCTGGCCCCAGCCGGAGCCGAGCGTGCCGCCGGAGCCGAAGGCCCACAGCGCCTGCATGGCCTGCTCGGAGTGGACGATGCCGTCCTGGACGCCGGCGCGGCTCAGCTCGAACTCGCGCATCGGGTCCAGCCAGGCCTGCACACGCGTCTGGATGTGCGGCTCGAAGCTCGCGACGCCGACGGCGCCGACCGCGGACATCAGCAGACCGAACACGATCCAGCTGGTCCGCTCGGTGGCGACGTACAGCATGATCACGAACATGCCGAAGAACAGCAGCGAGGTACCGAGGTCGGTCTCGAAGACCAGGATCAGGATGGAGATGATCCAGACCACGATGATCGGGCCGAGGTCACGGCCGCGGGGCAGGTAGAGGCCCATGAAGCGGCGGCTGGCGAGCGCCAGGGCGTCGCGCTTCACCATCAGGTAGCCCGCGAAGAACACCGCCAGGACGATCTTGGCGAACTCACCGGGCTGGAGCGTGCCGAGGCCCGGGATCTTGATCCAGATCTTCGCGCCGAAGACGTTGTGCCCGAGACCCGGGACCAGGGGCAGGAGCAGCAGCACCAGCGCGCCGGCCATCGAGATGTAGGTGTAGCGCTGCAGGACGCGGTGGTCCTTGAGGAAGAACAGCACGGCCACGAAGAAGGCCACGCCGATCGCCGAGTACATCAGCTGGCGCGGCGCCGCCTCCACGAAGGTCCGGCTCGCCTGGAGCTTCTCCGACTGGTCCAGGCGCCAGATGGCGACCAGTCCCAGGCCGTTGAGCAGCGTGGCCAGCGGCAGCAGCAGCGGGTCCGCGTACGGGGCGAACTTGCGTACGGCGAGGTGGCCCAGGCCCGCCATCAGACCGAGGCCCAGGCCGTAGCTCAGCAGCCCGGCGGGTACCTGGTCGTCGAGGGCGAGACCCACGTTGGCGTAGGCGAAGACCGGGATGACGACGGCGAACACCAGCAGCGCCAGCTCGGTGTTGCGGCGGCTGGGCGCGCCGATGGCACCGATCGTGGACGTGTGCTGCGTCGACGGGTTGGAAGTACTGCTCATCGTGTGACAGGGCCTCTCACGGCTTGCCTACTGCTTACCGCACAGCGAGACGACCTTCTGCTCTTCCTCCGAGAGGCTGGGGCCGGGGCTGGTAGTGGGTGCGGTCGTGGACGGGGTCGTGGACTGCTCCGGGTCAGGGGCCTTCGCCGAGTCGGAAGGGTTCGGCGACGGCGATGCCTTGGACGCGAAGGAGGCGGGCGTGGTTCCCGTGGTGCCTCCGGCCTCGCCCTCGCCGGTACGCGCGCTGTTCTCGCTGTCGGCGGCGCGCCGCTCGGCCTGCTTCCTGCACGCGGAGGCCTGGACGGCCAGTTCCTCGATCTTCTCCCGCGCGCCGTAGAGATCGCCCTCGACGATGGTCGCCTCGACCTGCTTGCGCTGGTAGGGCGGCAGGTACTTGAGTTCGATCTCGGGGTGGTCCTTCTCGACCTTCGAGAGGGAAACCCAGGCCAGGTCCTGGTTGATGCCCCGGTACAGCGCGACGTGCTCGCCCTTGGCGCCGACGTAGTACTGCGTCTGCGTCCAGCGCCATCCGCCGTACAGGCCGGCGCCGATGACGGCCAGCGTGAGCAGGCTGTACACGGACCTCTTGATCCACCGGCGGTTCTTGGCGGGCTTCACGAAGTCGTCGTCGCCGTAGCCGAAGCCGTCGGTCTGGATGAAACCGGTGACGTCACCGCTGCCGGGCGGGCCGAACTCGCCGCCCCCGCCGCGCCGCCGCCCGAGGCCGGAGGCACGGCCCGCCGGGGTCTGCATGATGCCGTTGTCGTGCAGCTGGTTCTGGTTCTCCGCGACGGCGCCGACCACGACCGGGGTGTCGGACAGCTGACCGGCCAGGGTGTCGCCGGTGTCCAGGTCCAGCACGTCGGCGACGATCACGGTGATGTTGTCGGGCCCGCCGCCGCGCAGCGCCAGCTCGATCAGGTTCTGGACCGTCTCCTCGGGGCCCTGGTAGCTCGCCAGGGCCTCCTCGAGGGTCTGGTGGGAGACCACGCCGGACAGGCCGTCGGAGCAGATCAGGTAGCGGTCGCCGGCCCGGACCTCGCGGATGGAGAGGTCGGGTTCGACGTGCTCGCCGCTGCCCAGGGCCCGCATCAGCAGCGACCGCTGCGGGTGGGTGGTGGCTTCCTCCTCGGTGATCCGGCCCTCGTCCACCAGACGCTGCACCCAGGTGTGGTCCTGGGTGATCTGGGTGAGGACGCCGTCGCGCAGGAGGTAGGCGCGGGAGTCGCCGACGTGCACCATGCCCAGGCGCTGGCCGGTCCACAGCAGCGCGGTCAGGGTGGTTCCCATGCCCTCGAGCTGGGGGTCCTCCTCGACCATCATGCGCAGCTGGTCGTTGGCCCGCTGGACGGCCGTGCCGAGGGAGGTGAGCAGGTCGGATCCGGGCACGTCGTCGTCGAGGGCGACGATCGTGGAGATCGCCTCGGAGGAGGCGACCTCACCGGCGGCGGCGCCGCCCATGCCGTCGGCGATGGCGAGCAGGCGGGGACCGGCGTAACCGGAGTCCTCGTTGCCCTCCCGGATCATGCCCTTGTGCGATCCGGCGGCGAAGCGCAGGGACAGACTCATGCGCACCTCGCCCGTCGGCTCCGGGTACAGCCGGTCGTGTCGAGCCACACTGCCCACCCTCCGGTCGGGAGCGCGCCGGGACCCTGGGTGAGGACCCCCACTGCGTGCTCGCTCCGCTCGCTCATTCTCGTACTACTTCCGCAGCTCGATGACGGTCTTGCCGATGCGGATCGGTGCGCCCAGCGAAATCGGCGTGGGGGTCGTCAGCCGGGTCCGGTCCAGGTAGGTGCCGTTGGTGGAGCCCAGGTCCTCGACGATCCACTGGCCGTCGCGGTCCGGGTAGATCCTGGCATGGCGGCTGGAGGCGTAGTCGTCGTCCAGCACGATCGTGCTGTCGTGCGCCCGGCCCAGGGTGATGGTCTGGCCCTGGAGCGCGACGGTGGTACCGGTCAGGGTGCCCTCGGTCACGACCAGCTTGGTGGGGGTGTTGCGGCCGCGGCGGCCGCCGGAGGACTGCTGGCGCTGCTGGGGCGGAGCCTGGCGGGCCGCCTGCTGCCGGCCGGCCTCGCGCCGGGATCCGCGCTGGGTGACGCGAGTGCCGAACAGGTCACTCCGGATGACCTGCACGGCCACGATCACGAACAGCCACAGAACGGCCAGGAAACCCAGCCGCATGACCGTGAGGGTCAGCTCTGACATTGCCCCCGCTTCACCCTTCGGCTTGCCTATAGATAACGGTGGTGCTGCCCACGACGATCCGCGAGCCGTCGCGGAGCGTAGCGCGGGTGGTGTGCTGTCCGTCCACCACGATGCCGTTGGTGGAGCCGAGATCCTGGATCGTCGAGGGCGTTCCGGTCCGGATCTCGCAGTGCCGGCGGGAGACGCCGGGATCGTCGATCCGCACGTCGGCCTCGGTGCTGCGGCCCATCACCAGGGTGGGGCGGGAGATCTGGTGGCGGGTGCCGTTGATCTCGATCCAGTAGCGGGTGCGTCCGCCGGGCACCGGGCCGGGGGCCGCGGCCGGCGGGTAGCCGTACCCGCCGGGGCGGCCGGGAGGCGGTGCGGCGGGCATGGGCGGGGCGCCCGCGGGGGCGGCCGGCGGGTAGCCGTAACCTCCGGGACGGCCGGCGGGCGGGGGCGGAGCGGCGGCCGCTCCGGGGGCCGCCGCCTGGCTGGCGGAGGAGGCGAGCGTGCGGCTGCGCACCCGGTACAGGCCGGTGTCGAGGTCCTCGGCCTTCTCCAGGTGCACCTTGATCGGACCCATGAACGTGTAGCGCTGCTGCTTGGCGTAGTCGCGGACCATGCCGGCGAGCTCGTCGCCGAGCTGCCCGGAGTACGGGCTCAGCCGCTCGAAGTCCGGTGTGCTCAGTTCCACGATGAAGTCGTTGGGCACGACGGTCCGGTCGCGGTTCCAGATGGTGGCGTTGTTGTCGCACTCCCGCTGGAGCGCACCGGCGATCTCCACGGGCTGGACCTCGGACTTGAACACCTTGGCGAAGGTGCCGTTGACCAGACCTTCGAGACGCTGCTCGAACTTCTTCAGGACTCCCATGGGGCACCTCCTCCGTCGCTGCCGTCCTGTGTACTGCCCCGTGCACCGTTGCGTGCACCGCTTACCTGGTACTGCTTACTGATCGTATCCACGCGCCGCCCGATCGGCTGGTTCCCCCTGTCCGCCCGGCCGCCGGGTGTCGACGCCTGACGAAGTTCCCTCCGAGGCTCCTCTTCGAACTCCGTCGGCCGTGGTGGTGCCCGTCGTTCTGCCATGGATCGTAGAGGGGGCCACAGACCAGTGTCCCGCACCCGGCGGTGGTCTCCGTCCGTCTCCTGGGGAGACGGACGCCACCGGTACGAGGTTGATACGTGGGACGGTCATGGCTGCGACATGAACGCGGGGGTGGGTCGCCTCCGTCGACGGTGGCGGGCTCGCGTGGGGAGTTCGGGATCGGCAGGCCTGCGGCCCGTGCGGGTGTGAACGGGACGCCCTGCGGGGGTGGTCGCGGGGGCGTCGCCGGTCGGAGGCGGCCCCGGATATGGGATGTGAATCCACCCCGGCCACCGTGCTAATGTTCTCGATGTCGGAAGGCGCCAGGCCCCACGGGGCAAGGACCGGAAGACACACCCAATGCGCGGGTGGCGGAATAGGCAGACGCGCTGGATTCAGGTTCCAGTGCCCGAAAGGGCGTGGGGGTTCAACTCCCCCCTCGCGCACAACGCAAGTATGGGCGGCATCGTGATGGCGATGCCGCCCATACTTGTTTCTGCGGTGTGGTGTCTGTCTCCGGGCATGCCGAAGTGGGCCGTCGGCGGCCTCAGCCGTCGGTGATCCGCGTGGGTTCTGTGGGTCTTGCTGAGCACCCGCCTCTCGGAGCCCGCCCTGTGAGAAAGGTCTCAGAGCTGGGTGATGCTCTGCTCACCGCTCGGCGGGCCGCCCCAGACGCCGGACTTCACCTCCGCGGGGCCCTCGTAGCCGTCGGACCGGTCACATGTTGACGGCCTCGTTCTTGACCCAGCCCGGCAGGAACTTCCGGACGACGCCCCCGGCGCTGTTGCGCCGTCAGTTCGGGAGCCTGCGCAGCGGAGGAAGCAAACCCGGCGCGAGCCGTCGTCCGACTGTCGTCGGTACATGGCCGACGAGCTTCCCAAGGCCGTGAGGAACAAGTACGACCTCGTCGGATCCGGCCCCCGGGGCATCGACCGGAGCTCCCCCGTCGGCTGTGGCCTGACATCCGACGAACGGAACCGGAAGAAGATCTCCCACCTCGAGTACTCCTACGGCACCTAGCTCGGATACTCCTACGGCACCTGCCTCGGAGCCGTCTGCACACAGATGTTCCCGAAGCGCCCGACCGTTAGGCGCTGGACAGCGCCGTGGACCCGGTCGGGGTCTGGCGGCCCGTGTCCGGCGCGGGGTGATCCAGGTCCGGGCCCGCTTCTGACCGGCGGCCGTCTTGGAGGTTCTCCGCCTGCGGGAGGCGAGGTGGGCGCGGCGCATGTGAGGAAGATCTCATGATCGAATTGTGGGCGCAGGGGCGGCAAGAGGGGTGAAATCCGGTCGTAGCAGAGCGGAGGCCGGGATGGGGCAGGCGGCCGAGGCCTGGGGCCGGGGCCGAGGCCCGGGGCCGAGCCTGGTCGAACGGTCGAACGGTCGAACGGTCGGGCGGCCCGGGGGGAGCCTCGTCCCCCTGCTGTCCACAGGCTGTGCGTCGTCCACAGGGCTGCCGCCCGCGCGTCCGTCGGTTGTACGGTCTGCTCGATCGATGTCGGCAGGTGTGCACCGCACACATGTGCAGGGGGGAGGCGGTCGTGGCGAGCGACGCCCGAGCCGAAGGGGTTGCAGGGGACGCCGAGGTGTCCGGAGCCGCGGGCGCGGGGACCGGACCGCGGCTTCCGCAGGTGCCGGGATTCGGCCGTTGGCCCGCCGCAGGCACGCCCAAGCGGGAGGGCAAGGCGCTGCGCGCACGGGTCCCCCGGACCGCCCACGCCGCCCTGGACCCGGACGCGTCCCGGCCCGACGCCGTGACCGCCGTGGAGGAGTCCGGCCGCGGCCGGCTGCCCGAGCTGACGCCCATCCGCGTCGGCCGGATGGCTGCCACGCCGTTCGCCTTCCTGCGCGGCTCCGCGGGCCTCATGGGCCACGACCTCGCCCGCACGCCCGTCACCGGGATCGGCGCCCAGATCTGCGGCGACGCCCACGCGGCCAACTTCGGCCTCTACGGCGACGCCCGCGGCGGCCTGGTCATCGACCTCAACGACTTCGACGAGACCGTGCACGGCCCCTGGGAGTGGGACCTCAAGCGGCTCGCCGCCTCCCTCGTGCTCGCCGGGCGGGAGGCCGGAGCGGACGAGGACGTCTGCCGTGCCGCCGCGCACGACGCGGTGGGCGCCTACCGCCGCACCATGCGGCTGCTGGCCAAGCTGCCTGCGCTGGACGCCTGGAACGCCATCGCGGACGAGGAGTTGGTCTCCCACACCGACGCGCACGACCTCGTCGGCACCTTGCAGCGGGTCGCCGAGAAGGCCCGCTCCAACACCAGCGGCCGCTTCGCCGCCCGGTCCACGGAACGCACCGAGGACGGCGAACGCCGCTTCGTCGACGCCCCGCCCGTGCTGCGCCGCGTCCCGGACGCCGAGGCGTCCGCCGTCGCGGCGTCCCTGGAGCAGTACCTCGCCACGCTCCCGGCCGACCGCCACCCTCTGCTCGCCCGGTACGCGGTGCACGACGTGGCGTTCCGTGTCGTCGGCACCGGCAGCGTCGGCACCCGCTCCTACGTCGTGCTGCTGCTCGACCACCGGGGTGAACCGCTCGTCCTCCAGGTCAAGGAGGCTCGCCCCTCCGCCCTGACGCCGCACCTCCCGGCCGCCGGCTTCGACGCGCCCGAGCCGGAGCACGAAGGGCGCCGTGTGGTCGAGGGCCAGAAGCGGATGCAGGTGGTGAGCGACAACCTGCTGGGCTGGACCACCGTCGACGGCCGCCCGTACCAGGTGCGCCAGTTCCGCAACCGCAAGGGCAGCGTGGACCCGGCCGCGCTGGCCGCCGACCAGATCGACGACTACGCCCGTATGACCGGCGCCCTGCTGGCCCGCGCCCACAGCCACAGCGCCGACCCCCGTCTGATCGCCGGGTACTGCGGCAAGAACGACGAGCTCGACGAGGCGGTCGCCGCGTTCGCCGTCGCCTACGCCGACCGCACCGAGGCCGACCACACGGCCCTGGTGGCTGCCGTTCGCGCGGGCCGGATCGCCGCGGAGATGGGGGTCTGAGCCGGTCCGCCACGGGCGGCCCCGGCCCCGCGGCGGCGCACGCCCCGGCGACGGGGCGTGCCGTCCCCGCAGGTGGCCTACGCTGTCCGGGTGACGACCTCGGAAGGTGACCAGGGTGAAGGCGCCGGCGCGCAGGGCAAGCCCGCCGGCGACGGCGCGACGCGGCCCGAGGAGCGGCTGGAACAGGCCGTGCGGGCGGCGGAGAAGGCGCTGATCGAGTTCGAGATCGCCGTGGAGACGTTCCGCGTCGAGGTCGAGAACTTCTCCCGGCTGCACGAACAGAAGCTGGGCCCCATGTACGCCCGCCTCGAGGAGCTGGAAGCCCGGATCCTGGAGATCAGGGCGGCCCGCAGCGACGACCCCGAGGACCGGCGGAAGGCCGAAGAGGCGCGCGCCCGGCTGATGCCGATCCCGGGCGTCGAGGAGCTGATGAACGGCTGGATGGACGGGGACGGTCTGTTCCCCGAGGCCACCGCCATGCTCACGGACCAGCCGGTGCGTCCCCCGCAGCGGGTGCGGCCCGGCGAGGAGGCTCGCAAGCTCTACCGCGAGCTGGCCCGCAAGGCGCACCCCGACCTGGCGCAGGAGGAGAAGGAGCGCGCCCGCCGCGAGGAGTTCATCACCCGCGTCAACGCCGCCTACGCCCGTGGCAGCGCGGACGAGCTGCGCGAACTCGCCGAGGAGTGGGCGGCCGGGCCTGAGCTGAAGCGTGTCCCCAGCCCGGCCGAGGAGCTGTACGTCCGCCTGGAGTGGCTCTCCGAGCGCAAGGAGCTGCTCACGGTGCTCGCCAGGAACCTGGAGGAGAGTGCCATCGGCTCCATGCTGCGGCTGGCGCCCGACGACCCCGACGGACTCCTCGAGGACATCGCCGCGCAGCTGCGGGCCCAGGTGGCCGAGCGCGAGGCGCAGCTGGCGGCGCTGCAGGGCTGAGCCGGCCCCGTGGACGGCGGCCGGCGGGCCTGCACGGTCCGGTCCGGTAGCGTCGGGGGCATGAGTTTTGGAGCTGGTGTGCCCACAGTCCAGGTCGGCGACCTCAAGGACGGCGACTTCCTGCTGGATGTCCGTGAGGACGACGAATGGAAGGCCGGTCACGCCGAAGGCGCCCTGCACATCCCGATCAGCGAGTTCGTCGCCCGCTACGGCGAGCTGACCGAGGCCGCCCCGCAGGACGGCCGGATCCATGTGATCTGCCGCTCCGGCGGACGCTCGGCCCAGGTGACCATGTATCTCGCCCAGCAGGGCGTCGATGCCGTGAACGTGGACGGCGGTATGCAGGTGTGGGAGGCCGCGGGGCGTCCCGTCGTCACGGACGACGGACAGCCGGGCCACGTGCTCTGACGGTCGTCCGGCACGCCTCGGAGGGTGTGCCGTGCGCTGGTCCCGCCCTGTGGGACGGGACCAGCGGTCTCAGGGGCTCCGGGGCTCAGCGGTCGAAGTCCAGTTCGACCTTCTCCGTGACCGGGCGCGACTGGCAGGCCAGGACGAATCCCGCTTCCGTCTCCTCCGACTCCAGGGCGAAGTTGCGGTCCATGCGCACCTCGCCCGAGACCAGGAACGCGCGGCAGGTGCCGCACACGCCGCCCTTGCAGGCGTAGGGCGCGTCCGGGCGGTTGCGCAGCACCGTCTCCAGCAGGGACTCGCCCGCCTGGACGGGCCAGGTGCCGCCGCGTCCGTCGAGCCGTGCCGTCACCGTGCTGTGCGCGGGGGCAGCCGAGGCTGCGGCGGAGGCGGACGGTCCGGAGTCGACGTGGAAGATCTCCTGGTGGATGCGGGAGCGGGAGACGCCCAGTCCGCGCAGCGCCCGCTCGGCGCCCTCCACCAGTCCGTACGGCCCGCACAGGAACCAGCCGTCGACCCGGTCCACCGGCAGCAGCGCCGGGAGCAGGGAGGACAGCCGCTCGCGGTCCAGCCGGCCGGACGGCAGCCCGGCCTGCTGCTCCTCCCGGGAGAGCGCCGTCACCAGCTGGAACCGGTCGGGGAAGCGGTCCTTCAGGTCGGCGACCTCCTCCAGGAACATCGTCGAGGCGGTCGTCCGGTCGCTGCGTATCAGGCAGAACCGGGCCTCCGGCTCACGGGCCAGGAGCGTCGAGGCGATCGACAGCACCGGGGTGATGCCGCTGCCGCCGACCACGGCCGCGTACAGGCCCGGGGCCGGGGGGAGAGTGAAGCGTCCCGCAGGGGCCATGACCTCCAGCTCGTCGCCGAGGTCGATCTCCTTGAGCGCGTACGTGGAGAACGCTCCGCCCTCCACCAGCCGCACCCCGACCCGCAGGGTGCTGGGCGCTCCGCCGTCGGGGGCGGGGGAGCAGATCGAGTAGGTGCGGCGGATCTCCTCGCCGTCGGCGACGCGACGCAGCGTGAGGTGCTGCCCGGGCACGTGGCGGTACTCCTCGCGCAGCTCCGGGGGGACGGCGAGGGTGAGCGCCACGGAGTCGTCGGTGAGCCGGTCGACCGCGGCCACCCGGAGCCGGTGGAAGCGGGCCATCACAACTCCTTGAAGTGGTCGAACGGTTCACGGCAGGCCAGGCAGCGGCGCAGCGCCTTGCACGCGGTGGAGGAGAAACGGCTGAGCAGCTCCGTCTCCGGGGAGCCGCAGTGCGGGCAGCGGACTGGCTCCCGCGTCCCGTCGGCGGCACCGCCCTCGCCGGTGCGCGTGGGGCCCAGCTCGACCCGCACGGGCCCGGACGCGACGCCCGTGCGCGGCGGGGCGATGCCGAACTCCCGGAGTTTGCGGCGGCCTTCGTCGGTGATGTCGTCGGTCGACCAGGCGGGGGCGAGGACCGTGCGCACCGTGACCTCGCGGACGCCGTTCTCGCGCAGCACGCGCTCTATGTCGTGGCTCATCACCTCGACTGCCGGGCAGCCGGTGTAGGTCGGCGTCAGGTCGACCTCGACGCGGTCCGCACCGTGCGCCCTGACCGCGCGGACCACGCCCAGCTCGCGCAGGGTAAGCACGGGCAGCTCCGGGTCGGGCACCGAGCCGGCGAGCTCCAGCAGCCGCTCCTCCAGGGGCGTGGTGGTCACCATGTCGCCCCCGGGTGGCTGCGGTGCAGGTGCTGCATCTCGGCGAGCATCCGGCCGAACGGCTCGGTGTGCAGGCCCTGGCGGCCGGCGCCTGCCCTCCAGGCTCCCGTGCGCGGGCCCTCGGGCACGGTGAGCGTGGCGCGGCCCAGCACGTCCTCGACCGCTTCCCGCCAGGCGCTCTCCAGGCCGGGCCAGTCGATGCCGTCGATCCCCTCGACGGGCTGGAACATCTCGCCGGTGAAGCGCCACAGCGCGTCCACGGCCCGCTGCATGCGTGCGTGGCTCTCGTCCGTGCCGTCGCCGAGGCGCAGGGTCCACTGCTCGGCGTGGTCGCGGTGGTAGGCGGCCTCCTTGACGGCCTTGCCGGCCAGCGGGGCGAAGGGGCCGTCTCCGGAGGCCAGCCGGCCGTAGAGAAGGTGCTGGTAGACCGAGAAGTACAGCTGGCGGGCGATGGTGTGGGCGAAGTCGCCGCCCGGCTGCTCCACCAGCTGGAGGTTGCGGAAGGCGCGCTCCTCGCGCAGGAAGGCCAGCTCGTCCTCGTCGCCGGCCATCGACAGCAGCACCCGGGCCTGGCCGAGCAGGTCGAGCGCGATGTTGGCGAGGGCGACCTCCTCCTCCAGCACAGGGGCGTGCCCGGCCCACTCGCCGAGGCGGTGGGAGAGCACCAGGGCGTCGTCGCCGAGGGCGAGCGCGGCGGCGGTGGGGACGGTGTGCGCGGCGGGTGTCGTGGTCACAGGTGCTGCACCCCCTCGGGGATCTCGTAGAAGGTCGGGTGCCGGTAGGCCTTGTCGGCGGCCGGATCGAAGAAGGGGTCCTTCTCGTCGGGCGAGGAGGCCGTGATCGCGGAGGACGGCACGACCCAGAGCGAGACGCCCTCGCCGCGGCGGGTGTACAGATCGCGCGCGTTGCGCAGGGCGAGCTCCGCGTCCGGGGCGTGCAGGCTGCCGGCGTGGGTGTGGGACAGGCCCCGGCGTGAGCGCACGAAGACCTCCCACAGCGGCCAGTCGGTGTGGGTCATGCGCGCGTCGCTCCCGTCGTGTCGTTGCTGTGCTTGGCGGCGTGGGCCGCTGCCGCCTCCCGGACCCAGGCGCCCTCCTCGTGGGCCGTCCTGCGCCGGGACAGGCGCTGTTCGTTGCACGGGCCGTTGCCCTTGAGGACGTCCCAGAACTCGGACCAGTCGATGGCGCCGAAGTCGTGGTGTCCGCGCTCCTCGTTCCACCGGAGGTCCGGGTCGGGGAGTGTGAGGCCGAGGGACTCCGCCTGCGGGACGCAGATGTCGACGAAGCGCTGGCGCAGCTCGTCGTTGGAGTGCCGCTTGATCTTCCAGGCCATCGACTGCGCGGAGTGCTGCGACTCGTCGTCGGGCGGACCGAACATCATGAGCGACGGCCACCACCAGCGGTCCACCGCGTCCTGCGCCATCGCGTGCTGCTCCGGGGTGCCCTTGCTGAGGGCCAGGAGCAGCTCGTACCCCTGGCGCTGGTGGAAGGACTCCTCCTTGCAGATGCGGACCATCGCGCGGGCGTACGGGCCGTAGGAGCAGCGGCACAGGGGCACCTGGTTGGTGATCGCGGCGCCGTCCACGAGCCAGCCGATGGCGCCGACGTCGGCCCAGGTCAGCGTCGGGTAGTTGAAGATCGAGGAGTACTTCTGGCGGCCGGCGTGCAGCTTGTCGAGCAACTCGTCCCGGCTCACCCCGAGGGTTTCGGCCGCGCTGTACAGATAGAGCCCGTGACCGGCCTCGTCCTGGACCTTCGCCATGAGGATGGCCTTGCGGCGCAGGGAGGGGGCGCGGGTGATCCAGTTGGCCTCCGGCTGCATGCCGATGATCTCGGAGTGGGCGTGCTGGGCGATCTGCCGCACGAGCGTGGCGCGGTAGGCGTCCGGCATCCAGTCGCGCGGCTCGATCCGCTCCTCGGCGGCGACGGCCGCGTCGAAGGCACGCTGGAAGGCGTCGGTGTCGGCGGGGCCCGCCGGTGTGTCGTACGCCGTCGGACTGCCGGCCGTATCGCGGGCGGCTGCTGTCGCCATGGGGTCCCCCTCGACCTGGATGCTTCCCGGAGCACGCTCCCGACCGATCGTTCGGTTCGTGCGGTTCCATGGTGAGACGGGGGCCGCGAGGTGTCAACCGCTGTGGATAACCTGCCGGTGCCGGCCGCCGGCGCCCGTGGGGCTGCCGGATGTGGTGACCGCCACGGGGCGGAGCGCCGACGGGACTGTGCCCGGGCGGCCGGGGCTGAGTACCGTTCCGTGCGACGCGGCGGAGCGGGCGTCGCCCCGTACGGCGAAGGCCTCAGGGCGGGGCGGACGCGGCAAGGGACCGGGACTCGGGAATCGGGGCGGGATGGACGCGCAGGACAAGGGCTCGGACGCCCGGCACGGGCCCGCGGAGCCGGGCGTGCCAGGACCGCGCGCCCCGCTGCCGGGACCCGCGGCGCCTGCGGACGAACCGTCCGCGGCGGAGCAGGCGTCCCCCGACGGCAAGGAGACGGCCGCCGCCGGGCAGCCGCCGCACGATCCCTCCGGTGGACCCCGCACCGGCTTCGCCGCCCTCTCCCTGCGCTACCGGATCGGTGCCGCGCTCGCCCTCGCGGTCGTCGCCGCCGCGGTCTGCGTGCACCTCGGCATGACGTTCCTGCACGTGGCGCCGCCGAACACGGTGAGCAAGAAGCACAGCGGGACGATCTCCGACTGGATCTACCCGGAGTTCGAGCAGAACTGGAAGCTGTTCGCCCCGAATCCGCTCCAGCAGAACGTGTCCGTGCAGGTCAGGGCCGAGATACGCACGCCGGACGGCGGAAGCCGCACCACCGGCTGGTACGACCTGTCGGCGCAGGACGGACGGGCCATCGACGGCAACCCGGCGCCCAGCCACACCCAGCAGAACGAGCTGCGCCGCGCCTGGGACTTCTACGTCTCCACGCACGACGACGACAACCGCCCGGTGGGCCTGCGCGGGGCGCTGTCCGAGTCCTACCTGCGGCGGATCATGGTGATGCGCCTGGACCGTGCGGACGCGGCGGGGCGGGACGGCGAGGTCGCGCGCGTCCAGGTGCGCTCGCGCACCACGCAGGTGCCGCCGCCGTCGTGGAGCGGGGAGCAGGTGTCGGACAAGGCCGTCCACCGGGTGCTGCCCTGGTGGCTGCTGCCGGAGGACGAGACCCGGGGAGGCATCGGATGAACCGCCTGGCGCCGACGGTCTCCCGGACCATCGCCCGGGTCACCGACTCCGCCCTGGGGCCGTACCAGACGGCCGTGCTGCGCATCGGACTCGGCCTCACCTGGCTGCTGTTCCTGCTGCGGGAGTACCCCCACCGGCAGGAGCTCTACGGCCCCGACAGCCCTTGGTCCTGGGACCTGGCCGCCCAACTGGTCGGGTCCAACGACGCCTTCACCGTGCTGCTCTGGTCGGACAGCCAGGTCTGGTTCGAGGCGGTCTACGCGCTGGCCGTGCTGTTCAGCCTCCTGCTGCTGCTCGGCTGGCGCACCCGCACCATGGCGGCACTGTTCATGGCAGGCGTCCTGACCCTGCAGAACCGCAGCGTCTTCATGGGCGACGGCGGCGACAACGTCCTGCACATCATGGCGATCTACCTCGTCTTCACCCGCTGCGGCCAGGTCTGGTCCCTGGACGCGCGGCGGGCGCGCCGGTCCGAGGAGGCACGCGCGCGGGGGGAGTGGACGCCCGACCGGGTGGGCCCCGCGCTGTGGGCGGTTCTGGGCCTCGTCCTGCTGCTGGGGTCGCTGTCGGGCCGGACGGACGGCGACTGGTTCATACCCGCGCTGCTCTGGGCGGTGTGGCTCGGGCAGGCCGTGTGGTGGCTGGCCGGGCGCCTGGCGAGGACGGACCAGCCGCGCATCCTGCTGGACGTGGTCGCGAACGTCGTGCACAACGGCGCGCTGCTGGTGATCATGGCGGAGGCGTGCCTGATCTACGCCACGGCGGGCTGGTACAAGGTCCAGGGCTCCCGCTGGCAGGACGGCACGGCGGTCCACTATCCGCTGCACCTGGAGTACTTCTCCCCCTGGCCGTCGCTGGCGGAGCTGCTCACCGCGAGCGGCACCCTGGTGATGCTGGTGACCTATGTGACCGTGGCGGTGCAGGTCGCCTTCCCGTTCACGCTGTTCAACCGGCGGGTCAAGAACGTCCTGCTGAGCTTCATGATCCTGGAGCACGCGGTGATCGCCGTGGTGCTCGGGCTGCCCTTCTTCTCCCTGGCGATGATCGCGGCCGACGCCGTCTTCCTCCCGACGTCCTTCCTGCGTCGGACCGGCCGCTCGGCGGCACGCGCGCGGGACCGGCTGCGACCGCGCGAGGACGCGGCCCTCGTCCCGCCGCAGCGACGACCGGACGGTGCGCCCGGTGGTCCGGCCACCGTCGGTCCGGCGGAGGCCGCCCCGGCGACCGACAAGGTGCCCGGCCCGCGCACGTAGGCTGCTCGGCATGACCGACCCCGTCCACGACCCGTCCGCCCCGACCGCGCAGAGCCCCGTGGACCCGGTGGCCGTATGGCGCCGGGCCGCACCGGAGGCGGTGCTGCTCGACGGCTTCCACGCGCTCAAGCACGCCCTGCGTTTCGGCGCCGAGGTGCTCGTCGCGGTCACCGCAGACCGGGCCGCCGCCCTGACGCTGGCCGACGAGCTGGCCGCGGACGTCCGGGACACGCTGGCGGCGCTGCTCACGGAGGTCCCGTACGCGGCGTACGCCTCGCTGGTGCCGCGACCGCACCCCACCGCCGTCGCCGCGCTCGCCGTACGTCCGGACCGAGCGGGCAACCTGGCGAAGCTGGCGCACGCCACGCGCACCGCGCCGGTGGTGGTCCTGGACCAGCCGCGCAACCTGGGCAACGCGGGGGCGGTCGTCCGGCTGGCCGCCGGTTTCGGGGCGACTGGCGTCGTCACCACCGGGACGCTGGACCCCTGGCATCCCACCGTGGTGCGCGGCGGGGCGGGGCTGCACTTCGCCACCGCCGTGGAACGCCTGACCGTGGACGAACTGCCGTCCGGGCCGCTCTTCGCGCTGGACCCGGAGGGCGAGGACATCCGCTCCCTCAAGCTCCCGGACGAGGCGCTGCTCGCCTTCGGCTCCGAACGCACCGGGCTCACGTCCGAGCTGCGGGCGCGGGCCGACCACTTGGTGGCGCTGCCGATGCGCCCCCAGGTCTCCAGCTACAACCTCGCGACCAGTGTGGCCATGACGCTGTACCACTGGAGCGCCACCGGGGGCGCACCCGCCTGAGGCGGCTCAGGCCTCCCGGCGCACCTCGACCACCCGGAAGCGGTTGGCCACGAAGGCGCCGTCGCACAGGGCCGCGTTGGCCGCCGGGTTGCCGCCGGAGCCGTGGAAGTCGGAGAAGGCGGCCGTCTGGTTCACGTAGACCCCGCCGGTGAGGTTCAGCGAGAGCTGCGCGGCCTCTTCCAGGCAGACCTCCGACACGGCCTCCTCGACCTCCGGGGAGGTCGTGTACGCGCCGACGGTCATCGCGCCCTTCTCGCGGATCGTGCGCCGCAGCAGCTCCGCCGCGTCGGCGGCCGAGTCCACGGCGACCAGGAAGGAGACCGGGCCGAAGCACTCGCTCATGTAGGCGGTCTCGGCGTCCGGCTTGGCGCCGTCCAGCTTCACGATCACCGGCGTGCGCACCACCGCGCCCGGGAACTCCGGGTTGGTGACCTCACGGGAGGCGAGCGCGACCTCGCCGAGACCGGCGGCGGCCTCCAGGCGGGCCTTGACGTCCGGGTTGACGATCGCGCCGAGCAGGGCATTGGCCCGGGCGTCGTCCCCGAGCAGGCCGTCGACCGCCTTGGCCAGGTCGGCCGCGACCTCGTCGAAGGACTTGGGGCCCTGGTCGGTGGTGATGCCGTCGCGGGGGACCAGCAGGTTCTGCGGGGTGGTGCACATCTGGCCGCTGTACAGGGACAGGGAGAACGCCAGGTTGGACAGCATCCCCTTGTAGTCGTCGGTCGACTCCACGATCACCGTGTTGACGCCGGCCTTCTCCGTGTACACCTGCGCCTGGCGCGCGTTGCTCTCCAGCCAGTCGCCGAACTCCGTCGAGCCCGTGTAGTCGATGATGCGGATCTCCGGGCGCGTGGCGAGCGTCTTGGCGATGCCCTCGCCGGGCCGCTCGGCGGCCAGCGCCACCAGGTTCGGGTCGAAGCCGGCCTCCGCGAGCACCTGGCGGGCGACCTGGACGGTGAGCGCCAGCGGCAGCACCGCGCGCGGGTGCGGCTTGACCAGGACCGCGTTGCCCGTGGCCAGGGAGGCGAAGAGGCCCGGGTAGCCGTTCCACGTCGGGAAGGTGTTGCAGCCGATGACCAGGCCGATGCCGCGCGGCACCGGGACGAAGGTCTTGGTCAGGACGAGCGGGTCGCGCTTGCCCTGCGGCTTGGTCCACTCCGCGGTGTCGGGAGTGCGCACCTGCTCGACGTACGCGTAGGCGACGGCCTCCATACCGCGGTCCTGCGCGTGCGGGCCGCCGGCCTGGAACGCCATCATGAACGCCTGGCCGGAGGTGTGCATGACCGCCTGGGCGAACTCCATGGTCCGGTCGCTGATCCGCTTGAGGATCTCCAGGCAGACCACCGCACGGGTCTCCGCGCCCGCGTCCCGCCAGGCGCGCATCCCGGCCTTCATCGCGGGGAGCAGCACGTCCAGGTCCGCGTGCGGGTAGCTGACGCCCAGCTCGACGCCGTACGGCGAGGTCTCGCCGTCGACCCAGCCGTCCGTCCCGGGCTGGTCCAGCTCGATACGGCTGCCGAGCAGGGCGTCGAAGGCGGCCTTGCCCGCGGCCATGTCCAGGCTGCCGTTCTCCCCGTACGCCTTCGGGTGCTCGGGGTGGGGGGACCAGTACGCGCGCGTGCGGATCGCTTCCAGGGCCTGGTCCAGGGTGGGACGGTGGCGGGCGATCAGCTCGTGCGCGGTGAGTTCGGCGGCCATGCGGGACCAACTCCTCGTCTGGAGAACTCTTCGTCGAGCTCTTGGACCTGTGCGGAAACGTAGTCAGGAACGGGCGGTCAGAGTTAGAGTAACCGAACGATCGGTCGGGACAAGGGGGTCCGCCGCATCTGTGGAAAACACCGTGCGGGAGGATCGCGCACATGACAGCAC
This sequence comes from Streptomyces sp. NPDC014764, assembly GCF_043082785.1. Taxonomy (NCBI): domain Bacteria; kingdom Bacillati; phylum Actinomycetota; class Actinomycetes; order Kitasatosporales; family Streptomycetaceae; genus Streptomyces; species Streptomyces sp. NPDC014764. Next base: position 379,609 of record NZ_JBIBXY010000004.1, on the reverse strand, counting down.
TCGACCTCAGCAGTCCCGTGGCCGTGGTCGGCACCGGCACCATGGGGCAGGGAATCGCCCAGGTCGCGCTGGTCGCGGGCCATCCCGTGCGGCTCTACGACGCCGCCCCTGACCTGGCCCGCAAGGCCGCCGACGCCATCGGCTCCCGGCTCGACCGGCTGGTGGAGAAGGAGCGCCTCACCGCGGACGAACGGGACGCGGCGCGCGCCCGGCTGACGCCCGTCGACGACCTCTCCGGACTCGCCGGCTGCTCCCTCGTCGTCGAGGCGGTCGTGGAGCGCCTCGACGTCAAGCAGGAGCTGTTCCGGGCGCTGGAGGACGTCGTCGCCGACGACTGCCTCCTCGCCACCAACACCTCGTCCCTGTCGGTCACCGCGATCGGCGGCGCGCTGCGCGTCCCGGGCCGCTTCGTCGGCCTGCACTTCTTCAACCCGGCGCCGCTGCTGCCGCTCGTCGAGGTGGTCTCCGGCTTCGCCACCGACGTCGACGCGGGCACGCGCGCGTACGAGACCGCCCGCGCCTGGGGGAAGACGCCGGTCGCGTGCGCCGACACCCCCGGCTTCCTCGTCAACCGCGTCGCGCGCCCCTTCTACGCCGAGGCCTTCGCGGTGTACGAGATGCAGGGCGCGGACCCGGCGACCGTCGACGCGGTGCTGCGCGAGTCCGGTGGCTTCCGGATGGGCGCCTTCGAGCTGACCGACCTCATCGGGCAGGACGTCAACGAGTCGGTGACGCACTCGGTGTGGCAGGCGTTCTTCCAGGACGCGCGCTTCCGGCCGTCCCTGGCCCAGCGCCGGCTGGTCGAGTCCGGCCGCCTCGGCCGCAAGACCGGCCACGGCTGGTACGACCACCGGGAGGGCGCCGAGCGCCCCGAGCCGCACACCGCCGGACCCGCCGAACCGCCCGCGTACGTCGTCGCCGAGGGCGGGCTGGGCCCCGCGGCGGAGCTGCTGGACCTGATCCGCGAGGCGGGCATCGAGGTGCGGCAGGCCGAGGAGGACGAGGGCAGCCGCCTGGTGCTGCCGAGCGGCGGGCAGCTCGTCCTGGCCGACGGGCGGATCTCCGCGGAGTTCCGCGACGTCGTCCACTTCGACCTGGCGCTGGACTACCGCAAGGCCACGCGCATCGCCCTCTCCCACGCCCCGCACACCTCCGCGGAGACCGTCGCGCAGGCCACCGGTCTGTTCCAGGCGCTCGGCAAGAAAGTCAGCGTCATCGGGGACGTCCCCGGGATGATCGTGGCGCGGACGGTGGCCCGGATCATCGACCTCGCCGTCGAGGCGGTCGCCCAGGGCGTCGCCACGGAGGAGGACGTCGACACGGCGATGCGTCTCGGTGTGAACTACCCCCTCGGACCGTTCGAGTGGAGCCGCCGCCTCGGCCGGGGCTGGGCCGGGGCCCTGCTGGACGGGATGCGTGAGGTGGACCCGTGCGGCCGATACGGCGCGTCCTTCGCGCTCCACCGGTACGCGTGCGCCACCGACCAGCGGGAGGACACCCCATGACCACCGTCAAGCGGGACACCTACACCCCGGAGACGCTGCTGTCCGTGGCGGTCCAGGTGTTCAACGAACGCGGCTACGACGGCACGTCCATGGAGCACCTCTCCAAGGCCGCCGGCATCTCCAAGTCGTCGATCTACCACCACGTGGCCGGCAAGGAGGAGCTGCTTCGCCGCGCGGTGAGCCGGGCGCTCGACGGTCTCTTCGGGATCCTCGACGAGGACGACGCGCGCGTGGGGCGTCCCGTCGAGCGTCTGGAGTACGTCGTACGGCGCATGGTCGAGGTGCTGATCGCGGAGCTGCCGTACGTGACGCTGCTGCTGCGGGTGCGGGGCAACACGGACACCGAGCGCTGGGCGCTGGAGCGGCGGCGCGAGTTCGACCACCGGGTGGCCGGGCTGCTGAAGGCCGCGGCGGCCGACGGGGACGTGCGCGAGGACATAGAGGTGCGGCTGGTGACCCGGCTGGTCTTCGGCATGATCAACTCCATCGTGGAGTGGTACCGGCCGGACGGACGCGGCATGAACGAGCGCGAGGTGGCCGACGCGGTGGCGCGGCTCGCCTTCGGCGGACTGCGAAAGGCGGGCGACCGGCGCGGGTGACCGCGGCGGAGAACCGGTGGGCGGCGGGCTGCCGGAGATCCACCCTCGCTGATGGAGATGTCCTTCCGGAAGCTGCCGGACAACCAGCACGAGATCCTGGTACGGCGAGCCGGCACCGCCGGTCCGGGACGAAGGTGCTGTGCCGGGGCGGCGACGCGGTGACGGATGCCGAGCAGCGCGCTGACGGCGGGACCTGCCCCGTGGCGCCGGAACCCGCGTCACCCCCGTGGCCCGGGGCCACCGATCACCACTGCGGTTCCAGGTCCTCCTCCTCGAACACCAGCAGTGTGCGGGTGCTGAGCACCTCGGGAATGGCCTGAAGCCGTGTGAGCACCAGCTCGCGCAGCGTCCTGTTGTCCGGCGTGTGCACCAGCAGCAGCACGTCGAAGTCGCCGCCCACCAGAGCGATGTGCGAGGCGCCGGGGAGCTGCCTGAGCTGCTCGCGCACCGTGCGCCAGGTGTTCTGCACGATCTTCAGCGTGATGTACGCCGATGTGCCGTGACCGGCGCGTTCGTGGTCGACGCGGGCGCCGAAACCCCGGATGACGCCGTCCTCGACGAGCCGGTTGATCCGCGCGTAGGCGTTCGCGCGGGACACGTGCACCCGCTCGGCCACCGACCGTATCGACGCGCGGCCGTCCGCCTGCAGCATGCGCAGGATGTCCTGGTCGATGGCGTCGAGGGGCCGCGCCGACGGCAGCGGCCCCGTCCCCTCCTGCCCCTCGGCCATTTGTTCAGATGCCACCCGCCCCCACCTCTCAGCCGTGGACGTCCTGCATCCATCCCACGATGTGGAGAACCGTTTGTCCACAGCCTGACGCCACCCGTAGCCAAAATGTGCCGGCGACCGAACAATCGGTTGGTGAGGCGAGTCACAGACGACGCGTCTCCGTCAGCCGTCCCACGAGGAGGTGCCGTCATGACGGTCATGGAGCAGCGGGGGGCCTACCGGCCGACCCCGCCGCCCGCCTGGCAGCCCCGTACCGACCCCGCCCCCCTGCTGCCCGACGCGGAGCCGTACCGCGTGCTCGGCACGGAGGCCGCGGCGAAGGCCGACCCGGAGCTGCTGCGCCGGCTGTACGCGGAGCTGGTGAAGGGCCGCCGCTACAACGCGCAGGCCACCGCCCTCACCAAGCAGGGCCGTCTCGCGGTGTACCCCTCCAGCACGGGCCAGGAGGCGTGCGAGGTCGCCGCCGCCCTGGTGCTCGAGGAGCGTGACTGGCTGTTCCCGAGCTACCGCGACACCCTCGCGGTCGTCGCGCGCGGCGTGGACCCCGTCGAGGCGCTCACCCTGCTGCGCGGCGACTGGCACACGGGCTACGACCCCTACGAGCACCGGGTGGCCCCGCTGAGCACCCCGCTCGCCACGCAGCTGCCGCACGCGGTGGGACTGGCCCACGCCGCCCGCCTCAAGGGCGACGACGTGGTCGCGCTCGCCATGGTCGGCGACGGCGGCACCAGCGAGGGCGACTTCCACGAGGCGCTGAACTTCGCGGCCGTCTGGCAGGCCCCGGTCGTCTTCCTCGTCCAGAACAACGGCTTCGCGATCTCCGTCCCGCTCGCCAAGCAGACCGCGGCCCCGTCGCTGGCCCACAAGGCCGTCGGCTACGGGATGCCCGGCCGCCTGGTCGACGGGAACGACGCGGCCGCCGTGCACGAGGTCCTCGCCGACGCGGTGCGCCGCGCCCGCGAGGGCGGCGGCCCCACCCTGGTCGAGGCGATCACCTACCGCGTGGACGCCCACACCAACGCCGACGACGCCACCCGCTACCGCGGCGACGCCGAGGTCGAGGCGTGGCGGGAGCACGACCCGATCGCCCTGCTGGAGCGGGAGCTGACCGGCCGCGGTCTGCTGGACGAGGCCGGCGCCGAGACCGCCCGCGAGGACGCCGAGACCATGGCCGCCGATCTGCGCGCCCGGATGAACCAGGATCCGGAGCTCGACCCCATGGACCTGTTCACGCACGTCTACGCCGAGCCCACGCCCCAGCTGCTGGAGCAGCGGGAGCAGTTGCGGGCCGAGCTGGCGGCCGAGGCCGAGTCGGAAGGAGCGCGGCCATGACCACCGTCGCCGTGAAGCCCGCCACCATGGCGCAGGCCCTCACGCGCGCGCTGCGCGACGCCATGACCGACGACCCGTCCGTGCACGTCATGGGCGAGGACGTCGGCACGCTCGGCGGCGTCTTCCGCATCACGGACGGCCTGGCCAAGGAGTTCGGCGAGGACCGCTGCACGGACACGCCGCTGGCCGAGGCGGGCATCCTCGGCACGGCCGTCGGCATGGCCATGTACGGGCTGCGGCCGGTCGTGGAGATGCAGTTCGACGCCTTCGCCTACCCCGCGTTCGAGCAGCTCGTCTCGCACGTGGCGAAGATGCGCAACCGCACCCGCGGCAAGATGCCCCTCCCCCTCACGATCCGCATCCCCTACGGCGGCGGCATCGGCGGCGTCGAGCACCACAGCGACGCGTCCGAGGCGTACTACATGGCGACTCCGGGGCTCCATGTCGTCACGCCCGCGACCGTCGCCGACGCCTACGGCCTGCTGCGGGCCTCCATCGCCTCCGACGACCCGGTGGTCTTCCTGGAGCCCAAGAGGCTCTACTGGTCCAAGGACGCCTGGAACCCGGAGCAGCCGACGGCCGTGGAACCGATCGGCCGTGCCGTGGTGCGGCGCTCGGGGAGGAGCGCCACCCTGATCACCTACGGGCCGTCCCTCTCCGTCTGCATGGAGGCGGCGGAGGCGGCCCAGGCCGAGGGCTGGGACCTCGAGGTCGTCGACCTGCGCTCGCTGGTGCCGTTCGACGACGAGACGGTGTGCGCCTCGGTGCGGCGCACGGGACGCGCGGTCGTCGTCCACGAGTCGGGCGGTTTCGGCGGCCCGGGCGGGGAGATCGCGGCCCGCGTCACGGAGCGCTGCTTCCACCACCTGGAGGCGCCGGTGCTGCGCGTGGCCGGGTTCGACCTGCCGTACCCGCCGCCGATGCTGGAGCGTCACCACCTGCCCGGTGTGGACCGGATCCTGGACGCCGTGGGGCGTCTGCAGTGGGAGGCCGAGAGCTGATGGCACAGGTGCTGGAGTTCAAGCTGCCCGACCTCGGTGAAGGGCTCACCGAGGCGGAGATCGTGCGCTGGCTGGTCGAGGTCGGCGACGTGGTCGCCGTGGACCAGCCGGTCGTCGAGGTCGAGACGGCCAAGGCGATGGTGGAGGTGCCCTGCCCCTACGGTGGTGTGGTCACCGCCCGTTTCGGCGCGGAGGGCACCGAACTGCCGGTCGGCGCCCCGCTGCTGACGGTGGCGGTCGGCGAGACGGCGGACGGCCGCCCCGCCGGCGACGGCGGCGGTGCGGGCACCGACGGCGCGAGCGGCCGGGAGCCGGCCGCCGAGGGCTCCGGCAACGTGCTGGTCGGCTACGGCACTTCCGAGGCCCCGGCCCGGCGCCGCCGGGTCCGCCCCACGCCCCCCGTCGTGAACGGGCGGTCGAGGGCGCCCGAGCCCGTGCGGGAGACACGGCCGGCGGACGTCCCGCAGGCCGTCCCGAGCACCCCGACCGGCCGCTCGGCGCCTGCCGAGGGCCCGGTACCCGTGATCTCCCCGCTGGTGCGCAGGCTGGCCCGGCAGAACGGCCTGGACCTGCGGAAGCTGACCGGTTCCGGCCCCGACGGGCTGATCCTGCGCGCGGACGTGGAGCACGCACTGCGCGCCGTCGGCACCCAGGACCGCCAGGACACGACGAAGGCCCCCGCCGCCCCGGCCGCGGCTGCCGGCACCGCCTCGGTCACCCGCGTCCCCCTCAAGGGCATCCGGGGCGCCGTCGCCGACAAGCTCTCCCGCAGCCGCACCGAAATCCCGGACGCGACCTGCTGGGTGGACGCCGACGCGACGGAGCTGATGCGGACTCGGGCCGCGATGAACGCGGCGGGCGGGCCCAAGATCTCGGTGCTGGCGCTGTTGGCCCGGATCTGCACCGCCGCGCTCGTCCGCTTCCCGGAGCTCAACTCCTCGGTGGACACCGAGGCCAGGGAGATCGTCCGGTACGCGGACGTGCACCTCGGGTTCGCGGCGCAGACCGAGCGTGGGCTGGTCGTCCCCGTGGTCCGCGACGCCCACACGCGGGACGCGGAGTCCCTGACGGCGGAGTTCGCGCGGCTGACCGAGGCGGCGCGGGAGGGCACGCTGACGCCCGCGCAGCTCACCGGCGGCACGTTCACCCTGAACAACTACGGGGTGTTCGGCGTCGACGGGTCCACACCGATCATCAACCACCCCGAGGCCGCAATGCTGGGCGTCGGCCGCATCATCCCCAAACCGTGGGTGCACGAGGGCGAGCTGGCGGTCCGGCAGGTCGTGCAGCTCTCGCTCACCTTCGACCACCGGGTGTGCGACGGAGGCACGGCGGGCGGGTTCCTGCGGTACGTGGCCGACTGCGTGGAACAGCCGGCGGTGCTGCTGCGGACGCTCTGACCGCCACCGCCCCGCCTCACCCGCCCCCGGGCCGGCCGGTCGCCCTTTCCCGCGTGCCCCTGCGTTCCCTGTGATCGCGGGGGCACGCATACTCGGGGGGTGACCGAGAACCAGCCACCCGCCGCCGCGTACGACGCCGTCGTGCTCGCCGGCGGTGCGGCCCGGCGGCTGGGCGGCGCCGACAAGCCGGCCGTGCGGGTCGGCGGGCGGCCCCTGCTCGACCGGGTGCTCGCCGCCTGCGCCGACGCCCGCGCCACGGTGGTCGTGGCCGTTCCCCGCCCCACCGCGCGTCCCGTGACCTGGGCCCGCGAGGACCCTCCGGGCGGCGGTCCCCTCGCCGCGCTCGAGGCCGGACTGCGGCACGTCACCGCCGAGCACGTCGTGCTGCTCTCCGCCGATCTGCCCTTCCTCGACGGCCGCACGGTCGCCGCGCTGTTGGACACCCTGCGCCGGGGCACGGCCGACGGTGTGCTGCTGACCGACTCCGACGGCCGGGACCAGCCGCTGGTGGCCGCGTACCGCGCGCCGTCCCTGCGCCGTGAGCTGGCCGCGCTCTCCGGCGCGCACGGCGGTACCACCGGGCTCCCCCTGCGCCGGCTCACCGGTGCCCTCGACCTTCTCCGTATCTCCGGCCCGGTGGCGTCCTTCGACTGCGACACCTGGGACGACATCGCCACTGCCAGGGCACGCATCAGGGAGCATGGACACGTGTTGGACGAATGGATCTCCGCAGTCAAGGACGAGCTGGGCATCGACCTGGACGTCGACACCGGCGTGCTGCTCGACCTCGCCCGTGACGCCGCCCACGGGGTGGCACGGCCGGCCGCCCCGCTGACCACCTTCCTGGTCGGCTTCGCCGCCGCGCGGGCGGGCGGTGACGCCGACGCCGTGGCCGAGGCGGCCCGCAAGGCCGTCGCGCTGGCCAACCGCTGGGCCGAGGAGGACACCCAGGACGCGACGTCCGCTCCCTCCGGCGGCTCGGAGCCCGGAACCCGCACGGACGCCGGATGACCCCGCGCACGCCCCGGGCCGGTGAGGACGCCGACGACCTCGATGTCGAGGAGGCGCTCGCTCTTGTGAACGACGCCCACGCGCCCGGCGACCGGGCTTCCGGCGACCGCACGCGAGGCAACGACGGCACCCACGGCGCCCACGGCGCCCACGGCAACGACGGCCCGCACGGTCGCGGCCCGCACGGCACCCCAGCCTCCGGCGCCCCCCTGCACCGCGACGGCACCGACTGGGCGGAGGCCCGCGCGACCGCCGAGCGCGCCCCCCGCCTGCGCGGCGGCCACCGCGGCGGACACCTCGCGCCCGCCCCGGTCCCACTGTCCTCCGCGCTCGGCCTCACCCTGGCCGCCCCGCTGATCGCGCTGACCGACCTGCCGTCTTTCGACACCTCCGCCATGGACGGCTGGGCCGTGTCCGGTCCCGGCCCGTGGGACGTGCGGGAGGAGGGCGTCCTCGCCGGGCACACCGCGCACGCGCCGCTGACCGACGGGGAGGCCGTCAGGATCGCCACCGGTGCCCGCATCCCGCCGGACACCACGGCCGTGCTCCGCAGCGAGCACGGCCGTACCGACGACAACGGCCGGCTGCACGCCACGGCCGCAACCCGGGCGCCGCACACCGTTTCGCACGGTCAGGACATCCGTCCCCGGGGCCAGGAGTGCCGCAACGGCGACCAGTTGCTGCCCGTGGGCACGCTGGTGACTCCGCCGGTGCTGGGCATGGCCGCGGCGGCCGGGTACGACACGCTCACCGTCGTCCCCCGGCCCCGCGCCGCCGTGTTCGTGCTCGGTGACGAGCTCCTCGGGGAAGGGCTGCCGCACGACGGTCTGATCCGGGACGCGCTGGGCCCCCTCCTGCCGCCGTGGCTGCGTGCGCTCGGCGCCGACGTGGTCGACGTACGGCGGGTCGGGGACGACGAGGACGCCCTGCACCAGGCGCTGACGGCCTGTGAGGCCGACATCGTGGTCACCACGGGCGGCACGGCCGCAGGCCCGGTCGACCATGTGCACCCCACGTTGCGGCGCCTCGGCGCGGAGCTGCTGGTGGACGGGGTCGCGGTGCGCCCCGGACACCCGATGCTGCTGGCCCGTATCGCGGAGAAGCGGTACCTCGTCGGTCTGCCGGGGAACCCGCTCGCCGCCGTGTCCGGCCTGGTCACGCTCGCGGAGCCGCTGCTGCGGACCCTGGCGGCCCGGCCCGCCCCGGAGGGGTACACGCTGCCGCTCAGGGACGCGGTGCAGGGACATCCGCACGACACGCGGCTGGTGCCGGTCGCCCTGCGGGGTGACAGGGCACTGCCGTTGCTCTACAACGGGCCGGCGATGTTGCGCGGGATCGCCGCGGCGGACGCGCTGGCCGTCGTACCGCCCGGGGGCGCGAAGCCCGGGTACGAGGCGGAACTGCTGGACCTGCCCTGGGCGTCCGGAGGAATCGGGGTGTGTTTCACGTGAAACTTCCGGGCCAGGACGCCATCGCCCGTCAGGCCGACGAACATCTGGTCACGTATCGGGTCAAGCTGCCGCGCAAACTGGTGGAACACCCGATCCGCCAGGTCGCCAAGCGACTGTCGACGGCCCTGCTGGTGCTCGTGGTGACGGCGTTCGTGGTGTACGCCGACCGGGACGGGTACACGGACAACTCGGACGGTACCGTCGACCTGCTCGACGCGTTCTACTACGCGACCGTCACCCTCTCCACCACGGGCTACGGCGACATCACGCCGGTGACGGACGCGGCCCGGCTCACCAACATCTTCGTCATCACGCCGCTGCGGGTGATGTTCCTGATCATCCTGGTCGGCACCACCCTCGAGGCCCTCACCGAACGCACCCGGGAGGAATGGCGACTGAACCGCTGGAGGTCCACGTTGCGCGATCACACCGTAGTCGTCGGGTTCGGGACCAAGGGCAGGTCCGCGATCAGGACGGTCTGTGCGACGGGGCTCCGCAAGGAGCAGGTCGTGGTGGTCGACCCCAGCGCCAAGGCGATCGAGGCGGCCACGGCGGACGGGTACGCGGGCGTCATAGGGGACGCGACGCGCAGCGAGGTCCTGAAGCGGGCCGAGCTTCAGCGGGCCCGCCAGGTCATCATCGCCACCCAGCGCGACGACACCGCGGTCCTGGTGACGCTGACGGCGCGCCAGCTCAATCGGAACGCCAAGATCGTCGCCGCGGTCCGTGAGGAGGAGAACGCGCCGCTGCTCAAGCAGTCGGGTGCCGACGCGGTCATCACCAGCGCCAGTGCGGCCGGACGGCTGCTGGGCCTCTCCGTGCTGAGCCCGGCGGCGGGCATGGTCATGGAGGACCTGATCCAGCAGGGCACCGGTCTCGACGTCGTGGAACGGCCGGTCATAAAGGCCGAGGTGGGCAAGACCCCGCGGGAGCTGGACGACCTGGTGGTGAGCGTGGTGCGCGGGCACCGGGTGCTCGGCTACGACGACCGGGACGTCGGAACGCTGGAGCTGACGGACCGGCTGATCACGATCGTGCGGGCCACCCCGGTCACACAGATCGCGCCCGACGTCCGCCCGTTGCGCAGCTGAGCGCGTCGTCCCGGCCGAGCGCGTCGTCCCGGGGGAGCGCGCCGTCCCGGGGGAGCGCGCCGTCCCGGCCGGGAACGCCGTCCGGCTGATCACGTCGTTTCGGCGATGAGACACGACAACGGCCCCGAGGATCCGGTCCCCAGGGCCGTCGCCGTGCCACGCGCCGTCTACTTGCGGTTGTACAGCCGCATCGTCACCGGTCCGAAGACGAGCACGAACAGGACCGACCAGCCCAGCGTCCACATGATGTCCGCGGCCGGCCAGTCACCGGCCATCAGGCCGCGGACCGCCGATGCCAGGTGGGTCACCGGGCTGTTGTTGACGAAGGCCTGGAGCCAGCCGGGCATGGTGCGCGGGTCGACGAAGACGTTGGACAGGAAGGTGAGCGGGAAGATCACCATCATGCTGACGCTCATCACCGACTTCTCGGTGCGCAGCAGCAGCCCGAACATCGTCCAGATCCACGAGAAGGCGAACGAGAACAACAGCAGCAGCGCGATGCCCGCGACCACCCCGGGGAAGCCGCCGTCGGCCCGGTAGCCGAGCAGCAGTCCCACGGTCAGCATGATCACGGACGCGATGGTGTAGCGCAGGGCGTCGCCCAGGAGATAGCCGACCATCGCCGAGGGCCGCCAGATCGGCAGCGAGCGGAAGCGGTCGAAGACGCCCTTCTCGATGTCGATGTTCACCGAGACGCCGGTGTACATCGTGATCATGACGACCGACATCACGAGGATGCCCGGCAGGACGAACTGGATGTAGTCCGTCGGCGACCCCGCCAGCGCACCGCCGAAGAGGTACGTGAACATCAGCAGGTTCATGATCGGGAAGGCGGTGACGTCGAACAGCTGCTCAGGCACGTGCTTGATCTTCAGCATCGCGCGCCAGCCGAACGTCAGGGACGTGGACAGCGAGCTGGGCCGCTGCGGCCGTTCCTTGGCGACCAGCAGGGCCGCCAGGGACTCGGTGCTGACGGGTGCGAGTTCCTTGGTCTCCGTGCCCGTGGCCGTGCTCATGCCGCCACCTCGTCCTTCGTGTCGCCGGCGGCGTCGTCCGCGCCGGTGTCGTGGCCGGTCAGCGCGAGGAAGACCTCGTCGAGGCTCGGCTGGCCGAGGGAGAAGTTGTCGACGGTGACGCCGGCCCGGGACAGCTCGGTGAGCGCCCGTGCCGCCTGGTCGGCCGCGCTGTCGCTGGTCGCCGCGTTGAGCCGGGCGGTGAGTGCCACGGGATCCGGTTCCAGCTGCACCTCCGCGAGCAGCAGGTCGCGCAGCAGCCGGGCGGCGTCGGCGCGCCGCTCGGGGGCGCGCAGCCGCAGATGGACGGATCCGGCGCCCACGGACGCCTTGAGCTCGCCCTTCGTGCCCTCGGCGATCACCCGGCCCTTGTCGATCACCGCGATCCGGGAGGCGAGCTGGTCGGCCTCGTCCAGGTACTGCGTGGTCAGCAGCACGGTGGTGCCCTGGGCGACGACCGCGCGCACGATGTCCCACACCTGGTTGCGGCTGCGCGGGTCGAGTCCGGTGGTGGGCTCGTCGAGGAACAGCAGGTCGGGGGTGTTGAGGATGGACGCGGCGATGTCGATGCGGCGCCGCATGCCGCCCGAGTACTGCTTGACCTGCTTGCCGGCCGCCTCGGTGAGACCGAACGCCTCCAGCAACTGGGCGGCGCGCTCGCGGGCCGCGGCCTTGCGGTGGCCGAGCAGCCGGGCCAGCAGGATCAGGTTCTCCGTGCCGGTGAGGTCCTCGTCGACCGACGCGTACTGGCCGGTGAGGCTCACCCGGGAGCGGACCGCGTCGGCGTCGCGCACGACGTCGTGACCGAAGACGCGGGCCTCGCCGCCGTCCGGGCGCAGCAGGGTGGCGAGCATCTTCACGGTGGTGGTCTTGCCGGCGCCGTTCGGGCCGAGGACGCCGTAGACCGTGCCGGTGGGCACGGTGAGGTCGACGCCGTCGACGGCCCGTGTCTCACCGAAGGTCTTGACCAGGCCCGCGGTCTCGATCGCCGGGCCGGACGTCTGCGTGCTCATGCTTCGGGTCCTTCCGCGTGCTTGGGCTACGCATGGAGAGACCTTTACCGTCGCGCAAACTCATCGGTACCGCACGCGGATTTTTTGCGCTGCGCGCGGGTGTGGGGGTGTTTTCAGGGGTTGCCGTCCCTGGGGGCGGGGGTTTGCGCAGTTCCCCGCGCCCCTTGCATGGCTTCCGGCGCCGTGGGGTGCGGGGTTTCGGGGGCTCCGCCCCCGGACCCCCGTTGCGCAGTTCCCCGCGCCCCTGGGGTGTGCGGCCTCCCGCGTCCTTGGGGTGTGCCGTTCCCCGTGTCCTGTGTCCTGGAAGGGCCGTTGCCCGGGTGGGGCGGGGTGCGGGGCGTCCCCGGCGTGGGGGTGGGGGGCGGAGTAGCGTCCCCCTCATGTATGCGATCACGATTCCCGAACCCGGTGGGCCCGAGGCGTTGAAGTGGGGGGAGGTGGACGATCCGGTGGTCGGTGAGGGGGAGGTCCTCGTCGACGTGGTGGCCACTGCCGTCAACCGGGCCGACATCCTGCAGCGGCAGGGCTTCTACGAGCCGCCGCCCGGCACGTCCCCCTACCCCGGTCTTGAGTGCTCCGGCCGGGTCGCGCAGGTCGGGCCGGGGGTGAGCGGCTGGGCCGTCGGCGACGAGGTCTGCGCGCTGCTCTCCGGCGGCGGTTACGCCGAGAAGGTGGCCGTGCCCGCCGGGCAGCTGCTGCCCGTCCCCGAGGGGATCACCGTCGACCGGGCCGCCGCGCTGCCCGAGGTGGTCTGCACGGTCTGGTCGAACGTCTTCATGGTCGCCCATCTGCGCCCCGGCGAGACGTTCCTCGTGCACGGCGGCTCCAGCGGCATCGGCACCATGGCCATCCAGCTCGCCAAGGCGGTCGGGGCGAAGGTCGCCGTGACCGCGGGCACCCGGGAGAAGCTGGAGCGCTGTGCCGACCTGGGCGCGGACATCCTGATCAACTACCGGGAGCAGGACTTCGTCGCCGAGCTGCGGGAGGCCACCGACGGCAAGGGCGCGGACGTCATCCTCGACAACATGGGCGCCAAGTACCTGGACCGCAACGTCCAGGCCCTCGCCGTGAACGGCCGTCTGGTCATCATCGGTATGCAGGGCGGGGTGAAGGGCGAGCTGAACATCGGCGCCCTGCTCGCCAAGCGCGCCGCGATCACCGCCACCACGCTGCGCGCGCGGCCGGTGGAGGAGAAGGCCGCGATCGTGGCGGCCGTACGGGAGCACGTGTGGCCGCTGGTGTCCGGTGGTCACGTCCGTCCGGTGATCGACCGGGAGATCCCCATGCCGGACGCCGCCGAGGCGCACCGGGTCGTGGAGGACAGTTCCCACATCGGCAAGGTTCTGCTGGTCACGCCCAGTTGAGGCCTGCGCCGCGCAACGGTCAGCGTGTGCCGCGCTCCTGACGCATCCGCAGCCCCAGGAAGGCGAGGGCGAACCCGAGGCCCATGAGGACCAGGCCGCTGCCCAGCGGCAGGATCCGCAGCACGGGCCCCACGGTGGTGCCGGCGGCGGCGCCCGGCTCGGCGGCCCGCGAGGACGTGGCGGGCGCCGGGGCCGCCGCCGAGGACGCGGGGCCCGAGGGCGCCACGCTGCCGGAGCCGGCCGGAAGCTCCTCGGCCGTGTCGTCCTCCGCCTGCGTGGACGTGTCGAGCCGGGCGTCCGGCCGCCGCACCCCGTCGCCGTCCGGGCGTCCGGCCGCCTCGCGGGGGCGGCCCGTGCCCTCCTCCTCGGTGCGGTCCCGCCGGGGCGGCGCGGTGTCCCGGGACTCGTCCCGCGCGGTCTCCTGCCGCCCGGGCCTCCCCCGCCCCTCGCCCGGACCGTCCCCGGACCGGGTCGCGGAGGGGGAGGCCGAGCGTGCGGGAGGGGCCGGGGCGGAGGGGGAGCGGGACGCCGTGCGGGTCCGGTCGCTCGTGTCGGGGCCCGGAGTCCGCTCCGCCCCGTACGCCGTGCCGGACGCACCCGGCGGGCCCGGGAACGGACCGTACGGCAGCAGCACGGCCCCCGCCCCCAGAACGAGTGTCGCCCCCAGTGTGCGCAGCCACGGAGTCACGGCCGGGACCTCCCGAGCCGGCCGGTGCTCGGCCGCACCGTCGGCAAGTTGGGACGGATGGACGCCCAACAGCCTCGCACCGGGTGACGGGAGCGGCATGTCGGCCAGGGCCGTACGGAGGACCCGCCGCGGAGGCCACTCCCGGGGGCGCACCGCGCAGTGGAGGGGGTGTGCGCGACAATGGTCGAATGGAGATGCCGAGGAACGAACGGTCGCCGGACAATCCGCAGATCCTGGTCGTCGGCCAGGACGGTATGGCGCTGAGCGGCGGCAACGGGGACGACGACTCCCGTGAGACCCCGGTGACGGAGCAGGTGGAGCAGCCGGCGAAGGTCATGCGCATCGGCAGCATGATCAAGCAGCTGCTGGAGGAGGTGCGGGCCGCCCCTCTCGACGAGGCCAGCCGCAACCGCCTCAAGGAGATCCACGCCAGTTCGGTGAAGGAGCTCGAGGACGGCCTGGCGCCGGAACTCGTCGAGGAGCTGGAGCGGCTATCCCTGCCCTTCACGGACGAGGGCACCCCCAGCGACGCGGAGCTGCGTATCGCGCAGGCCCAGCTGGTGGGCTGGCTGGAGGGGCTCTTCCACGGGATCCAGACGACGCTCTTCGCCCAGCAGATGGCTGCGCGGGCCCAGCTGGAGCAGATGCGCCGCGCTCTGCCGCCGGGTGCCGCCGAGGGGGCCGAGGACTCCCACCAGGCGGGCGGTCGCTCAGGCGGTCCCTACCTGTAGGACGCCTCACGGAACGGGACGCCTTCCCGCCCCGCGACACAGGAAGGGGCCCGGCACGGATGCCGGGCCCCTTCCGTATGTTCCGGGGGCGTCAGGAGGTGGGCGGGTTGCCCGTGGAGACCTTGAGTGTGATCTCCGGCATGTCCTCCGGGTCGACGTCGGTGCCGGCCGGCGGGAACTGCTCGCGGATCGATCCCTCGCCGTACGTGTTCTCGTCGACCTTGACGATCTTGAGGTTGTTGCCCCAGCCGGCCGCCTGGAAGCACGCCTTGACCGAGGCGATGTGCTTGAACTTGAAGTTCGGCAGCCGCACCAGCTCGGGGTCGTTGTACGACTCCTTCGGCTCCTCGCACTCCTCCGGGTCGATCGTCTTGGACGTGTCGGGACCGCGGTAGCCCTCGGGCTTGGCCGTGGCGGAGGCGCTGCCACCGCCCGCCGTGGGGTCCTTGTCGTCACCGTTGTTCAGGGCGATCGCCGTGATCAGACCACCGACGGCCAGCACCGCGACCAGCACGGACGCGACGATCACCGGGGTGTTCCGGCCGCGAGCCCGACCGCCGCCGCCGGAGCCCTGAGGGGAGATCGTGTACGGCGCGGGCGTCGAGGGGCCCTGCGGGGCGTACGGGCTCGGCGTCGGGTAGCCGCCCTGCTGCGGGTAGCCGTACGAGGGGGCGGGGGTCGCCGGGGCCGGGGTGCCGTACGGGTTCGGCGGGGGCGTCGGCTGGTACGGCGTCTGCACGCTGCCGGCGGGCGTCTGCCCGGACTGGTCGACCGGCGGGAACACCGCGGAGCCGACACCGGCGCCGCTGGGCGTCTGGCTGCCGGGCACGATGCTCGGCGGGGCCGCCTGGAAGGACTGCGCCACCCGCAGGCACTCCCCGCGCATGGCCTCCGCGCTGGGGAACCGCTCGTTGGGGTTCTTCTTCAGGGCGCGGGTGATCAGCGCGTCCACGGCCGGCGGCAGCGAGCGGTTGATCGAGGAGGCGACCGGCGGCTCCTCCTGCACGTGCGCGTAGGCGATGGCGAGCGGCGAGTCCGCGTCGAACGGCAGCCTGCCGGTGACCAGCTGGAACAGCATGATGCCGACCGAGTACAGGTCGGAGCGGGCGTCGACGCCCCGGCCGAGCGCCTGCTCCGGGGAGAGGTACTGCGGGGTGCCGACGACCATGCCGGTCTGCGTCATCGACGTGACGCCGGACTGCATGGCGCGGGCGATGCCGAAGTCCATCACCTTGACCACGCCGCGCTTGGTCATCATCACGTTGCCCGGCTTGATGTCGCGGTGGACCAGGCCCATCTCGTGGCTGATCTCCAGCGCCGCCAGCACGTCGGCGGTGATCTTCAGTGCCTTGTCGGCGGGCATCGCGCCGTGCTGCCGTACGTCCTCGTCGAGCACGGAGCCGAGCGGGCGGCCCTCCACGTACTCCATGACGATGTACGGCGTGGGCATGCCGTCGCCCGCGGCGGAGCCGTCGATCGGCAGCGTGTCCTCGCCGGTGTCGAACACCGAGACGATGTTGGTGTGCGTGAGCTTCGCCACGGACTGGGCCTCGCGGCGGAAGCGCTCACGGAAGGCCTGTTCCCGGCCGAGTTCCGTGTGCAACGTCTTGATGGCGACCTGGCGGTCCAGCACCGTGTCGTAGGCGAGATGCACCGAGGCCATGCCACCCTGGCCGAGCAGGTCCCGCAGTTGGTAGCGTCCGCCCGCGAGCGCCCGCCCCGTGTGCCGGCCCTGTGCGCCGTCCTGGCTCATGTTCCGCGTCCCCCGTAGCCTCTCCGGCGTCCGGCGCCGCCGTCGGTGACCTGTCTCGTCGTGACTTGTCGTTGTCGTAGATCGAAAGTGCTATTCCCGGCCAAGTCTGCCCCAGGGCACCGACACGTCAAGCGCGGTGCCCGTTCCGTGACCGTACGCGAAAGAAGCGTCGCGGAAGCGTTACAGCGGTCGTACGGCCGGTACACGGAATTTGCACGACGGTACGGCCAGCGGGTTTGATGACCGGTCCGTCGCGTGCCGGATCCGGCAGCCCGTCCCGGGCCGGAGGCCCCGGCAAAGGCTGTAGCGTGGCCGACGGAGACCGTAACAACACCGCGCGCACCGCGGGCAGAAACGACGGCGAGGACTGATGGCACAGCAGCAGCGCGCTCAGGGCCCGTCCGACCCCGAGGCGACTGGCGGCGGCATGTCGGACGCGCCGGACAACTGGGGCAACGGCGGGCTGGTCGGCGACGGCCGGTACCGGCTCACGCACCGGCTCGGCCGGGGCGGCATGGCCGAGGTGTTCGCCGCGGAGGACGTACGCCTGGGGCGCACCGTCGCCGTGAAGCTGCTGCGCTCCGACCTGGCCGAGGACCCGGTGTCCAAGGCGCGCTTCACGCGCGAGGCCCAGTCCGTGGCCGGGCTCAACCACCACGCGATCGTCGCCGTGTACGACTCCGGCGAGGACACGGTCGGCGGCCAGTCCGTGCCGTACATCGTGATGGAGCTGGTCGAGGGCCGCACCATCCGCGACCTGCTGATGAACGCGGAGGCGCCGGGCCCGGAGCAGGCGCTGATCATCGTCTCGGGCGTCCTGGAGGCCCTGGCCTACTCGCACCAGCACAACATCGTGCACCGCGACATCAAGCCGGCCAACGTCATCATCACCAACAACGGCGCCGTGAAGGTGATGGACTTCGGCATCGCGCGCGCCATGCACGGCGCGTCGACGACGATGACGCAGACCGGCATGGTCATGGGCACCCCGCAGTACCTCTCCCCGGAGCAGGCGCTCGGCAAGGCCGTCGACCACCGCTCCGACCTGTACGCGACCGGCTGCCTGATGTACGAACTGCTGGCGCTGCGTCCGCCGTTCACCGGCGAGACGCCCCTGTCGGTGGTCTACCAGCACGTCCAGGACATCCCCACGCCTCCCTCCGAGGCCTCGGACGCCTGCCCGCCCGAGCTCGACGGGCTCGTGATGCGCTCGCTCGCCAAGGACCCGGACGACCGGTTCCAGACGGCCGAGGAGATGCGCGGTCTCGTCCAGTACGCGCTGCAGATGCTCTACGAGCAGGGCGGTCACACCGGCACCTGGAACACCGGCCCGGTCGACATGCACGAGGGCCCGCGCACGCCCGCGGGCGGGTACGCCGGCACCGCGGCCATGCCGCACCCGGAGCAGTCCGGCACCACGGCCATCCCGCAGCCGATCCTGCCGGGCGGGTACGGCGGCGGTGACGACGGAGGCTTCGAGGGCCACGGCAACCGGGGCAGCGGCCGCGGCAAGCTGTGGATCCTCGCGGTGCTCGCGGTGATCGCCGTCGCGGGCGGCGTCGCCCTCGCGCTGAACAACGGCGGGGGCGGGGGCGAGGGCGGCAAGACCGACACCTCGCCGTCCGTCTCGCAGAGCACGAAGGACGAGTCGCCGAGCGAGTCGCCGACCGACCAGGAGACCGAGGACACCACCGGTCCCGACACCGACCCGGGCTCCGGCTCCGGCGGCAACGGCGGCTGGACCCCGAGCTACGAGCCGTCGTGGACCCCGAGCCAGCCGGACACGGACGAGCCGACCGGCGACCCGACGGGTGAGCCGACGGAGGGCCAGACGACTCCCACGGACCCGGAGACCGAGGAGCCGCCGCCCACCAACACGGCGCCGCCGCCCACCGGCGGAACCGAGGGCAACGGTGGTGGCGGCAACGGCGACGACCCGCCGGAGGGCGGCCAGTAACCGGCACCTGAGCGGGGGTGCGAAGCGTGCGCTTCGCACCCCCGCTCGTTTTGTCCGGCCCGGGACACCGGGCCGGACCGGCACCCCGTGACTTCCCCGGCGGCACCCCGTGCCGCCGGGGAAGTCTGCTCTTCCCGTGCCCGGCTCGGCCGGGATAACGTGCCGTTGCTCCGGCCTCCTGCAAGGCTGTGACCAGCGCGCCTTCCGGGCCTACCCCGATTTACTTGGATATCCAAGCAAAATCGCAGGTCAGATGGGGTTTCACAGAAATGTGGAGCACTGGGTAACGTGCAGTGTGCAGGGCGCTCGCCGGGGCACCTGTCACGCCTGTTCCCGGCCGAGTGGCACCCACCCCGTGCCCGGTGGTCGGAACAGGTGAGCCGCACTGGCCTACCGGCAACCCCGGGGGCCGGACCGACGGAGGAGCACACGTGACCGTGGAGAGCACTGCCGCGCGCACACCGCGACGCAGCGCCGGAAACAAGGCCGGCACCACCGGCACCAAGCGCACCACCAGCACCAAGAAGGCCGCAGGCGCAGGGAAGAGCGCCGAGCCCGCCCTCGTCCAGCTGCTGACGCCCGAGGGCAAGCGCGTCAAGAACGCCGAGTTCGACAAGTACGTCGCCGACATCACGGCCGAGGATCTGCGCGGGCTGTACCGCGACATGGTGCTCACCCGTCGCTTCGACGCCGAGGCCACCGCGCTCCAGCGCCAGGGCGAGCTGGGCCTGTGGGCCTCGCTGCTGGGGCAGGAGGCGGCGCAGATCGGCTCCGGCCGGGCGCTGCGCGACGACGACTACGTCTTCCCCACCTACCGTGAACACGGCGTCGCCTGGTGCCGCGGGGTGGACCCGACGAACCTGCTCGGCATGTTCCGCGGCGTCAACAACGGCGGCTGGGACCCGAACGGCAACAACTTCCACCTGTACACGATCGTCATCGGCTCCCAGACGCTGCACGCCACGGGTTACGCGATGGGCATCACCAAGGACGGCGCCGACAGCGCGGTCATCGCGTACTTCGGCGACGGCGCCTCCAGCCAGGGCGACGTGGCCGAGGCCTTCACCTTCTCCGCGGTCTACAACGCGCCCGTGGTGTTCTTCTGCCAGAACAACCAGTGGGCGATCTCCGAGCCGACCGAGAAGCAGTCCCGCGTGCCGCTGTACCAGCGCGCGCAGGGCTACGGCTTCCCGGGCGTGCGCGTGGACGGCAACGACGTCCTGGCGAACCTGGCCGTCACCAAGTGGGCCCTGGAGCGGGCCCGCGCCGGCGAGGGCCCGACGCTCGTCGAGGCGTTCACGTACCGCATGGGCGCGCACACCACCTCCGACGACCCGACCCGCTACCGCACGGACGACGAGCGGCTGGCCTGGGAGGCGAAGGACCCGATCCTGCGCCTGCGCCGCTACCTCGAGGCCGCAAACCACGCGGACGAGGGATTCTTCGCGGAACTGGAGACCGAGTCCGAGGCGTTGGGCAAACGGGTGCGCGAAGCGGTCCGTGCCATGCCGGACCCGGACCACTTCGCCATCTTCGAGAACGTGTACGCGGACGGTCATGCGCTGGTGGACGAGGAGCGGGCGCAGTTCGCCGCCTACCAGGACTCGTTCGCGGACGAAGACGGGGGTAAGTGACATGGCTGAGAAGATGGCTCTGGCCAAGGCGATCAACGAGTCGCTGCGGCGTGCCCTGGACGCGGACCCGAAGGTCGTCGTCATGGGTGAGGACGTCGGCAAGCTGGGCGGCGTGTTCCGGGTGACGGACGGCCTGCAGAAGGACTTCGGCGAGAGCCGCGTCATCGACACCCCGCTCGCCGAGTCGGGCATCGTCGGCACGGCGATCGGCCTGGCCCTGCGCGGCTACCGCCCGGTGGTGGAGATCCAGTTCGACGGCTTCGTCTTCCCCGCGTACGACCAGATCGTCACGCAGCTCGCGAAGATGCACGCCCGCGCGCTGGGCAAGGTCAAGATGCCCGTCGTCGTGCGCATCCCGTACGGCGGCGGCATCGGCGCGGTGGAGCACCACTCCGAGTCGCCCGAGGCGCTGTTCGCGCACGTGGCCGGTCTGAAGATCGTGTCGCCGTCGAACGCGTCGGACGCGTACTGGATGATGCAGCAGGCCATCCAGAGCGACGACCCGGTGATCTTCTTCGAGCCGAAGCGCCGCTACTGGGACAAGGGCGAGGTCGACACCGAGGCGATCCCCGGCCCGCTGCACAAGGCGCGCGTGGTCCGCGAGGGCACGGACCTGACCCTCGCCGCGTACGGCCCGATGGTGAAGCTCTGCCAGGAGGTCGCGGACGCGGCGGCCGAGGAGGGGCGCAACCTGGAGGTCCTCGACCTGCGCTCGGTCTCCCCGATCGACTTCGACGCGGTACAGGCGTCGGTGGAGAAGACGCGCCGTCTGGTCGTCGTGCACGAGGCGCCGGTGTTCTTCGGCTCCGGCGCGGAGATCGCCGCCCGGATCACGGAGCGCTGCTTCTACCACCTGGAGGCCCCGGTGCTGCGGGTGGGCGGCTACCACGCGCCGTACCCGCCGGCCCGTCTGGAGGAGTCCTACCTCCCCGACCTGGACCGGGTGCTCGATGCCGTCGACCGCTCGCTGGCGTACTGAGGAGAGGGTCGTGACGACGATGACGAACGCGTCCGTACGCGAGTTCAAGATGCCGGACGTGGGCGAGGGCCTCACCGAGGCCGAGATCCTCAAGTGGTTCGTCCAGCCCGGTGACACCGTCACCGACGGCCAGGCGGTCTGCGAGGTCGAGACGGCCAAGGCCGCCGTCGAGCTGCCCATCCCCTACGACGGTGTGGTGCGCGCCCTGCACTTCCCCGAGGGCACCACGGTCGACGTGGGCACGTCCATCATCGCGGTGGAGGTGGCGGGCGGCGCGGCCCCGGCGCAGGAGGAGGCCCCCGCGGCCCCCGCCCCCGCCGCGGAGCCGGAGCAGCCCGCCGAGCAGCCCGCGGCCCGTCAGCCGGTGCTGGTCGGCTACGGCGTCGCCACGTCCTCCACCCGCCGCCGCCCGCGCAAGCAGGCGCAGGACCCGGCGGCCCGGCAAGCGGCCTCGGCGGTTCAGGCCGAGCTGAACGGCCACGGGGCGGCTCCGGCGGCCCCCGCAGTACCGGCCGCCCCCGCGGCTCCCGCTCAGCGTCCGCTGGCGAAGCCGCCGGTGCGCAAGCTGGCCAAGGACCTGGGCGTCGACCTGGCGACGGTCGTCCCGACCGGCCCGGACGGCGTCGTCACCCGCGAGGACGTCCACGCGGCCGTCGCCGCGGCCCAGGCACCGCAGCAGACGGCTCCCGCGGCCCAGCAGGCCGCCCCGGCCGCCCCCGCCCCGGCGGACCGGCCCGCGGCCCCGGCGTCGTACGACTCCGGCCGCGAGACGCGCATCCCCGTCAAGGGCGTCCGCAAGGCGACGGCGGCGGCGATGGTCGGCTCCGCGTTCACCGCGCCGCACGTCACGGAGTTCGTGACGGTCGACGTGACCCGGACGATGAAGCTGGTCGAGGAGCTGAAGCAGGACAAGGAGTTCGCGGGCCTGCGCGTGAACCCCCTGCTGCTGATCGCCAAGGCGCTGCTGGTCGCGATCAGGCGGAACCCCGACATCAACGCCTCGTGGGACGAGGCGGCGCAGGAGATCGTGGTCAAGCACTACGTGAACCTGGGCATCGCGGCGGCCACCCCGCGCGGTCTGATCGTGCCGAACATCAAGGACGCCCACGCCAGGACGCTGCCCGAACTGGCCGCGTCCCTGGGCGAACTGGTGTCCACGGCCCGGGAGGGCAAGACCTCCCCGTCCGCCATGCAGGGCGGCACGGTGACGATCACCAACGTCGGCGTCTTCGGCGTCGACACGGGCACGCCCATCCTCAACCCGGGCGAGTCCGCGATCCTCGCGGTCGGTGCGATCAAGCCGCAGCCGTGGGTCCACAAGGGCAAGGTCAAGCCGCGCCAGGTCACCACCCTGGCCCTGTCCTTCGACCACCGCCTGGTCGACGGCGAGCTCGGCTCCAAGGTCCTCGCCGACGTGGCGGCGATCCTGGAGCAGCCGAAGCGGCTGATCACCTGGGCCTGACGGCCGGTCGTACGACGGGAGGGGCGCCGCACACCAGGTGTGCGGCGCCCCTCCGCGCGTCCGGGGGGACCCGGACAGGTCAGATCTTGCTGAACGCGTAGTTCATGAGGGCCTTCGCGTCCTTCTCGCGCTGGGCGGCGGAGGAGGAGGCGAGGACGGTGCCGACGACCGTCTTGCCCTTGCGGGTCGCGGCGAAGACCAGGCAGTACTTGGCCGTCGGGCCCGAGCCGGTCTTCACGCCGAGGGTGCCGCTGTAGCTGTTGAGCAGGGTGTTGGTGTTGACCCACGGCGCCATGGTGCGGGTGCCGCCCGTCTTGGTCTTCGTCTTCGCGGTGTACTTCTTCGTCTTCACGATCGAGCGGAAGGTCGCGTTCTTCATGGCGCCGCTCGCGATCTTCGTCAGGTCGCGCGGCGTCGAGTAGTTCTTGCCGTTGCCGATGCCGTCGAACGAGTCGAAGTGGGTGTTCTTCAGGCCCAGCTTCTTCGCATCGGCGTTCATCTTGCCGATGAAGGACTTCACGCGGGCCGCGCGGGTCTTGCCGGTGCCGAACTTGTCGGCCAGCGCGTACGCGGCGTCGCAGCCGGACGGGAGCATCAGACCGTAGAGCAGCTGGCGGACGGTGACCTTGTCGCCGACGATCAGCCGCGCGGAGGAGGCGTTCTTCGACACGATGTAGTCGCTGTAGGCCTTCTGGATCGTGACCGTGGCGTTCAGGTTCAGGTTCTTCTGGGCGAGCACGACCTTCGCGGTCATGATCTTCGTGGTGGAGCCGGTGGCGCGGCGGGTGTCCCCGAGCTTCGTGTACAGCGTCTTGCCGTTCGCGTTGTTGATCACGAAGCCGCCCTTGGCGACGACGGAGGGAACGGGGGCGGCGGCCTGCGCCGGCGCCGCGTAGAGGGCACCGGAGGCGAGCACGGCGCCGGTGGTCACGACGACGCCGGCGGCTCTGCGGAAGCGGATGCCCTGGATGGCGATATTCAAGTCAGATACCCCGATTTACCGTGAATGGCCGTGCTGCGCGGCCGGGTTGAGGAGCGGCCGCACGGAAAGGGCCGCACGAGTCTGACCCGTACGCCGAAGGGATGGTTGTACGGGAGAAGGGCGCATTTTCCCGGCACGCGGTGTTTCGCATCGTGGACGGATGCTTCCATGCGTACCTGTTGTATCTATGGTGTCCGCATGAGTGTGTCCGCCCCCGCGAAGCGTCCCCCCGCAGCCGACCGTGTCTACGCCCACGTCAAGCAGGGCGTGCTCGAGCGCACGTACGAGGGCGGGACGCTGCTCACGGAGGGGGAGCTGGCCGAGGCCGTGGGCGTCTCCCGCACGCCCGTGCGCGAGGCCCTGCTGCGGCTCGAGGCGGAAGGGCTGATCAAGCTCTACCCGAAGAAGGGCGCGCTCGTGCTGCCCGTCTCCGCGCAGGAGATCGCCGACGTCGTCGAGACCCGGCTGCTCGTGGAGGAGCACGCGGCGCGCAAGGCCGTGCCTGCGCCCCCCGGTCTCATCGCGCGCCTGGAAGAGCTGCTCGCGCGTCAGAAGGAGGAGGCGGCCGCCGGCGACTTCGCCGCGGCCTCCGTCACCGACCGGTGCTTCCACGCCGAGATCGTCCGCAGCGGCGGCAACGAGATCCTCTCCCGCCTCTACGACCAGCTGCGCGACCGTCAGCTGCGCATGGGCCAGGCCGTGATGCACTCCCACCCCGACCGCATCGCCAAGACCCTCGCCGAGCACGAGGAGATCCTCGGCGCGCTGCGCTCCGGTGACGCGGACGCGGCCGTGGCCGTCGTCCACCGGCACGTCGGGTGGTTCTCCCACCTGGCGCGGGGAGAGGTGCGATGAGCGGCACCACCACGCGCGTCGCCGGCACCCTGCCCGGCGACCCGCCCGGAGGGCGGCGCGCGCTCGCCGTCTGGGGGATCGGCGTCTCCGTCTACTTCGTCGCCGTCATCTTCCGCACGTCCCTGGGCGTGGCCGGGCTCGACGCGGCCGAGCGCTTCGACGTGGGCGCCTCCGCCCTGTCGACGTTCTCCATCCTCCAGCTGTTGGTCTACGCGGGCATGCAGATACCCGTCGGCCTGCTGGTGGACCGCCTCGGCACCAAGAAGGTGCTGAGCCTGGGCGCGGTGCTGTTCACCCTGGGACAGCTCGGCTTCGCCCTCTCCCCGTCGTACGGCATGGCGCTCGCCGCCCGCGCGCTGCTCGGCTGCGGCGACGCGATGACGTTCATCAGCGTGCTGCGGCTGGGCACGCGGTGGTTCCCCGCGCGGCGCGGGCCGCTGGTCGGGCAGATGGCCGGACTGATCGGCATGGCCGGCAACCTCGTCTCCACGCTGGTCCTGGCCCGGCTGCTGCACGGCATCGGCTGGACGGCGGCCTTCGCGGGCAGCTCGCTCGCCGGGGTCGTGGTCCTCGTCCTGGTGCTGCTGTTCCTCAAGGACCACCCCGAGGGCCACGAGCCGGAGCCGGTCTCCCACCGGGGCGCCGCCTACGTCCGCCGGCAGATCGCCGCGTCCTGGCGGGAGCCGGGAACCCGGCTGGGTCTGTGGGTGCACTTCACGACGCAGTTCCCGGCGATGGTGTTCCTGCTGCTGTGGGGCATGCCGTTCCTGGTCGAGGCGCAGGGGCTGTCCCGCGCGGTGGCCGGTGAACTGCTCACCCTCGTGGTGCTGGCCAACATGGCCGTCGGCCTCGTCTACGGCCAGGTCGTCGCCCGGCACCACGGGGCGCGGCTGCCGCTGGCGCTCGGCACGGTGGGCTCGACGGCCCTGCTGTGGGCCGTCACGCTGGCCTGGCCGGGGGACAGGGCGCCGATGTGGCTGCTGATCGTGCTGTGCGCGGTGCTGGGGGCCTGCGGCCCGGCGTCGATGATCGGCTTCGACTTCGCCCGCCCGGCCAACCCGCCGGAGCGGCAGGGTACGGCGTCCGGCATCACCAACATGGGCGGGTTCGTCGCCTCGATGACGACGCTGTTCGCGATCGGCGTGCTGCTGGACGCCACGGGTGACGACTACGCGGTCGCCTTCTCGGCGGTCTTCGTCCTCCAGGCGCTGGGCGTCACGCAGATCCTCCGCCTCCGCAGGAGGGCTGCCCGCCGGGAGCGGGAGCGGCTGGTCGCCAGCAGGGTGTCGACGGTCCACGTCCCGGCTTGACGGCCCGGAGGCCGCCGGCCGGACGCGGACGGTTCGCGGGGCCCTGCCACCCTTTCCGAGGGACCGGGCTGCTCACTGCCGTGTCGGCCCGGGTCGCCGAGGGCTGGAGCGTCGGTGCCTGGCCGGGTCCCCTCGGGGGTGCCGCCTGCGCCCACCCTCCCCCACTCTCGGCTTCGCTCGAGCGGGAGGTACCCCCATCGCCCCGGCGGCACGAGTGCCCGCAGGCTGCGGTTGGCCGCGGCAGGTGCCGACCGCGCCTGCCTGGGCGGCACGACTGCCCGCGGGCTGCGGTTGGCCGTGTCGGGTGCGCGGGCCGCCCGGGCCGGGGTCCGGCGGGGTGAAGGGTTCGCCCCCTGTTACGGCGTGACCGCGAAGTGGCGGAGGATCGCCGCGGCCAGGTCCTGGTCGCCCTCCGTCTTGATGCGGTCCGCGACCGAGTCCACCGTCACGCGGCCGCAGGCCAGGCGGACGTAGGTCTCCCAGTCGAGGGCGAGCGCGGCGGCCGGGCCGAGTGCGGGGGCGGTTTCGAGGGTGCCGCGGCCCTGGATGTCGACGCGGACCGTGCGCAGGAACTCCACCGGGCCGTGGACGTCCACGACCACCGCGGAGCTGCGCGGCGCCTGCGCCAGGTCGGCGACGACGCGCGGAAGTTCGTCGAGCAGGACGTCGCGGGCGACCAGCGCACCGGGGGAGTCGAGGTTGCCGGGGCGGCCGAGAGCCGTGCGGAGGTCCTGCTCGTGCGCCCACACGTCGAAGGCGTGCCGGCGCATCGACTGCTCCAGCGTCAGCTCCGTGCCCAACGGCCCGCGCACCTTGGCGCCGGGGTCGCGGGACTCGTTCCGCAGCTGGCGGTTGCGCCGGATGATCATCAGCTCCAGCTCGGAGGTCATCTCCGGCGCCGTGTGGTGGCGGCGCACGTCGACCTGCATCTCCATGTACCGCTGGTGGTCGTTGGTGACGTGGAACAGGTCGCGCGGCAGCGTGTGGATCGGCCGGGGGTCGCCGTACATCTCGGAGTCGAGGCCGATGACGTGGGAGACCACGTCACGGACCGACCAGCCCGGGCAGGGCGTGCGCCGGTTCCAGTCGGCCTCCGGCAGCGGCTGCACCAGCTCGGATATCGCCTCGATGGAGTGGGACCAGGCGTCGGCGTAGGGCTGGAGGGCGGGATGCAGACTCACGGAACGGGACCCCTCGGCGGTCGGTACACGGGCAGGTTGTGGCGGCGGTGCCAGTGGGCGATGGCTGCACTGCGCGGGTGTCTCGGGTCTCCTCCGGTTCTCGGCTTCGCTCGAACCGGCGGGACCCCCAAGTTACGCTGCTGGCAGGCACCCCGGCAGTGCTTTCGTGTGACGATCGTAGGCCCGTGGACGCGGGTCGAATGCCAGGACGGTGGTAGTGTGCGCGCTTCCTTGCTGCAAGTCGCCGTGAACGAGGACGAATCGGTCGATTCGCGTCGGCGCCGGGTGGCCGCCCTGGTGCGTGATCAGGCCGGGGCGGATCTCGTCGTCCTCCCCGAGCTGTGGACCACGGGCGCCTTCGCCTACGAGGGGTTCGGCACCGAGGCGGAACCACTGGAGGGGCCGACGTACGAGGCGATGGCCAAGGCGGCGAGCGAGGCCGGCGTCTGGCTGCACGCGGGGTCCGTCCCGGAGCGGGACCCCGACGGCACCCTGTACAACACCTCCTTGGTCTTCTCCCCCTCGGGCGAACTCGCCGCGTCCTACCGGAAGATCCACCGCTTCGGCTTCGACAAGGGCGAGGCCGTGCTGATGGGGGCGGGCGAGGCGCTGGTGACGGTCCGTCTGCCGGACACCGTCGTCGGCGTGGCGACCTGTTACGACCTGCGCTTCCCCGAGCTCTTCCGCGGTCTGGTCGACGCCGGCGCGGAGACCTTCGTCGTCCCGGCGGGCTGGCCCGAACGGCGCCGCGCGCACTGGACGCTGCTGGCGCGGGCGCGCGCCGTGGAGAACCAGGCGTTCGTCCTCGCGTGCGGAACGGCCGGGACGCACGCGGGGGTTCCGCAGGCGGGCCACTCGGTCGTGGTGGACCCGTGGGGTGAGGTCCTCGCCGAGGCGGGCCCCGGCGAGGAGGTCCTGACGGTCGACTTCGACCCGGCGACGGTGGCGGGCACCCGGGACCGCTTCCCGGCGCTCAAGGACCGCGTCCTGGGCCTGGACGGCCCTCGCCGCTGACCTGGACGGCCCGCGCCGGTCCGGCGGGGGGCGGCGCTACTCCTCCCGTTCCTTCTCCGCCAGGTGGATCACGCACACCGCCACCGCGATCAGCAGCGCCGGGTCGGCGTCGTCGCGCACGATGTCGACGCCGTAGGTGTCGCGGAGGGTCAGCATCCGGCGGGAGATCACCGCGAGGAGTTCGCCGTCGTACTCGACGGCGAACTCCCGGTCGAGGATCCGCCCGCTGACGTCCAGCTCGGTGCTGCCGTCCGCCAGGGACACCCGGTAGTGGTTGCGCAGCAGCGACAACCGTTTGCGCCGCACCGTCGCGAGCGGCTCGCCGTCCCGCTCGATCACCATGGTGTCCCGCAGCGCGAGCATCTTCTTGTGGATGTCGATGAGCACGTGCCCCTGGGCGTCCTTCAGCTCGAAGGTGTCCCGCAGCCGCATCGCCTTGCCGTCGACGAGGAAGACCTTGTTGCCGCGGTCGTCCTCGATCCAGTAGTCGTCCCCGATGCCGAGGATCCGGTCCCGTACGAGAAGTCTCATGCGCCGAGGGGTTCCCCGCACCGCCCCGTCCGACGCCGCCACTAGGCCGACGGGCGGAGCCCCGCCCCACCCGCGTGCGGCTCCCGCCGGTGGCACGCTGGACGTATGGAACACGCCGCCTCCGCTCCCCCCGTCCGCCGGTCCGCACGCGTGCGGGCGCCCGAGCTCGCGGGGAAGGGCGGCTGGCTCAACACGGGCGGCGCCGCGTACACCCTCGCCGGCCTGCGCGGACGTGTCGTGCTGCTCGACTTCTGGACGTTCTGCTGTGTGAACTGCCTGCACGTCGTCGACGAGCTGCGTGAGCTGGAGGAGCGGCACCGGGACACGCTCGTGGTGATCGGCGTGCACTCGCCGAAGTTCCCGCACGAGGCGGAGCACGCGGCGGTGGCGGACGCCGTGGAACGGTACGCGGTCGCGCATCCCGTTCTGGACGACCCCGAGCTGACGACGTGGACGCAGTACGCGGTGCGGGCCTGGCCGACGCTGGTGGTCGTCGACCCGGAAGGGTACGTCGTGGCCACGTACTCCGGTGAGGGGCACGTGCCCGAGATCGAGCGGCTGGTGACCGAGCTGGAGGCCGAGCACGCGGCGAAGGGCACGCTCCGGCGCGGCGACCTCCCGTACGCGCCGCCCGAGCCGGAGCCGACGGTGCTGCGGTTCCCCGGCAAGGTGCTGCGGCTGCCGTCGGGGACGTTCCTGGTCACGGACACCAACCGGCACCAGGTGGTGGAACTGGCCGGGGACGGGGAGACGGTCCTCAGGCGGTTCGGCAGCGGCGAGCGGGGCCTGGTGGACGGACCGGCCGCCCGGGCCCGCTTCCAGGAGCCGCAGGGGCTCGCCCTGCTCCCGGACGGCGCCGTGGTCGTCGCCGACACCGTCAACCACGCCCTGAGGCGCCTCGACCCGGAGTCGGGCGAGGTGACCACCCTCGCCGGCACCGGCTCCCCCTGGCGCCCCGGGAACCCGACGGACGGCCCGGCCCGGGAGGTGCGCATGTCCTCCCCCTGGGACGTCGTCCGGTGGCGCGACAAGGTGTGGATCGCGATGGCCGGCATCCACCAGCTCTGGTCCTACGACCCCGCCGCCGGCACGGTCGCCCGCGAGGCCGGGACCGGTGGGGAGCAGCTCGTCGACGGACCGGCGAAGGAGGCCCTGTTCGCGCAGCCCTCGGGGCTCGCGGTGACGGCGGACGGGCTGTGGGTGGCCGACTCGGAGAGCTCCGCGCTGCGCCTGCTCGGGACGGACGGACAGGTGCGTACCGCCGTCGGCGCGGGACTGTTCGCCTTCGGGTACCGGGACGGGCCCGCGGACGGGGCGCTGCTCCAGCATCCGCTGGGGGTGACCGCGCTGCCCGACGGCTCCCTGGCGATCTGCGACACCTACAACCAGGCGCTGCGCCGCTACGACCCGGCCACCGGCGAGGTGACCACCCTGGCCGGTGATCTGCGCGAGCCCAGCGGCGCCGTGGTCGTCGGTGAGGACGTCGTGGTGGTGGAGTCGGCGCGGCACCGGCTGACCAGGCTGCGGCTCCCCGCGGAGGTGCGGGGCCCTCGGACGGGCACGGAGCGGTCCGTCACCGGGATCGCCGTGGGGCCCGTGCACCTGGAGGTGGCCTTCACCCCGCCGCCCGGCCAGAAGCTGGACACGCGGGACGGCCCCGCGACCCGCCTGCTCGTGTCGGCCTCACCGCCCGAGCTGCTGCGCAGCGGAGAGGGCGCGGGGAGTGACCTCTCCCGCGCCCTCGAGACCGACCCCGCCGTGGGGCAGGGGGTGCTGCATGTCGTGGCGACGGCGGCTTCGTGCGACGCCGGCCCGGAGGTGCTCCATCCGGCCTGCCATGTGCACCGCCGTGAGTGGCGGCTGCCCGTGCGTCCCGGCGTGGGAGGCACGGACCGGCTGGTCCTGGAGCTGTCCGGTGCGGACGGCCCGGGCCCGGCGTCCGGTCAGGCGCCGTACCCGTCGCTGTAGCCGTCGCGCGTGTGGTGGTGCGGACGGGCCGGATCGTCCACCACGGGGGTGGCGGGGGGCACCACGACCCGCCGACGCCGGGCGATGCTGCTGAAGGTCGCGACGCCGATCAGTCCGACGATCATGAAGATGATGCCGACCAGGTCAAGGTTGACACCCTGCATGTCCCAGTCGGTCGCGAACGTGAGGATTGCTCCCACGGCGATGAGGATGATGCATCCGCCGAGGCCCATAGGTGTCGCCTCCCTGTCCGGTCTTTCCGGTGCGACCCGGGTACCCGGAGGGAGGGCTCCCATGCGCCTGCGGGCGCAGGGGAGTTGACCGCCGCTCAGGAAACCGCTGGTGGGAGGCGGTCCGAACTAGCCCTCCAGGAACGCCGTCAGGGCGTTCGCCAGCAGGAACGGGTCCTTGGCGCCGCAGAGTTCGCGGACGCTGTGCATCGACAGGATGGCCACGCCGATATCGACCGTCCTGATGCCGTGCCGGGCCGCGGTGATCGGGCCGATCGTGGTGCCGCACGGCATCGCGTTGTTGGAGACGAACGTCTGGAAGGGCACCCCGGCCTTCTCGCAGGCGGCGGCGAACACCGCGCGTCCCGAACCGTCAGTGGCGTAGCGGTTGTTGACGTTGACCTTGAGGATGGGGCCGCCGTCGACGCGCGGGTGGTGCGTCGGGTCGTGCCGCTCGGCGTAGTTGGGGTGCACGGCGTGACCGGTGTCGGAGGACAGGCAGACGGTCCCGGCGAAGGCGCGGGCCCGGTCCTCGTACGACCCGCCGCGCGCGAACACCGAACGCTCCAGCACACCGCCGAGCAGCGGCCCGTCGGCGCCGGTGTCGGACTGGGAGCCGTTCTCCTCGTGGTCGAAGGCGGCGAGCACGGGAATGTACGGCAGCTCCGGGCCGCGTCCGGCCGCCGCGGTGAGCGCGGCCGTGCCGGCGTGCACGGACAGCAGGTTGTCCATGCGCGGGCCCGCCACCAGCTCGCGGTCGCGGCCCAGGTAGGCGGGCGGCTCGACGGGGTGCACCATCAGGTCCCAGCCGGTGACCGAGCCCTCGGCGAGCCCCGCGGTCTCCTCCAGGAAGGCGATGAGGTCGCCGTCACGGACGTCCTCGCCCAGGCCCCACACCGGCTGCATGTGCCGCTGCTTGTCGAGCTTGAGGCCGTCGGAGTTGACGGCGCGGTCCAGGTGGATGGCGAGCTGGGGGACCCGCAGCAGCGGCCGGTCCACGTCGACCAGGCGGGTCGTGCCGTCGCGCAGGGACAGCCGCCCGGCCAGGCCCAGGTCGCGGTCGAGCCAGGAGTTGAGCAGCGGTCCGCCGTAGATCTCCACGGCGACCTGGCGCCAGCCGTGCGCCCCGCTGTCGGGCCGCGGCTTGACGCGCAGGTTCGGGGAGTCGGTGTGCGCGCCGACGATCCGGAACGGCGTGTGCGGGTCCGCCCCTTCGGGGACGTACCAGGCGACGATCGCGCCGCCGCGCAGCACGTACTTGCCGCCTGCCGTGCCGTCCCAGGCGTCCGTCTCCGCGACCTGCCTGAAGCCCGCCTTCTCCAGCCGCTCGGCGGCGTTCGCCACGGCGTGGTACGGCGTGGGGCTCGCCGCGAGGAAGGTCATGAGGTCGTCGGTGTGGCCGCGGTCGAAGCGGGGGGGTTCGCTCATGGGTTCACCTTAACGAGCGCGAGGGCCCGCTTCCCGGTGCGGGAGCGGGCCCTCGCGGGGGTCCGGCCTGGTTGCGTGCGGGTCTGTACGGGGAGATCCCGTAAGGGCCCGGAAGCGACTAGAACGCCGCCTCGTCCAGCTCCATCAGGTCCAGCTCGACGCCGTCGGCGACCTTGCGGGCCAGGGTGACGCCGGGCAGGACGTTGGCCGCGAAGAACTTCGCCGCCGCGATCTTGCCGGTGTAGAACGCCTTGTCCTTGGCGGAGGCCGTCGGGAGCTTCTCGGCGGCGATCGCGGCGTGCTTGAGCAGCAGGTAGCCGACGACGACGTCACCGGAGGCCATCAGCAGGCGGGTGGTGTTCAGGCCCACCTTGTAGATGTTCTTGGTGTCCTTCTCGGTGGCCGCGAGGTCGGTGAGCATCAGGCCGACGATGGCCTCCAGCTCGACGGCCGCCTTGGCCAGGTGCTCGCGGGCGCCCGCCAGCTCCTCGCCGCCCTCGCCGATCGCGAGGAACTTCTTGATGTCCTCGGCGAGCGAGTTCAGCGCGGCGCCCTGGTTGCGGACGATCTTCCGGAAGAAGAAGTCCTGGCCCTGGATCGCGGTGGTGCCCTCGTAGAGGGTGTCGATCTTGGCGTCCCGGATGTACTGCTCGATCGGGTACTCCTGCAGGAAGCCGGAGCCGCCGAAGGTCTGCAGCGACTGGGCGAGCTGCTCGTAGGCCTTCTCGGAGCCGTAGCCCTTGACGATCGGCAGGAGCAGGTCGTTCATCGCGTGCTCGGTGGAGGCGTCCTCGCCGTTCGCCTCCTTGAGCTGGATGGCGTCCTGGACCGACGCGGTGTACATCACCAGGGCGCGCATGCCCTCCGCGTACGCCTTCTGCGTCATGAGCGAGCGGCGCACGTCGGGGTGGTGGGTGATGGTGACCTTGGGGGCCGACTTGTCCATGAAGTTCGCCAGGTCGGGACCCTGGACGCGCTCCTTGGCGTACTCCAGGGCGTTCAGGTAGCCCGTGGACAGCGTGGAGATCGCCTTCGTGCCGACCATCATGCGGGCGAACTCGATGATGCGGAACATCTGGCGGATGCCGTCGTGCTTGTCGCCGATCAGCCAGCCCTTGGCGGGGTGCTTGTCGCCGAACGTCATCTCGCACGTGTTGGAGGCCTTCAGGCCCATCTTGTGCTCGACGTTCGTGGCGTAGACGCCGTTGCGCTCGCCCAGCTCGCCGGTCTCGAAGTCGAAGAGGTACTTCGGGACGAGGAAGAGGGACAGGCCCTTGGTGCCCGGGCCGGCGCCCTCGGGACGCGCGAGCACGTAGTGGAGGATGTTCTCCGACATGTCGTGCTCACCCGAGGTGATGAAGCGCTTCACGCCCTCGATGTGCCAGGAGCCGTCCTCCTGCTGCACGGCCTTGGTGCGGCCGGCGCCGACGTCCGAGCCGGCGTCCGGCTCGGTGAGCACCATCGTGGAGCCCCACTGCTTCTCCGTGGCGATCTTCGCGATGTGCTTCTGGACCTCGTTGCCCTCCTCGAAGAGGATGCCCGCGAAGGCGGGGCCCGAGGAGTACATCCACACGGCCGGGTTGGCGCCCAGGATCAGCTCGGCGTAGGCCCAGATGAGGGAGCGGGGCGAGGTGGTGCCGCCGATCTCCTCGGGCAGGCCGAGCCGCCAGTACTCGGAGTCCATGAAGGCCTGGTAGCTCTTCTTGAAGGACGCGGGGACCGGCGCGGTGTTGGTCTCCGGGTCGAAGACCGGCGGGTTGCGGTCGGCGTCGGCGAAGGACTCCGCGAGCTCGTTCTCGGAGAGGCGGGCCAGCTCCTCCAGGATGCTCTTCGCGGTCTCGACGTCCATCTCCTCGAACGGGCCCGTGCCGTACAGCTTGTCGCGCCCGAGTACCTCGAAGAGGTTGAACTCGATGTCGCGGAGATTCGACTTGTAGTGCCCCATGGCGACGGCTCCGTTAGAGAGGGATCGGCGAGGGACTGATTCCTCGCAACTGATTCGCATACCGACAAGTAGCTACGATGATGCTACCCGTCGGTAATAAGAAGCAACCCTGATCCGGACATCTGTGACCCAGCCCTCGCGCGAGGTCAGTAGTCTGTGCGCCATGTACGGCTACGACCAGAGTGCGGGGACCCAGCAGGGTTACGTGCCGCCGCAGCAACAGATGCCGGGCGGGTACGGGCAGCAGGCGCCGGCGTATCCCGAACCGTCCGCGCCCTCGCTCGCCGACGCCGTGCGCGCGTTCACCACGGGCCAGATGGCGGCGGAGGACTTCCAGCAGATCTTCGCGACGTCCAAGGTCTACTGCCCGCGCGGTGACAACCCCGGCTTCCTCGCCCTGCACAACACCCAGCAGCCCGTGATCCCCATGTTCACGTCGCTCAAGGAGCTGCGGCGGTACGCCGGCAAGGAGTCCAAGTACTTCGTGATCACCGGCGCCGAGGTGATCGACCTGCTGCCCACCGGCTACGGCTTCGTGCTCGACATGGAGGGCGAGCACCGGATGGTGTTCGACGCCAAGGCCGTGGAGCAGATGGTCGAGTTCGCGATGCGCCGGATGTATGGCTAGATCCGTCGTCCTCGTGCGGAGCCCGGAGGGAATTCCCTCCGGGCTTTCTCCGTTCGAGGTGGCAAGAAGTTCAACGCTCAACTAAAGTGGGCGTACCCGAGGAGGTACCGATGCCTGCAGTGACCGTCGAGAACCCGTTGACGCTGCCCCGTGTGACCACTCCCGCCGACGCCGTGGCACGACCCGTGCTGGCCGTCACGACCGCTCCCAGCGGCTTCGAGGGCGAGGGATTCCCGGTGCGCCGGGCGTTCGCGGGGATCAACTACCGCCATCTCGACCCGTTCATCATGATGGACCAGATGGGTGAGGTGGAGTACGCGCCGGGCGAGCCCAAGGGCACCCCCTGGCACCCGCACCGCGGCTTCGAGACCGTCACCTACATCATCGACGGGATCTTCGACCACCAGGACTCCAACGGCGGTGGCGGCACCATCACCAACGGCGACACCCAGTGGATGACGGCCGGCTCCGGCCTGCTCCACATCGAGGCGCCGCCGGAGCACCTGGTGATGTCCGGCGGGCTGTTCCACGGCCTCCAGCTGTGGGTGAACCTCCCCGCCAAGGACAAGATGATGGCGCCCCGCTACCAGGACATCCGCAGCCGCAGCGTCCAGCTGCTCACCTCCCCCGACGGTGGCGCGCTGCTCCGCGTCATCGCCGGCGAGCTGGACGGCCACGAGGGCCCGGGCATCACCCACACGCCGATCACGATGATCCACGCGACGCTCGCCCCCGGCGCGGAGGTCACCCTGCCCTGGCGGGAGGACTTCAACGGCCTGGCGTACGTCATGGCCGGGCGCGGCGCGGTGGGTGCCGAGCGGCGTCCGATCCACCTCGGCCAGACCGCGGTGTTCGGCGCCGGCGGTTCGCTGACCGTCCGGGCGGACGAGAAGCAGGACTCCCACACGCCGGACCTGGAGGTCGTCCTGCTCGGCGGCCGGCCCATCCGTGAGCCGATGGCGCACTACGGGCCGTTCGTGATGAACACCAAGGACGAACTGATGCAGGCCTTCGAGGACTTCCAGAAGGGCCGCCTCGGCACCGTCCCCGCCGTCCACGGCATGACGGAGAAGGGCCCGGACCAGGACTAGGTCCCGGTCCGCGCGGGCCAGGACCGAGTCCCGGTCCGCGCGCGGGATGTCGCGGCGACGGCCCCGGTCACCCGGGGCCGTCGCCGTTCTTCTGTTCGTACAGCTCGAACCAGATGCTCTTGCCGCGGCCGCGCGGGGCGACGCCCCAGGTGTGGGCGAGGAGCTCGATCAGCAGCAGGCCGCGACCCGAGGACGCCAGCTCGCCGGGGCGGCGCGGATGCGGGAGGTCGTCACCCGAGTCGGTGACCTCGACCCGGATGCGACGGCCGTCGCCGCCGTCCGTGACCTCGGCGAGCAGCAGCGCGTCGGAGTCGGTGTGCACCAGCACGTTGGTCAACACCTCCGACAGCAGCAGCACCGCCGAGTCCACCTGGTCCGGCGAGTCCCAGTCGTGCAGCAGCTCGCGCAGCTGCTGCCGGGCGACGGACACCCGCTCCGGCTCGGCCTGCGCCACCGTGAGCGCCGTGCGGCGCACCGGGGGCCGAGGCGTGTCCTCGGCGCCGCAGCCGCAGTCGGCGCCCTGCCGGGTGAGCAGCAGCAGCGCTATGTCGTCCTCGCGTCGGTCGGCCAGCGGCCCGGTGGTGTGGTGCGAGGAGGGGCCGTGCACCGCCTGCACCAGCGCGTCGGCCAGCTCCTCCTGCGTGCCGTGGTGCCGCTCGAGAATGTCCCGCAGCCGCTGCCAGCCGGTGTCCAGGTCGTGCCCGCCGGTCTC
Source organism: Streptomyces sp. NPDC014764 (assembly GCF_043082785.1). Lineage (NCBI taxonomy): Bacteria > Bacillati > Actinomycetota > Actinomycetes > Kitasatosporales > Streptomycetaceae > Streptomyces > Streptomyces sp. NPDC014764. The sequence continues at coordinate 343,020 of NZ_JBIBXY010000004.1, read as the reverse complement.
GATCAGCCCGTCCGTGCAGATCAGCAGCGTCTCACCGGGCTCCAGGATCAGCCGGGTGGTCGGGTAGTCGGCGTCCGGGTCGATGCCCAGCGGCAGCCCGCCCTCCGTCGGCCGGGTCAGCACCGTCCCGTCGGTCATCCGGATCACCGGCTCGGGATGCCCGGCGCGGGCCACCTCCAGCACCCCCGTCGCCGGGTCGACCTCGGCGTACAGACAGGTCGCGAAGCGCAGGTCGGTCGAGCCCTCGCCGATGCCGTGCAGAAAGCGGGAGGCGCGCGACAGGACGGCGTCCGGCCGGTGTCCCTCCGAGGCGTACGCCCGCAGCGCTGTCCGCAGCTGGCCCATCAGCCCGGCCGCCCGTACGTCGTGACCCTGCACGTCGCCGATGACCAGCGCGAGGCGTCCTCCCCCGGACGTCGCCCCGGAGGCGCCCCCGGGCAGCGGGATCACGTCGTACCAGTCGCCGCCCACCTGGAGGCCGCCGCCGGTCGGGACGTAGCGGGCGGTGACGTCCATGCCCGGGATGCCCGGCCCGAGCTTCGGCATCATCGTGCGCTGGAGGCCCTCGGTGAGCTCCTTCTCGGTTTCCGCCGTGCCCGCGCGGGACAGCGCCTGTGCCAGCATCCGGGCCACCGTGGTCAGCACGGACCGCTCGTCCGGGGTGAACGCGACCGGGTAGGTGAAGGCCGCCAGCCAGGCGCCCATCGTGCGGCCTGAGGCGGTCAACGGCAGGAAGGCCCAGGACTGGCGGCCGAAGCGCTGCGCGAGCGGCCAGGTGAGCGGGTAGCGGGCCTTGTACTCCTCCGGGGAGGAGAGGTAGACCGCGCGGCCGGTGCGCACCACTTCGGCGGCCGGGTAGTCGGTGTCGAGGGGCATGTAGAAAGGGCTGTCGGCGCCGGGCTCGTGACCGTGGTGGCCGATGATCGTGAGCCGGTCGCCCTCGACGCCGAACACCGCCAGGCCGTCCGGGGTGAACCCCGGCATCGAGAGATTGGCGGTGACCCGCAGCACCTCCTGGGTGGAGCGCGCCTCCGCCAGCGCGCGGCCGGCGTCCAGCAGGAACGCCTCACGGGAGCGCCTCCAGTCGCCGGTGACCGCGCTGCGCGCGGCGGCTGTGCCCGGCGCCGGCTCGGTCACCTCCTGGAGGGTCCCGGTCAGGACGTAGCTCTTGCGCTCGGCTTCGTAGGAGGGCTTGGAGCGGCTGCGGACGACGCGGATCACGTTGTTCCGGGCGTCCATGATCCGGATGCGCACCTCGGCGAGGGTGCCCTCGGCGACGGCAAGCTGGATGATCCCGGTGATCTCGTTCCAGTCGACGGGGTGGAAGCGGGACCGGACCTGGGCCTCCGTGAGGGTGGCCGGCTCGGCGGGCAGCCCGAGCAGCCCTGCTGCGACGGCATCGACCGTGACCTCTCCGGATGCGGTGTCCCAGTGCCACACGCCGGTTCCGAGGGCGGCGAGGACGTCCCCCAGGGCGGGCAGGGGCTCACCAGTGCGCATTGCACCACTTTATGAAGATGCTCCCGGAAACTTCCACCCATGCCGTTTGGCCGGCCCCCTCGGTGGCCCTGGGCCGGCCCCGGGAAAGTGCGGAGCGGCGATCTTGGCCCGGCCGGTAGGCTTGGGGGGAGTTTCACGTGAAACAACGACCCCGATCCGCGAAGACTGGATGAACGACGATGCATCGGTACAGGTCCCACACCTGCGGCGAGCTCCGCGCCTCTGACGTCGGCACCGACGTCCGGCTGAGTGGCTGGCTGCACAATCGGCGCGACCTGGGCGGCATCCTCTTCATCGATCTGCGCGATCACTACGGGATCACCCAGCTGGTGGCCCGTCCGGGCACCGAGGCGTACGAGACGCTCGACAAGCTCTCCAAGGAGACGGTGGTCCGCGTCGACGGCAAGGTCGTCTCGCGCGGTGCGGAGAACGTCAACCCCGACCTGCCGACCGGTGAGGTCGAGGTCGAGGTCTCCGCGGTCGAGGTGCTGGGCGAGGCCGCCCCGCTGCCCTTCACCATCAACACCGAGGACGGTGTCAACGAGGAACGGCGCCTGGAGTACCGCTTCCTCGACCTGCGCCGCGAGCGCATGCACCGCAACATCATGCTGCGCACTCAGGTCATCTCGGCGATCCGCCAGAAGATGACCGCCCTGGGCTTCAACGAGATGACCACGCCGATCCTGTCCGCGACCTCCCCCGAGGGCGCGCGCGACTTCGTGGTCCCGTCCCGTCTGAACCCCGGCAAGTTCTACGCGCTGCCGCAGGCGCCGCAGCAGTTCAAGCAGCTGCTGATGATCTCGGGCTTCGACCGCTACTTCCAGATCGCACCCTGCTTCCGTGACGAGGACGCCCGCGCCGACCGCTCGCCGGGCGAGTTCTACCAGCTCGACGTCGAGATGAGTTTCGTCGAGCAGGAGGACGTCTTCCAGCCGATCGAGAAGCTCATGACCGAGCTGTTCGAGGAGTTCGGCAACGGCCGCCACGTCACGTCGCCGTTCCCGCGGATCCCGTTCCGCGAGGCGATGCTGAAGTACGGCTCCGACAAGCCGGACCTGCGCGCCCAGCTCGAACTCGTCGACATCACCGACATCTTCGAGGGCTCGGAGTTCAAGGCGTTCGCCGGCAAGCACGTGCGCGCGCTGCCGGTGCCGGACGTCTCCGGCCAGCCGCGCAAGTTCTTCGACCAGCTCGGCGACTACGCGGTCTCGCAGGGCGCGAAGGGCCTGGCGTGGGTGCGCGTCGGCGAGGACGGCTCGCTGACCGGCCCGATCGCGAAGTTCCTCACCGAGGAGAACGTCGCCGAGCTGACCAAGCGGCTGTCGCTGGCCCCCGGCCACGCGGTCTTCTTCGGCGCGGGCGAGTTCGACGAGGTCTCGAAGATCATGGGCGCGGTCCGCGTCGAGGCCGCCAAGCGCGCCGGCCACTTCGAGGAGAACGTCTTCCGCTTCTGCTGGATCGTCGACTTCCCGATGTACGAGAAGGACGAGGAGACCGGCGCGATCGACTTCTCGCACAACCCCTTCTCGATGCCGCAGGGCGGCCTGGAGGCCCTGGAGACCCAGGACCCGCTGGACATCCTGGGCTGGCAGTACGACATCGTCTGCAACGGCGTCGAGCTGTCCTCGGGCGCGATCCGGAACCACGAGCCGGAGATCATGCTCAAAGCGTTCGAGATCGCGGGCTACGACCGTGAGACGGTCGAGGACAAGTTCGCGGGCATGCTGCGCGCGTTCCGCTTCGGCGCCCCGCCGCACGGCGGCATCGCCCCCGGCGTGGACCGCATCGTCATGCTCCTCGCCGACGAGCCGAACATCCGCGAGACCATCGCCTTCCCCCTCAACGGCAACGCCCAGGACCTGATGATGGGCGCGCCGACGGAGCTGGAGGAGACCCGCCTGAAGGAGCTGCACCTGTCGGTGCGGAAGCCTCAGCCGAAGTAGTCCGTGGCGTAGGTAAGGGCCCGGATCCAAGTAGGGTCCGGGCCCTTGACGTTGCCGCTGACGGGGCCTCAGGACGCAGGCGTCTCATCGGTGAGAGGTCCTCCGCCGTGGAGACGGTCAGGGAGCGGTCGAACCAGGCGGTGAGGGTGTCGAGATCGAGGCAGGCAGCGACTCGCTGCCGGACGTGGTCCGGGATGGGGCCACCTCGCACTGTCAGCACACGCAGGATGTCTTCCGCCTTGCCCTCCGCCTTCCCTTCGCTCTTACCTTCCAGGTACTTCTCTTCGAAGAGCGTTCAGTGTCCCGTGAAGTGGGTGACGACGTCCTGCATCAGCTTCCTCCAGTTGTCCCTGGCCGGAGTGGAATCCAGCTCGACTTCCACGACTTCGAAAGTCGGCTGCTGAGCGGGCGCGTTCACGCGTTCGACGAGCAAGGGAACGTTCCCTCCTGTCAGCGGGCGACGAACTGGGTGAGGATGGCCTGGACCTCGTAGATGTCGACGCCCTTCGTGAAGGTCTTCTGGATCGGGGCCGGGGAGCCGGAGATCCAGATCTTCAGTTCGGCGTCCAGGTCGAAGTGGCCGGCGGTCTCCACCGCGAAGTGGGAGATGCTGCGGTACGGGATCGAGTGGTACTCGGTCTTCTTGCCGGTGATGCCCTGCTTGTCGACCAGGATCAGGCGGCGGTCCGTGAACAGGATCGTGTCGCGTATCAGCAGGAACGCCGCGTGCACCTGCTCGCCGTGGCCCAGGAGACGGGCGTAGTCCTGCTGGGCCTTGGCCGGGTCGACGGTGTGCGCGTTGCCGAAGAGTGCCATGGTCTGTGCTCCCCCACGTGTGGTCGTCCGAGGCGGCCGGACGTTCGGGCCGCCTTGGCACGATCTTCGCAAAGGGCGCGGCCCCGGGAGAAGGGGTGTTCCCTTCCGGGGCCGCGCTGTAGCGCGCGTGTTACGCGGGACCGTGGGGCGTGAGCGACTGCGTGCCCAGGACCGACAGCAGGCGGAGCTTCTCCGCGGCCTCGCTGCCCGGTTCCGCCGAGTAGACGAGGATGCGCAGGTCGTTGCCGTCGACGCGCAGCACGTCGCAGTCCAGCGTCAGCGAACCCACGTCGGGGTGGTCGATCGTCTTGACGGAGGACTCCACGCGGCCCACGGCCCCCGAGTCCCACAACTCGCCGAACCGGTCGCTGCGCGCCCGCAGTTCGTCGATCAGTTCACGCAGCCGTGGGTCGGCCGGGTAGCGGCCGGCCACGGACCGCAGTTCCGCGACCACGCGCGTCTCGAAGTCCCGCAGTTCCTCAGGGGTGCGCCTGATCCGGCCGGGCGGGCCGAGGAAGTGGTTCCAGACCCGGTTGCGGGCGAAACCGCGCAGCCCGGACGGGTCGCCCATCAGCGCGTCGTACATCGGGTTGGCCACCAGCAGGGTCATCGCCGCGTCCAGGACGACGACCGGGGTGTCGACGAGACGGTCAAGGAGTCGCTGCACGCTGGGCGTGAGATAGCAGGGCACCGTCTCCGGTCCGGGCGGGGCGAGCCCTGCCAGCAGGAACAGGTGGGCGCGTTCGTTCGGGTCCAGCCGCAGGGCGCGGGCCAGCGCCTCGACGACCTGGGACGAGGGGCTGGTCGAGCGGCCCTGTTCGAGGCGGACGATGTAGTCGACCGAGACGCCGGCCAGCATGGCCAGCTCCTCCCGTCGCAGCCCCGCCGCCCGCCGCCGTCCGCCTTCCGGCAGACCGGCCGACCGCGGGGCGACCCGATCGCGCCAGCGGCGCAGCGCCCGTCCCAGCTCCGTCGTCGCCATGTCTCCAGTGAACCGCGCGTCGACGGCGGGTGCCTGGTACTGCGAGTCCCAGGAAAAGGAGTGTTCTGGCCGGCCCGGAGGGACAAAGCGACAGTGAAGCCATGACCACCACACTGATCACCGGGGCCAACAAGGGCCTCGGACACGAAACCGCCCGCCGTCTCGTCGAGGCGGGTCACACCGTCTGGGTCGGCTCCCGGGACGCCGAGCGGGGCCGTCGGGCCGCCGAACGCATCGGGGCCCGTTTCGTGCAGCTCGACGTCACCGACGACGCTTCGGTCGAGGCGGCCGTCAAGACCGTCGAGGCCGAGGACGGCCTCGACGTCCTCGTCAACAACGCCGGGGTCGAGCCCCGCGGCGAGGGCAACGCGATCCCCGAGGGTGAGGACACCACCGTCGAGGAGATGCGCACCGCCTTCGAGACGAACGTCTTCGGCGTCGTCCGGGTCACCCACGCGTTCCTGCCGCTGCTGCGCCGGTCCTCCGCGCCGGTCGTCGTGAACGTCAGCAGCGGCCTGGCGTCCCTGAGCCGGCTGTCCGACCCCGAGTCGTTCGCACACTTCTACCCGGCGGTCGCCTACCCGGCGTCCAAGGCCGCGGTCAACATGATCACTGTGCAGTACGCGAAGGCGCTGCCCAACTTCCGGGTCAACGCCGTGGAACCGGGTTTCACCAGGACCGATCTCAACGGCAACACCGGCACCCAGAGCGTCGAGGAGGGAGCGGAGATCATCGTCCGTATGGCGACCGTCGGCCCCGACGGGCCCACGGGCACCTTCACCGACCGCAACGGGCCCCTGCCCTGGTGACCCGAACAGCGACGCACGACGACGGAAAGGCCCGGGAACGCGAGGTCCCGGGCCTTTCCGTCGTGCCGTGCGCGGGTCAGACGGCGGGCTTCTCCTCCAGGCGGGGGAAGAGGACCGCGCCCTTGGTGACCGTGGAGCCGGACGGGAGGCGGCCCCAGGTGCCGGCCTCCTGGATCCTCTGGTCGGCGAGGGCGCCCAGGGCGGGCTCCGCGCCGAGGGAGTCCCACAGCTTCTGGGAGGTCTCCGGCATCACCGGGTTGAGCAGGACGGCCACCGCGCGGAGCGACTCCGCGGCCGTGTAGAGGATCGTCGCCAGGCGGGCCTTGCCCTCCGGCGAGTCGTCCTTCGCGACCTTCCAGGGCTCCTGCTCGGTGATGTAGCCGTTGACCTGCTTCACGAAGTCGAAGACCGCCAGGATGCCGCCCTGGAAGTCCAGCTCCTCGCCGATCTTCCGGTCCGCCTCCGTGACCGCCTTCGCCAGGCCGTCGTGGATCGCCTTCTCCGCGTCGCCGTCTGCCGTCGCGGCCGGCAGCTCACCGCCGAAGTACTTGCCGACCATCGCCGCCACGCGGGAGGCGAGGTTGCCGTAGTCGTTCGCCAGCTCGCTGGTGTAGCGGGCGGAGAAGTCCTCCCAGGAGAAGGAGCCGTCCTGGCCGAACGCGATCGCGCGCAGGAAGTACCAGCGGTACGCGTCCACGCCGAAGTGCGAGGTCAGGTCCTGCGGCTTGATGCCGGTCAGGTTGGACTTGCTCATCTTCTCGCCGCCGACCATCAGCCAGCCGTTCGCGGCGACCTTCCCGGGCAGCGGGAGGCCCTGCGCCATCAGCATGGCCGGCCAGATGATCGCGTGGAAGCGGAGGATGTCCTTGCCGACCAGGTGCACGTCGGCGGGGAAGGTCGACTCGAACTTCTCCGGGTTCTCGTTGTAGCCGACCGCCGTCGCGTAGTTCAGCAGCGCGTCGACCCACACGTAGATGACGTGCTTGTCGTCCCACGGGACCTTGACGCCCCAGTCGAACGTCGAGCGCGAGATGGAGAGGTCCTGCAGGCCCTGGCGCACGAAGTTCACGACCTCGTTGCGCGCGGACTCGGGCTGGATGAAGCCCGGGTTGGCCTCGTAGTGCGCGAGGAGCTTCTCGCTGTACTCGCTGAGCTTGAAGAAGTAGTTCTCCTCGCTGAGGATCTCCACGGGCTTCTTGTGGATCGTGCACAGCTTCAGGCCCGCGTACTCGCCCTCGCCGTCGAGCAGCTCACCGGGGAGCTTGTACTCCTCGCAGCCCACGCAGTACGGGCCCTCGTAGCCGCCCTTGTAGATCTCGCCCTTGTCGTACAGGTCCTGCACGAACTCCTGGACGCGGTCGGTGTGCCGCTTCTGCGTGGTGCGGATGAAGTCGTCGTTCGCGATGTCGAGGTGCTCCCACAGGGGCTGCCAGGCCTCCGTGACGAGCTTGTCGGCCCAGGCCTGCGGGGTGACCCCGTTCGCCTCGGCCGTGCGCATGATCTTCTGACCGTGCTCGTCCGTGCCGGTGAGGTACCACACCTTCTCGCCACGCTGGCGGTGCCAGCGGGTGAGCACGTCGCCTGCGACGGTCGTGTAGGCGTGGCCCAGGTGAGGAGCGTCGTTGACGTAGTAGATGGGGGTCGTGACGTAGTACGCCTTCGCCCCCTGCTTCTCTGATCCAGTGGCCGCCATGGTCGAAATCCTACTGGTCCCGAGGAGATCGACTCACACGCGTTTCGGGGGGCGGACGGGGGTGGACGGGGTTCCGTCCGTCCCTCCCCGTCCACCCCCCGGGGGTGGGTGAGCGCAGAGATTCCTACGGGCGCCAGTTCGCCAGTACGCCCTCGTACAGCTCCTTGTCCGTGAGCTCGCGCGGGGTGGGGCCCGCGTGGAAGAAGGCCGTGTTGTCCGTCTTGAGCTTGCGGAGGTAGTCGAACGCCTTGTTGTCGTGCTCACCGAAGGCGACGAAGGAGAAGAACACGTCGGGGTGGTTCTGCGCGGCCTCGGTGAGGGCCTTGGTGGCCGGGGTCTTCGCGTCGGGGGCGCCGTCCGTCTGGAAGACCACCAGGGCGGGGGTGCCGGCGGGCTCCTTCGCGTGCTGCTCGAGGACCGCCTCGACGGCCGCGTGGTAGCTGGTACGGCCCATCCGGCCGAGGCCCGCGTGCAGCTCGTCGATCTTGTTCTCGTGGTCGGTGAGGGTCAGCTCACCGGTGCCGTCCAGCTCGGTGGAGAAGAAGGTCACGTGGAGGGTGGCCTCGGGGTCCAGGTGCGCGGCCAGGGCGAGGGTCTGCTCGGCGAGGGCCTGGGCGGAGCCGTCCTTGTAGTACGGGCGCATGGACGCGGAGCGGTCGAGCACGAGGTGGATCTTGGCGCGGGCGCCGGTGAGGTCGTTCTTCTCGAGGACGGTGCCGGCTGCCTTGTAGGCGGTGGTGAGGGTGGTGTCGCGGAGGGCGGAGGCGGGGGTTGCGGGGCCCTGTGCTTCGGCCTCGGCTTCGCCTTCGTCCGGGTTTTCGTTCCCACCCGCACCACCCGTGCGGGTCTCGTTGTCGGGTGCGGGTGGCCCCTGGGGGGCCTGCTCGCCGTCGGCGGCCGCGGGGGTCGCCTCCGGCGCGGGTTCGGCCTCCGGCGCCTGAGCGGCGGGCTCCGCCTCCGGCGCCGGTTCCTCCTTCGCCTCCGGCTCGACGGTCGCCTCGGGCTCGGCCGCGGCCTTCGGCTCGGGCTCCGCTTCCGGCTTCGGCTCGGCGGTGGTCTCGGGCTCGGGCTCGGCCGCCGCCTCCGGTTCCGGGGCCGCTTCCGACGCGGCCTCGGCAGTCGCCACCGGCTCCGGGGTCGGCTCCGGTTTCGCCTCAGGCCCGGTCTCGGCAGCTGCTTCGGCCTTCGGCGCAGGCTCCGCCTTCGCCTCGGGCTCCGGCTCGACGGTCGCCTCGGGCTCGGCCGCGGCCTTCGCCTCGGGCTCCGCCTCCGCCTTCGCCTCGGCGGTGGCCTCGGCCTCAGGCTTGGCTTCCTGCTCGGGCTCGGGCTTGGCCTCGAGCTCGGGGGTCGGCTCGGGTTTGGCCTCGGCCTCGGCCTCGGGGGCCGGCTCGGGCTCGGCCTCGGCGTCGGCCGCCGGTTCCGGGGCTGCCTCGGGCGTCGCCTCCGGTTCGGGGGTTGCCTCAACCTCGGGCTTCTTGACCTCCGGCTCGTCGGCCTTCGGCTCCGTCACCTCCGGCGTGGTCCGCCTCTCGGCCTCGGCCGCGGGCTCCGCCGCCTCCGGCTCGGTCTTCGTCGGTGCCTTCGCCTCGGGCGTCACCTCCGGCACCGGAGGCGTCTCGGACTCGGTGTCGGAAGCCTTCGGCTTCTCCTCCGTCTCCGACGACTGCGCGGGCCGGGGGACCTCCACCTTGTCGAACGCCGACCTCACCAGGTCGTGTTCGTCGCTGTCGCGTTGTTCCGGGACCGTCGCGGTGGCGGACGGGTCGGGCGTCGTCGGGGCCGCCGCTTCCGTCGCCTCTGCGGCCGGCGCCGCACCCTCCGCTTCGGCGGACTTCGCTTTACGTGACCGGCCGAACGCGTTCCGCAGGAGAGTGAGAATGCCCATGTGCGCAACCCTTCGCGTGAGTTGATGCCCGTCAAACCCTGGCCAGGACGGACACGTAAGGTTAGCGGCCCTTGGGGGCGATCTTGGGCAGGGTGGGATCTGCGGGATCGTATCTGTCAAGGGCGTGATCCGGCCTGTGTGGGGTCGATGTTCCGCTCCGGCGTACGCCCGTGATGCCGTTCCGGGTTCACCCGCCGTTCACTCCCGCGCCCGGTCGTCGCACCCGTGGGCTCCTACGGTCGCCCTGACACCACGGGCCCGCCAAGGAGAGAACACGTGCGCAAGCTGCTGCCGTTGATCGGAACGCCGTCCGGTTCGCACCCCGGCGGCCGGTCCGCCCTGACTTGTCGTTTCCGGTGTGGTGACGCCTGTTTTCACGAGGTGCCCAACACCAGTGACAACGAGTACGTCGGTGACGTCGTCGCCGGCGCCCTCAGCCGCCGTTCGGTGATGCGGGCCGCCGCCGTGGTGACCGTCGCCGCGGCGGGGGCCGGTGCGGCCGGTGTCGCCACCGCGCCGCGGGCGGAAGCGGCTCCGGCCGCGAAAGGACGGCCAGGGCCGCAGAAGGGCGCCCGCGGCCTCCGCTTCGCCCCCGTCCCGCCCAACACCCGTGACGCCGTCAGCGTGCCGGACGGCTACCGGCAGAACGTCGTCATCCGCTGGGGCGAGCCCATCCTGCGCGGCGCGCCCGCCTTCGACCCCGAGCGGCAGAGCGCCCGCGCGCAGGCCGGACAGTTCGGGTACAACTGCGACTTCCTGGCGCTGCTGCCCCTGAAGGGCGAGCGGAACCGGCAGTTGCTGGTCGCCAACCACGAGTACACCGACGAGATCCTGATGTTCCGGGACTACGACCCGGAGAACCCGACCCGTGAGCAGGTGGAGATCGCCTGGGCCGCGCACGGTCTCGCCGTCGTCGCCGTGGAGGAGGACCGCGGGAACGGCCGGCTCACGGCCGTGAGCCGGCACCACCTCAACCGGCGGCTCACCGCCACCTCCGAGTTCCGGCTGACCGGGCCCGTCGCCGGCTCCGACCTGGTGAGGACCTCCGCCGACCCCACCGGCACACGGGTGCTCGGCACCCTCAACAACTGCTCCGGCGGCACCACCCCGTGGGGCACCACCCTGCACGGCGAGGAGAACTTCAACCAGTACTTCGCGAACGGCAGCAGCGCCACCGACAGGCGGTACGGGATCAACACCGGCGCGACCGAGCGCAAGTGGGAGCGGTTCGACGAGCGGTTCGACCTCGCCCAGGAACCGAACGAGGCGCACCGTTTCGGCTGGGTCGTAGAACTCGACCCGTACGACCCGCACTCCACGCCCCGCAAGCACACCGCGCTCGGCCGGTTCAAGCACGAGGCGGCGACCGTGCGGCTCACGCACGACGGGCGGCCGGTCGTCTACTCGGGCGACGACGAGCGGTTCGACTACTTCTACAAGTTCGTCGGCAGCAAGCGGATGCGGCACGGCAACAGCCGCGCGGCCCGTGAGCACAACCTCTCGCTGCTCGACGAGGGAACCCTCTATGTCGCGAAGCTGACCGGTGACTCGCCCGCGATCGAGATCGACGGCACGGGCAAGCTGCCGAAGGACGGCGAGTTCGACGGCAGCGGCGAGTGGATCCCGCTGGCCACCGCCACCGCGCACGGCGCCGTCTCGCACGTGGAGGGCATGACCGCCGAAGAGGTCTTCGTCTTCACGCGGCTCGCCGGCGACAAGGTGGGCGCCACCAAGATGGACCGGCCCGAGGACATCGAGCCGAACCCCGTCACCGGCAAGGTGTACGTCGCGCTCACCAACAACTCGAACCGCGGTACCGGCGCCAACCCGAAGGCGGACGAGGCCAACCCGCGCCACGCCAACAAGCACGGTCACGTCCTGGAGCTCACCGAGCGGTGGAACCGGCCGGAGAGCACCCGCTTCGCCTGGTCGCTGTTCCTCGTCGCGGGCGACCCGGAGGACCCGTCGACGTACTTCGCCGGGTTCCCGAAGGACGCCGTCAGCCCGATCTCGTGCCCGGACAACGTCACCTTCGACCCGCACGGCAACCTGTGGATCTCCACCGACGGCAGCGCCCTCGGCTCCCACGACGGCCTCTTCGGCGTCGCCACGCGGGGGGAGCGGCGTGGTGAGCTGAAGCAGTTCCTGACCGTGCCGACGGGCGCCGAGACCTGCGGCCCCGTCGTGCAGGACCGGCGGGTGCTGGTGGCCGTGCAGCACCCGGGCGAGGTCGACGGCGCGACCGTGGAGCGGCCCGCCAGCACCTGGCCCGACGGCCCCGGCACGTACGTCCGCCCGGCGGTCGTCGCGGTGTGGCGCGCGGACGGGCGGGACATCGGCGTCTGACGGCGGACCGGTACGTGCCGGGGGTGCTCACGCCCCCGGCACCAGCTCCTCCAGCCACTCCCGGTACGCGGGCGCCTGCCGGGCCACCTCCTGGTAGGCGTCCGCCAGGTGCGGGTAGACCCCCTCCAGCTCGGTGTCCGTGCGCGCCGCCAGCAGCAGCCGTACGCCCAGCGGGTCGCCGGCGATGCGGCGGACGGCCGTGTCGGGGCGGGAGGGGGAGGTCGGCTGGCAGACGGTGACGACCTCGCCGATCGCGACCAGGGACGCGGCCGTGTGGTAGTCGCCGTGCAGCACGGGCGGGTCGATGCCCGCCTCGCGCAGCATGCGCCGTACCGCGTCCCACTCGCCGTCGACCGCCGGGTCGATCATCCAGCGGTCGTGGGCCAGGTCGGAGAGGCCGACGACCGGGCGGGCCGCGGCCGGGTGGTCGGCGGGCAGGGACACGAACTGCGGTTCGCGGGCGATGAGGACGCGGGTGCGCAGCCCGTCGGGGACGCGCAGCGGGCAGCCCTCCACCTCGTGCACGAACGCCACGTCGAGCTGGCCGTCGGCGACCATGCGCAGCAGGGCGTTGGCGGAGACGTCCATGTGCAGGGTGGGTTCCTGCCAGTGCCGGCGCAGGCGGCGCAGCCAGCCGGCCAGCGCACGGCTCGCGGTGGAGCCGAGGCGCAGCTGGCGGCCGCCGAGGGCGGCGGCGCGGGCCTCGGTGACCAGGGAGCGCAGCTCGGTGACGAGCGGGCGGGCGCGGCTGAGCACCAGCCGGCCCAGTGGGGTGGGACGGCAGCCCGTGCGCGCGCGGACGAACAGGGCACCGCCCAGCTCCTGTTCGATGCGCCGCAACTGCGTGCTCAACGAGGGCTGGGCCACGCCGAGCTGGCGTGCGGCCCGGTGCAGGCTGCCCGTGTCGGCGATCGCGCACAGTGCCCTGAGGTGCCGGACCTCAAGCTCCATGTCCTGGGAGGGTAAGCGGGAAGTTCAGGTTTCACCAGACACCCAAACCCCGCCTGTGCAGGCGTAGTCGGGCGTCTGCGACACCGGATTCCCGGAGGCGTGCGGCACTTGGCCGGACCGTGGCGATAGCCCGGTCCTATCACCGGTTGCCATCATCACAGCCGTCGCACAGGCACGGACACTCACCGGTGACACGTGACTCACCCCCCACCGAAGGAGTCATCGATGCGCCTGCGCATGCCCCTGTCCGTGCTGTCCGCGGCCGGTCTGAGCCTGACCGCGCTCGGTCTGGGCGCCGCCCCGGCCGGCGCCGCCGAGGCCCCCCTCGCGTCCGCCGACACGTACGCCACGTACGCCGGCTCGTCCGAGGAGGCCGCGGCCAACCGCGCGTTCTTCGAGGCCGTGCTGAAGTCCGTCGCGGAGAAGCGGGCCGCCGACCCCACCGGCGCCGCCGCGGTCACCGTCGTCTACAACGCCTCCCAGGCGCCGACGTTCGCGAGCCAGATAGCCCGGAGCGCCCAGATCTGGAACAGCTCGGTCTCCAACGTGAGACTGCAGTCGGGCACCTCGGGCGCCGACTTCTCGTACCGCGAGGGCAACGACTCGCGCGGTTCGTACGCGTCGACCGACGGTCACGGCCGTGGCTACGTCTTCCTCGACTACGCCCAGAACCAGACCTACGACTCGACGCGGGTGACCACGCACGAGACCGGTCACGTGCTGGGTCTGCCGGACAACTACTCCGGTCCGTGCAGCGAGCTGATGTCCGGCGGCGGCCCCGGCCCGTCCTGCACCAACGCCTACCCGAACTCGGCCGAGCGGTCGCGGGTGGACCAGCTGTGGGCGAACGGGTTCGCCGCGGCGCTCGACAAGGCGGAGAAGGCGCTGGAGAAGTCCGGCCGCTGATCCGTGCGTGTCCCGTCAGGTGCGGGCCGTCCCCTCTGTGGGGGCGGCCCGCACCGCCGTGTCACCGGCCGGTGTGCAGGGTGAGGTCGACCAGGACCGCGCGGTGGTCGGTGTCACCGAGGCCGAGGAAGCGGGCGCGGTCCGCGGCGAACTCCTCGGAGACCAGGACGTGGTCGATCTGCGTGCCGAACGCCGGGGCCGTGCGGGCGGGCCAGGTCGGCGTGCGGTCGGCGCCGTCGAGCCGGGCGGCGTCGCGCAGTCCGGTGTCGAGGATGCGGCGGAACGAGGCGTGGTCCTGGGAGGCGTTGAAGTCGCCGGCGAGGACGGTCGGCAGGTCGCGTGCGGTTTGCGCCGCGTCCCGGATCCCGGCCAGCTCCCGCTGCCACGCCGGCACCTGGTCCGGCAACGGCGGCACGGGGTGCGCCAGCTGCAGGCGTACGGTGCGGCCGCCGACGTCGGCGGTGGCGCCGGGCATGCCCATCGTGCCGGGGACCGGCGGGGTCGGGGTGAGCGGGAGACGGCTGAGGATGACGGAGCCCTTGGAGCCGTCGCCCTCGACGGCGCTGCGGTGCGGGTGGGTGGCGGACAGGTCGCGCTCCAGGACGGCGCCACAGCGTCGGTCGCACTCCTGGACGAAGACGAGGTCCGGCTTCTCACGGCGTACGGCGTCGGCGAGCGGGCCGGTCGCCCTGCCGTACTCCACGTTCGCGGTCAGCACCCGCAACTGGGCGACGGGCGGTCCGGACGGGTCGTCGGTCTTCCCGTACGGCTCGATGTACCAGGCCAGCAGGCCGAGCAGGGCCACGCCCCACACGGCGCCGGTCCACCAGCGGGACCGCAGTGTGAGGAGGAGGCCGGCGGCGGTGGGGAGCAGCAGCCAGGGCAGGAAGGCGAGGAGCTGGGGCACTGGGGTGACGGCGTCGGTGTCGGCCGCGCGGCAGCCGACGACCACGCTCACGCCGGCGAACAACAGCGCCGCGAGCCAGGCGCCTGGACGCGGCGGCTGTCCGGCCCCGTCCCCCGCAGTCTCCAATGTGGCCGCCTCCTGTCGAACGGGTTCGGCTCCGATCTTGCCTCAGGGGCGAGGGGGTGGGGTGACGGGGGCAGACACCCGCCGTCTGCGGGCATTCGTGCCTCCCCCAGTGCTCTGAGGCCTGCGAGGTGCCCCCAGGGCGATGGGGAGGGTGGGTGCAGGGGCACCTGGCGGCGCCTCCGGCGCCCCCGCCGAGACCCGCGCTCCTAGCGGCTACCCGTCTGCCCGGAACCGCCGTCCGCCGACTGCAGGCCGTGGGGGGCTGGTCGCGCAGTTCCCCGCGCCCCTGAAGGGGCGCTGGTCGGGGTGGCCGGGGCCGGTGTCGCAGTGGGCGGTGAGGGCAGGGTGCCGCGCCTGCGGCGGAAGGCGGGCCGGCCCGTCAGCCAGCAGATCAGGGCCACCACCGCCCCCACGGCGAGGAGAGCCCAGGACGCCGTCCTGAGGGTGGCCGTGAGGGCGTCGAAGACCGCTCCCGCCGCCGGTCGGTGGACGTCGTCCGGGAGGTCGCCCAGGGTCAGCCGGCGGCCGGCCGCGACCGCCAGGGCGAGGAGGGCGCCACCCAGCGCGGTGCCCAGCCCGGCGGCGGTGAGGACACGGCGGCGGGAGACGGCGGCCACGACGCCGGTGACGGCGAGGGCGACGGCGGTGAGGGGCAGCCACAGGGCGGCGGCGTCCAGCAGCCGGTACCCCTGGCGCAGCCCGGCCACCTCCTCGGCGGGGA
The DNA here is from genome assembly GCF_043082785.1 of Streptomyces sp. NPDC014764. Taxonomy (NCBI): domain Bacteria; kingdom Bacillati; phylum Actinomycetota; class Actinomycetes; order Kitasatosporales; family Streptomycetaceae; genus Streptomyces; species Streptomyces sp. NPDC014764. The sequence goes on along the minus strand of NZ_JBIBXY010000004.1, from coordinate 327,435 downwards.
CCACGGGGACCTCGGTGTGCTCGACGGGGATGCGGTGGGCGTAGGGCATGTGGTCGGCCTCTAGCCGCTGCTTGACCTGTGCGGTGACGGGGGCGAGGTCGAGGGTGACGGGTCCGGCGGAGGGCGCGTCGTCACGCAGGGCGTGCAGCACCGCGTCGTGGAGGGCGCGGTTGCCGGCCTCCCATGCGGTGCGGAATGCGTCCGTACGGGTGAACGACTCGACGGCGTCCCGTACGAACGGGCCGACGGTGGCGTCGCCGGCGGCCCGCGTCTGCAGTTCGCGTACGACCTCGTCGCCGACGGCGTCCGCTACGGCCTCGCGTACGGCGGGGTCTGTGGCGAGTGGGGCCATGGTGCGGACGTAGCGGCCGGTGTCGGCGAGGCCGAACGCGGCCCAGGTGGCGAGGATGCCGAGGGGGACGAGCAGGCAGGCGACGGCGACGCACGCCGCGCCGATCCTGTCCCGCACCCGCCGGGTGCCGCTCCACGTACTCACGCCTCCAGGCAACCCGCCTGCCCCCGGGGGCGCGAGCGGGGCACCCCCGAACGGGGCGGCGTGACCGGGGGTGTCTGGTCTGCGGGCAGTCGTGCCGCTGGGGCGCAGGCGGCACCTTTGTAGCGCGCCTCTGCCTGGTCCCGTGGCCGTGGCGGCGACCCGCGTGCCGTTGACCCGTTGTCGGCCGGCTGCAGCCCGTCGCGGGCTGGTCGCGCAGTTCCCCGCGCCCCTGGGGTGTCTGCTCTGCGGGCAGTCGTGCCGCCTGCGCCACGACCCGCACGCCGGCGGGCGTCGCACGAACCGCCTCACTCCAGGCGGTGACCCTCCGCGTCCTCCTTCGTGTAATAGCGGTAGAACAGCAGCAGGAACGTGCCTGCCATCACGCCCACACCCAGGGCGACCGAGCGGTAGATGCTGCCGTTGGACTGGCTGAAGAGGAAGCCGACCGCGATGCCGGCGAAGGCGGCCCAGGCCACGGCGTGGAGTCCGCGGTGGAGTTTCGGGGCGACCGTGAGCAGAGTGATGAGGACGACGGCGAAGACGAGTGCCGTGAGGAAGCCGAACAGCAGGTTCCAGCCGGTGATGGGGCCGCCGTAGCGCCGGTTCGCCGCGGCCCAGAAGCCGTAGACCAGCGCCGCGAGGACGGGCAGGACGATCTGGGCCATGTGATGGGTGCGGGCGTCGAAGACGTCGGTGGTGCGGCCCTGTTCGATCATGCCCCGGTTCCGGGGCGCAGCGTGCGCCATGGGAGCACTCCTTCCTCCGTCCCCCGTCCCTCCAGGGCACACCTGCCGCGCCGGGGCGGCAACTCGATCGCCCTGGGACAGTGCCCGGTGGGAGGGGATGCGGCCGTCACGGGCGCGTGTTTCGCTGGGGCCGTGAGTCCGGCCATCACAGGACACGCCCTGCCCGAGCCGTACCCGGCGGTCGGCACGGGCGACGTCATGGAGCGCCAGAAGCTGCTGCGGGTAGGAGGCCGCAGTGTCGCCTGGGCGCCTCCGCTGCTGCTGCTCGTGGCGATCGCGGTGGCCGACTACAACACCACCGGCGAGTTCCGGATCATCTCCTGGATCGTGCTGGTGCCGGGCATAGCGGCCGCGCTGTGCGGGGTGTGGGGCACAGCGGTGTTCGCGGTGCTGTCCATGGGCGCGTACACCGTCGTGGACAACGCCTGGCCGCACCAGTTCCAGGCGGGTCTGCCCGACTTCATCCTGGTCGCCCTCGGCGGGGTCCTCGCCACGCTGGCGTGCGCGGTGCGGGTGCGCGGCGAGCGGCGGGCGCTGCACATGCGGGACGTGACCGACACGGTGCGGCGTACCGTGCTGCGGCCGCTGCCGCCCGGCTGGGGCGGTCTGGAGCACGCGGGTGTCTATCTCACCGCCGACGCCCAGGCCCGGGTCGGCGGTGACTTCTACGACATCCAGCCGGGGCCGCACGGCACCCGTGTGTTCGTGGGGGACGTGCAGGGCAAGGGGCTGGGCGCGGTGGAGACGGCGGCGGTGCTGCTCGGCACGTTCCGCGAGGCGGGTTTCCACGAGGAGGACCTGGCGGTGGTCGCCGACCGGCTGGAGTCGCGGATGGTGCGCCACCGCGCGTACACGACCGCCCTCGGCCGCGCGGACGGCGACCGGTTCGCCACGGCCGTGCTGCTCTCGTTCCCCGCGGACGAGGACGACGCAGTCGACACCGTCGTCTTCGGCCATGAGCCGCCGCTGGCGGTGGGCCCGTCGGGGGTGCGGCGCCTGCCGGCGGTCGGAGGGCTGCCGCTCGGCTACCGGGACCTGGCGCCCGGCGGCCCCCCGGTGCGCCGGGTGCGTCTGCGCCTCGACGAGACGCTGCTGGTGGTGACGGACGGGGTGACGGAGGCCCGGGACCGGGAGGGTCACTTCTACCAGGTCGCGGAGGAGGTGCGGCAGGCGGTGGCAGCCGACCCGCGGCTGATGGCTCCCGGCCGGCTGGTGCTGCTCGTACGGGACGGGACGCTGCGGCACTGCCGGGGGCATCTGGCGGACGACACCACGGCGTTCGCGGTGCGCCGCAGCAGGGACACGGGGGTCGAACGCCGCGAAGGGGGACGTTCACCGCTGTGACGCCCCCGTTTGCGACCGCAGCGGTTACGGTGCTGCCGTGGGTGATCGACAGGGGGAGGGGACCATGCCCGGGACCGTGCTGCTGCTCGCGGCGTCGCCACTGGGCCGTGGGCGGCTGGTGGACGCGGCGTCCGTGCTCCCCGTGCTCGCGGCGGTGCCCCCGTCGGTGCTGTCCGGCGCGGACACCGCGAACGTCGTGGAGCTGGCCGACCCGCTGGAGCCGCAGGCGGTGCTGACCCGGCTGCGCGCGGCGGCCGCGGCGCCCGGCCCGCTGACCGTGTACGTGGCGGGGGAGCTGCGCCTGGACCGCAGGCAGGGGCTGCCGCACCTGGCGCTGGCCCGCACCACCCCGGCGACCGTGCGGTACACGGCGCTGCCCTGGCACTGGTTCCGGGACGAGCTGCGGCTGCGCCCGGCGGGCGCGACGACGCTGTTCCTCGATCTGCACGCCGACGCGGACACCTGGCGGGCGCTGTGCGAGCCGCCCGCGCCGGGCCGGCCGTTCCCGCTGGACTGCGGCCGTGACGCCGCCGTTTACGGTCGCATCGCACCTCCGCCGTCGCGGCGCGGGGTGGCGGCGCCGGCGTACATGAAGGCGTTGGCGACGCTGCTGCGCAGCGGGCGGCGGCTGCCCGACGAGGAGCTGCACCAGCGGACGCTGGCCCGGATCACGCCGGAGGGCGCGGGCCCCGGCCTGGTGCTGGCGCAGCGCGGGCCGCTGCCGGGCGACCCGCACGCGGCGGTCACGGCGGCCGTCCGCGCGGGGCGGCACGCGGAGGCGGACGCGCTGGCCGCGCGCATGGAGCAGGCGGCGGGGCTCGCGCACGGCCCGGTGTCGGAGGAGGCGCTGCACTGGACGGAGGTCCGCGCGGACCTGGCGATGCTGGCGGGCGACGCGGCGCGCAGCTGCCGTGCCTGGATGGCACTGGCGGGCACCCGGCTGGCCGCCGGGCAGTCGGCCGAGGCGCCGGCCGTGGAGGCGGCCGTGGACCGCGCCCACCACCAGTGGGGCCGGGTCGACGACCCGGTGCGGGTGCATGAACTCGGTTTGCAGTTGGTGGAGTTGAGGAGCCGGGTGCCGGGGCGCCGGGAGGGGGCCGTGGAGCACGTGCGGCGCCGGTTGCGTGTGGTGCAGGGGCGCGGGACGTTGCCCGCAGGGCATCTGCGTACGGACCCTCCCCAGGGAGCAACCGCAGTGCCATGATGGGGAGTTATGGCTGAGGGGGACGGAGTGGCCGACCAGGACATCTGCATACGGCTGGACGGGAGCGCGACGGAGGGTGACGTCACCGCCCTGCGCAACTGGCTGGAGCGGGAGAAACCGCTGGACGACCTGTTGCGGGACGGGAGGCTGCGGCTCTTCGAGAGGCCCGCCGCCGACCACGGCGGCGCACCGATGGGGACGAGTCAGGAGATCGTCATCGCCGTCACGTCGGCGGGCGCGACCGTGGTGTTCCAGGAGCTGTTGGAGCAGGTCAAGCGGGGTGTGACGGCCTGGCGGGACAACCGCCGTCAGGTCGAGGACGGCGAACCGCCGCAGGGCAGAGTCGAACCGGTGAACCGCGACGACAGGTAGGCCGGTGCAGCCTGAGGACGCGGGGGAGCCGATGGACCGTGCGCTGCTGATCGGTGTGTCCGACTACCGCTTCACGAAGGGCCCGCACGCGGTGCCGGGCAAGCTGCCGGCCGTGGAGAAGAACCTGCCCGTGCTGCGTGAGGCGCTGGTGCGTGCCGGGGTGTTCCGCGACAGGAACATCGTTCCGCTGCCGTCGCCGGACTTCGCCGAGGCGGCACGGGAGCTGCAACGGGTCGCCGGGGAGGCCCGCGGGCTGCTGCTGGTCTACTTCGCGGGGCACGGGGCGATCCCCAGCGGGGGCGACGAGCTGTATCTGCAGATGCGGGACGCCCAGGTGTTCGCCGGCGAGCACACGGTGTTCAACGCCGCCGTGTCGTTCAGCGACCTGATGGGGACGGTGCTGGCCACGAGCCGCGCGGACCGCATCGTGGTGATCCTCGACTGCTGTTTCGCGGGCAACGCGGCGCGCGTGTGGGAGCACTTCGAGGACAAGCGGCGCGTCGTGCTGCTGATGAGCGTGCAGGCCAACCACCGTATCGACGCGGGCGATCCGGACACCCCCACGCCGTACACGGAGAACTTGGCGGAGCTGCTCGGCGAGGAGGGTGGCAGGACCGTCTCCCGGCTCGCCGCCCGGCTGCGGCGGCGCATGGCCGAGCAGAAGCGCCGCACCCTGCGCAACGAGCCCTGGCAGCCGCAGCTGCGCGCCGACGCCGAGGTGACGCTGGGGAGGAGGGGCCTGCGGTTTCCGCTCCTGGACCCGGACGGGCCCGGCCCGTCGGGCTCGGACCCGTCGCCCGATCCGCCGAGCCCCTCGCCGCCTCCCCGGCGTCCTCGGCTGCCGGCGTGGGTGGTGGCGTTGTGGCGGCGCCCGCGCGCCCTGGCGGAGAAGTGGCGCCGTGCGCGGCGGCGCGAGGACTCCGGCCCGGACGGGGGCGGGCGGCCGGCCCGCCGCATCCTGCTCCGGCTCGCCGTGCCCGCGCTGCTCGCCCTCGGCATGCTCGGCGTGGGCCTCTACGGGCCGCTGGGTCTGGCCGGCGGGGACGACACCCGCTGCGCCCCGCCGCTCGAACTGCGCGTGCTCACCGACGCGGACCTGGAAGAGACCTTCCGCACGGCCGCCGACGCCTATCTCACCTCCGACGCGAACACCACCGGAGCGGGTTGCCGGCGCACCGGCATCACCGTCTACAGCGCGGGCTCCTCCGACGTGGTCGACGCACTGCGCCGGCGCACGGACGCCTGGCAGGAGCCCGAGGGCGCCGAGGTCAACCCGCAGCGGGACATCGGTCCGCAGCCCGACGTGTGGATCCCCGCCTCCCGTGCCGAGGCCGACCGGGTGCTGGAGGAGCAGGACACGGACGCCGTGGCCGAGCTGGAGCCGGGGGAGTCGCCCCTCGCCCACTCCCCCGTCGTGCTCGCCGTACCCGAGCGCCTCGCCCCCGAAGGGCTGGACGACATCACGGGACGGCCCCTGACCGAGATGATCGAAGCTCTGACCGGGCACGCCGAGGGCGTGACCGTGCGCCGCCCCGACCCCGAGTTCACCGACTCCGGACTCCTCGCCACGGTCGGCCTGTACGGCGACCCGCCCTCAGTGGCCGAGGGGGAGCGCATGGTCGGACAGCAGGGGCCGCCCTCGCCCACGGCCGGCGACCTGCTGTGCGACCTGCCCGAGGACGACGCCGTGGACGACCGCACAGCCGCCCTCGTCCCGGAGTTCCTCCTCGTCAGCGGGGTCGACTGCGAGGACAACACCCGCACCCCGCGCTGGGCCCTGTACCCCGCCGACGTGCCCGGGATGGACCCGGTGTTCGTACGGGTGCGCTGGGACGACGCCGACGGCGACGACGACGGCGGAGACGACGACATGGCCCGGGACGCGGCGGTGGCCTCCTTCCGCGACTGGCTGGCCGGTGACGGTGGCAGCGACGTGTTCGCCCGGCAGGGCTTCCGCGACCCCGACGACGGGGAACTGCTGGCCTCCGAACACAAGCCCGACGGTGTGAAGCTCGCGCCCAGCCCGCTCGACGAGTCGGCGGGCCGGAACGAGATGGAGCAGGCCCTGAGCGCCTACCAGGCGTACGGCGGTCCCGGCCGGGTGCTGTTCCTGCTGGACAGCTCCGGTTCCATGGCCGATCTGTGGCAGGGGCCGAGCGGCGGCCCCGGGCTGCTGCGGCAGACGCTGGGCGGGCTGGGCGCCGAGGACGAGTACGGCGTCTGGGCGGTCGCGGACACCGGCGACGGCCCGTACGAGACGCTGCTGGGATTCGGCAGGCACTGGCGGAAGGACGCCGAGGAGGCCGTCGACGAGCGGGCCCGGGTGCGGGACGCCTCGGCCGACCCGCACGCGGCGCTGCTCGCGGCGTTCGACGAGATGGAGGACCGGGGGGACGACGGCCGGCCCCAGATGATCGTGCACATCACCGACGGTGAGCACGGGGAGCACCTGGCGGGCGGACGGCTGCGGGAGGTGCTGGACCGGGCCGAGGCGAGCGAGGTGCCGGTGACCGTGGCCGTCCTGGGAAGCGGAGGCTGTGACGAGGGCCGCCCGGACCAGCGGATCGCCGAGGTGAGCGGCGGGCGCTGCCTGGACGCGGGGGACGACGTGGGCGCCGCCCTGCACGACGAGATCGCCCGCATCGGAACGGGGGACGACTGATGCCGCGACGGCTCACCGCGCTGCTCGCACCGCTGTTGCTGCTCGCCGCCTGCACGGGCGGCGGGGGCGGGACGCCCGAACCGGCCGCCGAGGAGAAACCAGGCACGATCGTCGTGGCCAGCGGCCGGGACGTCACCGGCAGCAACGGTGTGCGGCAGCGGCTCATCGACGCCTGGAACCGGGAACAGAGGCAGAAGGCGAAGGGCTCGGACTTCTACCAGGCGCGGCTGGTGGAGCTGCCCGGCAGCGCCGACGAGCAGCGCAGCCAGCTGCTGGGCGCCCTGCAGTCCGGCAGCGCCCGGTACGACGTGGTGAACCTGGACGTGACCTGGGTGCCGGAGTTCGCGGAGGCGGGGCTGGTGCGGGCGCTGCCGGACGACCTCGTGGACGCGGACGTGATCGGTCCGGTCGCGGAGACCGCCCGGTGGGACGGGAAGGTCTACGCGGTGCCGTTCAACAGCGACGTCGGCCTGCTCTACTACCGGACCGACCTCCTGCGGACGGCCGGTGTCGAGAAGCCGTACGTCCCTGAGGGGTTCACCTGGGAGAAGCTGCGCGGGCACATCTTCACCCTGGACGAGAAGCTCGGCACCCCCGACTACCGGAGCGGCTGGACCACCCAGCTCGCCCCGTACGAGGGCCGCACGGTCAACGCGATGGAGGCGTTCGCCACGGCGGTGCCCGATCTGAGACTGGTGGACGAGGACGGCCGTTACGCGGGGGACGTGGAGCAGCTCAGACGGGGCGTGCAGGAACTCGCCAACCGTGTCGTCCCGCTCTACATCTCCTCGAAGGCGAAGGAGCACGACGAGACCGACTCGACCAGCGAGTTCACCGAGGGGGGTACGGCCTTCCTGCGTGCCTGGCCCTCCGCCTACCCCACCCTGTACCGGGCGTTCGGGAAGCGCCTGGGAGTCGCGCCGCTGCCGGGGCGGGCGGTGCTCGGCGGGCAGAACCTGGCGGTGACCACGTCGTCGGAGCGGGCGCGGAAGGCGACCGAACTGATCCGGTTCCTCACCGGGCGGCAGAGCGAACGCTGCCTGCTGGAGGCGGGGTTCGCGGCGACCCGGGCCTCCGCCTACAACCGTGCGCTGCGGTGCCCCGCGGAGATCTCCGCCGCGCCCGCCCCCTCCCCGACGGGGGAGGCGGACGAGGTGCCGCGCGGGGACGGGGGACGTCCCGGGCTCACGGACGAGATGCTCAGGAAGGCGCTGGAGCGGGCCGTGCACCGCCCGAGGACCCCGCTCTACGGCGCCTTCACACAGACCGTCATCACGCAGCTCGGCCCGCTCGTGGAGAGCGGCTCGGCCAACCCGGACGCGCTGGCGCGACGCCTCGACGAGGCGCTGCGCAGAGCCCTGCCCGGCTGAGCTCACCTGGCGGGGGCTACCGCTCGGCGGCCTCCACCTCCACCGGTGCGGTGGTCCCGGAGTCGGCGTCCGGGCCGACGGCCTTGGCCGGGCCCGCGTTCGCCGCCAGGACCAGCGCCGCGACCGCGGCGAGAGCCGCGACGAAGCCTCGGGCGTAACGCTCGGTGGGGCGGATGCGTTGCAGCACGGCGACCTCGCAACAGCGACGGGTTAAGCAGGTTTAATTCGCGGTTTAACCTAGGGGCTGTCCGACGCGAACGGCAAGGGGCACTGGGGGAGTTGGCATGGGGGAACGGGACGAGCCGGGCACGATCGGGCGGCGGGTGCAGCAGCTGCGCGTGGCGCGCGGACTGACACAGAAACAGCTGGCGGAGCCGGTGTACACCCCCGCCTACATCTCCACCCTGGAGGCCGGCCGGGTGCGCCCTTCCGACGACGCGCTGCGGCATCTCGCCGAGCGGCTCGGAGTCGAGTTCGACGAACTGGCGACCGGGCGTTCGGCGCGCCGGGTGACCGAACTGCGGCTGCGGCTGACCGAGGCGCAGCGGGCCCTCGCCGTCGGGGAGGCGGAGACGGCGGTGGGGCAGTACACCGCGCTGCTGGCCGAGGCGGAGGCGCAGGAGCTGCCGGAGGAGCAGGCCGCCGCGCTGCTCGGACTCGGCGAGTGCGCGCTGGACACCGGCGAACTCACCGACGGGCAGAGGTACTTCGAGGAAGCAGAGGCGCGGCTGGCGGACGCCCCGCTGCCGGCGCGGGTGCCGGCGCTGCGCGGCCGGGCCGTCGCGCACTATCTCGCGGGGGAGCTGCGGTACGCGGTGTACCTGCTGGAGAGCACGATCGACGAGCTGAACCGGGGCGGGCTGCACGACCCGGACGCGCTGCTCCTGCTGTACGCGAGCGTCATCGGGCCCTACATGGACATGGGCGCGCACGCGCGGGCCGCGCAGGCGGCGGAGTTCGCGCTGACGCTGGCCCCGCAGTCCGGCGACCCGGCGCTGGTGGCGCGCATGCACCGGTCGGTGGCCCGCACGCTGCTCGCCGAGGGGCGCCTCGCGGAGGCCGACGCGTCGCTGGCCAAGGCGGCCGAGCTGTACCGGGGTCTCCAGCTGCGCACCGAGCTGGCCAACTGCCACTGGATGCGCGGCTACGTGTACGCGCAGAACGGCGAACTGGAACGGGCCGAGGCGGAGATGCGGGAGGCGCTGCACATGCTGTCCGCGGCCCGCGCGACCCTGTACAGCAGCCAGCTCACCGTCGAACTGGCCGACGTGCTGCACCGGCGCGGGCGCTCCGAGGAGGCGGCGGAGCTGCTGCGGGACGTGCTGGGCGGGCTCTCCCCCGAGCGGGGCGCGGTGCACGCGGCGGCCGCGCACCGGCTGCTCGGCATCATCGCGGAGGACGCCCGCGACACGGACCGGGCGGAGGAACACTTCGTGCGCGCGCTCAGCCTGCTGGAACGCGCGGGCGCGGCGGGCGACCTCGCCGACCTGTGCCGCCTCCTCGGCGACCTCCTGCGCCGCACGGGCCGGGTGGAAGCGGCCCTGGACGCCTACCGCACAGGCCTGGGCCACCGCACGGCCCCGGGCACGACCACCCTGGGCCCGGCGCCCGCCCAGCCCCCGGTGTGAACGGCGGGCGCGCGCGCCGGCAGGACGGTCGACGGCGCAGCGCCTCAACAGGGGGGATGCGGGTGTTCGTCCTGTGGGTACTCCAGGACCGGCCCGTTCCGGTCGGCCCGGCGCGGTACGGGACGGCTTGGGATCGACCATGACCGAGGTCCGGGTTTCGGAGTGGGGCGAGACGGGTAACCGGGGCTCACTTCCGGGGAGAACGGCTCGAAGGAGGCGGTGGGCGTGTGGCCCGGGGACGACCCGGGGGGTGAGCCGGACGACGACGAGCGGGTGCTCGCCGCGATCACCGCGCAGGTGCGCGGCGCCGGGCCGGCCGCCGTGCCCGGTCGGCTGTGCGCGGTGGCCGTGGACCTGCTGCCCGTGGACGGCGCGTCCGTGTCGCTGCGCGGCGACAGCATGCCCCTCCAGCTCGCCGCGTCCGGCGGTCGCGCCGCGCGTCTCGCGCAGCTCCAGGCCACCCTCGGTGACGGCCCCTGCCACCACGTGCTGCGCACCGGCACGCCCGTCCTCGCCCGCGACCTGGAGGACGGCTCCTGCGCCGACCGCTGGCCCGTGTTCACGCAGCAGGCGCTCGGCTCCGGCGTGCGCGCCGTGTACGCGCTGCCCCTCGGCTCCACCGCCGTGTGCGTCGGCACCCTCGACCTCTACCGCGCCTCCCCCGGCAGCCTCAGCGCGCACCAGCTGCACGTGGCGCTGCTGGTGGCCGGCGTCATGACCGTCGCGCTGACGGATCTGCCGTACGACGCGCGGGACGCCGGTGACGGCTGGCTCAGCGGGCTGGCCGCCGACCACGACCGGGTGCACCAGGCGGTCGGCATGATCATGGCCCAGCTCGGCGTGGGCGCCGACGAGGCCCTGGCACGGCTGCGCGGCGACGCGTTCGCGCACGACCTGACCGTGCTGGAGGCGGCCCTGGACGTCGTCGCCCGCCGGCGCCGTTTCGACATGCCTTGATCGCCCGGCCGTGGATTGCCCGACCGTGGTCATCAAGTGCCGTGGACGGCCTAGGCTTTGCGGCCATGGACATAGCCATCCTCTTCTGCACCTGTGTCGTGGTCCTCGGTGTCGCCTCGATCCAGAGCCAGCTGACCCGCTCGGACCGCCGCGTCGCCCGCGTGGAGCGCAAACTCGACACCGTCATGCGGCACCTGGGCCTGGAGGATGAGGTGCCGAGGAAGGACGAGATCCTCGCCCTCGTGCGGGACGGCAAGCAGGTGCAGGCGATCAAGCTGTACCGCGAGGCCACCGGCGCGGGCCTGGTCGAGGCCAAGCAGGCCGTCGACGCGATGAGCTGAGCGCGGGCCCGGGCCTCAGAGGCCCTTCGCCCCACGGCCCGCGTGGCGCCGCGACCAGCGGCCCCCGCCTCCACGCGGCACGCCCGCCGGTGCGCGCGTGCGGCGGGAGACGAGGGCCGGCCCTCGGCCCCTCGGCGGCGCCGGACACGTGGTCGCTGCCCTCCGCGTCGCAAGCTCACCGAAGCGCACGTGCGAAGGCGCGTGGGGGGACGGCCTCATGGTCTCCACGGCGGCGGCGTAGCCTTCGGCGGTGCCGGACAAGGCCTCGCCGGAGCCAGCGCGGCACGCCTGCCGGAGCGCGCGTGCGGCGGGCGGGTGGGGACGGCGCTCGGCCCCACAGCCCTTCGAGCCTTCGGCGGCGCCGCACAAGTGGTCGCTCCCCCCGGCGCCGCCCGCCAGCCCGTGCGTGCCACGGGCGAGTGGGGCACCGCTCCCTGTGCCCCTTGGCCTTCGGCCTTCGGCCTTCGGCCTTCGGCGGCGCGGCCCTCGGCGGTGCCGGACAAGGCCTCGCCGGATTCCGGGTCGCCCGCGCACCGAACCGCGCGGGCCGCGCCCGTGGCGGGGTGGCTGGGACGTCGGCCCCGGCCATGGCGGCACCGTCGCCCCGACGGTGTCGTCACCTCAGACCTGCAGCCGCCCCTGTCGCGCGACCTCCGCGAGCCGGTCCGCGCCGAGTTGGGTCATCGCCTGGGTGACCTCGGCCCGCACCTCGCCGAACCCGCCGTTGGTGAGGACGATCGTGTCCTCGCCGACGCGGAGCGCCGCGAGGTCCACGGTGAGCCGGGCCGGGGCGGCGTCCGGTCCGCCGCCGGTCAGCGTCACCCGCAGCGCGGCGCGGGCGTCCCCGGCGGTGTCCGGCAGCGGCAGCTCCGTCACCTCGACGTCCTGCGCACCGGACCGGGCGGTCCTCGCCCGGAACCGCGCGCACTTCTCGGGCAGCGTGCGCAGCCACTCCAGCGCGCGCTCCACGTCCTCCGGCCCGTGCGCGCCGACCTGCTCGCGCAGCTGGGTGCCCTCGGCGGTGTCGTCGAGGGTGACCGAGGCGCGCGGCCCGGCCGGCGCGCCGAACGGCTCCTCCGTGTAGAGGACCTCCAGCAGCCGCCGGCAGTCACCGTCGTCCGCGGTCGCCTTCAGCGTGCCGTCCCGCCACAGAGCGGGCCCCTGGGCGGCGGCCCACGCCGGGCCCAGGTCCGCCTCGGTGATCAGCGCGGCCTTCAGCTGCTCGTCGTTCAGCACGGGCGTGGACCGCCCCGGCACCGCGGAGGACGACGCCGTCGCCGAAGGGGAGGGCGACGTCGCGGCGGGCGGCTCGGACACCCCCTGGGGCAGCGCCCGCGGCACGTCCCGCTCGTAGGCCACGCAGGCCGCCGTGATCAGCAGGACGGTGACCGACAGGGCGGAGGCGACGAGAGTGCGGGCGCGGGCAGGGGCGCGGGTCATCGGGATGCCTCCTGGGGGCCGGGCCGTCCACGGGACGTGGCGGTCGTGGTGGACGTGCTCCTACGGCACCACCGGCACAGTCCTCCCACCAGCGCGGCGAGCCGTCCGGGTGAGCGGCCCGCACGCCCGTCGCCGGCGCCGCGAAAACCGCGTGCGCCCGCCCGCCGCCCGTTGCTACCGTCCGCGCCATGCAGCGCGCCCACGTGTTCCGCACGACGACGCCGGAGACCGTCCCGGCGCGCTGACAGCTGACCACTGACGAAGCCCCGGGGCGAGTGCCCCGGGGCTTCGCCGCGCGTGGTGCTCGCCTCCCGACCTCCAGGAGGACACCGTGCGCGACCTCGACCACCGACGCCTCGGCCGTGAACTCGGTCTGTTCGACACCGACCCGCTGATGGGCGCGGGCCTCCCCTACTGGCTCCCGGACGGCGCCGTCGTACGGCACACCCTGGAGGAGTACGTCCGTGAGGCGGAACGCGCGGCCGGCTACCGGCACGTGTACTCGCCCGTGCTCGGCAAGCGCGAGCTGTACGAGCTCTCCGGGCACTGGGACCACTACCGCGACGACATGTACCCGGCGATGGACGTGGGCGGGGAGCAGATGCTGCTGCGTCCCAGCCTGTGCCCGCACCACGCCCTGATCTTCCGCTCCCGCACCCGCAGCCACCGCGACCTGCCGTACCGGATGGCCGAGCTGGGCGGCATGTACCGCTCGGAGCGGTCCGGCGTGCTCGGCGGGCTGACCCGGGTGCGGGCCATCCAGCTGAACGACGCGCACATCTTCTGCACCCCGGACCAGGCCGTCGAGGAGGCCGCCGGGGCGCTCGCGCTCATCTCCCGCGCCTACGCGGACCTGGGCATCCGTGCCTCCCGGCACCGGCTGTCGCTGCCGGGCGGCGGCGGGAAGTACGTTTCCGACCCGGCGCTGTGGCGGCGGGCCACCGCGCTGCTGCGCGAGGTGCTGGACGCGTCCGGCGTCCCGTACGAGGCCGTCGAGGGTGAGGCGGCCTTCTACGGCCCGAAGATCGACGTGCAGATCACCGATCCGGCGGGCCGTGAGTCCACCCTGTCCACCGTGCAGATCGACCTCCACCAGCCGGAGCGCTTCGGCCTGCGCCACATCGGGCCGGACGGCGCCCGGCACCGGCCGGTCATGGTGCACCGCAGCGTCATCGGCAGTGTGGAGCGGGCCGTCGCGCATCTGCTGGAGGAGCACGGCGGAGCCTTCCCGCCGTGGCTCGCCCCTCTGCAGCTGGTGGTGCTGCCGGTGGGCGAGGAGCAGGAGGAACACGCCCACGCCGTCGTCCGGGAGGCGGCCGCGCTCGGTCTGCGGGCCGAGGTGAGCGGCCCGGCCGAGGGCAGTCTCGGCGCCCGGGTCCGCCGGGCGCGGCTGGTGCCGTACCAGACGGTGCTCGGGGCGAGGGAGGCCCAGGACGGCCTGCTCGCCGTGCGGCTGCGGGACGGACGGCGGCCCGGCGTGCTGCCGGTGGCGGAATTCCTGCGACGCGTCGAGGGGCGGGTGCGCGCACGCGGGACCGCGCTCTGGGAGCCCGCGTAAGGTCGACGGGCAGACCTCGCCCGAAGAAGGAGTCCGTCGTGGCCAACGGCCGGCAGCAGGTCCCGGTGATCATCGACTGCGACACCGGCGTCGACGACGCCCTGGCCCTGCTGTTCGCCGTACGGCACCCCGGGATCGATCTGCGGGCCGTCACCTGCGTCGCCGGGAACACTGACGTGGACGGCGTCGTCCGCAACACGCTGACCGTGCTGGAGCGGGCGGGAGCGGCGGACGTGCCGGTGGCGCGGGGCGCCGCGCGTCCGCTGATCGAGGCGCCGCGCTCCGCCCGCCACGTCCACGGCCACGACGGCATGGGCGACCTCGCGCTGCCCGCCCCGCGCCGCACCCCGGTGGACGCGGACGCGGTGACGCTGCTGCGCCGCGAGATCCTCGCCTCGCCCCGCCCGGTCACGCTCGTGCCGACCGCGCCGCTCACCAACATCGCCCTGCTGCTGCGGACGCACCCCGAGGTGACCCGCAACATCGAGCGGATCGTGTTCATGGGCGGCGCGGCGGGTGCCGGGAACGCCACGCCGGTGGCCGAGTTCAACGTGTGGCACGACCCGGAGGCCGCCGCGATCACGCTCACCGCGGGCGTGCCGATCACCATGTACGGGCTGGACGTGTTCACCCGGGTCGTCGTCCCCGGCGACGACGTGCGGCGGCTGCGCGCGAGCGACGAACCGGGCGCCCGGCTGGCCGGCGACCTGCTCGCCCACCGCCCCGCCCACCCGGGCAGCCGTCCCGACGACCCCGGCGAGGACTCCGGCGGCCTCGGCGACGCGGGCGCGCTGTGCGCGGTCGCCGACCCGGAGGGGCTGACCACCCACCGTCTCCCGGTCGAGGTGTCCCTGGCGCCCGGCCCGGCGCGCGGCCAGACGATCGTCGACCGCCGCCCCCGCATCGGGGAGTCGGAGCTGCACGAGGGCACCCGCGAGCAGACCCTGGTGGACGTCGGTCTGGACGTGGATGTGCAGCGCTACGTGAAGCTCTACCTGACGACGGTCGAACACGTCACGCCCTAGTCGGACGCCGGTTCGACCTAGGGGCGCCCGGCGGACGTGCGGTCCGCCACACCCGGGGGGAATGGCACCCCGTTACCGGTGCGTTCGCTTTTACGGTGTTCTGGTCAGTTTCTCCGCCGGTACCCGCACACCCAGAGGAGACCCCGCGTGACCGACCGCCCCACCGCGCCCGACCCCCGGCCGCCGCACCCCGCCCCCGACGCCACGCCCGACCTCTCCTCCCGCGACCCCGACTGGTGGCGGCAGGCCGTCGTCTACCAGATCTACCCCCGCAGCTTCGCCGACGCCGACGGCGACGGCCTGGGCGACCTGCGCGGCATCACGCGGCGCCTCACGCACCTGTCCGCGCTGGGCGTCGACGCCCTGTGGCTCAGCCCGTTCTACCCGTCCGAGCTGGCCGACGGCGGCTACGACGTCGCCGACCCGCGCGACGTCGACCCGCGCCTGGGCACCCTCGACGACTTCGACGCGCTGGTCCGCGAGGCGCACCGGCTCGGACTCAAGGTGATCGTCGACATCGTCCCCAACCACACCTCCCACCAGCACGTCTGGTTCCAGGAGGCGCTGCGGGCCGGGCCCGGCTCCCCGGCCCGCGACCGCTACGTCTTCCGCGACGGCCGCGGCGAGAGCGGCGAACTGCCGCCCACCGACTGGCAGTCGGTGTTCGGCGGCAGCGCGTGGCAGCGGGTGCCGGACGGACAGTGGTACCTGCACCTGTTCGCGGCCGAGCAGCCCGACCTGAACTGGGACCACCAGGACGTCCGCGAGGACTTCCGCACCACGCTGCGCTTCTGGTCCGACCGGGGTGTGGACGGCTTCCGCATCGACGTGGCGCACGCCCTCACCAAGGACCTCGAGGAGCCGCTGCGCGACCTCGGCGACCACGCGGCGGGCGGTGAGGCGGCGCTCGTCGACTTCGCGCCCGGCACGCACCCGTTCTACGACCGCGACGAGGTGCACGAGGTCTACCGCGACTGGCGGAAGATCTTCGACACCTACACCCCGCCGCGTACGGCCGTGGCGGAGGCGTGGGTGCCCGGCGCGCGGCGCGCCCTGTACGCCCGCCCGGACGAACTGGGCCAGGCCTTCAACTTCGAGTACCTCGAAGCCGCGTGGGACGCGGACGAACTGCGCCAGGTCATCACCGACTCGCTGGCGACCGCGCAGGCGGCCGGCGCCTCCGCCACCTGGGTGCTGTCCAACCACGACGTGGTCCGGCACGCCTCCCGGCTGATGCTGCCGCCCGCCACGGACACCAACGCCTGGCTGCTGTCCGGCGGCAACGCCCCCGCCGTCGACCCGGAGGCGGGACTGCGGCGGGCCCGCGCCGCCACCCTGCTGATGCTGGCGCTGCCCGGCTCGGCGTACGTCTACCAGGGCGAGGAGCTGGGTCTGCCCGAGGTCGCCGACCTGCCCACGTCCGTCCTCCAGGACCCCATCTGGGAGCAGACCGGCCACGTCCGCAAGGGCCGTGACGGCTGCCGCGTCCCGCTGCCGTGGACCACGGCCGGCCCGTCGTACGGCTTCGGAGCGAACGGCGCGTGGCTGCCGCAGCCGCCGTCCTTCGCCGCGTACGCCGTGGAGGCGCAGGACGGGGTGGAGGGCTCCACCCTGGAGCTGTACCGGAAGGCCCTGCGTCTGCGCCGCAAGCTGATCGACGGCGAGACGCTGAGTTGGGCGGAGGAGACCCCGGAGGGTGTCCTCCAGTTCGACCGCGGGAACGGCTGGCGCTGTGTGACGAACCTGTCCACCGAGCCGGTCCCCCTCCCGGCGGGCGAGGTCGCCCTCACCAGCGCCCCGCTGTCCGGCGGCCACCTGCCCCCGGACACGACGGTTTGGCTGACGCGCTGAGGTGACGGAGTCGGCGGCGCGTCCGCGGCGCGGGTGACGGGTGACGGGTGACGGGTGGCGGGTGGCGGGTGGCGGCACGGTGCCGGTGCCGCCACCCTCCCGGTCTCACGGATCGTGACCCGTTCACGTGTCCGGCGTCCCGCCGGCGCACGGGCACCGTCGAACGGCCGGACGGCTCGTGCCCCGGGGACCGCGGCCGCGAGGGCCGGGCCCCGTGGCGGGGAAGCCCGCCACCCGGACGGGGGCCGTGGGCGGGCGGGTGGTGAGGGGTGCCCTCAGAGTCGGTCGCAGGTGTGTCCGACGTCCGCCGTACAGGGAGCCCGTCCGCTATGAACAGGTCCGGCAAGGCAGCGGCCGCCGTGTTGACGGCTGCCGGGGTTCTCACCGGCGGGTGGGCGGCCGCCGGACCCGCGTCCGCCGTCGAGGGGACCGCCCCGCCGCCGCGCGAGCGGGTGCTCTGGGGTTCCGTGACGATCCCGCCCGGGCGGGACGGCATCGTCGAGGCGTCGGGGCCGTCCGGGTCCGCCCTCGGATTCGGCTCCAGCCTGACGCTGAGCGCCCCGGCCGGGGCCAAGGTCACCGCGGTACCGCTCACCGCCGCCGGCTACCGGGGCGAGGTGGCCGCCGACGGCCGCAGCGCCGCGTACACGGCCACGTCGGCGGAGGGCCCGTGGCGGACGGGGACCTTTCCCTTCGTGCTGGCGGTGCCCGCCGACGCCGTGCCGGGGACCCGGCTCGGCGGATGCGTGCTGCGGCTCGCGGACGCGGGGGGTACCGAGCGGGCGAGCGGGGGGTGCCAGGTGACGGTGGGGTTGCCGTCGCCGGTGCTGTCCCGGCCCGAGTCGGGGGTGCCGCTGGGCCACCGGCCGGCCGCGTCGGGCACGGCGTACCCGGGGGCGCAGGTGACGGTGTCCGACCAGGACGGGAACGAGGTGTGCGTGGACACGGCGGGAGCCGACGGGGTGTGGAGCTGCGCTCCCGGCGGTGACCTGCCCGCCGGGGCGAACCGGCTTCAGGCGACGGCGACGATGAACGGCGTGTCGGCGTCGGGCGAACAGATCCAGATCACGGTGGGTTCCCCCGCCCCGGAGCAGGCCCCGGCGGCGCCCGCTGTTCCGGCCCGCTGAAAGGTGCCGCTTCCGAATCTGACGTCGCGCAGTTCCCCACGCACCTTCTAGGGCGCGGGCGCGGGGAACTGCGCGAACGGCAGGGCAGGGTGCGACGCCCTGAATCCCGCCCGCCGGGACCGGCAGGTCAGACGTGCCCGGGTCCGCCACTGCCGAACGCCCCGCTGGACCCCGGCAGCCACCGTTTCCTCTGCTGGTCCTTACCGGTCCTGGTACTCGCATGATGCAGCTCGTACGGCATGAGCCGTGAACCGCTGCGAGGCGTGAGAGGTATCTCGTCGGGCTCACGCATCTCCCGCATCTCGCGTACCGCGCCGCCGTCCGGAAGCCTCGGCTGTTCGTCGGGCTGGGGGCGCGGGGACTCCTGGTCCATGTACCGCATTCCCGCGCGCACGGCCCAGACCAGGCCACCTGCCACGATGATGCCGCCGACGAAGGCCGCTGCCACGGCCCACTGGTGGGTGTCGGCGGCCAGCTGTACAAGCGTTGCCGTGTTCATGTTTCCGAGTATGGACCAGGAAATGTGATAAAGCTCCTGCGATGTCCGAATTGGGCCGCAGTCCCCATTCGGCTCTTCCGGAAGGCGGCGCCCGGCACCGGGTGGCAGGCTGCGGCCAGAGGGAAGGCCGGGACGGGCCGTCGCGTCCCCACGTGTGCAGCTCGGGGCCCGGCCCCGGCCTTCCCGTCTCCGTCCCGCCGCTACACAGTCGTCCGCCCGGCGACCGGCTCCCGCGCCTCCGCCGCCCGGCCGGAAGCGGCGTCACCGTCGAGCCGGGGCGCGTCCCGGAACAGCTTCCCCGGCCACCAGAACCACCGGCCGAGGTCCAGCGCCAGCGCCGGCACCATGACCGTGCGCACGAGGAACGTGTCCAGCAGGACGCCGATGCCCACCAGCACGCCCATCTGCGCCATCGTCACCAGCGGCAGCCCGGCGAACACCGCGAAGGTGGCCGCCAGCACCACACCGGCCGAGGTGATCACCCCTCCGGTGCTGGTCAGGCCCTCCAGGACACCCCGCGTGACGCCGAGCCGCGCGGTCTCCTCCCGTACCCGGTGCATGAGGAAGATGTTGTAGTCGATGCCCAGGGCCACCAGGAACACGAAACCCATCAGCGGGATCGACCAGTCGACGCCCGCGTAGCCGAGGACGTGTTCGAAGAGCAGGTTGGACGCGCCGAGCGCCGCGAGGTACGACACCACCACGGTGGCCAGCAGCAGCACCGGCGCGACCAGCGCCCGCAGCAGCCCGATCAGCACGGCGAGGACGACCAGCAGCACCACGGGCACCACGGTGGTCAGGTCCCGGTCCGCGGCGCGCGCGGTGTCCAGGCTCTCAGCGGTGGTCCCGCCGACCAGGGCGTCCGCGCCGTCCACCGCGTGCACGGCCGTGCGCAGCGCGTCGACGGTGTCCTTGGCGGCGTCGCTGTCCGGGGCGTCCTCCAGCACCACCGACAGCATGGTGAGGGAGCCGTCCGGCGTGCGGTCGCCGCCCGGCTCGACCCGGGCCACGCCGTCGACCCCGTCCGCGGCGGTCCGCACCTCGCCCGCTGCGGCGGTGCGGGTGACGATCTGCGCGGGGTCGGAGGCGCCGGACGGGAAGTGCTCCGAGAGCCGCTCCTGCGCGACGACGGACTCGGGCTTGTCCTGGAACATCTGCGACTGGGTGAGGCCCAGGGAGATCCCGGCCGTGGACAGCGCGAGCACCCCGGTGACGGCCACCGACATCAGCCACGACCGGCGCGGACGCCGCGCCACCAGGGTGCCGGTCCGGGACCAGACCGTGTGCTCCTTGCGCGTGGGCGTGCCGAGGCGGGGGACGAACGGCCAGAACACCCAGCGCCCGGCGAGCACCAGCAGTGCGGGAAGCACCGTGACCATGGCGAGGAACGCGCAGACCACGCCGACCGCGCCGACCAGGCCCAGCGAACGCGAGGAGTTGATGTCGGCCAGTGCGAGGCAGGCGAGGCCCACGGCGATGGTCCCGGCCGAGGCGAGCACGGCAGGTCCTGAGCGGGTGAGGGCGATCCGCATGGCCCGGTGCCGGTCCTCGTGCCGGTGCAGCTCCTCGCGGTAGCGGGCGATGAGCAGCAGCGCGTAGTCGGTGCCGACGCCGAAGACCAGCACCATCAGCACGCCCGCGCTCTGCGGGTCCACCGGCAGCGAGGCGTGCCTGGCGAGCAGGTAGGTGGACGCCTGGGTGAGGACGGCGGCGAAGCCGACCGACAGCAGCGGGAACAGCCACAGCACCGGGCTGCGGTACGTGATCAGCAGCAGGGCGGCCACGACGAGTCCGGTGGCGATCATCAGGGTGGCGTCGAGGCTGTCGAACACCGCGACGCTGTCGGTGAGGGAGGCGGCGGGTCCGCCGACCTCGACGTCCGTGCCGGGCGGGGCGTTGGCGCCCGCGATGTCGCGCAGGGCGTCGACGGTGTCGGTGACCTCGTCCTCCGTGTCCAGCGGGACCACCGTCATCAGCGCCTCACCGTCGTCCGACGGCACCGGGCCGGTGATCCGCTGCCCCTCGGCGGTGAACCGGTCGAGGGCGGAGCGGTCGGCGTCCGCCGCCTCCCGGGCGCCCGCCCCGGTGTACACGACGACCACGGGCATGACCGTGTCCGTACGGAACTTCTCCAGTTCCGTGTTGACGCGGGCGGACTCGGCGCCGTGCGGAAGGAAGGCGTTGCTGCTGGTGTCCTCGACGTCGCCGAGCTTCCCGGCCAGCGGGCCGAGGGCGACGGCGACGATCAGCCAGGCCGCGAGCACGGCCCACTTCCCGCGGCGCCCGCCGGGCGCACGCGCGATGCGC
This sequence comes from Streptomyces sp. NPDC014764, assembly GCF_043082785.1. Taxonomy (NCBI): domain Bacteria; kingdom Bacillati; phylum Actinomycetota; class Actinomycetes; order Kitasatosporales; family Streptomycetaceae; genus Streptomyces; species Streptomyces sp. NPDC014764. Next base: position 306,508 of record NZ_JBIBXY010000004.1, on the reverse strand, counting down.
TGCAACAGGGCGCGCATGAGTACTCTCCTTGGTGTGAGGCGCACCGCCGGCCGGTGACGGCCGGCGCGGGGCGCACGGATCCCGCACCACGGCGCTCAGGGTGTGACGACCTGCCGTGGTGCTCGGGTCGGGGTGTGTCCGGGGCGTGTGCTTCCTTCGTACGGCCGGGAGTTGCCGCTCCCGGCCGTACACCTGCGCGCACACGCGGACCGGGTCATTCGATCTCGCGCATCATCTTCTCCATCGACCCGACGGCGAGCCGGGTCTGTGCCAGTTCCTCCAGCAGCCGGCGCTGCTCCTCGGCGGTACGGCGCTGCAACTCCACGGTGTCCTCCAGGAGTTGCGCGTACCGGGTGGCGAGCTCCTTGTACTGCTCCTCGCGCGCGGCCAGCAGGCGGGCGCGCCAGGTGGCCGCCACCTGCCAGACGATCACGATCATCAGGGTGAAGAACCCGGCCGCGCCGACGGCCCCGACCAGCACGCCGAGTTCTTCGGCGCCGGCGGCCTGCGTCACCAGTTCGTCGTTCACTTCGCTTCCTCTTTCGCGCCTCGGTCCGAGCGGCCCGTGCCGCGGTCGGCGGTGCCCGCGCCGTCGTCGGTGAGCGTCGCGGCCGCGCGGGCGACGGTGTGCGGGGTGAGTTCGCAGACGAACGGCGTGACGTCGTAGTACTTCACCGTCTTGCCGTCGTCCGCGGCTTCGAGCGTGCCGGTGACGAGGCCCGCGGCCTCCAGCCGCTGCAGGTGCATGTGCAGCAGCGGCCGGCTGATGCCGATCTCGCGCGCCAGCGCGCTGACGTATGTGCGGTTCTCCACGAGCGCCGCCACGATCCGCATCCGGTGCGGGTTGCCGAGCGCGGTCAGGATCTTCAGCAGAGCGTCACCCGTGGGCGCCGGCGGCGGGACCTCGGGCATCAGGGCCCCTTTCCCTCGTACCTGTCAGAAAATGCTGACAGGGGTCGGAGACACCTGTCAAAGATTTCTGACACATCTCAGGGTCGGATGGGGGATCCCTCAGGGTCGGCTCCGGGAGGCCCCGACAGCAGAGTGTTCCGGCCGAGGCGTACGGGGAGTTCGGTGAGGCCGCGCAGCAGCGTGCCGGCACGCCAGGTGAGGGACTCGGGGTCGGCGTCGAGGGTGAGAGCGGGGTGCCGTTCCAGCAGCAGGCGCAGGGCGACGGCGGTCTCCGTGCGGGCGAGCGGGGCGCCGAGGCAGTGATGGACGCCGTGTCCGAATCCCAGGTGACCCTGGGGGCGCCGGGTGAGGTCGAAGCGGTCCGGGTCGGGGAAGGCGAGCGGGTCGCGGGAGGCCGCGGCCAGGGAGACCAGCACGGCGTCCCCGGCGGCCACGTGGGTGCCGGCCAGCTCCAGCGGCTCCGCCGCGAACCGGAACGCGCCCGCGTGCACCGGCGAGTCGAGCCGCAGCGACTCCTCGGCGGCGGCGCCGGCCAGCTCCGGGCGGGCGCGCAGCAGGGCGAGCTGGTCCGGATGGGTGAGCAGGCGGAGGACGGTCGCGGAGATCAGGTTGACGGTCGTCTCGTGCCCGGCGACCAGCAGCAGGAACGCCATGCCGAGCGACTCCTCGGGTGACGGCCCGTCGGACGCGCCGGGGGCGGCCAGGTCCGCGAGCAGGGTGCCGTCGGGGGTGCGGGCCTTCCGGGCGATCAGGTCCGTGAGGTAGCCGGTGAGCGCGGCGGCCGAGGCGGCGGCGGCCTTCGCGCCGGTGGGCGCGACCAGTTCGTTCGACCAGACGTGGAAGTCCTCGCGGTCCCCCGCGGGCACGCCGAGGAGGTCGCAGATCACGGTGACCGGCAGCGGCAGCGCGTACCCGCCCACCAGGTCGGCGGCGCCCGCCTCCGGCATCCGGTCCAGCAGGCCGCGGGCCACGGCCTCGACACGGGGGCGCAGCGCCGCGATCCGGCCCGGGGTGAAGTGGCCGGCGACCAGCCGTCGCAGCCGGGTGTGGTGCGGCGGGTCGCTCTGCAGCATGTTGCGGCCGACGGCGTGCCCGCCGTCTGTCTCCCAGCCGGCCGAGTGCCGGATGTCGTTGCGCAGCCGGGGATCGGTGAGCGCCGCGCGCACCGCGTCCCGGGTCACCACCAGCCAGGCGTCTCCGCTGCCGGGTACGTGCACCCGGTGCACCGGGCCTTCGGCGCGCAGGGCCGCGAGCCGGTCGAAGGGGAAGGGCGTGGGGGCCCACTCCAGGGGCGCGGGTCCGTCGGCGCACACGGTGTGTCCTCTCCGGCAGCCATAACCAGGGAGCACTCCCCAGTTTTCTCGGGGACGATAGCATCCGCCCGGGGAGCACTCCCCGGTTCGTACGGAGGGACCCATGACCGTCGGTGAAGGACCCGAGAAGCCCGCTCCGCCCCGGCTGCGGCGGGACGCGCTGCGGAACCGGGAGCGGCTGGTGGAGGCGGCGCACGCGGTGTTCGCCGAGCAGGGGCTCGAGGCGCCGCTGGACGTGATCGCGCGGCGCGCCGGGGTGGGCAACGCGACGCTCTACCGCCACTTCCCCACCCGGGCCGCGCTGGTGGACGCCGTGTTCCGCGGCCAGCTCACGGGGACCATGGAGGCCGGTGAGCGCGCGCGCCGCGCGCCCGACGCGTGGGCCGGCCTGGCGGGCTATCTCGACGCCGTGTTCGCCACCCTTGCGGCCGATCGCGGCACCAACGACCTGATGACCACCCGTCTGCCGGACGTCGAGACGCTCGGCGCGGTGCACGCGCACAACCGCGAGACCGTCGACGTGCTGCTGGGGCGCGCCCGCGCGCAGGGCAGCGTGCGCGCCGACGTCACCACCGAGGACCTTCTCTTCACCCTTGCGGCACTGGGCCGTGCCGTGCCTCCGCTGGCCGTCGCCGCCGGCCCCGACGCCTGGCGACGTCCTCTCGCCCTGTTCCTCGAAGGGCTGCGCTGCCCCGCGCGTGAGCCCCGCCCGCTGCCCGGACGGCCGCTCGACGAGGAGGTACTGGGCCAGGTGCTCGGCGAGATGGGACCTCACCGGGCCCGGCCCACGGACGGGCCAACCGGCGGGGCCGCGGCGGACGGCAAGGCGTGACCGAGGACATCTGCTCGCGCCACGACAGATTTTCCGCCGAGGCGACTAGAGTTTGTCGGTGGGGAACCTGTCCCCGTGGCGGACCGTGACGCTGTGGTCCGCGGAAAGGTGCGTATGCCCTCGGAAAGTCAGCCGTACGCCGACGGCCGGCAGCCGGACCAGGACCGGCCGCCCGTCGCCGACCTGCTCGACGACGACCACTTCCCGGCCTACACCATGGGCAGGGCCGCGGAACTGGTCGGAGCGACACCCGCGTTCCTCCGCGCTCTCGGTGAGGCGCGGCTGATCACCCCGACCCGCTCGGACGGTGGTCACCGGCGCTACTCGCGCCACCAGCTGCGGCTCGCCGCCCGCGCCCGCGAGCTGGTCGACCAAGGCACCCCGGTGGACGCCGCGTGCCGCATCGTGAGCCTCGAGGACCAGCTCGAGCGGGCCGAACGGACGAACGAGGAGCTCCGTCGGCAGGGTGTCGACACGGTCCACGGACACCGGTGAAAATCTGTCCCGGCCGACGCAGAATTTCCGCCCCGTCCGCGAGAAATTCCTTTCGCTAAACATGCCGTCCGGGTTTATTCCAGTGATTTTCCTCGCTTGCCGAGAATCTTTTCCGTGCTAGGCTGACGTCAGTTGCAGTTGTGGTTGCCAGTTTGAACCGGTTCTCCGGGCAGGTGATCATCGCGACGATGTAGGGATTCGTAAAGTGCGATTCCCGCACTGTCTCAGGAGAAAATTATGGCCACCGGTACGGTCAAGTGGTTCAACTCGGAAAAGGGCTTCGGCTTCATCGAGCAGGACGGCGGCGGCGCTGACGTGTTCGCCCACTACTCGAACATCGCCACCTCGGGCTACCGCGAGCTCCAGGAAGGCCAGAAGGTGACCTTCGACGTCACCCAGGGCCAGAAGGGCCCGCAGGCGGAGAACATCGTTCCCGCCTGACCTTCCTGACCTGCACGCAGGTTTGGATGAGCGGGTGCTCGCACGTTATGTGCGGGCACCCGCTTTTCGTTTGTTCACGGACATTCTTTCCGTACGTTTTCCGCCGCGTCCGGCGTGACGGTCAGCGCGACGAGCGGAACGCCCTCGCGCGCAGCGCGTCCACCGCGATCCGCGCCGCCGTGCCGATCACCGCGTCGGCCGCCGGCAGGGTCGCCGCCGTGTGGGCGGTCCGGGTGAAGACGGCGACCGCGTAACGGCCCCCGTCCGGGTACTCGACCACGCCCACCTCGTTGCGCAGGGTCGGCAGGCTGCCGGTCTTTCCGGCGACATGGACGTCGTCGAAAGGAAAACCCGAGGCCAGACGGTGCGGCCACACCTGAAGTCCCATGATCCGCCGCATGGCGGCGCCGTGCTCCGGGGTGCACGCCTCGTCCCGCCACACGGCGCCCAGCAGCCGGGTCATGTCCCGCGGGGTACTGCGGTTGGTGCGCGCCGGGTCCAGCGCCCGCAGCCGGCTCACCACCCGTGGATCGGCCAGCGCCCGAGCCCCCTCAGGCCCGGCGTCCTCCTTGATGGTGGCCAGCATCTCGCCGAAGGAGTGCACGGCCCTCGTCCGGGTGAGGCCCAGCCGGCCCGTCGTCGCGTTCACGGCGTCCATACCCACCCGGCGCAGCAGCAGGTCGGCGGCCGCGTTGTCGCTCACCGCGATCATCAGATAGGCGAGGTCGCGCAGGGACATCCGGGCCGCGTCCAACATGGCCGCCACGCCCGTCGGCCCCGCCGTCCGCCCCTCCGGCACGCTCTCCACCTGCTCGGCCAGGTCCAGCGCGCCCCGCGCCGCCTGCTCGTGCAGCGCGACCAGCAGACACAGCTTGTGCACGCTCGCCGTGCACACCGGCTGGTCGGCCCCGGCGTCGAGCTGCTCGCCGGAGTCGATGTCCAGGGCGTGCAGCCAGCCGGTGACCCCGGCGTCGGTGAGGGCCGCGTGGATGCGGGCGACGGCGTCCGTCACAGCCAGTACTCCGATGCCGGTCGCAGATGCAGGGGACGGGCGGGCACGTCGGGGACCGCGCCGGCAGCGGTACGCAGGGCGTGCGTGGCCGCCTCCGCGAACGCCTGCACGGCCGCGTCACCGCGCCCCTTCGGCCAGGCCGCGGAGTGCCGCAGCGCGGGCGCCCCGCCGGTCAGCGGACGCCACACGACGTCCGCCTCCCCGTCCCCCTGCCCCGCGGGGGCCGCGTCACGCGGGCACAGCGCGACCGCCCCCGAGGACAGCACGAGACCCTTGACGAAGCTGGTGCCCTGGCCGTGGCGGACGGCGCCGGGCGTGAAGCCGCCGCGGGCGCAGGTGGTCAGCAGCTCGTCGTAGAGGGCGGGGGCCGCCGTGCGGGGGAAGAGGATCAGGTCGCGGCCGGACAGCGAGGGCAGCGGGACCTCGTCGAGGGCGGCCGCCGCGGTGCCGGCGGGCAGCAGCACGCCCATCTCCCTGCGCAGCACCGGGCCCAGCTCCAGACCCGTCACGTCGCACGGGTGGTGGACGACGCCCACGTCCAGGTCGTGCGCGGAGAGCCGGTCGAGCTGCTGGGCGGTGGACAGCTCGTGCAGCTCCAGTTCCAGCCCCGCGTGACGCCCGCCGAAATCCGCGAGCAGGGCGGCCACCGTCTCGCCGGAGAGGTCCGGGGGCAGCGCGGCGCGCAGCAGACCCGTCTCGCCGTCGCGCACCCTGCGGGCGGCGGCGAGGAACGCCTCCGTGCGGGACAGCACCTCCCGCGCCTCGGCCAGCAGCAGCGTCCCGGCCTCCGTGATCCGCACCTGACGGCTGGTGCGCTCGAAGAGCCGCACGCCCAGCTCGCGTTCGAGCCGCTGCACGCGCTGCGAGAGAGGGGGCTGCGCCATGCCGAGACGTGCGGCGGCACGGCCGAAGTGTGACTCTTCGGCAACAGCCACGAAGCACTCCAGGTGCCGCACCAGGTCCACGACCAGTCATCATATCGAGTGTTTATCGGTCCATGATTGATAGCGGACTTGGACGGATGGCCCTGGGCACTGCTGTGGTCGGGGCATGAACACGTTTCCCGACCTTCCCCGTACCGGTCCCCGCCGCCGCCCCCCTACGGCGGTCAAGGCGCTCGTCGCCGTCACGGCGGTCGCCGCCGTCGGCGTCGGCGGCGCCTGGGGCGCCGGGCTCGGCCCCTTCGCGGGCGAGTCAGGGCCCGACCCGGAGGCGGCGGCCGAGGCTCGCGCGTTCCTCGCCGACTGGGCCGCCGGACGCCTCCCGGACGCCGCCGCCCGCACCACCGGACCCGACCGCGCCCAGGAGGTGCTGAGCAGCTTCACCTCCGGGCTCGACATCGAGAAACCCGTGCTCACCGCGGGCGAGCCCGTGGAGGACGCGGAGTCCGACGGGCGCGCCGTCACCGTGCCGTACACCGCGCGGATGCCCGTTGCCGGCCTCGGCACGTGGACGTACACCGCCGAGCTGCCGCTGCGGAAGCGGGGCGGCGAGTGGAAGGTGGACTGGCGGCTGTCGCTGGTGCATCCGCGGCTGAGCGGCACGGAGAAGTTCCGTCTGGAGCGGGAGGAGGCCGAGCCGGTCCGCGCGAACGACCGCGCCGGCCGCGCCCTGTCGGCGGCCACCCATCCTTCCCTCGGTCCGGTCCTCGCCCAGCTCGGCCGTGCCACGGGCGGCGGCGGGCCGCGCGGGGCGGTGCTGCTCGTCGACCGCGTCACCGGGGACGTGCGCCGCACCGAGGCGGCCTTCGGCCGCAGGACGCACGAGGACGAGGGGCCCGTACGCACCACCCTCGACACACGCTGGCAGTCGGCCGCCGAGCAGGCCTTGAAGAAGGCCGACGGCAAGAACGCGGCGCTGGTCGCCCTGCGCGTGGACGACGGACAGATCCTCGCCGTGGCCAACTCCCCGGCCGACGGCTTCAACCGCGCCGTCTCCGGCACCTACGCCCCCGGATCCACCTGGAAGATCGTCACCAGCAGCGCCCTGCTGCTGAAGGGCGCGGTCGCCCCGGACGACGTCGTGGACTGCCCCCGATACCTCACCGTCGGCAAGCAGTTCCAGAACGTCGAGACCTCCGCCCACCCGGGCGCCACCTTCCGCAAGGCGTTCACCGAGTCCTGCAACACCGCGTTCATCGGCCTGCGTGGCCGGCTCGGTGACGGCGAGCTCGGGGAGGTCGCGGCGAGGCACTTCGGCGTCGGCCAGACCTGGCACGTGGGCGTCCCCTCGTACGACGGGTCCGTGCCGGAGCCGCGGGACGCGACGGAGAAGGCCGCGTCGATGATCGGCCAGGGCAGGGTGCAGGCCAACCCGCTGATCATGGCGTCGGTCACGGCGACGGCCGTGTCCGGCCGCTTCCACCAGCCCGTCCTCGTCGCCGGCACCGAGGACACCACCAGGACCGAGCCGCTGCCGCCCCGCGTCGTCGGTCAGCTCCGCACACTGCTGCGGGCCACGGTCACCGAGGGCACCGCGCACGCCCTGGCCCCGCTGGCCGGGGAGGTCGGCGGGAAGACCGGCACCGCCGAGGTCTCCGACGAGCAGGAGAACAACGGCTGGATGGTCGCCCACCGCGACGGCGTCGCCGTGGCCTGCGTCGTCGAGGAGGGCGTCACCGGCGGCGGCTCGGCCGGACCCGTGCTGCACGCCCTGCTGTCCGCCGCCCCCAGCTCCTGAGCCACCCCCCTACCGTTGAAGGACGTCCCGTCATGACCCCACGCCTCTCCCGCCGCTCGCTGCTGCTGACCGCCGCCCTCGTCCCCGTGGCGGGCTGCGCCACCGACACCCAGGACCGCGCCCCGGCCTCCGGCTCCTCCGCGACCGCCGGCCGCGGCACACCGTCCCCGGTCAGCCCCCGGAACCTCGCCGCGCTGGAACGCGAGTACGGCGCCCGGCTCGGGGTGTTCGCCGTCGACACCGGCACCGGTGCCGCCGTCGTCCACCGCGCCGACGAGCGCTTCGCGCTCTGCTCCACCTTCAAGACGCTCGCCGCCGCCGCGGTCGTGGACCGGCGCCCCGGCGCCCGCCTGGACGAACGGATCCCCTACGGCACGGCCGACCTGGTGCCGTACTCGCCCGTCACCGAGAAGCACACCGGGGAGGGCATGACACTGCGGCAGCTGTGCGACGCGGCCGTCCGTTACAGCGACAACACGGCCGGCAACCTGCTGCTGCGGGACATCGGCGGCCCGCGCGGCCTCACCGCGTACGCGCGCCGGCTGGGCGACCGGGTGACGCGGCTGGACCACACCGAGCCCGAGCTGAACAACAACCCGCCCGGCGACCCGCGGGACACGACCTCGCCCCGCGCGATCGCCGCCGACTACCGCGCCCTCGTGCTCGGCGACGCCCTGCCCGCCGCCGGGCGCGCCCTGCTCACCGACTGGCTGGTGCGCAACACCACCGGCGACCACCGGGTCCGGGCGGCGGTGCCGCGCGGCTGGAAGGTCGGCGACAAGACGGGCAGCGCCGACTGGGGCCGCGCCAACGACGTGGCCGTGCTGTGGCCCGGCGGGGGCCGCTCCCCGCTGGTGCTGTCGGTGCTGACGGAACACCCCGACCGCGCCGCGTCCGGCCGGGACGAACTGGTGGCGGAGGCGGCGCGGCGGGTGCTGGACGTGCTGGGGTGACGTCCGCCGGTCAGTCCTGGCGGGGCGCCGCCTGCTGGACCACCTCGAAGGACCACAGGGTGGCGTCGGTGGCCGCCGGACGCGGCTTGTCGCCCTGCGGGCCGGCGTGGGCGGCCTGCCCGCGGCCGTCCCTCCAGCGCTCGAAGTCCTCCTCGCTGCGCCAGCGGGTGTAGACGAGGTAGGTGTCGGTGCCCTCGACCGGGCGGAGCAGCTCGAACCACTCGAAGCCGTCCGAACTCTCCACCGCCCCGGCCCGCGCGGCGAACCGCTTCTCCAGGGTCTCGCGCTGGTCCTCGGGAACCGTGAGTACGTTGATCTTGACGACGCTCATGCCGCGATTGTCCCGCAGTCCCCGTCCGGACCGCCGGTCGGGGCGGTGCGGTCAGCCGAGGCAGATCACCAGCAGGCAGAGGCGGGGGTCGCGCGGCTCGTCGGCGGGCGGCGGGGTGCTGGGCGCCGGCTGGGTGGCCGAGCCGTCGCCCTGGTCCGGACCGCCGTCGCCGCCCGTGTCGCCGCTGCCGTCGTCGGCGGAGGGCGGGGGCGAGGAGGGGCGCGTGGGGGCCGTCGAGCCGCCGGAGCCCGGGACTGTGCCTCCGGTGCCCTGGCTCGCCTCGGAACGGTCACCGGAACGGGAGACCGACTCGGACGCGTCCGAGCGTCCCCCGGCGGGCACCTCGGTGGCGGCGGCGCCGTCGGTGCGGGTGCCGGACGGGGGCGCGGTGGTGGTGGGCGCGGCCTCGGGACGCGTGGTGGTGCGGCGGTCCGCTGCCCGCGGCGGGGTGGTCGTACGGTCCGGGGAGACGGACGGGGCGTCGGCCGCCTCGTCCGTGGTGCCACCGGTCCCGCCCATGCCGTGCAGGTCGGGCGCGGTGGCGGCCTGGGTGCGGTCGCCGCCGCCCCGGTCCGTCGAGGCGAGGGTGATGCCGCCGCCGACGAGCGCCACGGCCGTGGCGACCAGGGCGCGCCGCTGCGTCTTCTTCCAGCGCGCCAACTGCCGCCGTCGCGCGGCACGTCCGGTCCCGGGGCCTGCCGGCAGGGACCGTGCGGTGTCGGCGGCGGTGCCGCCGGCCTCCTCGGGCCGCGCGGTCTCGGCGGGCGGTGCCGGGGCGGCGTACACCGCGGCCTCGGCACGGCGGGCGGGGACGACGGATCGTATGCCTTCGGCGGGGGGCGCGGTCTCCCCGCCCGGCCGGCCGGCGCCGACGGGGCGCGGGGCGCCGCCCGCCCGTGCGCCGCCGAAGGGCCGCGCGGCGCCCGCGGAACCGGCGGGCCGTGCGGCCTCGTCGGGCCCCGCGGTGTCGCTGGTCCGTTCGGAACCGCCCGGCCGCGCGGATTCATTGCCGATCGCGCCGTGCCGCGTGGGGTCGATGGGCCCCGTGGTGCCGACGGCCCGTGCGGAACCGGCTGGCCGCAGACCGTTGTTCGGCCGCGCCGTCTCCGCGGGCCGTCCGCCGCCGGCCGGCCATGTGGTGTCGGCGGACCGTGCGCCGTCGAGGGACCGACCGGCGCCGGTGGTCCGTGCGGAACCGGCGGGCCGTGCGGCCTCGTCGGGCCCTGCGGAGCGGGCCGGCCGTCGGCCGTCGTTGGGCCGCGTAGTCTCCGTGGGCCGGGCGGGAGCGGTGAACCATCCGCCTTCCGCGGGTTCTTCGGCGGCGCGGTGCGCCGGTCCCGTCGTCGCCGCTCGTCCGGGGACGCGGTGGCCGCCCACCATGCCGGGGGCGATGTCGGGGGCGTAGGCGCCGCAACCCGGGCAGACCAGGGCGCCGTTCAGGTGCCGGCGACACGTGGAGCAGTAGTCCATCCGCTGTCTTCCTGAGGTGTCGTACCGGGCGTCCGCGCAGGCGCGGCCGGCCCGGTCCGGGCAGGGAACAGCCACGCTAGCCAGGCACTCGTCCCCCTGTGTGCAGCCCGTGTGCCGCTCCTGCGCACATTCTCGGCGTGCCCGGGGTGAAGGTCGTGAGCACGCGTGCCGCACCACCGCACAACGGACACACTGCTGAGCAACGTTCTGGGCCCGGCCGGACGTCGGCCCCGACGCCGCACGGAGTGCCGCGTCGGCCGTCCAGCTCCACCCCCATGCCGCACGCCCCGCCCGGAAGGCACCCCCATCTTGAAGCCCCGTACCACCGCTGCCGCCGCACGCCGTTGCGCCCTGCTGCTGACCGCTTCCCTCACGGCCCTCTCCCTCACCGCCTGCGGTGCGCTCGGACCGGGTGACGACGAGGACAGCGCCGACGCGCGCGTCGACTACGACATCACAGTGGGCCTGCTCCTGCCCGACCGGGACACGGCGCGGTTCGAACAGTTCGACTACCCGCTCATCAAGGAGCGCATCGCCTCGCAGACGAACAAGCAGGGCGACGTCGTCTACGCCAACGCCGAGGGCAGCAAGGAGAAGCAGAGCGAGCAGTTCCGGCAGATGATCGGCCGGAAGGTCGACGTCATCCTCGTGGACGCGGTGGACGCGTCCGCCGTCGCCCCCGACGTGCGCCTGGCCAAGCGGGCGGGCATACCCGTCATCGCCTACGACCGGCTCGCCGAGGGCCCGATCGACGCCTATGTGTCGCACGACAACGAACTCGTCGGCCAGGTGCAGGGCCGCGCCCTGGTCAACGCGCTCGGTGAGAAGGCCGAGAACAAGAAGGTCGTCATGATGAACGGCGAGCCCGCCGACCCGAACACCGCGCTGTTCAAGAAGGGGGCGCTGGACGAGCTGGACGGCGCGGTGGACATCGCCGCGTCGTACGACACCAGGAAGTGGCTGCCCGAGGTCGCGGCGGAGAACATGCGCAAGGCGATCAAGAAGGTCGGCGCGGGGAACGTCGCCGCCGTCTACTCGGCGAACGACGGCATGGCCGGCGCCGTCATCGAGGAGCTCCAGCAGGCGGGGCTCAGCGAACTGCCGCCGGTGACCGGGCAGGACGCGGACCTGGAGGCGGTGCGGCGGGTCGTCTCCGGCACCCAGTACATGACGGTGTACAAGTCCTTCCTGCTGGAGGCGACCGGGGCCGCGGACATGGCCGTGGCGAAGGTGCAGGACCGGGCGATCCAGTTCGACGCGCTCGCGCAGGACGTCATCGACAGCCGGTCGCGGAAGGACATCCCGGCGATGCTGGTGCCGGTGGTCGCCCTCACCCGGGAGAACATCGAGGACACGGTGATCGCCGACGGCGTCTACACCGTCAAGGACATCTGCACCCCGGCGCACGCGGACGACTGCGCGGAGATCGGGCTCACCGGCTGAAAGTGACGCGGGTCACGTCCGGCCGCCGATCAGTTCGCGTCCTCCCTCCGGTCTTCATGGGCGTAGGTGTCCGCGAGCGGAGGAAGGACCGGTCGTCATGAGCGCACAGGTGAAGGGCCCCGCCAGCTATTTCCCGTCCATCGAGAAGAAGTACGGCCGCCCCGTGGCCGAGTGGAAGGAGCTCATCCGCTCCTCGCCGCTGACCCGGCACATGGAGTTGGTCGCCTGGCTCAAGACCGAGCACGGCCTGGGCCACGGGCACGCCAACGCCCTGGTCGCCCACACCCTCGCGGAGAAGGGCTGACCGCGGGGCGCGCCGGCGGGTGCGACCGCGGGCGCGGCGGGCGGGCGTGAAGGCGGGCGCGGACGCCGGGTCGTGCCTAGGATCGCGGCATGTCTGCGCCCACGAGCGACGTGAACCGGTTCCTCGCCGCCAGGCCCCGGCTCGAGGCCATCGCCTACCGGCTGCTCGGCTCCGCGAGCGAGGCCGAGGACGCCGTGCAGGAGACGTATCTGCGCTGGCAGGGCGCGGACACGGGGCGGATCGAGGTGCCCGAGGCGTGGCTGACGAAGGTGCTCACCAACATCTGCCTCAACCAGCTCACCTCGGCCCGTGCCCGGCGCGAGACGTACGTGGGCCAGTGGCTGCCCGAGCCGCTGGTCGCCGGGGACCCGATGCTGGGGCCCGCCGACACCGCCGAGCAGCGGGAGTCGGTGTCGTTCGCGATGCTCGTACTGCTGGAGCGGCTGTCCCCGGACGAGCGCGCGGTGTACGTGCTCCGGGAGGCGTTCGGCTACGCGCACAAGGAGATCGCCCAGATCCTCGACGTCAGTGAGGCCGCCAGTCAGCAGATCCTGCACCGTGCGAGGAAGCACGTGGCGCAGGGCAGGGCGCGCCGGGAGATCGACGGGGCCGAGGCGCGGCGGGTCGTCGAGGAGTTCCTCGCGGCCGCCACCAGCGGACGGACCGAGCCGCTGGTCGCGCTGCTCACGCGGGACGCCGTCGCGGTCGGCGACGGCGGCGGGAAGGTGCCGGCGCGCGCGAAGGCGTTCGAGGGCGTCAAGGCGGTGGCCACGTTCCTGCGGGGCCTGTTCACGCCGGGCGCCGGGAAGCGGGCGGTGGCGGGCGGTTCGCCCGAGCTGTACGCGACGACCGCGAACGGCGATCCGGCCGTCGTGGCGGTCGTCGACGGGCGGGTGATCGGCGTGATGTGCCTGGAGGTCACCGAGGACGGCATCGCGGCGGTCCGCAGCCAGGTCAACCCCGACAAGCTGGAGCGTGTGGCGGAGCGGTGGGCCGCCGTCGACCACGGGGAGCCGCTGGTGAGGGCCGTCTACTGAGCCGCCTCCGCGCGATGTGACGCAGGTAACATTCCGGAGGTGTCAGGGATCGGCGGGCTGCCCGGTTCAAGGGGCGAACCAGTCGACGACAGGAGCCTGCCATGCAGCACCGCATCATCGTCCTCGGAGCCGGATACGCCGGAGCCTCCGCCGCCGGACGCCTGGCCAGGCGGCTGCACCGCGACGACGTCTCCCTCACCCTCGTCAACGCCGAGCCCGACTTCGTCGAGCGGGTCCGCAACCACGAGCTGGCCACCGGACGTGAGCTCCCGCACCGGCCGCTGGCCGACGTGCTCGCCGGGACCGGCGTCGACCTGAAGGTCGCCCGCGTCACCGGCGTCGACGCCGACCGCAAGGTCGTCGCCGTCACCGGCGACGGCGGCGCCGAGGAGCTGGCGTACGACACGCTCGTCTACGCCCTCGGCAGCCGCTGGGACGACCACGGCGTCCGCGGCGCCGCCGAGCACGCCCACGAGATCGCCGGGCGGGCCGGCGCGCTGCGGGTGCGTGAGCGGCTGGCGGGACTCGCCGCCGGGCAGCCCGTGGTCGTGGTGGGCGGCGGCCTCACCGGTCTCGAGGCGGCCACCGAGATCGCCGAGGCACGTCCGGACCTGGAGGTCACCCTCGCCGCCCGCACCGGCCTCGGCGACTGGCTGTCGCCCAAGGGGCAGGGTCACCTGCGGGCGGTGTTCGACCGGCTCGGCATCACCGCGCGCGAGAACGCCGAGGTCACGGCCGTGGAGGACGGCCGCGTGGTCACTGCCGACGGGACGGTCCTGCCGTCCGCGCTCACCGTGTGGACCGCCGGCTTCGCCGTCCACCCGATCACCCGCGCCACGACCCTGAAGGTCGGTGACACCGGGCAGATCGTGGTCGACGGCACCATGCGCTCGCTCTCGCACCCGGACGTGTACGCGGTCGGCGACGCGGCGCTGGTGCAGGGGCCCGGCGACAAGCCGCTGCGGATGTCGTGCGCGACCGGCACGCCCACCGCGTGGCAGGCCGCCGACGCGATCGCGGCCCGCCTCACCGGCGGCAAGCTGCCGCACGTGCCGCTGCGGTACTTCAACCAGTGCATCTCGCTCGGCCGCAGGGACGGCCTCATCCAGTACGTCACCGCCGACGACCGTGCGAGGAGCGCCGCGCTGACCGGCCGCGTCGCGGCGCTCTACAAGGAGCTGATCTGCAAGAGCGCGGCCTGGGGCGTCGCCCACCCGACCCTCGGCCTCCCCACCCGCCGTCGCCGGATCACCCACCCCGCCCCGACGGCATCCGCGGCCCCGGCGCCGGCACCGGAGTCGGCTGCCTGAGCACGGGATCCGGCCGCCGGGTGTCCACGGCACCCGGCGGCCGGGCGGACAGGTCCCAGGCTCGGCGCGCGAAGATCACTGTGCGGGCCGCGGAGGAGTCGGACCTGCCGGCCGTGCCCGCCCTCCACGGCGAGCTGAACCCGGACGACCCCCCGCTGCCTCCCGCGTCCGCCGCCGCCGTCTGGGCGGCCATGCCGGATCAGCAGGGCCGGACGGTCCCGGTCGCCGTCGTCGGCGAGGCCGTGGCCGGGACGGCCGACTGCATCGTCGTACCGAACCTCACCCGCGGCGGACGGGCCGTGCTGTTCGCGGAGAACCTGGTCGTGGCCGCGGCCTGTCGACGGCGCGGCGTGGGGCGTCGGTTGACGGGCGCCGGCCTGCGGCTGGGCGAGGCCGCCGGGTGCTACGAGGTCCAGCTGCCGGCGGCGGACGACGCCTACGTCCACACCTTCTACTTCCACGAAGCGTGCGGCCTCACGGGCCGGGCCGCGGGCTTCCGCCGCTCCCTCGCCCGCCCCGAGTAGGGCCCTCGGCCCTCCTTCTGCACCCAGCGACAGAGACCCGGATCCCCCTTGAGCCGGAGGGGGAGGCAGGGGTCCGCGACCTAGCCTGAACGGGTCATGAAACGCATCGACGACCGGCTGGTACCGGTCCTGCTGTTGTGCGCCCAGGCCCTGGTGTGGCCGGGGGCGGCACTGGTGCGCGGCGAGGTTCCGTCCGCGTCCTCCCTGCTCGTGGCGGTGCTGGTCGCCGGCCCTGTCACCGCCGTACTGGCGCTGCGCCGGAGCCGCCCGGTGACCGCCCTCGTCGTGGTCGCCGTCGCCTGCGCGCTGGGCGCCGGTCCGCTGCCCGTCGGGGCGACGGCGGTGCTCGGGACCGCCGGGGTCGCGCTCGCGCTGTGGACCGTGGCCGTCGAACGGGACGCCTTCACCACCGTGCTGTGCGGGGTGTCCCTCGCCGTCTGGCAGCTCCTGCACGGGCTGACCCTGCACCGGCTCAGTGAGCGTGACGGGCTGGACCTGGTGCTCACCGCCCTGCTGTACGCGGCCGCGTGCGGGACCGGGCTGCTCGTCCGGCGGTCCCGGGGCGCGCGCCGGGCGTCCGAGGACCTGCTGCGTCGCGCGGAGTCGGAGCGGCACCGGCTGCCCGCCGTCGAACGGCGGCGGATGGAACGGGAACTGCACGACGTCAGCGCCCACCATCTGACCGCGGTGGTGGTCACCGTCGGCGCCGCGCTGGGGCTGCGTGACCGGCGTCCCGAACTCGGCGACGAGGCGCTGCGGTTCGCCGTGGACACCGGGCACGAGGTGACCCGGGCGCTCGGTGCGGTGCGGTCCCCCGCCCCTTCGCGGAGCGGCCTGCCCGCGCCCGAGGAGCGGCTGCCGGCCCTGGTCGAGGGGTTCCGGCGGATCGGCCAGCCCGTCGACTGCGCGACCGACCCGCTGCCGGAGGGCGCCGTCGCCGACGCCGTGTACGGCATCGTGCGGGAGGCGCTCACCAACGTGGCCCGGTACGCGCCGGGCGCGGCCACCACCGTGCGGTGCCGGTACGGCGACGACCGTACGGACGTCGTGGTGACCAGCGGCGCTCCGCTGCCCGGTACTCCCGCGCACGGCGCGGACCTCGGCGGCGGACGCGGCCAGGGCATCCTGCGCTCCCGCGCCCGGGAGGCCGGCGGCACCCTGACCACCGGTCCGACGGAGGACGGCGGCTGGGAGGTGCGGGCGGTCCTGCCCGGACGGACCGCCGGAGCCGTTGACCGGCCGGGTGCGCGGGGCCACCGCGCCGCCCAGGTCACGGCTGCCACCGGACTCGTCCTCCAGCCGCTGCTGCCGGTGCTGGCGATACGGACGGAGGACGCCTCGACGGGGCCGGAGGTGTCGGCGGGCGTGCTGTTCGCCCTGCTCGCGGCCGCCCAGGCGGTCACGCTGCTGTGGGTGCGGAGGGCTCCGCGCACCGCGTACGGCGTCCTTGGCGTCCTCGCCCTGCTGTGGCCCGCCGCGGCGGTGGCCGGCGGATACTCCGGGCCGGTGCTGCTGCCGCCCTTGCTGGGCGCGGTCGCCACGTGCGCGGCACTCGCCGTGGACGGGGCGGTGCGGGCCGGAGGGAGCTGGTCACGCGGTTCCCGGCGCCTCTTCAGGGCGCCGGCCGGGCCGCCCGCCCAGGGGCGCGGGGAACCGCGCGAACGGCCACGACGGCGCCGCAGCCGCCCACTGACCCGCCTTGACCTCCTCGTCGGCGCGATCGTGGTGCACACGGCCGCCGTCACCACTGCCGTGCTGGACCGGGGAACCACCGCACCCGTCTGGGCGGTCGTCACCGCGGCCCTCGCGGGGACGGCCCCGGTGATGTACGCGGCGCACCGCATCGCCACCCTGCGCGCCCGCCGGGCACGGGCGGCCCGCGCCGAACGGGACGGCCGCCTCGGCGCGCTGACCGGCGAGGCGGTCCGCGACGCGTGGGCCGAGCGGCGCCGGATCGCGGGCGGACTCGAGTCCACCGTGCTGGCCCGCACCGCCGACATGGTCGCCGAGGCCGAGGCGGGCAGGCTGGAGGCGACCGCCGAGCGCGCCCGGGAGGCGCTGGCGGCGATGCGCGCCCTGCTGGACACGGTCCGCGACGGCGAGGACCGGCCGGCGCTGCGCCCGCAGCCCACGCTCCAGGCGCTGGACCTGCTCGCCCGGCAGTGCCGGGCCACCGGCCGGGAGGTGGAGATACGCCTCACCGCGCGGGTACCCGGTCGGCTGCCCGCCGCCCTGGACCTGACCGCCTACCACGCCGCCGAGACCGTGCTCGCCGCCGGCGGGGAACAGCAGCCGGCCACACTCGAACTGGACGCGGACGGCGGTACGTTGACGCTCAGCGCGACCGGGGTTCCGTCCGCCGTCCACCCGGCCGTGCGGGAGCGCCTGGCCGCGCGCGTCGCGGCGCTCGGCGGCGCGCTGACCACCGGACCGGCGGACACCGTCCGTCTGCTGCTGCCCCTCGCGCCGGACGACGGGGAGGAGAGGGAACGATGAGCCTCAGGGTGCTGGTCGCCGACGACCAGGGCATCGTGCGCGCGGGATTCGCCGCCGTGATCGACGCCGAGGAGGACATGACCGTCGTGGGTGAGGCCGCCGACGGTGCGGCCGCGGTGCGGCTCGCCGGACAACTGGCGCCGGACGTCGTGGTCATGGACGTACGGATGCCCGAGCTGGACGGCATCGCCGCGACCCGGATCATCACCGGCCGCGCGGGTGCGCCCAGGGTGCTGGTGCTGACCACCTTCGATCTCGACTCCTACGTCTTCGACGCGCTGCGGGCGGGCGCCTCCGGCTTCCTCCTCAAGGACGTGTACGCCTCCGAACTGCTGCGCGGGATCCGTGTGGTGGCGGCGGGCGAGAGCGTCCTCGCCCCGTCCGCGACCCGTCGGCTCGTCTCCCACTACGCGACGGCGGGGGACGGCCCCGCGGCGCCGGTCCCCGAACTGTCCGGTCTGACCGGCCGGGAGCGCGGTGTCCTCACCCTGGTCGCCGCCGGCCTGACCAACGCGGAGATCGCCGACCAGCTCGGCATCGCCGTCGGCACCGTGAAGTCCCATGTCAACGCGTTGCTGCGGAAGTTGGGGCTCCGCGACCGGGTGCAGGCGACGATTCTCGCCTACGACCTCGGCCTCGCCCGCCCCCACCCGCCCGGCACCGCCCTTTAGAACCGGCGTTCCGCGCGCCACCTGTACCCACCACACCGACCCGAGGATCATGAACATGACCACCATCAGCACCGGCGGCAGCGCGCCTCAGGAGCCCACCATGACCGGACGTGACCGCACCCTTCTCACCCGCCTGCGCCACCTCTACGGTGACGTCTTCGCCCTCGCCTACCTGGGCGTCTGCGTCGCCCTCACCGTGTGGGCGTTCGCGGCGAGCGCGGGTGAGAACGAGGACGCGTCCTTCGCGGGCGTCATCCCCGTACTCGCCACCGCCCCGGCGAGCCTCGTCGGCCTCGCCCTGCCGGGCGGTCTGCCCACCTTCGTGTTCGCCGTGGCGATGGGGGCGCTGGTCAACGCGGCGGTCATCGGCTGGTGCGCACGCCGCCTGCGCGGAGCCCCGACCCGCTGAGACGCGCCCGTTTCACGTCGGGACCGACGTCGGCCCGCCCGCGCAAGCACCGTGGACGCACACGCGTCCGGACGCGGGAGGGGTGACCGGTGCCCGCGACGACGGGCCGGTCGCCGCAGGGGCGCCTCCCGAGGCGCCCCTGCCCCGGGAGGCGCGGACCGGCGCCCGTCCGGACGGTCCGCCGGACGCCGGGGCGCGGCTCGGCACCCCAGGCGCGCGGGACGCCGCTCACATGGGGCGCGGGCGAGCCGGAGCCGGGACCTGCGCGGCCCCTGCACACCCGAGGGCGCACCGCACACCGCCCCCGAGACGCAGGAGCCCACGGCACGGAGGCGAGGGCGGGCGCGCCGGTCCGGACGGCCCGCCCCCGTACTCCGACGCTCCCGTGCGTCCTCGGCGGTCCGGGTGACCGCACCGCGTGGCCTGGGGTGAGCGCGCGGACGACGTGACCCGGACGCGCCCTTCACATTCCCGTCGTGTCGAACACCTCCACCGCCGAGAGGAGGTCCTCCGACGCCTCCTCACCCAGGCGCTGTTCGGACCAGATCGTCTTGTCCTGGCGGCCGTGGCGTACGCCCCAGTGGGCGCTGAGGCGCATCACGATGTACAGGCCGCGTCCGCCCTCGTCGCCTGCGCGGGCGTGGCGGAGGTGAGGGCTCGCGCTGCTCGCGTCCGTCACCTCGGCGAGCAGGCGTTCCTCGTCGTGGATGAGGCGCAGGCGGACAGGGCCCTCGCCGTGCAGAATCGCGTTGGTGACGAGTTCGCTGACGATGATCTCGGTCGTGAAGGTGCAGTCGTCCAGGTCCCAGGCGGCGAGCTGCTGGCCGACCAGCCGGCGGGCCGTGCCGACGACGGAGGCGTCCGAGGGCAGCGTCCAGTCGCCGACCCGGTCGGACGGCAGGCACTCGGTCCGGGCGAGAAGCAGGACGGCGTCGTCGTGGCGCGAGGGCGTCATGCGGTAGACGGCGGTGTCGCACAGCTCGTGGAGCGGCCGCGACGGAGTCGCCAGCACATGCTCCAGGCGGCGCACGGCGTCCGCATGGCCGTCGCCTTCCTCCTCCGCACCCAGCAGCCCGTTGGTGACGTGTGCGATGAGGCAGCCCGGCGGGAGCTGGGTGACCGCCGGGACGTACGCGGCGCCGCCCTCCGAGCCCAGCGGCGGGCCGAGCGGCACGTCCACGTGGATCGGCGCCCCGTCGGGGTCGACCAGGACGGGGGCGGGATGTCCGGCCCGCGTCATGGTGCACTGCCGGGAGACCGGGTCGTAGACGGTGACCGCGCAGGTCGCCAGGTAGGGGTGTGCCCCGCGGGCGTCGACGGCCGTGAGCTGTCCTGCGACCTCGTCCAGATGGGTCAGCACCTCGTCGGTCTCCAGGTCCTGCAGCGCCAGGGTGCGCAGCGCGACGCGCAACTGCCCCATGGTGGCCGCGGCCTCGATGCCGTGACCGGCCACGTCCCCGACGACCAGCGCCACCCGGGTCCCGGAGAGCGGGATGACGTCGAACCAGGCCCCGCCCGCGCTGTCCGGCAGATACACGTGCGCGGTCTCCACCGCCGACAGCCGCGGGGTCACGCCCGGCTGGAGCCGCCGCTGGAGGGCGGACGCCACCGTGTGCTCACGGCGGTAGCTGCGCGCGTTGTCCAGGTGCACGGCCGCGGTGGCGGCGGCCTGCCGGGCCACGTCCAGGTCGGCGTCCTCGAAGGCGTCGCCCCGGCTGCGGTACAGCGTCAGCAGTCCCAGCACGGTGTCCCGCGCGGTGAGCGGCGCGACGATCATGGAGTGGACCTTCCGGCCGAGCAGGACGGCGAAGCCGTCCGGGTCCGTCGCCAGCCACGGGTCGTCCGGGGTGACCTGCACCAGACGCGCGTGCGCGTCGCTGAGGGCCTGGGTGTACGGCGTGGGGAACGGGAAGGGACGGCTGTCGCCGGTGTGCCGTGACGGCTCGACGGAGTCGGGGGCGGCGAACGCGACCCGGCGCAGCGGCACGGACGTTGGCAGGGGACCGGACGGGGGCGCCGCCCCGGAGGGGTCGTCGTCCAGCAGATCCACGGACGCCGCGTCGGCGAAGTCCGGCACCAGCGCGTCGACCAGGGCGTCCGCCGTGGCCCGCACGTCGAGCGTGCCGCCGACGGTCCGGTGCACCGTGCTGAGCACGGCGAGACGGTCCGTCGCGGCCTGCCGGTCGGTCACGTCCTTCACCACGCCCACCACACCGGGGCCGTCGTGGAGCGGGAACAGGGACACCTCCACGGCGAGCGTCCGGTCGGGTTCGGACGGGGAACGGCCGCGCAGCAGCCGCCCGAGCACCGGCTCGCCCGTGGCGAGCACCTTGTCGATCAGCTGCCCGAGCTCCGGTTCGAGGTCGGGCGCGAAGTCGCGCACGTCGTGGCCGACGACGTCCTCGGCCGGAAGGGCCCGCACCCCGCGCGCGGACAGGTTGTACCGGCTGACCTTGCGGTCGGCGTCGAGCACGAACAGGCCCTGGGGCGAGCCGGTGAACAGCGCGTCCAGCACCGCGGCGTCGTCGACGGGACCGTCCGGCACGGCACCCTCCCTTCGCGGGCCATCCCCCTCCCGG
This sequence comes from Streptomyces sp. NPDC014764, assembly GCF_043082785.1. Classification (NCBI taxonomy): domain Bacteria; kingdom Bacillati; phylum Actinomycetota; class Actinomycetes; order Kitasatosporales; family Streptomycetaceae; genus Streptomyces; species Streptomyces sp. NPDC014764. Next base: position 285,297 of record NZ_JBIBXY010000004.1, on the reverse strand, counting down.
CCTTCTCTCACCTTCTCGCATCATCCGCACGCGGCAACTCGGCCGGACGGGTCACCGCGTCCGCAGCAGCAGCAGCGCCACGTCGTCACTGCGGTGCGCGCTGCGCCGTACGTCCTCGACGAGCACGTCGGCGAGACCTTCCTCGTCCAGGTCACCGGCGTCGGCCCGCCGCGCGGCGAGCGCCTCGAAGGAGTCCAGGAGGTCGGTGCCGGGCACCTCCACCAGGCCGTCGGTGCAGAGGACCAGGACGGAGCCGGGCGGCAGGTCGACCTGGGTGCACGTGCAGTCGGCGGCGGCGTCGACGCCGAGCAGCAGGTTCGGCGGGACGCGCAGCACCTGGGCGCGCCCGTCGGGCCGGCGCAGCACCGGCGGCGGATGCCCGGCACCGGCGAGCCGCGCGCGATGCCGGGCCAGGTGGACGTAGAGGCAGCTGGTGAACAGGCCCGGGCCGAGGCCGGTGAGCAGGCGGTTGGTGCGGACGAGCACCCCGGCGGGCGGCGCGCACCTGGCGGCGCCCCTCGGGACCTGACCCTGTGGACGCCGGGAAGAACCGGATCCGCGCGGCCGCTGCGGCAGGCCGGACCGTTCCGCCGCCCCGGGCGCCCATACCGGGACGGTATGCCCGGTGCGCGGGGCGGGCACTCGGTGGAGGGCCCGGCCGGGCGGCCGTCGGAGCGTGGGCCGGGCACCCGGTGGCGGGCGGGCCGGGCGGCCCCACGGACGCCCGCGGGAAGTCCGCGCGGAGAAACTTCCCGGCGGGTGTCATCCGGAGGGCGGGGGGCCGGGGTTTGTACGGATGGAGAGGCGCCCTCCGCCCGTCAGACCACCTGGGCCCGCAAGGGCCCGTCATCCGCGAGGAGTTGCCCGCATGAAGCGGACCCCGAAGTACCTGGCCGTCACGGCCGTCACGGCCGCCGTGGCCGGCATGGCCACGATGTCGTACGCGGCGCCCCACGACTCGGCCGGCCGGGCACCGCACTCCGCGACCGTGACGGCGGCCGCCCCGGCCGCCGCCCCCGCGGCCGTGGCGAAGCACGCCCCCACGCCCCGCATCGTCCAGCCTGGCGAGCGCGTCACCGGCGCGCCGGGCTTCGAGCTGTGGCTGACGCCCGAGGGCAAGCACTGGACCACGCCGGACATGCCGGAGGGCCAGTTCCGCAGCGTCGTCGACGGCAACGTCGACCTGAGCCGCCCCGGCGTCTCCGTCCAGTCCGAGGGCACCCCGGAACTCGTCTACCTCTCCGGCCTGTACTACGGCGGCAAGGGCACGGCGTCGACCGTCGAGCTCCGTACGGCCGCCGGGACCCTGCAGGGCAAGCTCATCGAGCTGCCCGGCCGTCCCGGCTGGGGGGTCTGGTACGCGGTCGCCGACACCGTTCCGAGCGACGGCTCGTGGAGCTTCGTGTCCGAGGTGACGGTGCGCAACACCAAGGGCAAGGTCTACGCCTCGCTGTCGCTGCGCTGACCCCGCGGGCGGGGGACCGGCCGGTCCCCCGCCCGGCCGCCCCCCGTACCCGACGCAGAGGAACCTGTCCGTGCCGCACGAGACGTCCGCCGCCTTGCCGGAACACCCCGACTTCGCCGCCTACGCGGGTGCGGCCTGGGCCCGTCTGGTGCGGACCGCCCTCCTGCTCACCGGGGACTTCCACGAGGCCGAGGATCTCGTGCAGACCACGCTGGCCAAGGTGTACGCCCGCTGGGGACGCGTCCCGCCGGACGACGTCGACTTCTACGTCCGGCGCTCCCTGGTCAACAACAACATCAGCCGGACCCGCAGACGCCGGGTCACGCATCTGCTGATGCCGTTCCTGCCGGAGCGGGTGCACCAGCGCGACCAGGGTCACGCCGAGTCCGTCGAGTCCCGGGCCGAGATCACCGAGGCGCTCGGCTCGCTGTCCACCCGGCAGCGGACGGTGCTGGTGCTGCGGTACTGGGAGGACCTGCCGGAGACCGCCATCGCCGAGGTGCTCAACTGCTCGCCCGGCACGGTCAAGACGCATGCGCGGCGCGGCCTCGAGGCCCTGCGCTCCCATCCCGCGTTCGCCGCCGCCGAGCGCCCGCACCCCCTTCCCGGAGCCCGCCCATGAACCACCTCGACCCCGGAGCAGAACGGGACGCCGAGCCCGCCGGGACCGGACGCCTGCGCGAGTCCCTGGCCGCCGCCGCGTACGACGTCACGCCGTCCCGGGTGCCGCTGGCGGCCGTGGAGCGCCGCGGCCGGACGATCCGGCGCAGGCGCCGTACGACGGTGCTGGGCGCGGGTTGCGCCGTGCTGCTTGCGCCGCTGGCCTTCGTCACCCTGCACGGCCCGGACGGCGGTGACCGTGTCACGCGCCCGGCCGCCACGGTGTCCTCCTCGCCCGCGCCGTCCGCCTCACCCACCGTGTCCGCGCCGACGCCGCGCATCGTCGATCCGGGCGAGCGGGTGACGGCGGCGCCGGGGTTCGTGCTGTGGCTGACGGAGGAGGGGAAGCACTGGACGACGCCGGACATGCCGGAGGGGCAGTTCCAAAGCGTGGTGGACGGCAACATCGACAGGACGCGGCCCGGAGTCTCGCTGCAGACCGAGGGGATGAGCGGCGGAACGGTGCTGGCCTCGGGCGTCTACTACGGGGGTGAGGGGACGGCGTCGGTCGTCGAGGTCGCGTCGAAGGACGGCCCGGTGCGCGGCAAGCTGCTGGAACTGCCCGGCCGGCCGGGGTGGGGCGTCTGGTACGCCGTCGCCCCCACGGACGTCGAGACGCCGGTCACCGTCCGCGACACGGAAGGCCGCGTCTACGCCACGTTCCCCTGACGGGGGGGGAACGTGGGAGGGCGGCCACGACACCCCCCAGCCGGTGTCGTGGCCGCCCGTTCCTCCTGCTCGCCCACCCGCCTACTTGCTGACGGCGAACCGCATCAGGGCGTGCTCGTCGCCCTGCTTGATCTTGCCGGTCTCGTTGATCACCTGGAGCTTCCAGCCGTTGCCGACCTTCACGGCCTTGGCGACGGCACAGCCGTTGTCCTGGCTGAGCATGCTCGGCCAGATGTCGGCGACCTGCTGGCTGCTGCCGCCGGTGGCGTCGTAGACCTTGAAGCTGATGTTGCGGGCCTTCTGGAAGGAGCTGCCCTTCTTGTAGGCGGCCGCGACGAACACGATCGAGGTGATCGCGCCGGGCAGGCGGGAGAACTCGACGGTCACCGTCTCGTCGTCCCCGTCACCGTGGCCGGTCTGGTTGTCGCCGCTGTGCAGGAGGGAGCCGTTGCCCATCGGGTCGAGCGAGTCCAGGCCGGCCAGGCGCACCGGGTCGCCGCCGGACATGGCGATGGCGATCAGGTCGAGGTCCGTACCGGTCTTGCGGCGCAGCTTGCCGAGCACTCCGCCGCTGGATCCGGCGGTCGGGTCCCAGGAGACGCCGATGGAGAGGTGCGTGACCCCGTCCAGGTCCGCGGGGCCGTCTTCCTTGGTCAGCGTGATCATGAACGAGCCATCCTTCGTCGACGGGTGTACGGCCTTGAGTCTGCCTGGCGCCGCTCCATCCTGAACAGGCGGGTCTGCCCTGGAACGTGATTGTTGCGGACGCTCAACGCACCGGGAAGCCGAAGGAGTAGCCCTCCTCCTTCAGCCAGGGCAGCACGCGGCGCAGCGCCTCGACGGTCTGCGCGCGGTCGCCTCCCGCGTCGTGGAAGAGGATCGTCGGGCCGTTGGGCAGCTCCCGCTGCACGGTCTCCACGATGGAGTCCGCGCCCGGCTGCTCGAAGTCCTTGGTGTCGACGTTCCAGCCCAGCGGGCGCATGCCGCGGGAGGCTGCGACGGCGCGGCTGTGCGGGGTGAACGCACCGCCGGGCGCCCGGTAGTAGAGGGGACGGACACCCCCGGACGCCTCGGTGATCATGCGCTCGGCGTCGAGGATCTCCTTCGACTGGTACGCCTCGGATTTCCGGTCCATGGCGGTGTCGTGGGAGACGGAGTGGTCGCACAGCACGTGCCCGTCCGCGACGATCTCCTTGACCAGGCCGGGGTGGGTCCGCGCCTGGATGCCGGTGAGGCAGAAGGTGGCCTTCACACCCTCCTCGCGCAGCAGCTCCAGCACCTGCGGCGTCCAGCGCGGGTCGGGGCCGTCGTCGATGGTGATGTTGACGCCGCGCGGGCCCGCGTCGGAGGCGTGGGCGATCGTGGGGGAGACCCGCTTCACGGCGGCGGGCTTCGCGGACGCGCCGGCCTCCGGGACGCCGTTCACGACGTCGGCCTGGGCGGTGTACACCGAGGCGCCGACGGCGAGCATCGTCACCCCGAGCGCCGCCCCGGCCACCTTGCCGTACCAGCTCCGTCCACCGCTGTGCCGCGCCATGTCCCGCCCCGCTTTCCTGCTGTCGCTCGTCGCCCGCGTCCCGGACTTCTCCGGGAACCACTGGGCAGGACGGGACACGGACGTCCCCGGATGCGTCCGTTACGGATCACGGACACATCCGGGGACGTTCACGGACAGAACGGGGATGTCCGTACGGACCGGGGGCCCGGTCACCGTGGTGACCGGGCCCCCGGGGGGTGGTGCGATGACGCGGTGCAGCGCGTCACCACCGGTACCAGCGGCCGCGACCACCGCCCGCGTTCGTGGAGCGCATGACGAAGCCGAGCAGCCAGATGACGAGGACCGCGATGGCGATCCACCACAGGACCTTCACGGCGAAGCCGGCGCCGAAGAGGATCAGGGCAAGAAGCAGAACGAGCAGCAAGGGAACCATAGTTATCGACCTCCTGCCGCTCCGTTTGCCCTCGACCCGCAGTCGCACACCTCGCTGTCGCCTTGTTTGTGAAGGGGAAGTGGGGGCACCCGTGGCCTGACCACACAGTGCCCGAACGCTACGAGGAGGCATGTTCCGTGAGTGCCGGTGAGAAGGCCAAGGCGAAGACCGAGCAGGCGCAGGGCAAGGCCCAGGAGGCCCTGGGACGCGCCGCCGGGAACGAGCGCATGGAGGCGGAGGGCCAGGCCACGAAGAGCAAGGGCGACGCCCGCGAGGCCAAGGAGAAGACGAAGGACGCGTTCAAGCACTGACCCGCTTGTCGCACGCCCGTGTGGGGCCCCCGGTGCGCAACCGGGGGCCCCACACGGGTGTGCGCGTCTCAGGCTCGCCGGGTGGCGAGGCGGTGGATGCCGTAGGTGATGCGGTGGATGCCGTAGGTGATGCCGAGGATGACGTCGACGGCGGCCCGGAGTGCGATGAAGCCCGACGCCGATGGCGGTGCCCGTGTCGCCGGATGCCCGTACCGGGCCCGGGCGGGAGCCGTAAGACTTTCGTCATGGGCCGGGCGGCCCGGCGCGCCCCGCCTTCCTGTTGACTGGCGGAACCGAACGATCACAGGGGTGGGGCGACATGGGACGCGTGCGCAAGGCGATGTCCGGGCCGCGGACGGCCGGAGTGCTGGTGGGGGTGGTTGCCGTGGCGGGCTTCGGGCTGTACTGGTTCCAGCCGTGGAAGCTGTGGCAGGACGAGACGGTGCGGGAGGCGCTGCCAGGAGCCGCGACGACCGCCCCGGACGTAGTCCTGCCGGACGCACCGTCTGCCCAGCCCTCCCGCAGCCCGGTCACCTTGGCGAGCGGTGAACTGATCAGCCACGAGCACGCGACCACCGGCACGGTGAGCCTCGTGCGTCTGGCCGACGGCAGTCACGTGGTGCGACTGGAGGGGCTCGACACCAGCAACGGCCCCGACCTGCGCGTGTGGCTGACCGACGCGCCGGTGAAGGAGGGACGCGCCGGCTGGCACGTCTTCGACGACGGCCGGTACGTCGACCTCGGAGCGCTGAAGGGCAACAAGGGCGACCAGAACTACGCCCTCCCCCATGACGTGGACCCGTCCGGCCACAGCAGCGTCAGCATCTGGTGCGACCGTTTCAACGTCTCCTTCGGAGCGGCGGAACTCGCCCCGGCGGTCTGACCCCGCCGGTCACGCGGCCGGTCAGGCGGCCGGTCCCGTGACGAGGTCGCCTTCCTCGTCGTACGGCCAGGCGTTCGCCATGCAGCCGTTCAGGCCCTTGATCTGCTGCATCATCACGGGCGCGAGCCGTCCTTCGCCGCCGCAGGTCATGTGGGAGTGGCCGAGGAAGTGGCCCATCTCGTGGTTGATGATCAGCGCGCGGTAGTCGTGGATCGGCCCGTCGAAGGTGGGCGAGCCCTCGACCCAGCGCCGGAGGTTCACCACCACCCCGTCCGGCACCTCGCAGTTGTACTCGCCCCCGGTGTCCTGCCCGATGCCCTCCCAGCACAGGGCGTCCGCCGTGGCAGGGGTGGCGATCTTGATCGAGAGGTCGTGCGGGGCGCCCGCGCCCACCAGCCGGAACGCGTTGTCCGGATCGTGGGTCCAGCCGCGAGGGGCGGCCAGGATCCCGGCGATCTCCTCGGCCGCGTCGGACGGCGAGACGTCCAGCCCGTCCTCGACCTCCACGACGTACCGCAGCGGCCGGGACCCCTCGCCCACCGTCTCCCCGCCGGACCGAGCGGTGACGAACGTCCCGCTGCCCCGCTCCGGCACCTCGATCGTGGTCCGGGTGGGGGAGGGGGCCGTGCGGACGGGGGGCGGTGACGGGGGAGGGGCAGGCGTGGAGGTGGCCCGTGAGGGCCGTGCGTCCGGCGTGCCCTGCTGGGCGGCGCCCGCGTCCTGCAGTTCGGCCCGCAGGAACGCCGCCGCGCCCAGCAGCGCCACCGCGATCAGCACGGTCAGCAGCACGCGCCCTCGTCTGCGGGGGCGCACACGACGGCGGGAGGACGGCCGTCGCCCGCCGGTGCGGCGAGCGGCCGCGCTTCTGCCGGTGGGGGGTTTGGGTCGCCTCTCCCGTACCGGATCTCGTACCGAACGCATGGCAGGTCAATCTGGTCGTCCCAGTTGATCGCCCTGAGCCCACGAGGTCTCGGAACGGTAACGACGGTTCGGCGTCAGGGGATCCAGGGCGGCCGCGTCCGCCGTTCACCCGCCCTGCTTAAACTGCCGCAATGCCACGGATCCTGATCGTCGAGGACGACTCCATCGTGCGGCAGGCCGTGCGTCTGGGCCTGCGGCACCAGGGCCACGAGGTCGTCGCGGTGGAGACGGGCGAGGAGGGGCTGGAGCAGCTCCGCGCCGTCCGCCCCGACGTCGTCGTGCTCGACCTGATGCTGCCCGGCATGTCCGGCCTGGACGTGTGCCGCCGGATCAGGGAGCGCGACCAGGTACCGATCATCATGGTCACGGCCCGCGGCGACGACATCGATGTAGTCCTCGGCCTGGAGACGGGGGCGGACGACTACGTGGTGAAGCCCGTGCAGGCGCGGGTCCTCGACGCGCGCATACGCGCCGTCCTGCGTCGGCAGGACGCCTCCCCGCCGGACGGCGCGCGGCCCCGGCCCGAGACGCACGGCGACCTGGTCGTCGACCGCGCCGGACTGGAGGTGACCCACCGGGGCGAGCCCGTCACCCTCGCTCCCTCCGAACTGCGTCTGCTGCTCACCCTCTCCGCGTCCCCGGGCCAGGTGTTCAGCCGCCAGCAACTGCTGGAAGCGGTCTGGGAACACGGCTACCACGGCGACATACGCCTCGTGGACGCCTGCGTGAAGCGCCTGCGCAACAAGCTCGGCGAGGGCAAGGACCCGCGCTATGTGCAGACCGTCCGCGGCTTCGGCTACCGCTTCGGCACCGGCCGCGCGTGAACGGCGACCCGTCCGCGGAGCAGCGGAACACCCCGGGGCGGGGGGACGTCCCGGACGTGGGGGACGTCCCGGAGCAGCGGAACGCCCCGGACGCGCGGAACACCCGGACGCAGGGGAACCTCCTGGACGCGCGGAACACCCCGCGGCAGGGGAACGTCCGGGACGCCCGGAACACCCCGGACCCGGACCCGGCGTCGCTCGCCGGCCCCCGGCGCCTCTTCCGCGCCGTGGTGACCCGCATCCCGCTCCCCCTCCGCGGCCTGCGCTCCCGCCTCCTGATCTCCTTCGTCCTCGTCGCCATGGCCAGCTCCCTCGGCACCGGCGCCCTCGCCTTCCGGGAGGCGCGCACGGGAGTCCTCCAGCAGAGCCAGGACTCCGTCATCAACCGCTTCCGCGCGAGCGTCGAGGCCGTCGCGCCCGCCGTCCCGCACGCCCCCGCCGCGTCGGACCTCCAGTGGACGGTCAACCAGATCATCCACGACAACCGCCTGTCGGGCTGGCGGGTCATGGCCACCTACGGCGACCGCCGCGCGTACGCCCCCACACCCCGGTTCACCCGGCCCAGCCCCGAGATGCTCCGCTCCGTGCGGACGCGGCGCGCGGCGGTGTTCCAGCGGGTGAACGTCGACGGCAGCCCCCGTCTCCTCGTCGGCATGCCGATGACGTACACGACGGAGGACGGGGAGCAACGGCTCTCCGGGGTGGTGATGTACCTGGAGGTGCCGCAGACCGCGGAGGAGGGGTACGTCGAGGCGATGGTCAGCGGCATCGAACGGGCCACCCTGGTGGCGCTGTGCCTCGCCGTCGTCCTGGCGCTGCTGGCCGCGAGCGGCGTACTGCGCCCCGTACGGGCCCTGCGCGGAGCGACGCGCAAGATGGCCGCGGGCCGGCTCGACGTGCGGCTCAAGGTGACCGGCTCCGACGAACTGGCGGATCTCTCCCGCTCGTTCAACGAGACGGCCGCCGAACTGGAGCGGACGGTGGCGGAGCTGCGGCGCCTGGAGGCGCGAGGCCGCCGGTTCGTGGCGGACGTCTCCCACGAACTGCGCACCCCGCTGGCGGCGATGACGGCCGTCACCGACGTCTTGGACCAGCGGGTCGAGGGCGAGACGGGCGAGGCGCTGCGACTTGTCAGCGAGGGCACGCAGCGGCTGAGCGTGCTGGTCGAGGACCTGATGGAGATATCCCGCTTCGACGCGGGCGCGGCGCGGCTCAACCGCGACGACATCGACCTCGCCGAGTCCGTCCGGCGCACCGTCGCCTCCCGCTGGCGCCCGGAGGAGGTCGGACTGCGGCTGCCCCCTCCGGGCGAGCTGCGCGCCCGCGTCGACCCGCGCCGGCTCGACGTGGTGACCGCCAACCTGGTCGGCAACGCCCTGCGCCACGGCGAACCGCCGGTCCGGGTGACGCTGGAGGCGCGGGACGGCCTCGCCGTCCTCGAGGTGACCGACAACGGCCCGGGCATCGCGGAGGAGGTGCTGCCGCACATCTTCGAGCGGTTCTACAAGGCGAGCACCTCACGGGCGAGGAGCGGGCACGGCGGCGGGGACGGGGACAGCAGCGGCCTGGGCCTGGCCATCACGGCGGAGAACGTCCGCCTCCACGGCGGCCGTATCCACGCGGCGAACCGCCCGGGCGGCGGGGCGGTCCTCACGGTGGAGCTGCCGCTGGACCTGGACGGCGAGGGAGGCGCGGAGTGAGACACAGGGTGAGGCTTCTCGCGGGACTCACGGGACTCATGGGGCTCACGGCGCTGACCGGATGCGGAGTCCCGGCGTCCGACGTCATCGAGGCGGGCGCCCCGGCGAGCGGAATGCCGGGGCCGGTCCCGACGGCGGACCTGACGGCGCCGGCCACCGTCCCGCTCTTCTTCCTGAAGGACGGCGAACCGACGGCGTACCTCCGCCCGGCGACGGACGCGGCCGACCTGACCTCGGTGGTCCGCCTCCTCCTCGATGGCCCGAACGAGAAGGAGGAGGCGCTGTCGGCGACGACGGACCTCCCGCGCCTGTCGGGCGCTCCGTCGGTGACGGTGACCGACGGCTTCACGATCGCGGTGACCCTCCCGGACACTCCCACGCCGGTGTCCCGCGAGGCTCTCCTCCAACTGACCTGCACGGTCCGCTACGCCTCCCCGCAGGCCCCCACGGCGGTCCCCCACCCGTCGGACACCCCCGGGGAGGCGGCCCGCCCCGTCCCCGCCCTCAAGGTCAGCGGCACGTCCTGGACGATGACGTCCCCGACCTCGGCCTGCCCCACGAACCCGCCGGCCGAGACCGGAGGGGGCGGGCCGTTCCCCGGAGACGGGGAACGCTGACCGGCGACTCGAACCCGACGGGCCCCGCCCGTCCCGCCGCCGACTCCGTCGTGCGGCGTGCAGACGACCCACCCCCGCGTCGGGTCGAGCGGTGCCGTCCGTCCACCCCCGGACGAACGGCACCGCGGCCTCTCGCCGAGCCGTCTACTTCGCCGCCTCCAGCGCCGCCAGGGCCTGTGCCCAGCGGACGTACTTCAGGTTCGCCAGGTCCGCGACGGTCTTCACGCCGAACGCCTCCTGCAGCAACTCGCCGTCACGGTCGGAGACCCCCTTCAGCGCGGCGACGGGCGCGTCGAGGATCTCCGGCAGGCTCTTGTCCGCCCACGACTTGTCCAGCACCTTGTCCAGGTCGATCGAGGCCATGAGTGTCGTCTCCAGGGATGCGCGGCCGGGCAGGACCCGGACCTGAGTCTCTACAAACGTGTAGAAGAATAGGCGCGTCCCGTGGGCCGGGGGCGGCCTTCCTCCCCACGGCGCCGGAAACGGCCGAATACCGCCCCTGACCTGGCCGGACACCCCCCTGGACCCCCTGACGCACGATCGCAGGCACCCGCCCGCGGTGCCGCACATGCGAGGAGAAGCACCCGCACGATGTCCGAGCAAGGAGCACGCCCGGCCCGTACGGCCCTGGCCGCACGGGCCCGCGCCGTCACGGAGGCGCACTGGTTCACCGCCGCCGTCGTCACGCTGATCCTCGCCAACGCCGCACTCCTCGGCGTCGAGACGTACTCCGGGCTGGCCGCCGACTGGCACCGCTGGTTACGGACGGCCGAGCACGTCTGCCTCGCCGCCTTCACCGCGGAGATCCTTCTGCGCCTGGCCGCCCACGCCGACCGCCCCCGCGACTTCCTCAAGGACCCCTGGAACCTCTTCGACCTGGCGGTCGTCCTCTGCGCCTTTCTGCCGGTACTGCGCGAGAACGGCACGGTCCTGCGCCTCCTCCGCCTGGCCCGCGTCCTGCGCACCGCCCGCTTCCTGCCCCAACTGCGCGTCGTCCTGGTCGCGGTGGTCCGCAGCCTCCCCGGCACCCTCAGCTTCCTGCTCGTCGGCGCGCTGCTGCTGTACGTCTACGCCATGGTCGGCTGGGTCTTCTTCGGCCGTGCGGATCCCGAGCACTACGGTTCGCTCGGCCGCGCCGTGCTCACCCTGTTCCTGCTGATGACCCTGGACGGCGTGGGCGACGCGGTCCGCGCGGGCCTGGACATCTCCCGCTGGAGCCTCCTGTACTTCGCGTCCTACGTCCTGCTCGCCTCGTTCGTCCTGGTCAACGTCCTCATCGGGGTGGTGATCACGTCCCTGGGCGAGGCCCGGGACCTGGACCGCGAAACCTCGCAGGCGGCGCCCCCGCCCGCGGGCGACTCCCTGCGCCTGCGCATCGAGGAGGCCCGCCGGGCGCTGGACGCCCTGGAACGCGAACTGCCGGGCGCGGCGCCCCCACCGTCGGACTCCCTGCCGGCGCTGCCCCCACGACGTCGGGCATAGGAGAGCCGGTCGGGACCAGCCGACCGACGGTCGACAGTCACATCTTCTTCACATCGCCATCATCGTATGAACACCTTCGGTATGCTCCGGACGCTTCATTCGCACCACTGAGGGGGGAACCTCATGTTCATCCGGCGCACCGTGACCGCTGCCGCCACCGCCTCCGCCGCAGCCGCGCTCGCCCTCACGGCGGCGATACCGGCGCACGCGGCCGAGTACTCCTCCGCGCTCAAGATCAAGGGTGTGCAGTACGACGCCCCCGGGCGGGACTCCAACAAGTGCTCCGGCGGGAACACGAAGAACGAGTACCTGACGATCAAGAACTACTCGAAGAAGTCGAAGGTCAACCTGAAGGGCTACAAGGTCAGGGACAAGGCCGGCAACACCTTCGTCTTCAAGTCGAACCACATCCTGGAGCCGGGCGACTACGTCCACCTGCGCGGGGGCCGGGGCACCGACTCGGACGGCAAGAACGTCGTGTACCGCCAGAACTGCAACTTCATGTGGAACAACGACAAGGACACGATCTACTTCTACAAGCCGGGCGGCAAGCCGGCCGACATCCACGCCTACACCAAGAAGGCGCACGACAAGGACGGCAACGGCTACATCAAGTACCACGGCTGACGGCACGTCCGCCTCGGCAGGTCCGGCTCGGCACGAAGGGCCCGGGGCCGTCGTCGTCCCCGGGCCCTCCCGCTGTACCGCCTCAGGCGCGCCCGAGCGCCCCGCCTCCCCTCCGTCCGCGCCGGACCGACGCCGCTCCCCGCGCGACGGCCACCGCCCCCGCCGCCAGCGCCCCGCCCCCCGCGAACACCGCCAACGCCGGCCAGGCGTACGTCGTCTGCGCCAGCGTCCCCGACCGGAACATCAGCAGACCGACCAGCGAGCCGAGCTGGGTGAGGACGAGGACCGGCAGCGTCAGCGGCAGCAAGCGCAGCACCGTCCACCACCACGCCCGCCCCTCCCGGCGCCGCGCCCACACCCCCGCCCGCAGCACACCCCGCACTCCGAGCCCCACCGCCGCCACCGTCAGCGCCGCCAGCACCCAGTCCGCCGTCATCGAGAACGGCTTCTCCACCTCCGGCTCCACGCCCCGCGCGAGGTCGACGAGCCCCGACGTGATCTGCGCGGCGTCGTCCCCGGCGAGCATCCCCGTGTTGGTGACGACCGCGATGCCGACTCCGCTGTCCGGCAGCAGTGTGGCCATGGCGTTGTGGGTGAGGAGCTGCCCGTTGTGCCGGATCACCTCGGTGCCGGAGTCGTCCCGGTGCCCCAGCCACCCCATCGCGTACTCGGTGTCCGCCGGCGCCGTCGGCGGGGTGTGGGTCAGCGCGACGGTGCGGGCCGTGGCGACACGGCGGCCCTCCGCGGAGACGCCCCCGTTGCTCTGGGCGACCAGCCACCGCGCGAGGTCGTCGGCGGTGGTGACGACACCGTGGCCGCCCGCCGTGAACCACCGCGGGTGCGGGCGCGCGACCACGGTGCCGTAGGCACGGACGTACCCCCGCGCCCCGTCGGGCATCTCGCTCGTCGAGTCGACGGACACGGTGTCCGTCATCCCCAGCGGTCGGAAGACCTCCGCGGACAGGTACTCCGCGAACGGCCGGCCGCTCACCACCTCCACCAGCCGTGCGGCGACGAAGTAGTTGGGGTTGTGATAGCGGTACCGGCTGCCCGGATCGGCGGAGAGCGGCGCTCCCCTCATCGCGGCGACGGCCTCCTCCAACGTGTACGGTTGCGCCCGCGTGAGATCCGGGTACGCGAAGTCGTCCATCCCGGAGGTCTGCGTCAGGAGCTGCCGGACGGTGATCTCCCGGTGGCGCCCGTCGGCCATGACGAACTCCGGCAGGTACCGGACGACGGGCAGGTCCAGCTCCACCTCCCCCGCCTCGACGAGCTGCATCACCGCCAGCGCGGTCATCGCCTTGGACAGCGAGGCGACGGGCAGCCGCGTCCGCCCGGTCATGTCCCGCCCGGTCGCCGTGTGCCCGTACCCGGCCGTGTGCACGACCCGCTCGCCCTTCGTCACGGCGACCACCGCCCCGGGCAGCCCGGTCTGCTTCACGTACTCCTCGACGAACCGGTCGACGGAGTTCGCGTCCAGCACGGCCCGGGACGACGACGGGGCGGCGGCGGGGGCAGCCGGTACGACACCGACGGTGAGCGCACCCGCGAGGCCGATCGCGGCCGTGACGGTGCCGAGAACAGAGGTCAGCTTCATGCCGCCCACTGCACCCCGCGCCACCCCTCCGGCACACGGGCACTCACACGAGTCCCGGAGGTAGTGCGCGCACTACTGTCCCGCGCCCGCCGCCTCGCTAGGTTCGACGGATGCGACACCGGACCGCCTGGCAGGCGCTGGGCCAGAACCCGTTGAAGGTGCTCGGCTCCAGCTGGCCGTGGCGCTCACTCGCGTACCTCACGACGGGCGTCGCTCTCGGCGCCGTGGCCGTCTCGGCACTCCTCGTCCTGCTCGTCGCGGGCGTCGTGTCGCTCGTGGTGCTGATCGGCGCCCCGATCCTCCTCGCCGCCGCCCTGTCCGGCGTCGCCGTCACCCGCTTCGAGCGCCGGCGCCTGCGCCTGGTGGACCTCGACCCCGTACCCGACCCGCACCGCGCGCCCGACGCCCCGGGCCTCAAGGCCTGGGTACGGACCCGGCTGCGCGAGCCGGTGACCTGGCGCGAGCTGGGCTTCACGGTCGTGTCCGCGACGGCGCTGTGGTGGGTGGACCTCCTCGTCCTGGCCTTCGCCCTCGCCAACCCGGTCCTCCTGATCATGACGCCCGCCGGCGATCTCGGCGATCCCGGAGCCTGGTCGGTGGCGGTGGTCGGCGTGATCCTGCTGGCCGCGGCGCCCTACACCATCACCGCCTGGGCCGGCGCCCGCGCGGCCGTCACCCGGCTGATGCTGGCGCCCCGCGACGACGAACTGGGCCGTGAACTGACCGACGTACGCGCGTCCCGTGCCCGTCTGGTCGACGCATTCGACGCCGAACGGCGGCGTATCGAACGTGACTTGCACGACGGTGCGCAGCAACGGCTGGTCTCGCTCAACGTGATGCTCGGCCTGACCGCGCTGGACACCGAGCCGGGCTCGCCGGTGGCGACGCGTCTGGCCGAGGCGCAGGAACAGGTCACGCTCGCGGTCGAGGAGCTGCGCGAGCTGAGCCGCGGGGTCCACCCGAAGGCGCTGACCGACCAGGGCCTGGCGGCCGCGGTCGAGAACGTGGCGGCGCGCTCCTCTCTTCCCGTCACGGTGGACATACGCCTGCCGCACCGGCTCCCGCTCCCTGTGGAGACGACGGCGTACTTCGCGGTCGCGGAGGCGCTGGCCAACGCGGTGAAGCACAGCGGGGCGAGCGGGGTGGAGGTGCAGGCGCGTCTGCACACTGACGTGCTGACCCTCTCCGTCCGCGACGACGGCGTCGGTGGCGCCGACCCGTCGGTGGGTACGGGACTCGTGGGCCTGGCGGACCGCATCGCCACGGCGGACGGCAGATTCCGTGTGTCGAGTCCTCAGGGTGGGCCTACGCTGCTGCACGTGGAGCTGCCGTGCCGCTGACCGTCGTACTCGCCGAGGACTCCCCGCTGATGCGGGACGGTCTGGTCGGGGTCCTCACCCGCTTCGGCCACGAGGTCCGGGCCGCCGTGGGGGACGCGGACGCCTTGACCACCGCGGTCCGTGAGCACGCCCCGGACATCGTCGTCACCGACGTCCGCATGCCGCCGGACAACACGGACGACGGCCTGCGCGCGGCGGTGGCCCTGCGGCGCGAACACCCCGCCCTGCCCGTCCTGGTCCTCAGCCAGTACATCGAGCAGTCCTACGCCGCCCACCTGCTCGACCTGGGCAGCGACAGCGGCGTCGGCTACCTGCTGAAGGACCGCGTCAGCGCGGTGAGCGAGTTCGTCGAGGCGGTCACGCAGGTCGAGGCGGGCGCGACGGTCGTCGACCCGGAGGTCGTACGCCAGCTCCTCAACCGCCGCCGCGACCCCCTGCAACGCCTCACCCCGCGCGAGCGCGAGGTACTCGCCCTGATGGCGGAGGGCCGCACCAACACGGCCATCGCCCGCGAGCTGTACGTCACGGAGGCGGCGGTCAACAAGCACGTCAGCAACATCCTGCAGAAGCTGGACCTCCACCTGGACGGGCAGACGCACCGGCGGGTGCTGGCGGTGCTGACGTACCTGCGGGCCTGACCACGCTGCCTCAGCCGGCGACGTCCACCCCGTACCCGCGGGCGAGGACGTCGAGACCGTGGTCGTACCCCAGGTCCAGGGCGACGGTCTCGCGTCGGGTCCTCATGCCAGAGACTCGAAGTAGGCCTTCTGCGCCGGGTAGTAGTCCTCGAAGTCGGGCCGGGGCTCGTCCGTGCGTGAGGCGGTGAGCATGTCCAGGTAGTACTCCCAGTCGGGGCCGGTCGAGCCCAGCTGATCCGTGGAGGTGAGGTGGTGGATCAGCCGGACCTCGGTGGTTCCCCCGGTCTCGGTCAGCAGCAACTCGAGCGGCCAGGAGCCGGCCTCGTCCTGCATCGAGACGGCGAGCCGCCGCGGGGGCTCGCACGCTTCGATCCGGATCGGGCACCAAGGCGCCGACTCCTCGTACGACAACTGCACTTCGACGGTGCGGCCGGGCGCTGCCTCACCGCGCCAGGGGCCGAACCAGCGGGCGGTGCGTTCGGGTTCGGTGACGCTTGCCCAGACGTCGTCGGCGGAGGCGCGGTAGGTGCGGGTGAGGATCAGGTCGTATCCGGACGGTGTGGGGACGAGCCGTCCAGTGGGTTCGGGCTTCATGCAGTCTCCTCCTCGGGAGGGTGCGGGGTGGTGACGGAGGCGGCCCGGGACCGGTCCCGTCGGGTGCGGTGGACCTCGGTCTCCAGCGCCGCGAGGCGCTGCGACCAGCCCGGGTGCCGTGTGTCGAACTGGCCGAGCCACGTGGCGAGGGCGCTCAGCCCGGTGGCGACGAGCGTGTAGCGGCGGTGCCGTCCCACCTGCTCGTCCCGGACCAGGCCGCTCTCCCGGAGTACTCGCAGATGACGGCTTACCGCCGGGCGGCTGACGGGGAACCGGGCGGCGATCTCCCCCGCCGTCAGCGGCGTGTGGCGCAACATGGACAGGATCTCCCGGCGCACCGGATCGGCGACGGCGGCGGCCACTTCGGTCAGCGCGTCCGCCCCGGTCGGCCCGTCCCTCCCGGCCGGCTCGCCCGCCTGGATCAACCCGTCCACTTCGCTCAGTCCACCCACCTGTAAAGCGTAACCCATCGGTTACGCGTTTCCCGGCACTTCGCGGACGCGTGGTGCAGCAGAGTCAGGGCACCTCGCGGGAGACGGCTCCACCCACGGTCCGGCCAGGCGCAGTCGGCGTTCCCGCAATGCGGTCTCGCCGGTTCGCCGGGGCGTCACATCGCGGCGACGCCCTCCTGCCGGACTCGGCGAACGCGGGCAAGCCCTCGGCGGCGGGGACCTCGGTGAGGGACCGTTCCTCTCGAGGCGTGAGCCGTCGATCGTGACGGAGGTGGAGTCCTGGGTACAGGCGAACTTCTCGTCCCCGACCACGACGATGCTGTCCGCCCTGCGCTTCGGCCGATGGCGGGACGTCCACGCCGACCTCGCTGATCCGGGCGTCTGTGTCGGTTCGTAGGCCAAGAGCCTGCCGGACGCTCCACTCGGGCTGAACAGCCCTTCCGACTGCCCTGCGACCGGTTCAGATTTGGCCGAGGTCGATCTCCGCTGCGAACGGGGCGGTGATCTTCAGGACGCCGGCGAACACGTCCCCCTCGCGGTACGTCCTCGTCGCCGGGTCGAGCAAGTACGTGTACACCAGCGGTGTGCCCGTGGCGGCCTGCTCGATCCGCCAGTAGAAGCCGATCCCGGCCTTGGCGTACTGGTCCACCTTCACGATCCGGTCGGTGGTCTCCGAGCCCGGCGACACGACTTCGGCCACGAGCAGTACGTGCTCGGGCCGGGTGGGCGTGATATCGATCGTGTCCGCACGGTAGACGGTCACGTCGGGGCGGCGATTGGTCAGTGGGACGTCCTGAAGCCGGACGTCGAAATCCGTGTCGGCGTTCCAATCGGGGCCGGCCGCGGCGTCCAAGGCGTTCGCCAGGAGCCGGGCCAGCCGGTTGTGCCGCTTGGAGGCGCTAGGGCTCACGACGACCATTCCGTCCACGATCTCGATGCCGGCGCACTGCTCCTCGGACCACGACTCGTACTCCTCGGCCGTGATCTGCTGGTGCATCCACGCCGGGGCCACCATCTCGGCAGTCATGAAACGCCTCCCGGACACTGTGCGGCGGGCCCGATCCCGCTGCCCTCAGCGTACTGACTCCCAAGCGCCGGGGCGGTACGGAGACCTTTGCCGCCTTGACGTATTCCCTTGCCGAGTGGAAGAGCGGCGTGTGGGCCATGAGCATCGGGCTTGACCCACCACGCTGCCGGTCCGGCGCCGGCCTGCGATTCGTTCAACGGCTCTGCTGCTCATGTCCTCCCCCAGCGATCCAGACGATCAGTGTTCTGACGCGAACCTGGCACGCTGCGAGTGATCACAGTGGACAGCAAGAGGACCCAGGTCTTCGCCGTGCGCACCACAGGGAGGAGCCGTCGGCGGACTGTTGGTGCGGTTGTGGTGCGGCAGTCGCCCACAGGTGTCCAGACAACAAAGAACCCCCGGGTCGATGACCTGGGGGTTTCATATGGAGCGGGTGACGAGAATCGAACTCGCGCTCTCAGCTTGGGAAGCTGATGTTCTACCATTAAACTACACCCGCGCAAGATCCAGATCCGCTCCGTCGGGAGTGGTCCGAACGCTCGCTCACTCTACCTCATCGCAGGCCCCCGGTGTCCAAGACCCGGGGGCCTGACGGTGTTTCAGGGTGTGGAAGCGGCTGCGGCGGGCACACGGCGAGGCGTACCGTGAGGCCGTGGCGAGCGTCCGGGGTGCCGCCTGGAGGACCGTTCCTTTCATCCCGTAACGTGGCTTTTGTCGTCAGGGCAGCAAGCCAGACGCGGCTCTTGGGGAAGGGACTCTTGGACTTGATGGAGCGCACCGTCGTCCGCTGTGCCGATGGGCACGTGTTCACCGCCGCCTCGTTCCCGATGCAGCAGGCCGAGCGCCTCGGCCCCGGCCGGCTGCTGCGGTGTCCGCGCTGTGCGCGGCTTCGCAGTGTCGTGCCGGTGGCCTTGCAGAAGAGGTAGCCGGGCAGGGTCGGCAGGGAAACCCGCAGACAGAGGGCGCAGGCGCGCGGGGCGGCCGGGTTCGGTCGCCGCGCGCGCCTTGCGTATTCTCGGGGCGTGCTTCTCTCAGACAAGGACATCCGGGCCGAGATCGACGCCGGGCGGGTGCGGATCGATCCCTACGACGCATCCATGGTGCAGCCGTCCAGCATCGACGTACGTCTCGACCGCTACTTCCGGGTGTTCGAGAACCACCGCTACCCCCATATCGACCCCTCGGTCGAGCAGACGGACCTCACCCGGCTCGTGGAGCCGGAGGGCGACGAGCCGTTCATCCTGCACCCGGGCGAGTTCGTGCTGGCGAGCACGTACGAGGTCATCACGCTGCCCGACGACCTCGCCTCGCGCCTGGAGGGCAAGAGCTCGCTGGGGCGGCTCGGCCTGGTGACGCACTCCACGGCCGGCTTCATCGACCCCGGGTTCTCCGGGCACGTGACCCTGGAGCTGAGCAACCTCGCCACGCTCCCCATCAAGCTCTGGCCCGGCATGAAGATCGGGCAGCTCTGCATGTTCCGGCTCACCTCGCCGGCCGAGCACCCGTACGGCAGCGAGCGGTACGGCTCCCGTTACCAGGGGCAGCGCGGGCCCACGGCCTCGCGGTCCTACCTCAACTTCCACCGGACGCAGGTGTGAGCGGCATGCGCGAGAACCTCAGCTACGAGCAGTTCGGCGTCGCCGTCCGCGAGCTCGCCCAGACCATCGCCGACGACGGCTACCAGCCGGACGTGGTGCTCAGCATCGCCCGCGGCGGCGTCTTCGTCGCCGGCGGCCTCGCCTACGCCCTCGACTGCAAGAACATCCACCTCGTCAACGTGGAGTTCTACACGGGCGTGGGCACGACCCTCGAGATGCCCGTCATGCTCGCGCCCGTCCCCAACTCGATCGACTTCACCGACAAGAAGGTGCTGATCGCCGACGACGTCGCCGACACCGGCAAGACCCTCAAGCTGGTCCGCGACTTCTGCCTCGACGCCGTCGCCGAGGTGCGCAGCGCCGTCATCTACGAGAAGGCGCAGTCGCTGGTGAAGTGCGAGTACGTGTGGAAGCGCACCGACGAGTGGATCAACTTCCCGTGGAGTGTTTTGCCTCCAGTACGTAAGTCAGGGGAGCCGATTGCGCCCTCGAAGGAGGCCCTATAGCTCTAGGGCGCGGCGGACCCCTGTTGCAAACGCGGGGGTGTCAGCGCCTACCGATATGCTCCTGCCGTCCACTTCCGGTCCATCCCGCGCCTCAGCCCAAGGTGTTGAGGACCCCGAAACCATCGGGGTAGGCACGACCCGACAGGAAGTGAGACATTGCGGTACTGCGAGAGTCTGAGCAGCCGGAAGAGCCGGATGATCGGGGACGGGGACATACGAAGACCCAGATCCTGATTGCGGTCCTTACGACTTTGACGGCGATCGCAAGCTGTGTGGAACAGCTGGCGGCGCGCTAGCGCGGCGAAGAAGTGGGCGGTGAGCCGGACGAAGGCAGGGCAAAGTAAAGCGAGCCCGGCCGTGACTTAGTCGGCCGGACCCGCTCAACGACTCCACGCATGAGCCCGGATCCTGGCGGCAACCAGGGCCGGGCTCCTCTGCGTAGAGCCAAACCTTGTGGAAGCTTCCCTGAAAGGGGAGCCAAGCCCGTTCATGCTCCCCTTTGACTATAGCTCGCAGGTCCTCGCAGGTCCTCGCAGGTCCTCGCAGGTCTGGCGCCGTATATGGCCCGCGGCGGATGCTCTGATCAGGCACTATCGCAAACGGGCTGCTGCAGGGTGAGCGACGGGGCAGTGGAGTGAACTGCTCCGCCCAGCCCTGGACGGGTCGCATGGAGGGTCCTCGCGCGTAAGCCGGCACTAGTGAGCACTGCTAGGCGGTACACATCTACGGGCCTCATCCTTATCAGGTCAACCACTGGGGCCGCCGAGGCAGGAGGAAAGGTGCCTGGCTCCGCTGCCAAGACCGCTGGGGACCGCTTCCGTCCAGCCCTGTCCGCAGCTGTTGGTGTCAGCTACTGGTGTCAGATCGGCTGTCAGTGCTTCATGGCACCCTGCCGCCATGACGACAACGACAGAGCTGACCCTCTTCGCCGATTACTTCCAGATACATGTATCCGATGCGGATTCGGACGGTGATCTAAGCGACGCGTGGACAGACCAGGCCGTTGCCGATCACCTCGCGGTTGCACGGGATGCGCTGGGTATCGGCACGGTGGTCAATGTCAACGTATCCGTCACTCTGGTCGTCCTGCCTCACGAGCCGAGTGATGACAGCTCGGAATTCGATCACGTTGTTGAGGCCAGCCTCGATGTGCCGTCGGGTCGCCTGATGGTTCTGGGCTGCACGGACTATGCCCCCGATGCGGCCACGTTCGAGGTCGCGCCAGGCTGGAACCGCGTCCGCGTATCCCAAAGCAACTTGGCTCGGGCAGCTCAGGCCGACGTCGACTCCGACGAGAGCCCCGAGACGACTGAGAAGATCCGTATCCAGGTGTGGGCGGCCTCGGAGTCTCCAGCAACGATCACCAAGCGATGGTCTTAGCCCGATGGAGTCTCTGATAGCTGGCTCGTCTGCCCGTCCTTCGAGCTTCACCGTGACCACCATCAGTTACCCACCACTCTCCCCAGCTCCCATCCCGTCCGCCGTCGACCCACACACCGTGGAGCGGGCGTGGTTCAGGGCGTCCAGGTGGAGCGCGCCACTGTACGAACGACCTGGACGCCCTGGGCCGCGTCTGCTCGGCTCTGCCTGGGTCGATGGTGGACGGGATGGGAGCACCCCGCTCATGCCACTACCGGCCCGCGCCGCGGGGCATGCGCTCCCGTGTCGTCGGGCTGGTGGCTCCGGTGAACACGAGCAGGGGGGCCAGGCCGCGCTTGTACAGGTCCACGGCGGTGTCAGCCACCCCCAGGTCGTGACTGCCCAGTCCGATGGCCACCGAGCACGGCCGAGGCGCATGGCCCATCTGGTGGTAGTCCCATACGCGCCGGGCGTCGGCCCAATCCTGCGTCGAGATCACTGCTGTCCTTCTCCATCCCTCGCCGAGTCGGGCACCTTGAAGTCGTACTCCCACGCGAAGCGTGATGCCGCGTGTACCCCGATGGCGAACTCCACGACGGTGCCGTCCGCCGTGTACGTCGTCCGGTGCAGCTCGACCACCGGTTCGCCCGGCGGCAACTGGAGCTGCTTCACCTCGTCCGGGGTGGCGGCGCGAGCGAACAACTGCTCCTTCATGTGGTCGATCTCGTAACCCGCGTCGTACAGCACGCGGAATCCGCCGCCTCGGCCAGCGGGGCCTGGGTGCGGTCGGGGTAGAGCGGATGGAGGTCGAGGCAGGCGGCGATGAGCCGGGCCGGGTGCTCTGGGACGTCGAGCAGGACCAAGGCTTCCTTGTTGCCGATGCGGGTGCCGGGGGACGAGCCATGGCCGAACGCGTCCGTGCTTGCTGATGTCGAGGCGGACATCGCTGCCTTGACGAGGGCTGCGAAGGCCAAAGAGATCACGGTCTCAACGCTGCTTCAGCTCCTGCCGGACCTGGAGCGGCGGCGGGACGAGTTGAAGCTGGAGCGAGGGCGCCACAGCAAAACCCGTCAGCAAACGGCCTCACTGAGCATCGACACCATCGAGGACTTCCGCGCGCTCCCCATCGAACGCCAACAGGCATTGATCTTGCACAGCCTCTCGGCGGTGCTGATCCATCCGGCGGGAAGGGGAGCGCGCAGGTTCGACCCGAGCTTGATCGAGCCCGTCTGGCACTGACACGCAACACCCAGAACGCGAGGCTGCGCATCCGCCGGCCTCGCGTTCTTACGTATCCGCGAAACGTCCTGACCAGGCAAAAGACTGCGAACCAACTACCGTCATCGAGTCAACGACGCCTGGAGCGTCTTGCCGCCGGTCACCCCCTCCGGTGAGGCGCCCGCCGTGAACCGGGAAGCCCTCTAGCCAGGTCCGGTCACAGCAGCACCACGATTTTTCCGCGCACGTGCCCGCCCTCCGACCGGGCGTGCGCCTCGGCGATCTCCTTCAGCGGGTACGTCCGCGCCACACGCGGGGTGTAGCGGCCCTGCGCGCCGAGCTCGGCCGCCTCGGCGAGCCACGCCGAGTCGTTCGCCGCGTTGGCCACCCGCACCCCCAGACGCTCCGCGTTGCGGTGGTCGGTGACCGTCACCACCCGGGCCGGGTCGCCGGCGATCTCCACGAGGGCGTCCAGCGAGCCGGAGCCGGCCGCGTCGAGGACCAGGTCGATCCCGTCCGGCGCCAGGACGGCCAGACGCTCGGCGAGGCCCGCGCCGTAGGTCGTCGGCACGGCCCCCAGCGCCGTGAGGAACGCGTGATTGTGCTCGCCGGCCGTGCCGATCACCGTGGCGCCCTGGGCCACCGCGATCTCCACCGTCGCGCCGCCGACCCCTCCGGCGGCGCCCTCGACCAGGAGCGTACGGCCGGACAGCGGGCCGAGCGTCTTCAGGCCGCTCAGCGCCGTCACGGCGGCCAGGCCCGCCCCGGCCGCCTCCTCGTCGCTCCACTCCGCGGGAGCCGGCGCCCAGGCCGACAGCACCGCCAGTTCCGCCGTGGCGCCCGTCACCCCGCCGAGGCCGAAGACGCGGTCGCCGACTCCGACGCCTTCCACTCCGGCGCCGATCCGGTCCACCCGGCCCACGGCGTCACGGCCGGGGATCGCCGGCAGGTCCACGGGAAGGACGTCCCGCAGGGCGCCGCTGCGGACCTTCCAGTCGACCGGGTTGACGCTCGCCGCGGCGACCCGGATCCGGATCTCGCCCGGGCCCGGTACCGGGTCGGGGGCCTCCTCGACGGTGAGCACCGTCGTGTCGCCGTACTCGTGGTAGCGGGCTGCGCGCATGATGATCTGCCTCCTGTTGCCGGGAAAGCCGGAATGACTTCGACACCCACGACGCTAGGACCTGACGTCGGCGTCAGATGCAAGTCGCGCGCCGCACGTCGGGTGACGGCCGTCGATCGGAAGGCTCGTATGCGGATCGGTGAGGTGGCGCGGAGGGCCGGGGTGAGTGTCCGGGCGCTCCGCTACTACGAGGAGCAGGGGCTGCTGCCCGCCGAGCGCGGCCCCGGAGGCCAGCGGCAGTATCCCGGCTCCGCCGTCGACCGGGTCCGTCTGATCCGGCAGCTGTTCGCCGCCGGGCTGGCCAGCCGCTCCGTGCGCGAGGTGCTGCCGAGCGTGTACTCCGGCTCGGTCCCGCCAGGGCTCGTGGAGCATCTGGAGAACGAGCGGGTGCGGATCAGCGAGCGGATCGCGGAGCTGTCCGAGGCCCGTGAACGGCTCGACGCCGTCATCGCCAACACCCGTAATCCGCCGCCGGAATGCCGCCATCCGCGGGAGTAGTCACAAAGGGAAAGGGCTCCGCAGGGCGCCTCGCACCATCACGTCCGTCACAACGGGGACGGCCCCCGGCGGGATGTCCACACCGGGGGCCGTCCTCGTCTTCCGCGTTCGGGTCAGTGCAGGCCCTTGAACGAGTTCCAGCCGCCCGAGCCGACCAGCACCCGGCTGCTGTACGCGCCGGTTCCCGTGGACGCGTACCGCCACAGCTTCCCGGCGGTGTCGCGGGCCAGCAGGTCGGTGCGGCCGTCGCCGGAGAGGTCGCCGGTGCCGACGACGGCGGAGTAGATGTTCCAGCCGCCGGCGAGCCGCTCCCGCTTGGTCACGCTGCCGGCGGCGGTGCCGTAGTACCGCCACAGGACACCGGCGGAGTCCTGGCCGAGCAGGTCGCCGCGTCCGTCGCCGTTCAGGTCGCCGGCGCCGGTGATCCACTTGTACAGCTTCCAGTTCAGCTGGATCCGCACCCGGGTCTTGAGGTGGTGGTCCGCCGTGCCCGCGTAGAAGTAGATGTCGCCTGTCGTGGTCTGGCGGGCTATCAGGTCGGTGTAACCGTCGCCGTCGAGGTCGCCGGGTGACGTCAGCTGGTCGTACTGGCCCCAGCCCTGGCCGATCACCGTGTACGGCGACGAGGCGCCGACGACCTTGCCGCAGCCGGGGCGGTAGGCCCGCAGCTCGTTGCCCAGCCGGACCAGTACGTCGGCGCACCGGTCGCCGTCCACGTCGCCGACGGGCACGAGCACCGCTCCGGCGGGAAACGCCCCTGCGGTGCCGGCGGTGCGGGAGTTCACTCCGCCGGTCCCGGTACCCCGGTACATCCACACGACCCCGGCGGAGTCCGTGGCGAGCAGGTCGCCGAAGCCGTCGTCGCCCGCCATGTCCCGCCACACCGCGGCGCCCCCGGTGACCGGCACGGTCCCGGAGACGGACAGGTCGGCGCCGGTGCCGTCGGCGGGCTTCGCGGTCAGGGTCCAGGTGTAGGCGCCGTTCGGCACGTACCGCCCGGCCGCGTCCTTGCCGTCCCAGGAGGCCGACAGGAAGCCGCGGGCCTCGCCGCCGGACAGGGCGCGCACGGCCTTGCCGCTCGCCTTGTTCTTCCAGGTCAGCGTCCAGGAGGCGGCGGGCTTCGACAGCCACCAGCGCGACGTCCAGGTCTTTCCGGCCTTGATGTCCAGGGCGGACGACGACGTCTCCGCGTCGATGACGGCGATGCGGGAGGCAGGGACGCCCGAGGGGACGATCCGCACCCGGCGGTCCGCGCCCGCGTAGGCGACGTGTCCGCCGAAGCGGTCCACGGTCCATCCGGCCCGGGGCACGGTCCGGTCGCCCAGTTCCGCCGCGGTGACGATGACGCGCCGGGGCAGGTCCGCCTCGGTGGCACCGGCCTGGAAACCTTCGTGCAGGTCGACGAGGGTGAGGCCGGTCGCGTCCGACTGGCGGACCAGGTAGCCGTCCCCGAGGAGCGTCTTGTCGGTGCCGAGCTTCAGGGAGCGCTTGGCCTGCCGGTCGTAGAGGCCGCCGCCCCGGTAGTTGGGCCAGGAGTCGTGGCACTGCCAGTACACCCAGCGCCCCACGGCCTGCAGTTCGCGGGGGACGCACCCGGCGTCGAAGGTCTCGCCCGCGGCTCCCGTCGACAGGTCCTTCGCCGTCACCGTGGTCGGGAGGTTCAGCCCGGGGTCGTCCCAGCCGGCGGTGGCGCTCCACAGGGTGCTGCCCCAGGCGGCCGACGCGACGATCTTCCGCTTCTCGAGGACGCTTCCGGCGTTGCCGTCCTCGAAGCGCAGGACGGCCTGCGAACCGCCCCAGGCCTGATTCACCACGCCGTACCGGCCGGACAGGTCGACGAGTTCGGGGCTGCCGAGTCCGGAGGTCACCCGCGGGCCCCAGGCGGAGTCGCCGTTGCGGTAGAGCATGGTGACGTCCTGCTCGGTGCCGGCCTCGCGGCCGTGGTGCCCGTCGCCGGAGGCGAACATGGTCACGCAGGGGCCGCTCTCGGAGTCGCCGCAGTCGACGTCACGGCCGCTGACGAGGCCGTCGACGGTCGAGTGCAGCTCCTCGGGACGCCCGGAGGTCTTCAGCCAGGTGCTGCGGTAGCCGCCGACGTAGGTGCCCGGCATGTAGAGCTTGGAGTCGTCGGCGGTGGTGAGGATGCCGCTGCCCAGCGAGATGCCGAACGGTTCGGCCTCCCGGTCCTCGATGTCCGCGACGCGCTTGCGGGTGACGGTGCCGTCGGCGGCGGGCGTGAGGAGGTAGTACCCCCAGTCGAGCGGGCCGTAGTCGGTGTCCTTCTCGGCGCCGGTCACCAGCAGGGAGCCGTCGGGCGTGCGGTGCACCGAGGGGGAGGCGACGGTCAGCAGCGACTTCCAGTTGCCCTCGGTGTCCTCCAGGGCGAGGTGGTTGCCGCGGTACTCGTTGGCGCCGGGGTTGGGCGGGGCCACGGTGGCGAACTGGCCGGCGAAGGGGAGGATCGTGTAGTCGTGCGCGCCCACCTCCCGCAGGTCCAGGGTGGTCGGCTCCGCGTCCAGGTCGTCCCGTCGGTACACCTGGGCGGCGTACGGCTCCGGGGCGCCGAGGTGGAAGACGGTGTCCTGGTCGAACCAGACCTGCTCGCCGTGGGTGGAGAGTGCCTTCACCGTGCCGGTGGCGAGGTCGACGACCCACCACCCCTGGTGCATCGTGGTGTCCTCCCACTTGATCGCGCGGACGGCCACGGACCGGGAGTCGCCGGTGCTGATGGTGAGGTTCCAGCCTTCCGGCAGGCCCTCCAGCTTCTGGTCCCGCACCTGGCCGTCCTCCGTGCGCAGCAGGTGCAGGCTCGTTTCGGCGTCCTCGGCGCCGGTGCGGGTGATGACGGTGTCGCCGTAGGTGGCGACGTACGACTGGCCCTGCGGGATCGGGACCGTGACCGTCGGTCCGTCGCCAGCCCGCTGCTGGAGCGTCACGTGCGGGGACGGGGAGGCCGCGTAGAGGGCGACGGTGTCGGAGCCGTGACCGAAGTCCCCGGGGTGCCCGGTGAAGCGGAGGCCGTCCACGTCGTAGGCGAGCGGCTTGGCCAGCCGGTGGTCGAGGACGGTCGTCGTGCCGGTGGCGTAGTCGATCCAGCGCAGGCGGTCGTCGCCCTCCTGCGCGGAGAGGAAGCCGGTCTCGCCGGTGTTGAGGACGAGGGTGGCGCGGGGCACGAAGCGGGCGCCGGGGCTGACGACGACGGGTTCGGCGGACGCCGTGGTCGTGTCGGCAGTGGCCGTCCCCGTCGTGGCGCCGATGCCGGCGGTCACGGCGAGCGTGACGATGAGAGCGGTACGGCCGAGCGCACGCCGACGGCGCACGGCCCGCTTGTCCAGCGGACGATTCACTTGTGAAGTCCCTCCCCAGGGCGCCGCGCAGGGGGGCGTGTCACGATGTCGCCGCTCGTCCTGCGCGAGCAGGGGGACAGTAGCAGGAGGTGATCACGGCGCGGCAGGGGTGGGCCCCGGCGTGACGTGCACACCGGGGGTCCGACCGGGCGGGCCCGGAGCGGGTCTAGAACGTGCCGAGCTTCACGATCGACAGCAGCGCGATCAGCTGGATGGACGAGGCGCCCAGGGCCTTCGGCCAGGGCAGGTCGTGCGAGCGGCTCACCATGAGGGTGAGCAGCGCGCCGCCCGCCACCCACGTGGCCCAGCCGAGGATCTGCACGAACGCGGCGTCGCCGCCCGCGAACATGGCGAACACCAGACGCGGGGCGTCGCTGATGGACATGATCAGCATGGACAGGCCGACCGTGGGCTGCCAGGCGCCGTTGCCGCCGAGCTGGCGGGCCAGCGTGTGGGTGACCACACCGAGGACGAACGCGCTGATCACCATCGCCACGGCCGTCGTCAGCACGATGGGGATCGCGTTGGACAGCGTCGCGTTGATGGCGTCCTCGCGGGCGCCGTCGAAGCCGAAGACGGCGAGCAGGCCGTAGAGGAACGTCACGACGAGGGCGGGGCCCCACATCGTGTAGTCGCGCATCTGAAGGAACGTCTGCGGCGGCGCCAGGACGATGCCCTTCAGCAGGGCCTTCCAGTGCAGCCGAGGGCCGACCGGGCCGGCGGGCGGCTGGTAGGCGTCGTCCTGGTGGTACGGGTCGCTGATGGAGAACGCCTGCGTGTGACCGGGGTTGTTGGCCGCGTACGGGTCGTGCGGGGCGCCCTGGGGTGCGGCGGGGTAGCCGCCGTCACCGAAGTACTCGGGCTCGCCGTGACCGCCGTGACCCCCGCGCCCTCCGTAGCCGCCCGGGCCGCCGTGACCGGCGTGCGGCTGCGGCCAGGGGTTTCCGCCGCCCGCGCCCTGCCCGTAGGCGGGCGGCTGCGGTGCCTGCGGATAGCCGTACGAGGGCGCCTGCGGCGTCTGCCGCCCGTGCGGGGGGTGGGGCGGGCGCCCCTGGGGCGCACCGTCGTTGTTCCGTCCGCGTCCGATCCTGAATCCAGCCACGCCCTCGAACGTACCTGTTCCCGGGCGGCCGTGTGCCGGGCCCCGGCCACGCGGGCGGGCATTGCTGCCGAGCTGTGACATCCCCTAAGGGGAGTACCCGGACCCGCCTCGGGGCGGGTCCGGGCGGGCGGTCAGGAGTTGTTGTGGGACGGGCCGAAGAACTCGATCTCGGCTATCGCCACCTGCTTCTTCGGGCCCACGTCGTAGGCCGACCGCAGGACGAAGCGGACGGTCGTCACCTCGCCGACCCGGAACGAACGGCGCTGGCCGCCCGCGCTCTGGTCGAGGGTGAGGGTACGGGTGATCTTCTCGCCGTCGGCGAGGGTGATCTGCGCGTCGATGCGGCGCGGAAGGGCCGACTCCGACAGCTGGTCCGCGCGGGTGGAGGTGCCGGGGGTGATCACCAGGTCCAGCAGCCGGGTCGGCTGGTCGAAGGTGACCTCCAGCCACTCGCCCTCGGCGGCCTGCGCGATGCCGGGACCCCACCATGTGTTGTTCAGCTTGTCGAAGGCGAGTCCCGCGCCGTGCCCGGTGTACGACCGGGACGCCTTCACGGCGGACGGGCCGACCGGGGCGCGCTTGGCGAAGTGGTCGCGGGTGGCCTGGATCATCGTGCCCAGGTTCATCACCAGGGCGACGACGAGGCCGATCACCACGGCGCCGACCACCCAGTTCCACACCCGGCCGAACCCCCGGTGCAGACGCGGCCGTTCACCCGCCCACGCCGCCTCGGCGGTGCGGTCCGCGAACATGCGGCGCCACCACGGGAGGCGCTGCGGGGCGTCCTCGTCGCGCGCCATCGACATGGCGCAGCGCGCGCAGAAGTGCCGTTCGGGGCGGTTGGGGGTGGAGCACCAGGGACACGGGACACCGCCCTCCGCGTCGGCCTGCGGTCCCACGGTGCGGACCTGGGGACGGCGGGCGGCCGTCCGGCCGGGGAGCACCGGGGCGACGTCGGGGTCCTCGGGCCCCTCGCGCCGTTCGCTGTCGGCGACGGGGACGAGGAGCGAACGGGCCCGCTCGGCCGCGTCGGTGTCGGCACTGCCCTGGGCGCGTGGCGGCTCGGTGGCCGTTGACGGCACGGCGGGCAGGGGCTCGGTGTCGTCCTCGGCGTCCGTGGCCCGGTCCCGGTCGTCCGGGGGGACGGCGGTCGAGGCCGGGTCCCGGCCGCCCGCGGCGGCGGACGCCGCGCCGTCCGTGCGACTCGCACCGGCCGGGCTGCCTGTGCCGGCCTCGCCGTCCATGCCGGCCGCACGGCTGCCGCCGGCCGGGACGGCCCCGGCACCACCGGAGGCCCCGGCCGACCCGGCCGGACCGTTGGCCGCGGTGGCGCCGGATGCTTCCGCCGCTTCGGCCGGCCGCCCGACGGCACCGTAGGCCCCGGCGGCGGAGCCGCCGGAAGCTGCCGCGGCCGGGGCCGCGGGCTCCGTCGTCCCGGCCGCGGATTCCGTCCGCGCGGGCTCCGTACGGACGGGCTCCGTACGGACGGGCTCCGTACGGACGGGCTCCGTACGGGCCCGCTCGGCGCGGCCCGCGAGGCCGCCCCCGTCGGCCCACCCCAGCACCGCTCCGCACGAGTCGCAGAAGGACTGGCCGGGTTCCGCCGGGGTGCCGCAGTCGGCGCAGCGGGAGGCGGTCCGGCCGCCCGGGCCGGAGGACGGGCTGGTCATCTGTCGGTGGTCCTTTCGGCGACGGCCGAGGTGACGACCTCGACCGTGTACGGCATGTGGGCGGGACGGGCGGCCGCGACGAGGGCGTCCAGCCGGTGGTGGTCGGCCGACGTCGGGTCGGGCAGCCGGAGGGTGACGTGCAGGTGCGGGCGGCGGTCGCCGGGGACCGGGCCGAGCGGGCGGGCGTGCCAGGCGGCGGCGCCGCTCTCCCGGATCTCGGGCGGCACGCCGAAGACCAGGCGTACGGCCTCGGACAGCCCGCGCCGGGTGCCGCGCACGCGGTGCAGACGGGCGGCGGCGGCCACGGCGGCCCGCAGGCGCAGCTCGGCCGGGAGGGCGCCCGCCCGGCCCGCGCCGGGGCGGACGCCGTTGGTCTCCGCGAGGGCCGGACCGATACCGGAACCGATACCGGGACCGACGCCGGAAGCGCCCGCCGGACCGGCGTCAGGCCCGGCGCCGCCCGCCTCGGCACCCTTCGGCTCGATGCCGTCGGTCCCGGCGCCCTCCGGCTCGATGCCCTCGGTCCCGGCGCCCTCCGGCTCGATGCCGTCGGTCCCGGCGCCCTCCGGCTCGATGCCCTCGGTCCCGGCGCCCTCCGGCTCGATGCCCTCGGTCTCCGCGCCCACCCAGTCGGCGAGCCAGCGGGTGAAGTCCAGCGGGGCGAGCGCCGGGTCGAAGTACGCGTCCAGGTTGTCGAGGACGACGAGGAAGGGCGCAAGGACCTCGTCGAGGCCGGCGACGAACCGCTGGGCCAGGTCGTCGTCGGCGAAGATCGCGGGCAGCATGGCGCCGATCGGCGCCGACGAGCCCAGCCCGTCGACGGAGCCCCTCATGCGCCGTCCCCGATCACGCGGACCCGGTGGTCGAAGGAGAACACCAGGGACGGGGCGGACAGGTCGATGCGGTCGGTGGCCTCGCCGCGCTTGCCGGTGATCGGGTCGGCGGGGTGCAGCAGCACCTGGTCGACGAGCTCGACGCCGGGGACGCGCTGGAGCACGGCGAAGATCTCGCCCGCCTGGACGGGCCGGCCGAACGGCCAGCCGGTGCCGTCGGCGCCCCCGGTGAGCGGGTCGAGGTGCCGGTAGAGGGCGTCGTGCGCCTGTCGGCGGACCCGGTCGGTGTCGACGCCGCGGAAGGCGTGCACGGTCGCGACGACGGTGACGCCCTGGTAGTACGGCGGGCCGACGGCGAGGCGCGTGCCGATCAGCCGGCGTTCGTCGAGGTGGCGGGTGATGCGGGAGAGCAGCGCGTCGCCGGGGACGAGCTGCTCGAAGCGGAGCCGCCCGCCCGGGTCGGGCACGGCCTGGGGGACCACGAGGACCCGGACCGCGTAGGCGCCGTGCTCGCTCTCGTCGCCCTCCAGGCAGGTGATGCGGGCGGTGTCGGGCGCGGCGCGGCGGGCCAGTTCCTCGTAGTCGCGCAGGGTGACGGCGCGTTCCTGGGCGCGCAGCGTGATGGGCGCGCGCCGCTTCGCCTCCTCGACGGTCTCCCCGTCGACGCCGCCGCGCGCGGCCTCCCGGTTGACGACCTCGGCGAGGTACGGCACGGAGCGGCGCAGGACGCGGACGGCGCCGCGGGCGACGTTGCCTGCCCTGCCCCCGCCGGTGCGGTAGCGCAGGGCGCGGATGACGGCGCCCTTCGGGGGGACGGCGCCGTACTGGCGCAGGGTGCCGTCGGGTTCGCGGACGGCGGGGCCGAAGGCGATCTCGCCGGTGGTGGCGTCGAGGGTGATGTGCCGGTCGTGCGGGCGGGAGCCGGCGAAGTGGGGGACGACCTCCCAGTCGGCCCAGCCGCCGTGCTCGGCGGTCTGGAGCAGGACGGGCGGGGTGTCGCCGACGACGGGCGCGTGCGCGAGGCGCAGCCGCTGTCCGGGCAGGCCGGTGGACTCGCCGAGCGCCTCGTCGCGGACGGTCTCGGCGTGCACGGCGGAGGTGGTGCCGCCCAGGGTGTACGCCTCGGCGGCCCGCACGGACGGGGAGGTGGTGTAGAAGGGCTGGCCGGGGAGGGGCTCGGTGACGCGGCAGCGCAGCCAGCCGCCCTCGTGGCCGCCGTTGCGGGACAGCACGTGTCCGCCGGGGACGTGCAGGACGACCTCGCCGGGCCGGTTGAGGCCGCCGGTGACGTCCCGTTCGACCTCGCACTCGGTCCAGCCGTCCTCGGTCCACGCCTCCCACACCAGCGGCGGCTGGCGCGGGTCGACGCCGACGCCGTCGACGCGGCTGTCCAGCTCCAGGGCGACGGCGCAGTGCGGGACGGCGGCGCTCAGCCCGAACAGCATGCAGTCGCCGGGGGCCGGCGCCTCGGAGAAGCAGAGGACGTCCTTGCCCTCGGCGAGGTCGTCGGTGCGGTCGGCGACCGGCTCCCCCTGCTGCTGCGCGGCGATCCTGCGCAGCGAGCAGGGCACGAGCGCCAGGTCGCGTTCGGTGGCGAAGACCACGGCCTCGTCCCGCTCGGTGCGGGTGGTGGCGACCTCGGTGCCCTCGGGCACCACCACCGGGTCGTCCTGCGGCGCGGACAGCCAGAAGGTGACGTCGGTGCGGGCGGCGGTGGGCGGGAACCGGGTGATGCCGACCAGGTCGAGGAAGGCCAGGTGGTTCTTCTCGGGCACCCGGTTGAGGCGGTACACGATCTGGTCGGCCATGTGGGCGACCGCCTCGATCAGGGTGACGCCCGGGTCGGAGACGTTGTGGTCGGTCCACTCCGGGGCGCGCTGCTGGATGTAGCGCTTGGCGTCGTCGACGAACTGCTGGAAGCGGCGGTCGTCGAGGTTGGGGGAGGGGAGGGCCATCAGCGGTCGCTTTCGGGGTGGGGGCCCCACTCGCCCGCACCGGCCGTGCCGCTCGTGCCGGGCTCGTCGTGGGAGGGGATGACGTAGAAGGGGAAGACGAGGCTGCGCGGGTTGTTGGTGCCGCGGATCGAGTAGCGGACGTCGATGTGGAGCACGCCCTCGCCGGGGCCCGCGGTGACCTGGACCTCCTCGACCTCGATGCGCGGCTCCCAGCGGTCGAGGCTCGTGTACACCTCGTGCTGGATGCGGCCGGCGGTGGCCTCGTTGACGGGGGCGAAGACCATCTCGTGGATGGCACAGCCGAACTCCGGGCGCATCGGCCGTTCGCCCGGCGCGGTGGCCAGCACGAGCCGGATGGCCTCCTCGATCTCCTTCTCGCCGCTGACCAGGGCGATGCCGCCGGTGGGTCCGATACGCATCGGGAAAGCCCAGCCGGAGCCGACGAACTGCTCGGCCATCAGATCACCGGCTTTCCGTTGGCGGTGAGCAGCCCCATGACCGGCACGGTGGCCGCGCGGATGCCCACGCTCGCCACCGCGTTGATCTGCACGCTGCCCATCGCGGCGATGCTGGCGAGCCCCGCGGCCTTCAGGGACAGGGCGCCCTTGGCGTCCACGTTCACCGCGCCGACCGACGAGCTGAGGGTGACCGCGCCGCGCCCCCGGAGGGTGAGGGGACCGCCGCTCTTGATGGTCACCGACCGCTTGCCGTTCAGGGTGAGGTCGGTGCCTGCCTCGACGGACACGGACCGGCCGCCCTTGATGACGACGGCGCCCTCGCTGTCGACGGTGATCTCCGTCTTCGTGCGGTCGAGGTTGATGACCAGTCTGTCGTCGCCGGAGGCGATCCGGACGCCCTGTTTGCGGGCGCCGTTGGTCTGGCTGAGCAGGTCGACGCGGTTGGCGTCGCGGTCGGACAGGGTGTGCCGGACCGCCCGCCGCCTCACGCTGTCGTGCAGGGGGACGTCCCGCACCGGGGACGGCTTGTCCACGCCGTTGTAGAGCCCGCCGACGACGAACGGGTGGTCCAGCGCGCCCCGGTCGAACGCCACCAGCACCTCGTCGCCCACGTCCAGCGGGAAGATGCTCCCGCCGCGCTTCCCGCCGAGCTGCACGGTCCGCGTCCAGTCGGAGACGTAAGTGTCGTCCAGCCACGGGAACCTCAGCTTCACACGGCCCTGCTTCAGCGGGTCCTGCACATCGGTGACCAGCGCGTTGGCGACGCTCGGCAGCCGGGGCGCGGCAGCGGCGGCGCCGCTTCCCCCGCCGCCGGAGGTGAGCCCGAACAGGGAGCGCCACTGGCGTCCGCTGACGGTGATCCAGGTCTCGTAGTGCTTGCCGTCGCCGAACACGTGCCGGGCGGACGTCACCGTGTACTTGCCCTCGAAGGGCGCGCCGACGTCGGTGAGGGTGACCGGCACGCCGGGCCGCAGCTTGGGGTTGCCGCGCACGACGACCTCCAGCTCGGCGAAGGACGAGGTGACGTCGTCGGCGAGCGAGTCGGCGGCGTACTTCACCTCGTTCTGCCGGTCGTACGGCTTCTCCGTCTCGACGAGGGTGACGGTCCCGAAGGCGGAGGCGGCCTTCTGCGGGGTGGTGCCGATGTCGATGCCGGGGTGGGCGGTGGTCGGGGCGGTCGCGGTCAGCTCCTTCTTCGCGACGACGTCCCAGCCGCGCGCCTCGACCCGCCCGAACTGGTCGGCGGCGGTCACCGCGGCCCGGCAGCGCAGCACGTCGGTGCCGGCCTGGAGGACGTACGGGCTCTTCTCGCCCGGGGTGCTGGTGGGCGGCGCGCCGGACGCCGGGTCGGGGCCGGTGAACTGGAAGCGGCCCTTGGCGTCCAGGGACATCACCCGGTCGTTCTCGTCGGCGAGCCGGGACAGGAAGTCCCAGTCGGTGACGTTGGCCTGGCTGATGAACTCGTAGACCGTCCGAGTGCCCTCCACGGTGCCGAGGGTCAGGCCGTCCTGCGCGGCGAGGGTGCGGGCGATGTCGGACGCGGTCTGGTTGCGGTAGGCGGCGACGCGGCGGCGGCGCATCATGCGGTGCCCGCGGTCGTAGCCGCGGATCACGGTGAAGGTGCCGGTGCCGTCGTAGTCGGTCTCCATGCCGGTGACCTCGCCGGTGAGCAGCGGCTCACCGGCGCCCTTGCCGTGCGCGACGGGCGCGATCACCACCTCGGTGCCGAACTTGATGCCGAGCTTGCCGAGCACCAGGCCGTGCGCGTCGCGGAACGTCACCCGGAACGCGCCCGGCACGCCCGCGCCCAGGTCGACCCAGCCGCCGACCAGCAGCGGGGCGAAGTACGGCGGGACGGGCTTCCCGTCGAAGGTGACGTCGACGATGTTGGAGAAGGAGGGCTTGACCATCGGTTACGCGACCTCCCCGGCCGCCGGAAGGATCAGTTCGGTGCCGTTGGGCAGCCGGGACGGGTCGTCGATGCCGTTGGCCTCGGCGATCGCCCGCCAGGCCGCCGCGTCCCCGTACTCCCGCCAGGCCAGCGACTGGAGCGTGTCGCCCGCGACCACCCGGTGCACGCGCCGCGCGGTCAGCGCGCCCGACGTCGGGTTCTGGCCCTTGGTCTGCCCGGGGATCTCGTTCAGCTCCACCTGACACGCCGCCCGGATCGGCACCCCCGTCGTCCCGAACAGCGTGTACGTCGCCTGCACGCTCCCGATGTACGCGGTGAACCGTGCCGTCGAGAACGACCCCCACTCGAACACCACCCACGGCGTCGACGGCTGGTCCGCCGCGATCGACTTCGCGGTCACCTCGCAGCAGGAGAACAGCGCCTCGACCTTTTTCAGCACGCTGCTGTCGCCCGGGTCGCCGGAGCAGTCCAGGAAGACCTCCATCGACAGGCTGCGCCCCTCCGCGCCCATGAACTCCGGCAGCGGGCCGTCGCGCAGGGCGGCGGACGGGGTGCTCTTCCACTGGGCGCGGCGCGTCAGGGTCAGCTGCGCCGGGTTGAAGTCGAAGTCGAAGGTCCTGATCAGACCGCCCGGTGTGGTGCTGTCGCCGATGGGGGGCTCGTGGATGGCGAGCGTGGCGCGCACCAGGCTCTTGCCCGCGCCGCCCGTGGAGCCCTTGCCTCCCTTGCCTGCCATGTCCTTCGTCTCCGTCCTGGTGTCGTTCCGGTCGTGCTGGTGCGGGGGTGGGTCAGTCGGTGAAGCCGTGGTGGGCGATCTCCAGGACCTCCGTGGCCACGCCCGGGTTCGCGGGGTCGAGGGACGGCCCCTGCCAGCTGACCGGCAGCACGTCGATCAGCCCCCAGCGGGCCACCTCGGACCCGTCCGCGCGCAGGGCCGAGATCTGCGCGGTGGGGCGGGTGACACCGGTCGTCACGGACGAGATCCACGCGGCGACCTTCGACGTGTCCGGGGTCAGCGGGCGGGTCAGCCGGATCGTGGAGAAGGTGACGCGGGTGGGCAGCTGCCACACGAAACCGTTGTTGCCGCCCTCCTGGTACTGCTCCACCTCGACGCTCGACGCGAGTCCCTCACAGCCGTTGAAGGCGCCGAGGCTCTCGCCGTCGATGGTGAGGGTGAAGAAGATCGTGGATCCCGGATCGAGATCGCTGGGCATCGCGGGGCCTTTCGGGGGCGTCTTCGGGCGGTGGGTTCAGGTCAGGTGCGTGGGTCGCGGAGGCGGCCGATGCGTTCGCGGTCCATGCGCAGTTCGGTCCGCAGGAGCCGGGTGAGGGGGCCGACCAGCCGGTGCGTCAGCTCGTCGAGCTGGCCGTCGGTCAGCGACCGGGGGTCGAAGGGACCCTCACCCGGCGGACCGCCCGGCCCCGGGTGCGGGTCACGGGCGCTGTACGGCGGGGGCGGGCCCGGGTCGTACGGCGGGGGCGGGCCCGGGTCGTGCGGCGGGGGCGGGCCCGGGTCGTACGGCGGGGGCGGTGTCGCGCGCTGTACGGGGAGAGCGGGGGGCGGGGTGACGGCGGGGAGCGCGGGCGGAGGGGTGGCGGGCGAGGTGGAGCGCTGGACGGGCGTGGTGCCCTGCTCGGTGGGGGCGGGGCCCGTGCCCGCAGGTGTGACGGGTGCGATGCTGCGCCGAAGGGGAGCACCGAGGCCGGTGCGTGCGGTCGGCGCGTCGGGTCGCGTGAGGGGCTGTACGGGAGCGCTCGCGGTCCCGTCGCGGGGGGTCCGCGAGGGGGAGGGTGAGGCGGTCCGGCCCTCAGCGGCCGGGGTGGCGGGCGCGGACGGCGCTGCCGGAGGCGTGGGGCGTCCTGCCGCGAGCCTCTGGATGGGAGGCCCGACAGGGGCCGGCGAGGAGGCGGGCGCGGCGGGCGACGGAACGGTACGGGCAGGCCTCGGTACCGGGACGGAGGTGGACCCGAGCGGCGGCAGCACGGTACGGCCGCTCGCCGGAGCCGGAGCATCCCCGGAGGGCGTACGGCGTTGCCGCACGGGGGTGTTGAGGGGAGCCGCGGGCGTGGACGTGGCCGGGGGCCGTGCTCCGGGGGCGGCCGGCTTGCCCACGCCGGCCGCGGGAGAGGGCGTGGCCGATGCCGACTTCGGGGCCCGCTGGACGGGTGCCGCCTGGGGCGCGGGGGCCGCGAGGGGCAGGACCGGAACGTCGGTCACGCCCGGCGTGGCGGCGGTTCGCTGAGCGGGCGTGGTGGGGGCGGAAGGTGTCGTGCCCGGGGCGCTGGTGCGCTGGACGGCAGGCGTCTCGTGTGCGGGTGGCGTGGCGGTCCGGGGCGGGGTGCCGGGCGCAGGGGGGAGGGACGGCGTCGTGGTGAGCGGTGCTGTGTCCGGCCCACCGGTCTGCCGCGCGGGGGTTGCCTCGGATGCGGGTGGCGTGGCGGTCCGGGGCGGGATCGCGGTGGCGGGAACCGCGCCCGGTGCGGTGGTCCGCCGGACGGGGGTTGCCTCGGATGCGGGTGGCGTGGCGCTCCGGGTCCGGGCCGTTGTGGGGGTGGACGGTGTCGTGCCCGGCGCGGTGGTCCGCTGGACGGCAGGCGTCTGGGCTGCCGGTGGCGTGGTGGTCCGGGGCGGGGTCGCGATGGGGGGAGCCGTGTCCGTCATACCCGTCCGCTGGACGGCGGGCGTCTCGTGTGCGGGTGGTGTGGTGGTCCGGGGCGGGGCCGCGGAGGGGGTGGACGGTGCCGTGCCCGGTGCGCTGCTCCGCCGGACGGCAGACGCCTCGGACGCGGAGACCGAGGCGGGCCGAGCCGAGGGCGTCGGCGTGGCCGGAGCCGTGGGGACGTCGACGGCCCGGGGCACCGGTGCCGTCGGGAACCGCCGCAGCGGTGCGACGGGCACCGCGGAGCCGGGCCGGGCAAGGCGCTGGACCGCGGCCACGGGAACAGCGGCCGGCGCGGGTACGCCGCCCTCGTCGTTCGCTGCCTCCCCCGAGCCACCGGGCTGCCCTACAGGCGCGCGCCCCACCGCCGGAGCCCCGGTCGGCGCCCCCGGCGTGACCGAAGGGCGTGCCGAGCGCACCGGCGCCTCAGCCGCCGTGGGCATGGAAACCGCCGCCCCTGGGCCGCCGGACGGACCGGAGGGCTCGGGCGTCCGCGCGGCCGGAGCACCCCCGCCGGACCGGGCCGCGCGTCGCTGCACGGCGGGCGCGGTCCGCCGCAGAGGCACGGCCGCGGATGCGGGACGAAGGTGCGGGGCCACAGGCGACAGCGCGGACGGCGGGGAGGGAGCCAGCGCACGGGTCGGCGTCAGAGGCCGCACGGGAGGCGCCGCGCCGGCGGACACCGGTGACGGCGCCTGGGCGGTTCCCTCCGGCGCCTCCGGGACGGCCCGTTGACGTACGGGCACACTGCCGGACTCCCGGGGGACGGACGTCACCGGTGCTTCCCCGGACACGGGAGAGCCCGAGGCCGCACCGGCGACCGGAGGAACCGACGACGGCGAGGCGGCCGAGGCGGTCGAGGACGTCGAGCGGGCCACGGGAACCGGCGACGGGGAGGGCGACGAGCCTCCCGGAGTCGCTGCGCGCGGCTCGGGAGCCTTCGCCCCCGGTGGCGGAACCGTCAACGGCGCCCCGAGCAGGGGTCGTCGGCGCGGCGCGGACGCCGTACCACCGCTTCCCCCGGAGCCCGCCGGGTCGCCTGCGGGACCCGAACCCGAGCCCCGCGTCTCGACCGGAGCCGTCTGAACCGGAACCGTCTGAACCGGCACGGTTCCGACCGGCGCCTTTCCCGCCGGCACCGTCGCGGCCGGCAGCGTCCTCCGCTGCACAGGCGCCGCCGCCGGTCCCCCTGCCCTGGTCAGGGACGCGGAACGTCGCGCGGGGGAGGGAGACGCCGTCACCCTGAGGGGAACGGCCGCGCGCTGCACCGCCGGCGGCTCCTCACCCTCCGTCGGGTGACCGGCCTCCTTCGCGGGCCTCGCCACCGGCAGGTCCAGCGTGGGCAGTTCCAGCCCCGCGGACGGTCGCGCCGACGCGGTGAGGACTCCCTCGACCAGCCCTCCTGGCGCGCCGTCCAGCACGGCGTGGGAGAGCGTGCCCGCGAAGGACGGGTTCTGCCAGGTGCTCAGCCTGCCGCCGAACCCCGCGTCGGCGACGGGCCACGACGGCCGTGAAGTCGCCCGCTGGACAGGCGGCAGCAGAGGCCACGCAGCCGTGCGCACGGGCGCCTGAGGAGCCACCGGGGTGCGGCCGTCGTCCCCGGGAGCCGCGGACGCGCCGCCCCTGCGCCGCAGCCGGTCGAGGAATCCCATGCCGCGTCAGCCTTCCGCCGACGCGCGCGTCACGAGCGCGGTGATCTGCTCCGCGTACCGGCGGCGGTCACCGTGTTCGAGGTCCAGGATGTCCTCCAGGCTCCAGTGGAAGTGGTAGGCGATGTACGCGATCTCCTCGTGCAGCCGGTCGGTCGCGTACGTCACGATTCCCCCAGGCGGCTCCCGCCGAGTTCGACCTCGAACGGCTGCTCGCAGTGGGGGCAGGTCACGCCGGCACGGGTGTGGCCCTCGGCGTTGACCTGCCGGTAGAAGTCCTGGAGGAAGGCCAGGTCGGAGGCGAACATGTTCTCCACGACCCCGTCGTGCACCATCGTGAGCGTCCCCAGCCGGGTGATGACCCGGCCGAGCAGCACCACCGACAGGTACGCGGGGTTCTCCTGCACCCGGATGTCGCGCAGCGGGACCAGTTCGTCCCGGGCGGTCGCGAGCCGCATCGTCCCGTGCCGGTGGACGGTGCCGTTCTCGTCGACGTAGCCGCGCGGCAGCTCGAAGGGGAACTCGGTGCGCAGCGCCCCGGAGCCGGACGTGGCCTCCTCCGGCTCCGCGACGGCGGCCGGAGCCGCCTCCGCGGGCCCCGGGCCGGCCGGGAGGGCTCCCGGCCGGGCGGCGGTGGTGCGTCGCATTACTCGATGACCAGTTCTTCGAACGTGATGGTCACCGTCTCGGTCAGCGCGGAGGCCTCGCCGGCCTTCACGGTGCTGGTGTCGATCTTGCTGCACCAGGCGTTGCGCATGTTGTACCGCTTGACCGGATTGTTCTGGTAGTCCATCACCATGATGGTCGCGTTCTTGCGGGCGGTGCCCATCGCGCCGTTGACCGACTCGTTGATCCACTCGTTGAACGCGGGGGACTGGGTCATGCCGCGCACGACCGTGCAGGTGCCGGCCTTCTTCACGCCCGGCATCTTCTTGGTGACGGGCTTGCCCTGGGCCGAGACCTGCTGGTACTCGATCACGTCCTGCTCGATGCTGAGGCCGCTGACCTCGGCGAGGTACTCGACCATGACGCCGTCGATCTGGAGGCCGAAGTTGTGTGAGGTGAGGGCATCACCCGGCTGCAGACTCATCTGTCGCTACTTTCCTTCGCAGAGGGGGAGTTCGGAGGGAGGGCGGAGTGCGGGGGTCTCCCCTACTCCTCCAGCTCGCCGCTCCCGCTGGAGAACTGGGCCAGCCGGAAGATCACGAACTCGGCGGGCTTGACCGGCGCGATGCCGATCTCGCAGACGACCCGGCCGAGGTCGACGGACTCCGGCGGGTTGGTCTCCTCGTCGCACTTGACGTAGAAGGCCTCCTCCGGCCGGGAGCCGAACAGGGCGCCGGAACGCCACTCGTTGACGAGGAAGGCGGAGACGTTCCGCCGGATCCTGGCCCACAGCTGGTGGTCGTTGGGCTCGAACACCACCCACTGGGTGCCGATCAGGATCGACTCCTCGAGGTAGTTGAAGTACCGGCGGACGTTCAGGTAGCGCCAGGCCGGGTCGGATGCCAGGGTGCGGGCACCCCAGACGCGGATGCCGCGGCCGGGGAAGGCGCGGATGCAGTTGACGCCGATCGGGTTGAGCAGGTCCTGCTCGCCGCGGGTGATCTGCAGCTCCAGGTCGACGGCGCCGCGGACGACCTCGTTCGC
This sequence comes from Streptomyces sp. NPDC014764, assembly GCF_043082785.1. Lineage (NCBI taxonomy): Bacteria > Bacillati > Actinomycetota > Actinomycetes > Kitasatosporales > Streptomycetaceae > Streptomyces > Streptomyces sp. NPDC014764. The sequence continues at coordinate 244,021 of NZ_JBIBXY010000004.1, read as the reverse complement.
GGGCGCCTTGTGCACGCCGCGCTCGAAGTCGTTGCGGGCCCAGACGCCGGCGACGTGGCCGCTCGGCGGGACGACCCGGCTCTGGCCGCTCGCCGGGTCGAACACCTTGATCCACGGGTAGTACAGCGCCGCGTACTTGGAGTCGTAGCCGGCGGTCTCCTGGCGCCAGACGCGGATGTCGCGGGCGTTCAGGCCGGGCGGCGGGTCGATGACGGCGACCCGGTCGCCCATCAGCTCGCAGTGCGCGATCAGGCCGAGCTGGACGGCCTTCACCGCCTCCAGGTCGATGTCGCCGCGCTGGTAGGCGGCCATCAGGTCGGGGACGGCGACCATGGAGATCTCGTCCACGGCCTCCAGGCCGCCGAAGCCGGTGCGGTCCGCGGAGTCGCCGACGTACTCGGCCGGGCCGGGGCGGACGGCGCCGTCGGCGGTGGCCGGGACGGCGGGCGCGGGGGCGGGCGGCGTCGCGAGCGCCACGGTCTGGTTCTCGGGACGGGCGAGCTGCGCGGCGGGCGCCGCCTCCTGCACGGTGATGAGCTTGGAGCGCTCCTTCACCTGCGTGACGACATAGGTGCGGCTGCTCTTCTTCGCGCTGACGTCGAACGTCTCGACGGGGCGGTCGCCGTCCTTGACTGTGAGGCGGAACCGCTCGGCCGGGCCCTCGCCCTCGGGGTCGGATACCTCGACGCTGAGCGGGCCGGACCCGGCGGCCACGGCGGTCACCGTGAAGGTGCCGAGCTGGGCGGGCGTCCCGGCGGGCAGGGCGGCCTGCGCGGGCGCGCCCGTCACCTCGGCGGGCGTGCCGGACGCCTCGCCCGCGACACCGCCGGGGGCGCCGCCGACCCGCACCACGTAGGCCGCGCTGCCGCCGTTGTTGAAGAAGCCGTAGACGGAGTGCGCCAGGTAGTACCCGTCCGTGAAGGCGCCGAAGGCGGCGACGAACTGGGTCCAGTTGGTGACCAGGGTCGGCTCGTTCAGCGGGCCGGTGGGTGCGAGGCCGACGAAGGCCGCCACCGATGTGCCCACTCCTTCGATGGGGCGCGAGCCGCTGGCCACCTCCTCGACGTAGACGCCCGGCGACAGGTAGGACGGCATGCTCTGCTCTCCTCGGGGTACGAGTCAGGTCTGTACGCACCCTCGCGCGCGCGTCGCGCCCGCCGGAACGGCTGGGAGTGCCGTGTCCGGGGCACGGCCGCTGCCCGTAAGGGCAGGGCGTCCCGCGTCTGCCCACGCGTCTGCCCCGACGGCCATTCCCTGCCCCACGCCCGCCTGGCAGTCTGCGGACCGACGTGTGTCCACCATCGAGGGGAGCGCCCGTGCGCGGGCAGGAAGACAGCCAGAACCAGGCACGGACGCCCGGCGCCCGGCCGGCGAAGCCGCGTGCGGAGGCCGGCCGTCCGGCCGGTACGACGGATGCGCGGTTGCTCGCGTTGCAGCGGACGGCGGGGAACGCCGCGGTGGCCCGGGCCGTGGCCGAGGAGCGCCACCGGCACGACGCGAACTGCGGTCATCAGCCCGGACAGGACCGGCCTTCGGTGCAGAGGTCGGCCGTGCACCAGGTGCTGCGCAGCGCCGGCCGGCCCCTGGACGCTCCTCTGAGGACGGAGATGGAGGCCCGGCTCGGCGCGGACTTCGGTGACGTGCGGCTGCACACGGACGCCGTGGCGCAGCGGTCCGCCGAGGAGATCGGCGCCCGCGCCTACACCTCGGGCAGCCATGTGGTGGCGGGCCGGGACGGCCTGGACAGGCACACCCTGGCGCACGAGCTGACGCATGTCGTCCAGCAGCGTCAGGGGCCGGTCGACGGTCACGACCACGGCGGCGGGCTCAAGGTCAGCGACCCGGGCGACCGCTTCGAGCGCGAGGCCGAGGAGAACGCCCGCCGTGTGATGAGCGGAGCGCCACCGGCGCTCTCCGAGGCGGCCGGGACGGTGGGCGGCCAGGGCCTGCAGCGGGCCGTGGACATGGGGGCGCCCCGGGTCCAGCGTGTTCCGGAGACGGCGGAGGCCGCCGCGCCGGGGTTCCGGCAGACGAAGCCGACGGCGGAGGAGGACCGGGACGTCACCCTGCGCATGCTGGACCGGATGTCCCGCATCGCGCTGGACACGATCAGGGCCACCAACGGTCAGTTCGTCGACAAGAAGAAGAAACCCGTCCGCAGCGTCAAGAAGATCACGCCTCATCTGGCCGTGTCCCTGGAACAGGACGGCTACCTCGCGATCGCCGGGAACACCGGCGACAAGAAGGTGACCGAGAACGACAAGAAGGTCGTCGAGGCCGAACTGGCTCGGTTCGTCAACGGTTCCGACGAGGTGGCACGGGCCGAGGACGCACAGCGCAGCAGGGCCGGCAGGGACCAGACCAAGGTCCGCGCGCTGGTCGAGGGCTCCTACCTCAGTGAGCACAGCGGCGCCGGAGGGCTGCTCGCCGTGAAAAAGGCCCTGGAGGAAGGGAAGGTCCGGTGGTACGCGGTCGGTGGCGCCTCGGCGCCGAACACCTCCCAGCACGGTGAGATGACGGTCCTCGGACAGCATGTCGCGAAGTGGCTGAGCAATCCGAAAGCGAAGGACGAGGCTCCGGAGAAGGTCATGATGGGCGGGGTCAAGCTGGCCTGCGCCTGCTGCGAGTGGGCCTTCCAGGCCGTCAACGAACACATCGGGCGGGCCACCGGGTACGAGGTCGTGGCCGCGGGCGCCCATGGACAGTTCTTCCCGGGCTGGCTGATGCCGGAGTGGATGAGGGAACACGAAGCGGTGGTGAACGCTGTCCGTGAGAAAGCCGAGGCGAACGGCAAGGAGCTGACGGAGCGGTGGGTGATCGAGGGCGAGATGTCGACGGAACGCGTCACCCACGACCCCGACGGCTCCGCCTCCGAATGGGAGGAGAGCTGAGCCGGGGCACCCCGTTGCCTTTCCGGGCAGCCGAACCTGCCTCGCAGCCTCGTGACCGCCCGGAGGGTGTCAACTAGCGTCGACGCGTGAGCCTTTGGACTTCTCTTGAGCCGGCGTCGGCGACGGTCGACCCGGGCGGCCGTACGACGGTGCGGCTGCGGGTGCGCAACACCGGTGACGTGGTGGACGAGTACCGGTTCGAGCCGGTGGGTGACCTCGCGCCGTACGCGCGGGTGGAGCCGCCTTCGCTGCGCCTGTACCCCGGGACCACGGGGACCGTCGAGGTGTCCTTCGACGTGCCGCGCACCCCGGACGCGGCCGCGGGACCGCATCCGTACGCGGTCCGGATCACGCCGACGGAGCACCCCGAGGCGACCACCGTCCCCGAGGGGAACGTGACGGTCACGCCGTTCACCGAGGTGCGGGCCGAGCTGGTGCCGCCGGTGGTGAAGGGGCGGCTGCGGGGCAAGCCCGTGCTCGCGGTGGACAACGTCGGCAACACCAAGGTGACCGCCTCGCTGAGCGGCAGCGACAACGGCGACCAGCTCTCCTTCGACCTGGACCCGGGAAACGTCCAGATCGAACCGGGGCGGGCGGCGTTCGTGAAGGCCCGGCTGAAGCCCCGGGAGATCATCTGGTTCGGCTCCAAGCAGGAGCGTCCCTACACGCTCATGGTGCAGCGCTCCGGCGTCGATCCGCTGGGCGTGGAGGGGAAGTTCGTGCAGCGCGGCTTCCTGCCGGGCTGGCTGGCCACGGTGCTGGCGACGACGGTCGCGCTGGCCGTCGCGTTCGTCGTGATCTGGCTGACGTACAAGCCGGACGTGCGGTCGCTGGCCACGGAGAAGACGGCGCAGGCCGAGGCCGGCGTGATCCCCGCGCCGCAGGCCTCCGCGTCCGCGCCGCTCACCCTGCCGAGCGCCGGGGCGTCGCAGGAGGTGAAGCCGCCCGAGCAGGAGGCGCCCGGCGGCGGCAGCTCGGCCGACGCGGGGTCCGGCGAGAAGGAGGAGAAGCCGGCCTCCGGCGGCGGGGGCGGCGGAGGCGGAGGCGGCGAGGAGAAGCAGGCCGAGTCCGAACCGCTGGTCGGCGACCAGATCGTGGGCGTCGGGTCCGACCGCTGCGTCACCGTCCCGCTGAAGAAGGGCAAGGCGAACGACGGCACCGGCCTGGTGATCCAGGACTGCGACGCGAAGGCCGCCAACCAGCGCTGGGAGTTCCGCGGCGACGGCACCGTCCGCTCCATGGGCATGTGCATGGACGTGGCCTGGGCCTCGCGGGACGACGGCACGCTGATCCAGCTCGCCCGGTGCAGCGGCAACCCGGCGCAGACCTTCGCGATGAGCCCCGCCGCCGACCTGGTCAGCGTGATGGCCGACAAGTGCGTGGACGCCATGTGGAGCGGCACCGCCAACGGCACCGGGCTGCACCTGTGGACGTGCGGCGGCACCCCCAACCAGAAGTGGACGCTGCGCACGCCCTGATTGCCGCCGCGGCTACCAGGTGCCCTCGCCCGGCACCAGCCGCCCCGCCTTGCGGTACTCCCGCCGCGCCCCCTCCAGGAGATCGGCCGTGGTGACCGTGGTGTCCCGGTCGGCCGCCGCGTAGGCGGCGGTGACCACGGCGCTGCGGATGGACCCGCCGGCCAGCTCGAAGTCCCGTGCCACCCGCGACACGTCGACGTCGTCCGCGCACGGCACGCGGGACAGGCAGTGCTCCCACAGCGCGAGCCGCTGCCCGGCGTCCGGGAACGGGAAGTCGACCACCAGGTCGAGGCGGCGGGTGAACGCCTCGTCGATGTTGGCGCGCAGGTTGGTGGTGAGCAGCGCGATGCCGTCGAAGGACTCCAGACGCTGGAGCAGATAGGCGCTCTCCATGTTGGCGTACCGGTCGTGGGAGTCCTTGACCTCGGAGCGCTTGCCGAACACCGCGTCCGCCTCGTCGAAGAGGAGCACGGCGTCGGTGCGGTCCGCCTCGGAGAAGACCCGCTCCAGGTTCTTCTCGGTCTCGCCGACGTACTTGTCCACGACGGAGGAGAGCCGTACGACGTAGAGGTCGAGGCCCAGTTCGGCGGCGACGACCTCGGCGGACAGGGTCTTGCCGGTGCCCGAGTCGCCCGCGAACAGTGCGAGGACACCCCGGCCCCGGCCGCCTCCGGCGCTGAGGCGCCAGTCGCCGAGCACCCGGTCGCGCAGCCGGGCCCGCCGGGCCAGTTCGCGCAGCTGGGTCAGGGGCGCCTCGGGCAGCACCAGGTCGTCCCAGGTCACCGCGGGCCGGATGCGGCGGGCGTGCTGCTCGAGACCGGACGTGGACTGCTGGCGGGCGGCGAGCCGCAGATGGGCGGGGGCGAGCGGGGTGCCGTCGAACGCGGCGAGGGCCCGCGCGGCCCGCACCGCCCGCGCCACCCGGTCGGTGCCCAGGTGGTAGGGGGCGACGGTGGCGGCCAGGTCGAAGCCGGGGCCGGCGGTGCCCGTAGGGGCATCGGGGTCACCGTCGCGCAGGGCGGCGGCCCAGGCGTGCACGGCGTTCGTGCCCAGCCGGGGGGCGTCCAGCACCAGCGGGTCGTCGTCGCACCACTGCGGGTCGTACGGCCCGGAGCCGGTGAACACCACGGGCACATCGGGCACGGACAGTGCCCGCACGAGTGCCCCCGGGTCGTCCTGCGGCACCGGGACGACCAGCGGGCGGTCGAGCAGCCGGGCCTCGCGGACCAGGGCGGCCAGCGGCTGCCCGGTGTGCGGGCCGTGGGGCGTGTAGTGCAGGGCGCCGTCGGGCAGCGCCCGTGCCGCGTGCGCCAGGCCCTCGCCCTCGCGGTGCTCGCGCAGATAGACGGTGAGCGGCTCCTCCTTCAGCCGGGCGGCGAGCCGTCCGGTGAAGCCGTCCTCGCCGGGGGGCTCGGACGGTACGGGGAGCGGGCGGACGCGCCCGGCGAGCGACGGGTCGGGGGTGTCGTCGCCGAGGAGATGGGCGACGACCCGGCCCGGCACCCGCAACGAGCGGCTCAGGAAGGGGCGTTCTGGTTCCTCGACGTCCAGCAGGGCGAACGTCCGCAGCGGTGCGGAGGGGTGGAACACCGCGCGGGACTCGGGCCGGTGCACGGGCGCGCCGGCGAGGTCGAGCGCGAGACCGGTGGTGGCGCGGCGGCGGCCCACGTCGTCGTTGAGATAGCCGTACAGCGGCTCGAAGGACCGGTCGAGGTCCGGGGCGAGCGCCGCCAGCAGCACCGTGACCTCCGGCGGGTGCAGGCCGAGCCGTCGCGCGAGCGGGCCGAGCCGGTCGCCGGGGGGCTCCTCGTCGTCCGGGCCGTCCGGCAGGGGCGCGGGGGTGGTGTGCAGGTGGTGGCTTGCGGCCGCCTCGGAGAGGTAGAGGCCGCGCAGGGGGTCGTCGGCGGTGGGGTCGTCCGCGGAGCGGAGCTCCACCAGCCGGGCGACGCGGGCGCGGAGCCGGGTGACGCGGGCGAGGAGGGCGTCGGCGGGGTCGGGGTGCGGAGTGTTCACCGGGTGCCCCGTCCGCCCTCGAGGTGGTGCGGGCGGTGGGCGCGGGTGGTGTCCCGGGCGCCGTCGACGGAGCGGACCCGGACGACCGCGCCCTCGGTGACCGGCGGTCCGGCGTCGTACTCGGGGTAGGACGGGAACGGGACCAGCGCCACCAGGTCCAGGGACGGCTTTAGCTCACCGCCGAGCGCGGACCAGATCTCGGCCAGCGACCGCGACTCGGTCTGCGTCCCGGCGACGGACAGGGTGACCGACAGTCCCAGCGCGGACAGGGAGGGCGGGAGTTCGGCGGGCGGGAGGATCTCGCGGGGGAGCAGCGTGGCCAGCGCGGCCGACAGCAGGCGGTGCTCGTCCTCGGGCTGCCGCGTCCAGGCGGTGACCAGGTAGGACAGGCGGAACCAGCGCGGCGGCATCCGGCGCCGCACCACCTGGCCGGTGTCGTCGGTGACCGCGACCGTGCCGCGCTCCCGGCGGGAGACCTCCTCGCGGATGTCGTACAGGTAGGCGTTGAGGGTGGGCGCGTTGCGGCGGGCCGCCCAGTCCCGGGTCGGGGCGTCCAGGGACACCTCGACGCCCGAGCCGGCCAGGGCGCCGCCCTTGAGGAGGCCCTTGAGGACCTCGTCCACCTCGTGGATCACCGTCGTACTCCTGCTCTGCCGTCGCGCGGTCCCCGGGTCGTCCGGCCGCCGGCCGCCTCAGTCGACGCCGGACGCCTCACCGCCGACGGCACGTCTCCGGGTCCCGTCGATGGTGCCGGGGGCGCGCCGCACGGGGTCCGGCGCCGGGGTGGGCGCGCGGGCACGGGGCGGTGCCCGAGGGGCCCCAACCCGGGTGCCTGGACGGTCAGATGTAACCTTCCCGAAGGGCGTACGCGACGGCGTGCGCCCGGTTGCGGAGGTGCAGCCGGGTGGTGATTCCGTGCAACACGTTCTTGACCGTCCGTTCGGAGTACGCGAGTTTCCCGGCGATCTCTCCGGTGTCCAGCCCTTCGGAGACGAGCCGCAGGACGTCGACCTCGCGGGCCGTCAGCCCGCTCGCCGGGGCGCCGGAGTGGCCGGCGGACGTGCGGTGCAGTGTGCCCACCCGGTTGATGAGCCTGCCCAGCAGGTCCCCGGGGAGGTCCCCGTCGCCCCGCGACGCCGCGACGACGGCGCGCACCAGCCGCTGCGCGGTGGCCTCGTGACGCCAGACGATCGCGCCGACGCCGCACTCGACGACGTCGAGCAGTTCGCTCTCCCGGATCGCGCCGACCACGAGCACCGCGCGGCTGCCGTCGCTGCGGACCAGCTTGCGCATCCGCGTCAACAGGTCTTCGTCCAGGTGGTCGTTGACCAGGAGGGCCACGGTGCCGGGGCCGGGCCGCCCGTCCTCCACCAGGTCGATGACCGGGTGGCGGCGCAGTTCGCTGACCGCGCCGGCCCGGGAGATCGGGTCGGGGGCCTCCACCACCACGGGGATACGGCTTCCGGGCCCGGTGGGCGCTGCCGTCTCCGGGCCTGTCAACGACGTGCTCTGCAACCGATTCCCCATACCCGACCGTGCGACCGCCGCCGGGGCGGCCGCGTCCGACGCTGCGGATCCACACTCCTGTGGCGGGTGGGGCGCGGACAATCGTGGAGAACCACGAGACGCACCACGAGATCGGGGCATGCGGGCACGCACGCCTCCGTGACCAGGTCACGGCTCTGCGGGCATGGAACACGACCCGGTGTTCCGCGTCCATACCCGCGGCGCGCATTCACACCTCACGCTTACTTTCTGCCTCAACAGGCCGCTCCCGTAGGCCCGTCGGGGCACCCGTACGCCTTTTTCCGCGTCCTTCAGACCGGGGCCGGTGTCCGTGGCGGCACCGTCGCCCGCCCACGATCCGCCCGGCCCAGGAGGAACCCGTGCCGTTAGCAGAGCCCTTGAGCGAACGGGACGACGCCCTGCGCCTGCTGGCCGCGCAGGGCGAACGCGCCCGTGCCGGCGCGGGCCGTCTCGTCCTGCTGCGCGGCGCCACCGGCACCGGACGCACCGCGTTGCTGGGCGCCGCCGCCGAGCAGGCGGCCGGGCGGGGGATGCGGGTCCTGCGGGGGCGCGGCACCCCGGAGGACGGCGGCGCCGACTGGGGCGTCGCCCGGCAACTGTTCGGCGCCGACGCGGACTTCCTCCAGGAGCCCCCGGCGTCGGCCGGCACGTCCCCCGCCGAGCACCGGCGGACGCAGGGCGGGCTGTTGTGGCGGCTGCTGGAGACGTATGCGCGGCGCGGGCCGCTGTTCGTCGCGGTCGACGACGTGCATGCCGCCGACGCGGCCTCGCGCCGCTGGCTAGCGGAGGCCGCCCGGCTCGTCGACGGGCTGCCCGTGCTGCTCGTGGTGACCGAACGCAGCCAGTACGACATCGACCCGGCCGGCCACGGACTCGCCCACGGGCTGTCCCCCGCCCTCGTCCACACCCACACCGTCGCCCCGCTGAGCGCGGGCGCCGCCGCGGACCTGGTGCGGGCCGCCTTCCCGGACGCCGAGCCCGGCCGGGTGGCGGACTGCGTGCGCGCCGGGGCGGGCAACCCGCTGCTGCTGCGGGCCCTGCTGCACGACCTGTCGTCCTGGACGGGGTCCGCCACGGAAGGCCCCTCCGCCGCACTGCCCGAGACGTGCGCCGCGCTGTACCCGGGGGCGTACCTGGACGTCGTCTCGTGGTGGCTGGCCGGCGCGGGCGGGGCCACGGCGCGGGTCGCCCGCTGTCTGGCCGTGCTGGAGAGCGGGGAGGCGGATCGGGCGGCCGCGGCCCGTACCCCGAAGACCGCGGATGACGGGACACGGCGCGAGTGGTGCCCGGGGGACTGCCCCGAGGAGCGCCGCGACACCCAGGCGCGGACCGTGGCCCGCATGGCGCAGGCCGACCCGGACCGGGTGACGGGCTGGCTCACGGCGATGACCCGCCTCGGCCTGCTGCGGCGGGACCAGGACGGACTCCACCGGTACGCCCATCCGCTGCTGCGGGACGCCGTGCTGAGCGGCTGGACCAGCGGGCGCCGCAGGGAGGCGCACCGGGCCGCCGCCGAGGAGCTGATGCGTGAAGGGGCCCCGGTCGGCGCCGTGGCCTGGCACCTGCACCACGGGGCCGCGGTGGCCGAGCCGTGGGCGGTCGACGTGCTGCTGGAGGCGGCGGCCGAGGAGGTGCGCGCCGACCGGCCGCGCTGCGCGGTGGCGTTCCTGCGGCGCGCCCTGGACGAGCCGATGGAGCCCGTCCGCCGGGCCACCGTCCTGATCCAGCTCGGTTCCCTGGAGTGCGCCGCCCACCCGTCGGGCGGGCTGCCCCGGCTGGCCCAGGCCGTACGGCTGCCCGGCGGCTCGCGGGACCGGCTGCGGGCGACGGTCGCCCTGGCCACGGCGCTGGCCCGCAGCGGGGACGTCGCCGCGGCGCGGCGGATGCTGCGGGAGGAGGAGCAGCGGTTCGCGGGGCGTCCAGGTCCGGTGCGGACGCTGCGTGCGGTCACCGTGCTGCTGTCCGACGCCACCCCGCACGTGTCGCGCGCCGGCGACGAGCCGCTCGCGCCCGAGCCGGAGGGCGACGGGCCGGACCTGCTGGACGCGGCGCACCGCATGCTGGCGGTGCGGCACGGTGCGACGGGTGGGCTGATCTCCTCGCGGGAGGCCATGGAGCGGATCCGCGCGCTCACCGAGGGGCCTGCGGATCCGGTCGCCGTGCCGTTCCTGTACGGCATGGCCGCGCTCGTGGCGCACTGGGCGGACGAGCTGGACGAGGCGGAGCGGCTGGTCCGGCGGGCTCTGGATCCGCTGGCGTCGTTCCTGCTGCACCCGATGCACCACATCCTCACCGACATGCGGGTGGACGTCGCGGCGGCCCGCGCCGACTGGGACGCGGTCCTCGCCGAACCGCACGCCCGTACCGCGCGGATCCGGTCGTCGGGGCCCGGTCCCACGAGCGCGCACACCCAGGCGGTGATCGCGCTGGTGGAGACGGGGCGGCGGGAGGAGGCCGAGCGGCTGGTGGACGGCTTCGACCTGCCGACCGCGCCGGACTCCTGGCGCACGCACCGGTTCCTGTACGCGCGGGCGGTGCTGCTGGCCGCGTCCGGGCAGCCGGAACGGGCGCTGGAGGACTTCCTGGAGTGCGGGCGGCGCCAGGCGTCCCTGGAGGGGCATCTGTCCGTGGTGTCGCCGTGGCGGGTGGGCGCGGCCGAGTGCCTGCTCGCGCTGGGCAGGCCGCAGGAGGCGCTGGCGCTGGCGGAGGAGGAGGCGCGGCTCGCCGAGGTGTGGGGCACGGCGCGGGTACGGGGCCGGGCGCTGCGCATGCTGGGCGAGGCGACGGGCGGCCGGCGGGGTCTGCGGCTCACGGCGCGGGCGGTCGGACTGCTGCGTGCGGCGCCCGGCGGGGCCGAGCTGATCGCCGCGCTGATCGCGCACGGAAGGCTGTTGCTCGCGTTTCGGGAGCGCTCCCAAGCGCGGGAGGCGCTGCACGAGGCGGTGGAGCACGCGGAGCGTCTCGGCGCGGTGCGGCTGCGCCGCGTGGCGGAGGACCTCCTCCACGAGGGCGGCGCCCGCCGCCCCGGCGCGCCCCGCACGGGCCCGGAGGCCCTGACGGACAGCGAACGCCGCATCGCCGGTCTGGCGGCCGAGGGCCGCACCAACGCGGAGATAGCGGCCTCCCTCCACCTGGCCCGCCGCACGGTGGAGACCCACCTGACGGCGGCCTACCGCAAGCTGGGCATCGCCCGCCGCACGGAGCTCCCGACGGCCCTCCCCCCGGCCCCCTACGGAGCCGCGGCCCGCGCCGGCTGACGGAGCCTGCAGACGGCGAAGGGGGCCGCCCTAGCGGGCGGCCCCCTTCACTGCGCGGTGTGGACTACTTCACCGGCTCCGGCTCGGGAGCCGGTTCCGACTCCTCCTCGCCGGCCGGGTCGACCGGGGTCTTGACCGACTCCAGCAGGAGCTGGGCCACGTCGACGACCTGGGTCGACTCCTTGGCCTTGCCGTCGTTCTTCTTGCCGTTGACCGAGTCGGTCAGCATGACCAGGCAGAACGGGCAGGCGGTGGAGATGATGTCCGGGTTCAGGGACAGGGCCTCGTCGACGCGCTCGTTGTTGATGCGCTTGCCGATCCGCTCCTCCATCCACATCCGCGCGCCGCCGGCGCCGCAGCAGAAGCCCCGCTCCTTGTGGCGGTGCATCTCCTCGTTGCGCAGGCCGGGGACCTTGCCGATGATCTCGCGCGGAGGCGTGTAGATCTTGTTGTGGCGGCCCAGGTAGCACGGGTCGTGGTAGGTGATGAGGCCCTCGACCGGGGTGACCGGGATGAGCTTGCCCTCGTCCACCAGGTGCTGGAGCAGCTGGGTGTGGTGGATGACCTCGTAGTCGCCGCCGAGCTGCGGGTACTCGTTGCCGAGGGTGTTGAGGCAGTGCGGGCAGGTGGCGACGATCTTCTTCGACGCCTTCGGCTTCCGCGACTCCTCGGTCACCTTGCCCTCGTCGTCCATCTCCTCGCCGAAGGCGGCGTTGAGGGACATGACGTTCTCCATGCCGAGCTCCTGGAACAGGGGCTCGTTGCCGAGGCGGCGGGCGGAGTCACCGGTGCACTTCTCGTCGCCGCCCATGATCGCGAACTTGACGCCCGCGATGTGCAGCAGCTCCGCGAAGGCCTTGGTGGTCTTCTTGGCGCGGTCCTCCAGGGCGCCGGCGCAGCCGACCCAGTACAGGTACTCGACCTCGGACAGGTCCTCGATGTCCTTGCCGACGACCGGGACCTCGAAGTCGACCTCCTTGAGCCACTCCAGGCGCTGCTTCTTCGCCAGGCCCCAGGGGTTGCCCTTCTTCTCCAGGTTCTTGAGCATCGTGCCCGCCTCGGACGGGAACGCGGACTCGATCATCACCTGGTAGCGGCGCATGTCGACGATGTGGTCGACGTGCTCGATGTCCACCGGGCACTGCTCGACGCAGGCGCCGCAGGTCGTGCAGGACCACAGGACGTCCGGGTCGATGACGCCGTTCTCCTCGGCGGTGCCGATCAGCGGGCGCTCGGCCTCGGCGAGGGCGGCGGCGGGCACGCCGGCCAGCTGCTCCTCCGACGCCTTCTCCTCGCCCTCCATGGTCTTGCCGCCGCCGGCCAGCAGGTACGGCGCCTTGGCGTGCGCGTGGTCGCGCAGCGACATGATCAGCAGCTTCGGGGAGAGCGGCTTGCCGGTGTTCCACGCGGGGCACTGCGACTGGCAGCGGCCGCACTCGGTGCAGGTGGAGAAGTCCAGCAGGCCCTTCCAGGAGAACTGCTCGACCTGGGAGACGCCGAAGACGTCGTCGTCACCGGGGTCGGTGAAGTCGATCGGCTCCCCCCCGGAGGTCATCGGCTGCAGCGCGCCCAGCGCGGTCCCGCCGGCGGCCTCACGCTTGAACCAGATGTTGGGGAAGGCGAGGAAGCGGTGCCAGGCCACACCCATGTTGGTGTTGAGCGAGACGACGATCATCCAGACGAACGACGTCCCGATCTTGATCATCGCGGTCAGGTAGACCAGGTTCTGCAGCGTCCCGGTGGAGAGCCCGTCGAAGGCCTGCACCAGCGGGTACGACGCGAAGTACGACGCCGAGTAGCCGTCGACGTGGTGCAGGGCGCCCTCGAGGCCGCGCAGCACGTAGATGGCGAGGCCGATGGTGAGGATCACGTACTCGACGAAGTACGCCTGGCCGGCCTTGGAGCCGGTGAAGCGGGACTTGCGGCCGGGCCGGGACGGCAGGCTGAGCAGACGGATCACGATGAGCACCGCGATGCCCAGGACCGTCATGACACCGATGAACTCGATGTACATCTCGAACGGCAGGAAGTCGCCGATGACCGGCAGCACCCAGTCGGCCTGGAAGAGCTGGCCGAAGGCCTGGGCGAGGGTCGGCGGCAGGGTCAGGAAGCCGACGGCGACGAACCAGTGGGCGATGCCGACGACGCCCCACCTGTTCATGCGGGTGTGGCCGAGGAACTCCCGCACCAGGGTCACACTGCGCTGGTAGGGATTGTCGGTCCGGGTGCGGGCCGGGACCGGCTGGCCCAGCTTGAAGTACCGGACGAACTGGCCGATCGCGCGTGCGAGCAGCGCAACGCCGACCACGGTCAGGACCAGCGACACGATGATCGCGGCGAGTTGCATGGGGGCTCCTCGGGCCTGCGAGGGGTTCAGGGTGTGGAGTGGTTGTCGGGGGCTTCACCGGGGTGTGCCGTCCGGCTTCCCCGAGATTACTAAGCGGTAACTTATGCAGTCCGTCTGAGACTACCCCCATCTCCGGCCGCACTGTAGCCGGGCACGGGGTGATCTGAGTCGCTGAGGGTTGCCTATGCGGGCGGCCCGTGAAGGCGTCCCGGAGTCGATCGTGTTATTCACGCCAAATCAGTCCATACGCCCCTAACTTATATCCGTGCTCTACGGGATCACCGCGGCCGCCACCGCACTGCTGCTCTCCGCCCTCCTCACCGGGGTGCTGCGGACCCCCGCCCTGCGTCTCGGGATCACCGACCGCAGGCGGCGCCGGCCCCTGCCGCTGTCCGGGGGAGCGGCCGTCGCGCTTGCCACCGTCCTGGTCGCGGGAGGCGCCGACGCCGCCGGTCTGCTGCCCCTCGGGGCCGGGGTCGGCCAGGTGGTCGCGGCCGCCGGCTGCGTCGCCCTGCTCGGGCTGGCCGCCGACCTCCGGCGGCTGCGCTGGTGGGTCACGCCGGCCGGGACGGCGGTCGCGGCGGGCTTCGTCGTGCCGTACGAGGAGACCGGTGCGGCCGCCGGAGCGGCGGCCGTGGTCTGGATCGCGGTCGCGACCACCGCCTTCCGCGGGCTGGACCACGCCGACGGGCTGGCCGGAGCGGTCGGCGCGGTGGGCGCGTTCGGGGTCGCCGCGTGCGCCACGGCCGAGCTGATGGACTCCCTCGCCGCGCTGATGGGCGTGCTGGCCGCCGCGCTCGCCGGGTTCCTGCTGCACAACTGGTTCCCCGCGCGGGCGGGCCTGGGGTCGGCCGGTGCGCTCTTCACCGGATTCCTGCTGGCCTCGTCAGCGGTTTTCGTGCGGGCGGGGCAGGGAATCGGAGCCGGGGCGGCCGTGCTGTACGCGCTGACGGCGATCGCGTGTGCGGACGCGGCCCTGGTGGTACTCGGGCGGCGGCTCGACCGCCGGGCGCTCACCCGTGGGCGCCCCGACCATCTCGGGCACCGGCTGCGGCGGCTGGCCCTCGCGCCCCGCGCGGTGCCGGTGCTGCTGGGCGCCGGGTCCGCGGGAGGGGTGGTCGTCGCGGTGTGCGTGCACACCGGCAGGCTGTCCCCCGGGGCGGTGTGGTGGGTCGCGGCGGCCGCCACGGTGCCCGTCCTGGTGCTCGTGAGGCGTCCCGTCACCCCTGTTTTCCGTCCGCGTCAACGTGTCGCCAGCGCGTCGTCGCAGGTCAGCGAGCAGTTGCGTGTAAGGAGCGGATAAGAGTTGAGTCTGCCTGACTCAGCTCTGTTGACCCGGCGGCGGACGTCATGCATGCTTGAGTCTGTTCCACTCAAGTCAGCTGGAGGAATCGAAATGGCACGTGCGGTCGGCATCGACCTGGGCACGACTAACTCCGTCGTCAGCGTTCTGGAGGGCGGCGAGCCCACCGTCATCACCAACGCCGAGGGCGCCAGGACCACGCCTTCCGTCGTCGCCTTCGCCAAGAACGGTGAGGTGCTGGTCGGCGAGGTGGCCAAGCGCCAGGCCGTGACCAACGTCGACAGGACCATCCGGTCGGTCAAGCGCCACATGGGCACCGACTGGAAGATCAACCTGGACGGCAAGGACTTCAACCCGCAGCAGATCAGCGCCTTCGTGCTGCAGAAGCTGAAGCGGGACGCCGAGGCGTACCTGGGCGAGAAGGTGACCGACGCGGTCATCACCGTCCCGGCGTACTTCAACGACGCCGAGCGCCAGGCCACCAAGGAGGCCGGCGAGATCGCCGGTCTGAACGTGCTGCGCATCGTCAACGAGCCGACGGCCGCCGCCCTGGCGTACGGCCTCGACAAGGACGACCAGACGATCCTCGTCTTCGACCTCGGTGGCGGTACCTTCGACGTCTCCCTCCTGGAGATCGGCGACGGTGTCGTCGAGGTGAAGGCCACCAACGGTGACAACAACCTCGGTGGTGACGACTGGGACCAGCGCGTCGTCGACTACCTGGTCAAGCAGTTCCAGGCCGGTCACGGCGTGGACCTGGGCAAGGACAAGATGGCGCTGCAGCGTCTGCGTGAGGCCGCCGAGAAGGCGAAGATCGAGCTGTCCTCGTCCACCGAGACCTCGATCAACCTCCCGTACATCACCGCCTCCGCCGAGGGCCCCCTGCACCTCGACGAGAAGCTGACCCGCGCCCAGTTCCAGCAGCTGACCGCGGACCTGCTCGAGCGCTGCAAGACGCCGTTCAACAACGTGATCAAGGACGCCGGCATCTCCGTCAGCGAGATCGACCACGTCGTTCTGGTCGGCGGTTCGACCCGTATGCCCGCCGTCGCCGAACTGGTCAGGGACCTGACCGGCGGCAAGGAGGCCAACAAGGGCGTCAACCCGGACGAGGTCGTCTCCATCGGCGCCGCGCTCCAGGCCGGTGTCCTCAAGGGCGAGGTCAAGGACGTCCTCCTGCTCGACGTCACCCCGCTGTCCCTCGGCATCGAGACCAAGGGCGGCATCATGACCAAGCTGATCGAGCGCAACACCACGATCCCGACCAAGCGCTCCGAGATCTTCACGACGGCCGAGGACAACCAGCCGTCGGTGCAGATCCAGGTCTACCAGGGCGAGCGCGAGATCGCGGCGTACAACAAGAAGCTCGGCATGTTCGAGCTGACCGGTCTGCCGCCGGCGCCGCGTGGCGTCCCGCAGATCGAGGTCTCCTTCGACATCGACGCCAACGGCATCATGCACGTCACGGCGAAGGACCTCGGCACCGGCAAGGAGCAGAAGATGACCGTCACCGGCGGCTCTTCGCTCCCGAAGGACGAGGTCGAGCGCATGCGTCAGGAGGCCGAGAAGTACGCGGAGGAGGACCACGCCCGCCGCGAGGCCGCCGAGTCCCGCAACCAGGGCGAGCAGCTCGTCTACCAGACCGAGAAGTTCCTCACGGACAACGCGGACAAGGTGCCCGGCGAGATCAAGACCGAGGTCGAGGCCGCCGTCGCCGAGCTGAAGGAGAAGCTCAAGGGCGAGGACACCGCCGAGATCCGCACGGCCACCGAGAAGGTCGCCGCCGTCTCGCAGAAGCTGGGCCAGGCGATGTACGCCGACGCCCAGGGCGCGCAGGCCGCGGGCGGCTCCTCCGCCGGCGCCGGTGAGGCCAAGGCCGACGACGACGTCGTCGACGCCGAGATCGTCGACGAGGACCGGAAGGACGGTGCGGCGTGACGGAAGAGACCCCGGGCTTCGACGACCAGCAGCCCGATGTCCCTTCCGGCGCACCGTCCGACGACGCCGAGCCGCAGGCCGCCGCTCCCTCTCCCGAGGAAGAGGCGGCCCCGGCCGGGGACACCGAGCAGGACGCCGCTCTGGTGGCCCAGCTGGACCAGACCCGCAGCGCGCTGAACGAGCGCACCGCGGACCTCCAGCGCCTCCAGGCGGAGTTCCAGAACTACCGTCGCCGTGTCGAGCGGGACCGGGCAGCCGTGAAGGAGACCGCCGTGGCGAATCTCCTGACCGAACTGCTCCCGGTGCTCGACGACATCGGCCGGGCACGTGAGCACGGCGAGCTGGTGGGCGGCTTCAAGTCGGTCGCCGAGTCGCTGGAGACCACGGTGGCCAAGCTGGGCCTCCAGCAGTTCGGCAAGGAGGGCGAGCCCTTCGACCCGACGATCCACGAGGCCCTGATGCACTCCTACGCGCCGGACGTCACCGAGACGACGTGCGTGGCGATCCTGCAGCCGGGGTACCGCATCGGCGAGCGCACCATCCGCCCCGCGCGGGTGGCCGTCGCCGAGCCGCAGCCCGGCGCGCAGACGGCTCCGCCGGCCGAGGAGGGCTCCGAGGCGCAGGCCGACGGGGAGAACAAGGAGAGCGGTGGCCCGGAGGAGGGCTGACGTTACAGCTGACGCAGGGAAGGAGGGACGTCGGGGATGAGCACCAAGGACTTCATCGAGAAGGACTACTACAAGGTCCTCGGCGTCCCCAAGGACGCCACCGAGGCCGAGATCAAGAAGGCGTACCGGAAGCTCGCCCGCGAGTACCACCCGGACGCCAACAAGGGGAACACCAAGGCGGAGGAGCGGTTCAAGGAGATCTCCGAGGCGAACGACGTCCTCGGCGACCCCAAGAAGCGCAAGGAGTACGACGAGGCGCGCGCCCTCTTCGGCAACGGCGGGTTCCGCCCGGGGCCGGGCGCGGGCGGCGGTTCCTTCAACTTCGACCTGGGTGACCTCTTCGGAGGTCAGGCCGGCGGCCAGGCGGGCGGCTTCGGCGGCGGCCTCGGTGACGTCTTCGGGGGCCTGTTCAACCGGGGCGGCCCGGGGGCCACCCGGACCCAGCCGCGACGGGGCCAGGACATCGAGTCCGAGGTGACGCTCAGCTTCACCGAGGCCATCGAGGGCGCGACCGTCCCGCTGCGGATGTCGTCGCAGTCGCCCTGCAAGGCCTGTTCGGGCACCGGCGACAAGAACGGCACGCCGCGCGTGTGCCCGACCTGCGTCGGCACCGGACAGGTGGCGCGGGGCTCCGGCGGCGGCTTCTCGCTGACCGACCCCTGCCCGGACTGCAAGGGCCGCGGCCTGATCGCGGAGGAACCCTGCGAGGTCTGCAAGGGCAGCGGGCGGGCCAAGTCCTCGCGGACGATGCAGGTGCGCATCCCCGCGGGGGTCAGCGACGGCCAGCGGATCCGGCTGCGCGGCAAGGGCGCGCCGGGCGAGCGCGGCGGCCCCGCGGGCGACCTGTACGTCGTCGTGCACGTCGGCACCCACCCGGTGTTCGGCCGCAAGGACGACAACCTGACGGTCACGGTGCCGGTGACGTACCCCGAGGCGGCCCTCGGGGGCGAGATCCGGGTCCCGACGCTGGGCGGTCCGCCGGTGACGCTGAAGCTGCCGCCGGGCACACCCAACGGGCGCACCCTGCGCGCCCGCGGCAAGGGCGCGGTCCGCAAGGACGGCACCCGCGGCGATCTGCTGGTCACCGTCGAGGTGAGTGTCCCCAAGGACCTGACGGGGAAGGCTCGTGACGCCCTGGAGGCGTATCGCGAGGCAACCGCGGACCAGGATCCGCGGGCGGAGCTGTTCCAGGCCGCGAAGGGAGCTTGATGCGATGGACGGCCGTCGACGCAACCCGTACGAACTGACCCAGGACACCCCGGTCTACGTCATTTCGGTGGCGGCCCAGCTCTCCGGCCTGCACCCGCAGACGCTGCGTCAGTACGACCGTCTGGGACTCGTGTCGCCGGACCGTACGGCGGGCCGGGGCCGGCGCTACTCGGCCCGTGACATCGAACTGCTCCGTCAGGTGCAGCAGTTGTCACAGGACGAGGGCATCAACCTGGCCGGAATCAAGCGCATCATCGAACTGGAGAACCAGGTCGCCGCGCTCCAGGCCCGTGTGGCCGAACTGGAGGACGCGCTCGACGGCGCGGCGGCGGCCATGCGTCAGCGCGAGGCCGCCGTGCACGCCTCGTACCGTCGTGACCTGGTGCCTTACCAGGAGGTGCAGCAGACCAGCGCGCTCGTGGTCTGGCGTCCCAAGCGTCAGCAGCAGTCCGACTGACGGCGCGCGCAAGCGAAGAGGGGCCCGTGGGTTCGCAGAACCCACGGGCCCCTTCTCTCATCCACGACCACAGCTGTGGCTATGGTATGCCTGCGTGTCCAGGTGATCCCCGCGGCGTGTTCGCAGGACTTTCACGAGTTCAGCGCACCGTGTCGTGTTCATCTCGTTAAGTGGCTGCCTCTTGACGCGGTGGTCGCCGAAGCGTTGGCTTTTCAGTCACATGGGCCGCAAAGCTGTGCCCACGTCCAAAACGCACCTGAAGTGAGCCCTCGCATGCGTCGTATCGCCATATCCGTGGCCGCCGTCTCCATGTCCGTCACGCTCGCCGGCTGCGGCATGCTCGGCGCGACAGGCAGCAGCGACGACGCGACCCCCGCCAAGGGGGACGACATCACGGTGGGCCTGCTCCTCCCGGAGAAGGCCAACACGCGCTACGAGCAGTGGGACTACCCCATGTTCAAGAAGAAGGTGGAGTCGCTCACCGACAACAAGGGCAAGGTCGAGTACGCCAACGCCGAGGCGGACGCGGACAAGCAGGCCGGCCAGATGCAGCGCATGATCGAGAAGAAGGTCGACGTCATCGTGCTGGACGCGGTGGACGCGCACGGCATCGCGGAGAGCGTCTCGAAGGCGAAGGAGGCCGGCATCCCGGTCATCGCCTACGACCGGCTCGCCGAGGGCCCGATCGACGCGTACATCTCCTTCGACAACTCCCTCGTGGGCGAGGTGCAGGGACGCTCACTGCTGGAGGCGATGGGCGGCAACCTGAGCATCACCGACAAGATCGTGATGATGAACGGCTCGTCGACCGACCCCAACGCCAAGCAGTTCAAGGCCGGGGCGCTGTCCGAGCTCAAGGGCAAGGTCACCATCGCCAAGTCCTTCGACACCAAGGACTGGGACCCGAAGAACGCCGAGAAGAACATGAAAGAGGCGATCAGCGAGATCGGCCTCGACAACATCGAGGGTGTGTACTCCGCCAACGACGGCATGGCGGGCGGCATCGTCAAGGCGCTGCGCGCCGCGGGTGTGACCAAGCTGCCGCCCATCACCGGCCAGGACGCGGAACTGGCCGCGGTGCAGCGCATCGTGGCCGGCGAGCAGTACATGAGCGTCTACAAGTCCTACCCCGAAGAGGCGGAGAACGCCGCGGAGATGGCCGTGGCGAAGGTCCAGGGCCGCGGCATCCAGTTCGACGCGCTCACCCGGGACCGTGTCGACAGCCCCACCGAGCAGGACATCCCGGCGCAGCTGGTGCCGGTGGTCGCGCTGACCCAGGACAACCTGGAGGACACCGTCATCGCCGACGGCTTCTACGAGGTGTCCGACATCTGCACCGGCGAGTTCAAGGACGCCTGCGCGGAGATCGGGCTCAAGTAACCCCCGTACGCCTTCGTACGAATCCGGCCACCCGCCGGCCTCCGGGCCGGTGCGGTGGCCGGTCCCGTGTTGCACAGCAGGTTCCGGCCGCGCATAGTTGCGCTCGCGGAAAGACGCTGAACCGGGGGTGGGATGGGCGATGGCCGGGCACGGGGCGGACGAGCATCCGCACGGTGCTGACCGACTGTGCGAGGCCGGGGACCGCGTGTACTCCCGGGCCGTACGGCGCGGACGGCTGCCGCGCCGGGAGGCCGAGCGGGTCCCCTGCCTGATGGAGCTGGCTCTGCTGCACCCCGACCCGGACGACATGGACTGGCTGGTCCCCACCTCCCCGCAGGAGGTCATGACCCGGCTGCTGCGCGGCATGTACGACGAGGTGAGGGCGAGTCAGCGCCGGGTCGGCTCGGCGGTCGCCGCCTTCGAGTGGTACGCCGGTCTCGGCCGCCAGGTGCCGGCGGGCGGGGCCTCGGAGGGCCCCGCGATCCGTGTGCTGGACGGACTGGCACGTATCCAGGCGGCGATGGACGAGGCGACGCAGGCGTGCACCACGGAGGTGCTCACCGTCCAGCCCGGAGGCATCCGGCGCGAGGCCGAGCTGTCGGAGGGCCTGCACCGGGCGATGGCGCTGCGCGGGCGCGGTGTGCGGATGCGGGATCTGTACACCCATGTCGCGCGGCACGGGCACGGGTTGCTCAACTATCTGGAGCTGATGGGCGACGCGGTGGAGGCGCGCACGCTGGACGAGGTCATCGAGCGGCTCATCCTCTTCGACCGCACGGTCGCCTTCATCCCCGCCAACGCCGAGCGCACGATGGCCCTGGAGCTGCGCCACCCGGCGCTGGTGGAGTACCTGGGCACGGTCTTCGAGCGGCTGTGGCGGCTCGCCATCCCGCTGACCGCGCCGCTTCCCGACACGGGCATCGAGGGCATCTCGCACCGCGAGCAGTCCATCGCGGCGCTGCTGGCGGAGGGGCATCAGGACGCGGTCATCGCGGAGCGCCTGGGTATCAGCGTCCGCACCTGCCGCGCCCACATCGCCCGCCTCTCGGAGACGCTGGGCGCGGCGAGCCGCACTCAGCTGGGGGTGCGGATCGCCCAGGCGGGGCTGGACAAGCCCCGGGGCCCCGAGGTCACTCTGTCCGGTCGAGAATCCCGGACTGCCCGATGAGGTAGCCGAGCTGGGCCCGGCTCTGGCTGCCCAGCGTCGCGGCGAGCTTGGCGATGTGGACGCGCGCGGTGCGGATGTTCATGCCCAGCCGGTCGGCGACGACGGCGTCGGTGTGTCCCTCGACCAGCAGCCGTGCGATGGCCCGCTGCCGGGCCGTGACACCGCCCAGGGAGGGCGGCTGGACGGCCTGGGGGTGCATGGGGGTGGCGAGCCGCCAGAAGCGGTCGAACATGTTCACCAGGTAGTCGACGACCGCCGGGTGGCGGATCTCCAGGGCGATGTCGGAGTGGCCCTCGTCGTCCCCGGGGATGAAGGCGACCGTCCGGTCCACGATGATCATGCGGCCGGTGACCTCGTCCAGGGTGCGGGCCTGGGCGTCGCCCCTCAACTGCTCGTACCGGGCGACGACCAGGGGGATGTGCCGCTGCGTGTGCGGGTAGATCACGCGGATCCTGCCGCCCCGGTCGAGGAACTGCTGGTCGCGGACCATGGCGGCGGCCTGGGCGGTCCTCGCGTACTCGGACGTCTGGTAGTTGTTCGGCGGCTGGATGCACAGGACCTCGCGTGTGCCGTCGGCCAGCGCCTGCGCGATGGCGCCGTTGATCCGGTGCAGGCCGCTCAGCAGGGAGAGCGTGGGCGTGCTCGCCTCGCCGCCGGGTCCGCCGCCGGTGCCCATGAGCGCGTGGAAGGTCTCGGCCAGCCACTCCTCACGGCGCCGTTCCGCCGCGATGCGCTCCCCCGAGCGGCGCAGCAGCTGCTGGAGGGCGATGGCGGGGGGCAGCGGCTCCAGGGCGCCCAGGTCGTCCACGGCGGGCCGCAGCAGGCCCAGATCGACCGCGCAGGGCGCCGCCTGCGCCTCGTCCGCGTCGAGCCGCCCCTCACGCAGCGCCCGCTCGTACAGCCCGGTCCCCGCCGGGCACAGCTCGTCCGCCCTGTGCTCCGCGTGCGGCGCGCGGGTCACCGGGGGCCGCCGTCCTGGTCGAGGATGCCGGACTGGGCGATGAGGTAACCCAGTTGGGCGCGGCTGCCGCTGCCGAGGGTCGCGGCCAGCTTGGCTATGTGCGCCCGGCAGGTGCGGACGTTCATGCCGAGCCGGCGCGCGATGGCCTCGTCCACGTGGCCTTCCACCAGGAGTTTCGCGATGGAGTGTTGCACCTCCGTCAGTCCGTCGGGCGCCGGTTCGTAGGGTGCGCCGGCGTTGAGCGACACCGCGCGGGTCCACATGAACTCGAAGACCTTGATGAGGTAGCGCACCAGGCCGGGGTGGCGCAGTTCCAGGGCCACCTGCCGGTCCTCCCGGATGGGGATGAAGGCGACGGTCTCGTCGAGGATGATGAGCCGCTCCACCAGTTCGTCGATGGTCCGGTACTCCACCTTGGCCGTGTCGAAACGCGCCACGTAGGCGAGAGTCTCGGGGCTGTGCCGGGCGGTGTGCTGGTAGAGGGTGCGGATGCGCACCCCGCGCTCGGTCATCTGCTGGTCCCGGTCCAGCGCCTGGGCCAGCGTGTGCTCCAGGCGACGGCCGCCGGGCTGTACGCTCAGCATCTCGGAGCGGCACTGCGAGGTGGCCAGGTCGAGCGCCGCGTTGATCCGGTCGAAGCCCTCCAGCACGGTCATCGAGTTGGTGCTGGTGGTGGCCTGGGCGCTGAGGGCCATGAACGGCTCGAACGCGTCGGCGAGTTCGATCGACATCCGCCGGCGTTCCGTGATCTCGCGCTCCAGCGGGTTGAGCCGCTGGGCCAGCGCCACCGCGGGCGACACCGGCCGCAGCCAGTTGGGGTCGTCCGGATCCGGGTGCAGCAGGGCCAGTTCCATGAGGCAGGGGGCGGGATCCGCGTCGCCGCGCGGAATGCGTCCCGCGCGCAGTGCTTCGCCGTACAGGCGGCTCCCGGCCTCGCACAGTTCGGTCACCGCATGGGGATGTGCGTCATTGGTCCGATTCGTAGTCAAATCTCCACCCCCCAGGGTCCTGAACATGCAGGAACATGATGCACCGATTGTGTGGCCATGACGTGCCCGAATGAGCCATCGTCTTACTTGACGGGGGAAGGGTGACTTTCGAGTGAGGACGAAGCCGACTATGCGCAAGAGAACGCTTCGCTCGGTACTTGTCGCCGCCTTCTCTGCCGTCATGGCCTTCGGAGTACTGAGTGGCCTGGCCGGCGCGGAGGGCGACGTCCGGGCTGACAGCAGCTGGGGAGCGGGTGCGGCAGGGGTGTCCCTGCCGCCGGACAGCAGCTGGGGTCCTGTGGCTCCTCGGACCACAGACGACAGCAGTTGGGGCTGAGAGATGACCACCCCACCAGACGACCGTTCCTTCCGGCGCGAGATGGCGACCGCCTACCGGTCCGGATGGCACTTCATCGACCTGGTCACCGCGATCCCCCACAGCGGTGACTCGTTGATGGTGACCGTCTTCGGTGAGCCCGTGGTCGTCACCCGCGACGAGGACGGCGACGTGCGGGCGTACCGGTGCCTGCGCCGGCCCAGGGGGGCGCCGAAGCCCGTCCGGTGTGCCATCCGGTACGGCATGATCTTTGTGAACCTGGACCAGCGGGACCACCGGCAGGTGGAGCCCGACTCCCGGTCCCCGCGGACCATCTCGGCCACCCCCCGCAGTGCCTGACGCGATTCCCCCGTCGTAACAGATCGCGCAGGTGCTTCCCCCCGCAGCGGCGTCACCGTGACCTGAACACGGTGACGCCGCTGCAGTTTTGGGGGACATTTCCGGGTATCGGCAGGATCGGGTGATGGCCGGAAGCCGCTGCTTTCCGGTGATGATCACACCGCTCCTCACCCGCGCCCCATCGCCCGCGTGAGCGCGATCTCGATGACGACCCGGTCCGGGTTGGGTCCCGGCGTCCGCCCGTACCGCTCCGCGTACCGCTCCACCGCGTCCTGGACGCGCGCCGGTTCCGTGCGCACCCGTGCGCGTCCCTCCAGCGTCGCCCACCGGCCGCCGTCCACCTGGCAGACGGCGACGGGCGCGCCCTCCTCCCCGGCCGCCCGGATGTGGCGGACCTTCGCGCTGGTCCGGTTGGTGATCACCCTTGCCAGCGACTGCTCCGGGTCGTAGGTGACTCCGACGGGTACCAGATGCGGCGTGCCGTCCGGGCGGAGCGTCGTCAGCGTGCACAGGTGCCGCTCGCGCCAGAAGCTGAGATAGGGGGCGTCCGGATCGCCCGGATCGACCGAATACGTGAGGGCCATGCCCGGGAACTTAGCCCTCTGCCTCTCGCGGGGACTACCTTGAGTGGAATAGACTCAAGTTTGTGGACGTTGGCAGAGTCAGCCAGACATACGCCGAGGGTCATCGAAGGGCACCAAGGAGGAGAACGGACACGTGGACGCCGAGCTGACCAACCGGAGCCGGGACGCACTGGGCGCCGCCGGCAACCGGGCCGTGACCGAGGGACACCCCGACCTCACCCCCGCGCACCTGCTGCTCGCCCTGCTCGCCGGGCAGGAGAACGAGAACATCACGGACCTGCTCTCCGAGGTCGACGCCGACCAGGCCGCCGTGCGCGCCGGGGCCGAGCGCGTCCTCGCCGGGCTGCCGAGCGTCACCGGATCGACGGTGGCGCCGCCCCAGCCCAACCGTGAGCTGCTCGCCGTCGTCGCGGACGCGCAGTCCCGCGCGCAGGAGCTGGGCGACGAGTACCTGTCCACCGAGCACCTGCTGATCGGCATCGCTGCCAAGGGCGGGGCCGCAGGGGAGGTACTGTCCCGGCAGGGCGCCACCGCGGACAAGCTGCAGGAGGCCTTCCAGAAGGCGAGGGGGACGCGCCGGGTGACCACTCCCGACCCGGAGGGCCAGTACAAGGCCCTCGAGAAGTTCGGCACCGACCTGACCGCCGCCGCCCGTGAGGGCAGGCTGGACCCCGTCATCGGACGGGACCAGGAGATCCGGCGGGTGGTGCAGGTGCTGAGCCGCCGTACCAAGAACAACCCCGTGCTGATCGGCGAGCCGGGCGTCGGAAAGACCGCCGTCGTCGAGGGCCTCGCCCAGCGGATCGTCAAGGGTGACGTGCCCGAGTCACTGAAGAACAAGCGGCTGGTGGCGCTGGACCTGGGCGCGATGGTCGCGGGCGCCAAGTACCGCGGCGAGTTCGAGGAGCGGCTGAAGACCGTCCTCGCGGAGATCAAGGAGTCCGACGGGCAGGTCGTCACGTTCATCGACGAGCTGCACACCGTGGTGGGCGCCGGCGCCGGCGGCGACTCCGCGATGGACGCGGGCAACATGCTGAAGCCGATGCTCGCGCGCGGCGAGCTGCGCATGGTCGGCGCGACCACGCTCGACGAGTACCGCGAGCGGATCGAGAAGGACCCGGCGCTGGAGCGGCGCTTCCAGCAGGTGCTGGTCGCCGAGCCGTCCGTCGAGGACTCCATCGCGATCCTGCGCGGCCTCAAGGGCCGTTACGAGGCGCACCACAAGGTGCAGATCGCCGACAGCGCGCTCGTCGCCGCCGCGACCCTCTCCGACCGGTACATCACTTCCCGCTTCCTGCCGGACAAGGCCATCGACCTCGTCGACGAGGCGGCCTCCCGGCTGCGCATGGAGATCGACTCCTCGCCCGTCGAGATCGACGAGCTGCAGCGGGTCGTGGACCGGCTGCGGATGGAGGAGCTGGCCATCGGCAAGGAGACGGACCAGGCCTCCAAGGAGCGCCTGGAGAAGCTGCGACGCGACCTCGCCGACAAGGAGGAGGAGCTGCGCGGTCTCACCGCCCGCTGGGAGAAGGAGAAGCAGTCCCTCAACCGGGTCGGTGAGCTGAAGGAGAAGCTGGACGAACTGCGCGGCCAGGCCGAGCGCGCCCAGCGCGACGGCGACTTCGACACCGCGTCCAAGCTGCTCTACGGCGAGATCCCGGCCGTCGAGCGGGACCTGGAGGCCGCTTCGGAGGCCGAGGAAGAGGTCGCGAGGGACACCATGGTCAAGGAGGAGGTCGGCGCGGACGACATCGCCGACGTCGTCGCCTCCTGGACCGGTATTCCGGCAGGCCGTCTGATGGAGGGCGAGACGCAGAAGCTGCTGCGCATGGAGGACGAGATCGGCAAGCGGCTGATCGGGCAGTCCGAGGCCGTGCGCGCCGTCTCCGACGCGGTGCGGCGTTCCCGGGCCGGGGTCTCCGACCCGGACCGGCCCACCGGCTCCTTCCTGTTCCTCGGCCCGACCGGTGTCGGCAAGACCGAGCTGGCCAAGGCGCTCGCGGACTTCCTCTTCGACGACGAGCGGGCGATGGTCCGCATCGACATGTCGGAGTACAGCGAGAAGCACAGCGTCGCCCGTCTGGTCGGCGCGCCCCCCGGCTACGTCGGCTACGAGGAGGGCGGCCAGCTCACCGAGGCGGTGCGGCGCCGGCCGTACAGCGTGGTGCTGCTCGACGAGGTGGAGAAGGCGCACCCGGAGGTCTTCGACATCCTGCTCCAGGTGCTCGACGACGGCCGTCTCACCGACGGCCAGGGCCGCACGGTGGACTTCCGCAACACGATCCTGGTGCTGACGTCCAACCTGGGCAGCCAGTACCTGGTCGACCCGGTCAGCTCCGAGGAGGAGAAGCGGGAGCAGGTGCTGGAGGTGGTCCGGGCGTCGTTCAAGCCGGAGTTCCTCAACCGCCTGGACGACCTGGTCGTCTTCTCCGCGCTGACCAAGGCCGAGCTGGAACGGATCGCGGGGCTCCAGATCGAGGCGCTCGGACGGCGGCTCGCCGAGCGGCGGCTCACGCTGGACATCACGCCCGAGGCGCTCCAGTGGCTGGCCGACGAGGGCATGGACCCGGCGTACGGCGCGCGGCCGCTGCGCCGGCTGGTGCAGACCGCGATCGGTGACCGGCTCGCCAAGGAGATCCTGTC
Organism: Streptomyces sp. NPDC014764; assembly: GCF_043082785.1. Classification (NCBI taxonomy): domain Bacteria; kingdom Bacillati; phylum Actinomycetota; class Actinomycetes; order Kitasatosporales; family Streptomycetaceae; genus Streptomyces; species Streptomyces sp. NPDC014764. The sequence continues at coordinate 216,532 of NZ_JBIBXY010000004.1, read as the reverse complement.
CGGAGAGATCAAGGACGGCGACACGGTCCGGGTGGACCGTTTCGGGGACGAGCTGATCGTCGGCCCCGCCACGGGCAAGACACTCTGAGTCACGATTCCGGTTCCCGGGCCCGACGTGACGTGCGGATCTCCCGCGCGCACGTTGGGCCCGGAGCCTTTCCGGGTACCCCGGAGCTGACCGGATCGAGTCAGCCCTCGGCTGACAGGCCCGTCGGGGCTTGCCACCCCCCTCCCCGCATGGGGGAGGATGGCGGGATCCGTACGAAGGGAAATTCACGGTGACCATCGACCCGTCCTCGATTCCGAATTTCGGGGGCCAGCAGCCCGAGCCGCAGCCCCAAGGACCGGCGGGCCCCGTCGTCCCGGATCAGGACCTCGTGAAGCAGCTCCTCGACCAGATGGAGCTCAAGTACGTCGTCGACGACGAGGGTGACCTCGCGGCGCCGTGGGAGCAGTTCCGCACGTACTTCATGTTCCGTGGGGAAGGCGACCAGCAGATCTTCTCCGTCCGGACGTTCTACGACCGGCCGCACCAGATCGACGAGAAGCCCCAGCTGCTCGAGTCCGTCGACGACTGGAACCGCCGCACGCTGTGGCCCAAGGTGTACACGCACACCCATGACGACGGCACGGTCCGTCTCATCGGTGAGGCCCAGATGCTGATCGGCATGGGCGTCAGCCTGGAGCACTTCGTCTCCTCGACGGTCAGCTGGGTGCGGGCCGCCATCGAGTTCGACAAGTGGCTCGTCGAGCAGCTCGGCCTGGAGCAGGAGATCAACGACGCGGACAAGCCCGACGACGACGCGTAAGCGCCCTCGCGCGCGAGCGGCGGCGCCGGCCAGGCGCACGCCGTAGGAGCCCGGCCCGGCCCGGAGGCCGGCCCACGTGGCCGGCCGCGGGACCGGGCTCTCCCATGTCCGGCTTCCGGCCCGCCACGCCCGCCTATCCTTGGGGACATGACAGCCCAGCCCGCCCCGCGTGACGACGACCGAGGTGGCCTGCGCGCCTCCCACGACGACCGGGAGGCGGTGGTGGAGCAGCTGCGTGACGCGGCGGCCGAGGGACGCATCGACCTCGACGAGCTGGACGAGCGGCTGGAGCGGGCGCTCACCGCGAAGACCTACGCGGAGCTGGACGCCCTCACCGCGGACCTGCCGAGGCCGCCGGCCCCCGCCGACCTGCCGCCCCTTGAGCTCGCGGGCGGCTACTACGGGGCGTCCCGCGGCCCCGGGCCCTGGGACGTCCCCGCGCGGGTGATCGCCCGCGGCGGCCTGGCCGGGGTGAAACTCGACTTCAGCCGCGCCGAGTGCCGCTTCCCCGAGGTCACGGTGGAGGCGTACGGGGAGTCGGCCGGCGTCGTGATCGTCATCCCCGACGGCTGGGTGGCCGACACCGGCGCCGTGAAGTCCGGCCTGGGGGGCCTGAAGGACACCACGACCCCGGACCGCCTCCCCGGCACCCCCCTGATCCGCGTCGTCGGCTCCGGCGGCATGGCGGGCGTGGTGGTCCGCCACCCGAACCGGTGGGAGCGGCGGAAGCTGGCGAACGACCGGGCCTGAGGCCTTTCGTTCGGCTCAGGCCGTGTCAGTGCCGGGGCGCGGCCATGGACGCGAGGTAGGTGAGGGCCTGCGCGCTGCGGCTGCCCGGTTCCGCCGACCCCACCAGCAGTTCCTGGCCGGGCGCCGCCCGTACGTCGAAGCTTTCGTAGGTCAGCTCGATGCGTCCGGCCTCGGGATGGACGAACACCTTGAACGCCCGCGCGAGACCGGCGGCCTTCTGGTCGTCCCAGAGGGCGCGGAACTCCGCCGACTCCTCCCGCAGTTCCCGGACCAGCCCGTCGATCTCCGGGACGTCGCTGAAGCGGGCCGCGTTCAGACGCAGCGCGTACACGGTCGCGCTGGTGACCAGCCGCCGGTCCGGGAAGACGTCGCGGGCCCGCGGGTGGGTGAAGAGGATCCGCGGCATGCTGGTCTCCCCGTCGAAGGGGGACAGGAGGGCGTCGGCCAGCACGTTGGTGGCCAGGATGTCGAACGCGGGTCCCAGGACGTAGGCCGCGGCGTGGGGGAAGGCGTCGAGCAGACGCAGCAGGTCGGGGTGCACCTGGTCGCGCGGGCTGCCGACCTCGGCCAGGGGGCTCAGCCCTGCCAGCCGGTGCAGGTGGACACGCGCGTCGGCGTCCAGCCGCAGTGCCCTGCCCAGCGCGCCGACGACCTGCGGCGAGGGGTGGGTCTCCCGGCCCTGCTCCAGTCGCACGTAGTAGTCGGCGCTCACCCCGGCCAGCACGGCGACCTCTTCCCTGCGCAGGCCCTTGACCCTGCGTGTGCCGCTGCCGGCGGGGAGCCCGACGTCGGACGGCTCCAGGCGGGCGCGGCTCGCGCGGAGGAAGTCTCCGAGTGACTGGGCGGACGCACGGTGCATGAGGCCGACGGTACTGCGCGGCGGACGCGGCAGCCTGGGTGCCGCGCACCCAGGCTGCCGCGGCCTTCCTGCGCACGAGCCCGGCGGGTGGACTGATGCCGGTGGCCGTCACCACGCGCCACCTCGTGCACACGAAGGAGATCACCCTCATGCCTGCGTCCACCCCCCTGGAGAAGAAGGTCGTCCTGATCACCGGGGCCAGCAGCGGCATCGGCGAGGCCACGGCCCGTCACCTGGCCGCCGCGGGCCATCACGTCATGGCCGGGGCCCGTCGTACGGACCGGCTGGCGGAGCTGGCCCGGGAGGTGCGCGGGGCGGACGGCGCCCTGGACCACCGCGCGCTCGACGTCACGCGGCGCGACAGTGTCGAGTCGTTCGTCGACGCGGCACTCGACCGGTACGGCCGGATCGACGTGCTGGTGAACAACGCCGGCGTGATGCCGCTGGCGCCGATGGCGGATCTCCGCGTCGAGGAGTGGGACCGGATGATCGACGTCAACGTGCGGGGCACGCTGTACGGCATCGCCGCGGTGCTGCCGAGGATGCGTGAACAGGGCGGCGGGCACATCGTCAACATCGCCTCGGTGGCCGGTCACCGCGTGGACCCGACCGCGGCGGTGTACTGCGCCACCAAGTACGCGGTGCGGGCCCTCTCGGAAGGGCTGCGCCAGGAGAGCCGCGACATCCGCGTCACGGTCGTCAGTCCCGGTTTCACCGAGAGCGAGCTGCTGGACCGTGGCGGCGCCGTCGAGGCGCAGGCGGCGGCGCGCGCCGCCGCACGGCAACTGGCCATCCCGGCGTCCGCCGTCGCCGAGGCGATCGGCTTCGCCCTCGATCAGCCGTCCACCGTGGACGTCAACGAGATCGTGGTCCGCCCCACCGTCCAGGGCTGACCCGCGGGCCGGGGACCGACGGGCGGCGGGACCGGACCGGGTACCGGCCCCGGCCGGATTCCGCGGCGGGTCGGCCCGCCGGCCGCACCGACAGGGGCAAGCTCCCCGTGCCCCTGGCCGTCACCGTCGTCCTCCGCACCCTCACCGCGGCCTGACGGGCGCGCCGGGCGGCTCCAGCGCGCACTCCGCCCACACCGTCTTGCCCACGGGCTCACGAGGCTCCCAGCCCCAGCGCTCCGCCAGGACGTCCACCAGGAGCAGGCCCCGGCCTGACTCGCCCTCGGGCGGCACCAGGGGCGTGGCCAGGGGAGGCCGCCTGTCCGCGGCGGCGTCCGCGACCTCCGCGCGGACCAGGCCCGCCGTCCCGTCCAGCATCAGCCTTACGCCGAAGTCCCGGCCCGGGACGCGTCCGTGCCGTACGGCGTTCGCTGCCAGCTCCCCGACGATCAGCGCGACGGTGCACGACACGTCCGACGCCGGCGGGTGTCCCCACCCCTCCAGACACCGCACGGCGAACCGCCGGGCGAGCCGCGCGCCGTGCGGCGAGGAGGGGAACTGCGCTGCGGCCGTGAGGGCGAGGGGTTCTGTGAGCATGGCGCGGTCCATCCTTGTCCGTAAGCGTTTTGTCACGTTCCGTGTTCAGGATTCGTCGGCCCGCCCTACTCTCAAAAGGGGATGCGGGCTTACCTTTCAGGGCATAAGGAACGGAAGTGACGCTTTGGCCAACGGAATTGACCCCAGTACGTCGATGGCCGCGCTGTTCGGCGCGCGGGTGCGGAGACTGCGGACGGCGGCCGGACTCACGCAGGCCGAACTCGGCGGGCTGACCCATGTGGTGAGCACCCGGATCACGCAGATCGAGCGGGCGTCGGGGGCGAGACCGACGCTGGAGCTGGCCCGGGCCCTGGACGCGGCGCTCGGTGCGGATGACCTGCTGGTCGAGCTGTGGCCGTACGTGTACCGGGAGGCGTTTCCGGACTGGTCGCGGAAGTTCATGGAGTACTCGGAGCGGGCGGTGGCCGTCCGGCAGTACGCGGCGCATGTGGTGCCGGGTCTGTTGCAGACGGAGGAGTACGCGAGGGCGGTGCTCAAAGTCGGCCGAACGCTCAGCAATGAGGCGCAGCTGGAGGAGCGGGTCGCCCTCCGCATGGGACGGCAGGAACGCCTCGGCGCACCGGACCGGCCGGAGCTGTGGGTCGTACTTGATGAGGCGGTGCTCCGGCGCCTGGTCGGCGGGTTGCCGGTGATGCGCGACCAGTTGGCGCGGCTGCTCGCTTCGGCGACGGAGCCCCACATCACCGTGCAGGTGCTGCCGTTCGATCAGGGAGAGCACGAAGTCATGGGCGGCTCCCTGACGGTTCTCACCATGCCGGACGGCAGGGAGGTGGCCTACACGGAAGGCGCGCACCACGGTCAGCTCGTCGAAGAACCGGACGAGGTCGCGAGTCTCGCGCTGACCTACGATCGGCTGCGGGCGGCAGCTCTGCCCCCGCTCATGTCGCTCGACATGATCCGATCCGTGAGGGAGGACAACCACCGTGGAGCGAACGTCCCGTCCCGATCTGAGCGTCGCCGTGTGGCGCAGGAGCAGCTACAGCAATCAGGAAGGGGGCGACTGCGTGGAGGTGGCCGACGGCCTCCCCGGCATCGTCCCCGTGCGTGACAGCAAGGCCCCGCAGGGGCCGACCCTCCGCTTCGAAGAGGCCTCCTGGGCGGCCTTCATAGGCGACTTGAAGTCCCCCCGCTCCTGAGCCGGTCCGGGCCCACCGATCCCTCGTCCGCGAGGGTCCGGTGGGCCGCTGGCCCCCCCAAAGAACCGGGAGAAAGAACTACCCGCCCGCCCACCCTCCCCGCCGGACGGCGGCGCTTCACTCGTGCGAGTGACCGGCTTGCAGGGGCGGGACACGGGCCGTTACGTTCGCCGCGACAACCGCAAGAAGTGAGGCGCGCCGCCTCCTCCTCCAGTACCTGGCGCCGCTTGCAGAAGGCGAAGCGGGCGCGCCCATGTCCTGATGCAGCGGTAGTGAGCTGTTGTGTACACGTGGCACACTTGGTACTCTGGGGTGCATGACACAGCCCCTGCCCATAGAGTCGATCCGCGATGTCCGGGCACACTTGGCCGAGGTCGTGGAGCGGGCGGACCGTGACGACGTGCCTACCGTCATCACCCGGCGCGGCAAGCAGGTCGCCGCTGTGGTGTCCATCGAGGTGCTGCGCAAGTACCAGGAGTGGGAAGAGCGCGAGATCAACCGGATCATCGACGAGCGCATGACCAACCCGGCACCCGGCATCCCGATCGAGGACATCATGAGGGAGACGCTGGCGCGCAGTGAGTAAGTACCGCACCGTCTTCCGAGCCGAGGCTCAGGACGAACTCCGCAAGGTCCCGCGAGACATGGCCCTCCGCATTTTGGCCAAGCTGACTGAGCTGGAGAACGACCCGACGGGACTCAACACCACGGCCCTCGTCTCCCAGCCCGACCGGCGCCGCCTACGGGTGGGTGACTACCGGGTGATCTACACAATCGACAACGGCGAGCTGGTGGTGTGGGTCGTACACGTCGGGCATCGCTCCACCGTTTATGACACCTGAGCGCTCCTGACATCGGCCAGAATGGTCAGCACCGATCCCAGGTCCTGGGGTACCTGCGTGTCACGCGCCGGGATGCGCCCGACCTGATGCTGACCATGACCATTCGTGGGGGTCAGCGCGCGAACGCCTTGCGGAGCCGTTCGGCCGCGTCTGTCAGCACCTCGGTGCGCTTGCAGAACGCGAACCGCACGAACGGGGCGCCCTGCTCGCGGTGGTCGTAGAAGACCGCCGTGGGGATGGCGACGACGCCCGCGCGCTCCGGGAGGGCGCGGCAGAAGGCGATGCCGTCGGACTCGCCGAGGGGGCGGATGTCGGCGGTGACGAAGTAGGTGCCGGACGGGCGGTAGACGGCCAGTCCGGCGTCCTCGAGGCCCGCCGCGAGGATGTCCCGCTTGGCGAGCATGTCCGCGCGGAAGTCCGTGAAGTACGACTCGGGCAGGGCGAGCGCCTCGGCGACCGCGTACTGGAAGGGCCCCGCGGAGACGTAGGTGAGGTACTGCTTGGCCGAGCGGACGGCCGTGACCAGCTCGGGGGAGGCGGTGATCCAGCCTACCTTCCAGCCGGTGAAGGAGAACGTCTTGCCGGCGCTGGAGATGGTGACCGTGCGGTCCCGCATGCCGGGGAAGGACGCCAGCGGGACGTGCTCGGCGTCGTCGAACACCAGGTGCTCGTAGACCTCGTCGGTGACGACGAGAAGGTCCCGCTCGACGGCGAGCTCGGCGATGGACGCCAGCTCCTCGCGGGTGAGGACCGTGCCGGTCGGGTTGTGCGGGGTGTTGATCAGCAGCAGCCGGGTGCGGTCGGTGACGGCGTCACGCAGCTCGTCCAGGTCGAGGCGGAAGCGGCCTTCGCTCGGGCGGAGCGTGACGGGGACGCGGGTGCCGCCCGCCATGGCGATGCCGGCCGTGTAGGAGTCGTAGTACGGCTCCAGTGCGATCACCTCGTCGCCCGGCTCGACCAGCGCCAGCAGGGAGGCGGCGATCGCCTCGGTGGCGCCGGCGGTGACCAGCACCTCCGTGTCGGGGTCGAAGGACAGGCCGTACCGGCGCTGCTGGTGGGCGGTGACCGCGGTGCGCAGCTCGGGGACGCCGGGGCCCGGCGGGTACTGGTTGCCGCGTCCGTCCCGCAGCGCCCGCACGGCGGCCTCCCTGACCTCCTCGGGGCCGTCGGCGTCGGGGAATCCCTGCCCGAGGTTGATGGCCCCGGTGCGCAGGGCCAGCGCCGACATCTCGGCGAAGACCGTCGTCCCGAACTCCGCGAGGCGACGGTTGAGAAGAGGACGATCACTGGAGGTCATGCGCCCCATCCTCCGCCGGATCGGGGACGTCCTCAAGCACGGCCGGACCGACGCGTCGCCTCACCCGGCGCTCGCGTCCGGCCGGCCTCCCCGCCCCAGGCGCCGGCCCGGTTCCCGGCGGGAAACCTCTGGAGTTGCTCAACTCTGCTTTGGCCCGGAAGCGGGGAGGGCATGTCCCGGTCACACCGTGAGCCGGGCACCCACGGGGGGATGCCACGGGGGACCACGGGGACACGGAAGGAGGGTGACGCCATGTTCGTCGGCATCATCCTGGTCGTCGGATTCGTCCTGCTCGTGACGTTCGCCGTGCGGGCGTCCCGCGGCTCCGCAGCGGGCTCGGGGAGCGGCGGCAGCCACTCCGGCGGCCACTCCGGTGGCTGGTGGGCCGGGGACGGGGGGAACAGCGGGGGCTGTGGATCGTCCTCCGGCGGAGGCTCGTCCTGCGGAGGCGGGTCGTCCTGCGGAGGGGGCGGATGCGGCGGTGGAGGCAGCTGACACGGGGCAGCGCGGCTCCACTTCGGGAGAACGCATCCGCGGCAGCGGGGTCCGCATCTGGGGCGGGCCCCGCTGTGGTGTCTCAGGCGGTGGTGAACCTTCCGGTTCCGGTTGGCGCGTTGTGCGCCGGGGTGCGTCGAAACCGGGGGCGTACGCCGTAGTTGAACACGTGAGCTGTGGAGCCCCCGAGGGGATGGAAAGCCCACGAAGTTGGGTAAAAACGCTGTGGTGGCGGCACAGTTCATGATTCCCTATAAATCAACCAGCGCAGCCATCGGATCTCCCCGCGGACCCTCCTCCGGCCGGGTGACCGGGCTGACGGGCCGAGTCCCCCGTCCCCGGGGTGCGCGGACCCGAATCTCCCCCTGTGTGCTTGCGGAGCCGATCCATGCTCACGACCCTGAACACCGCCTATTCAGATACGCGCGCCGCCGATCTCGCCTGGGCTCTGGGCCGCGAGCCGCTTCCGGCGCTGGCCACCCTCGACCTGGAACTCCAGGGCGCCAAAGTCCAGTTGAGACTGCTCGGCGCCTCCCACCAGGTGCTGCTGGAGGAGGAGCGGGGCCTCTGCTCCGAGACGGTGGCGTGCATCCCGGGCTGCAGCACGCCCCTCCCGCTCGGCGTGGCCAAGCGGGTGGACGACTGGGAGTACGAGTTCGCCGCCCGGGTGGAGGAGCTCCCTCCAGGGGCCTTCGCCGGCCGGGCGCAGGAGCTGCTCGCCCTGGTCTCCGACCACCCGCAGGGCCTGGCCGGGGTGTTCCCCGGGAGCCCGCACGCGTTCACCGCCATGCTCGCCCGCTGTCACGAGGGCCAGTTCCACTGGCGCACCTGGCACGCCTACCCGCAGGACGGCCAGCTCGTGGCCACCCGGACCCGGGTCGGAGCGCGCGTCGCCGCCCACGCCGGGGCCGTGCGGGCGTAAACAAATATCACGCGTGTGGGTGACGTTGTGCGATGAGTGCGTGACGTAACGTCCCTGGGGTGATCGATCGGCAGGCCCCCGTCCCGCCCGGCGCCACGCAGACCTTGGACGGTCCGGACGGCCCCCGGGCAGACGCCCCGGGTGACGCGGGGAGCGTGATGCCGCTGCCCGTGCGGCAGGGCACCGGGCGGTGGCTGGTCCTCGCCGGGGTGTTCGTCTGCGCGGCGTGCGGACTGGTGTACGAGCTGGAACTCGTCGCGCTCGCCACGTACTTGATGGGCGACTCGGTCGCCCAGACCTCCGTCGTGCTGTCGGTGATGGTCTTCGCCATGGGCATCGGCTCGCTCGCCGCGAAGCGGCTGCGGCGGCACGCGGCGGCCGGGTTCGGCGCGATCGAGGCGGCCCTCGCGCTGGTCGGCGGAGGCAGCGCGATGGCGCTGTACGCGGTGTTCGCCTGGACCGGAGACTGGGGCGGGATGTGGGCCAACGGCCCGCACTGTCTGCTCGTCGCCTTCTCCCTCGCCACGGGGCTGCTCATCGGCGCCGAGGTGCCGCTGCTGATGGAGCTGATCCAGCGGATCCGGCGGCAGGACGCCGGCGGCGCGGTCGCCGACCTGTCCGCCGCGGACTACGTGGGCGCGCTGGTCGGCGGACTCGCCTTCCCCTTCCTCCTCCTGCCCCTCCTCGGCCAGTTGACCGGCGCCCTCATCACCGGCGCGGTCAACGCCGTCGTCGGCGGCGCGCTGGTCCTCGGGCTGTTCCGGCACGACCTCGGCCGGCGCGCCCGCCGCCTGCTGCTCACCGCCAACATCTGCGTGCTCGCGCTTCTCGCCTCGGCGGCCGTCCTCGTCGACGACTTCGAACGCGCCGCCCGGCACGCGCTGTACGGCCCCGACGTACGGGTCGCCGTCCACACGGACGTCCAGGAGGTGCTGCTCACCGGCGGGCGGGACGGACGGCCGCTCAACCTGTTCCTCGACGGGCGGCTGCGGGTCAGCGGACGCGACGAACTCCGCTACCACGAGGCCCTCGTGCACCCGGCGATGACCGGGCGCCACGCGCGCGTGCTGGTGCTCGGCGGGGGCGACGGGCTCGCCGCCCGCGAGGTGCTGCGCCATCCCGGCGTCCGGCGGGTCGACGTCGTCGAGCTGGACGCGGGCGTGGTGCGGCTGGCCCGCACCGACCCCGCGCTGTCCCGGCTCAACGCGCACTCCCTCGACGACCGCCGCGTCCACGTGGTCACCGCCGACGCCTTCGACTGGCTGCGGACCGCGCCCGCCGGGGCGTACGACGTGGTGGTGTCCGACCTGCCGCACCCCGGGATCACCGCCAGCACCAAGCTGTACGCACAGGAGTTCTACGGGCTGGCCCGGCAGGTGCTCGCACCGGGCGGTCGGCTCGTGGTGCACGGAGGCGCGGTGGAGTCCCGGCCCCGTGACTTCTGGACCCTCGACGCCACCCTGCGCGCGGCCGGCCTGCGCACCACCGCGTACCGGGTGCGCGGACGGCAGGCCGGGTACGCGGCCGGACCCGACCGGGGGCCTGCGGACACGGCCCGCGCCCACCGCGACTGGGGGTTCGTGCTGGCCGCCGAGCGGCACACCCCGCGGCCCCGCCTCGACCCGGCCGGACCCCGGCCCCGTACGCTCACGGACGCGTCCCTCGCCGCGGACGTCCGAGCGGCGGAACGCACCCGGGTACCCGGACTTCCGCCGTCCACCCTGGTCCACCCCCGGTACAGCGACTGACGCGCCGCGACTTCCCGCGGACGGGGGTGCGGTACGGCGTGGCGTGGGTAGGCTCCGCACTCATGGAGCACGAGGTGTTCGTTCCGGTCGAGGCGCAGCGGCTCAGGGAGGTGCTGGACGACCCCGCGCGGGTCGCCCGGGCGGTGCCCGGGCTCCAGCACGACGCCGGTGCGGAACCCGTCACCGGACGGCTGAAGGTACGGATCGGCGGCTCCTCCATCACCTATCGCGGGTCGGTACGCGTGTCGGCGGGGGACGACGGCGTCTACGTGGTCGAGGGCGAGGCGTCCGAGTCCCGGGGCGACGGGACGGTCCGGCTGTCCCTGCGGCTGAACCCGCGCCCCGTCGACGCGGGCACGGCGCTCGCCGTCACGGGCACCGCCACGGCGGACGGCCGCGTCAAGGACCTCCCGCAGGACGCGGTCACCTCGGCGGTCGTCCGCCTGCTGACCCGCTTCGCGGAGAACCTGGCAGCGGCGACGAAGGAGGGCGCGGTCCCGCCCGAGTCCGAGGACGCGGTCCCGCCCGAGTCCGAGGACGCGGTCCCGCCGGAGTCCCCGGAACAGCTCGCGGCCGGCGACTTCGAACCCGGCGTCACGACGGACTTCGAGACGACCCCCGACGCGGAAGACGCCCCTCCGCCACCACCGCAACAGCCGAGCGACGCCGCCCCGGACGAGCAGCCGGGCCCGGCGACGGCCCCCGGCCCGAGCGCCGAGGGCGGTCCCGCCGCGGGCACCACGCCCGCCCAGGAGAGCGCGTCCGGCCCCGGGACCGAGTCAGGATCGGACGCCGTGCCCGGCCCCGGGACCGAGCCGGGGCCGGAAGCCGCGTCCCCTCCGGACGCCGGGTCCACCCCCGAGCCGGAGAGCCCGGACGCCGGTGCGGTCCCGGCGACCCCCGAGCCCTTGGACGCGGAGTTCACGGGCGGCATCGACGGGCGGCCCCTCCCCGGGGACGACGATGACGACTCCCTCGCGGAGGCCGCGCACGCGCGGCGGACGATGATCGGGCGCAGTGCCGAGGAGGTCGACCACGCACCCCCGCGCGGCCGCTACGCCCCGGTCCCGGCCCCCCAGACGGTCAGCTCCTCCGCCCCCCTCCGCTGGGCGGCCCCCGCAGCGGCCCTGGCGGTCGCCTCGGCCGTGGTCGCCATCCGGGCCCTGCGCCGCCGGCGCTGACGCCCTCTCCCCCGCACGTGGGTGATCGTCCCGTTAGGGTCGAGGTGTGAGTGACGAACACATCACGCTGACCGCGGGTGACGCGGAGGTGGACGTGCTGCCGGGGAACGGCGGACGGGTCGGGGGGCTGCGCCTCGGGGGTGTGGAGCTGCTGCGGCAGGGAGAGCGGTTCGGGTGTTTCCCGATGGTCCCCTGGTGCGGACGGCTGCGCGACGGACGGTTCCGGGACGGCGCCGCCGTGCGGCAGATGCCGCTGAACGCGCCCCCGCACGCCATCCACGGCACCGCGCGCAACGCCCCCTGGCGCACCGCGCGCAAGAGCACCGACGAGGCCGTGCTGACGTACGACCTGACCGACCCGTGGCCGTACCCGGGGCGGGTCACCCAGCAGGTGTCGCTCACCGAGGACGCCCTGACGCTCACCATGAGCGTCGAGACCTACGGCTCGTCGTTCCCCGCGCAGATCGGCTGGCACCCGTGGTTCCTGCGCAACCTCGGCGGTGAGGACGTGACGATCGGCTTCGAGCCCGCCTGGCAGGAGGAGCGCGGCGAGGACCACCTGCCCACGGGACGCCGTATCGACCCGCAGCCCGGCCCGTGGGACGACTGCTTCGGGATGCCCGAGGGCGTGGACGTCACCCTCACCTGGCCGGGGCAGCTCCAGCTGAAGGTCACCAGCCGCGAAGAGTGGGTCGTGGTCTACGACGAACAGGACGAGGCCGTCTGCGTGGAGCCGCAGACCGGGCCGCCGGACGGGCTGAACACCCACCCGCGCCTGGTCACACCGCTGGAGCCGCTGGAGGCCTCCACGACCTGGACCTGGACCCGGCTTTAAGCTGACAGGCATGACGGACACTCGCGGCGCGCTGCTGCAGCAGATCAAGGACAAGGCCGTGGTGCACGGCAAGGTGACCCTCTCCTCCGGTCTGGAGGCCGACTACTACGTCGACCTGCGCCGCGTCACCCTCGACGGCGAGGCCGCCCCGCTGGTCGGTCAGGTGCTGCTGGACCTGACCGAGGAGGTGGAGTTCGACGCGGTCGGCGGGCTCACCATGGGAGCCGACCCCGTGGCCGCCGCCATGCTGCACGCCGCCGCCGCGCGCGGCCGCAGGCTGGACGCGTTCGTCGTGCGCAAGGCCGCCAAGGCGCACGGCCTGCAGCGCCGTGTGGAGGGCCCGGACATCAAGGGCCGCCGCGTCCTGGTCGTGGAGGACACCTCCACCACCGGCGGCTCCCCGCTCACCGCCGTCGAGGCCGTGCGCGAGGCCGGCGCGGAGGTCGTGGCCGTGGCGACGATCGTCGACCGGGCCACCGGCGCCGCCGAGAAGATCCGCGAAGGCGCCGGGGTGCCGTACCTGTTCGCTTTCTCCAAGGACGAACTCGGCCTGGACTGACCGGCCGCCCCGCCTTCCCACAGGGCGGACGGCGGGATGGACGTTCCGGCCGAGTCTGGAAGGATGTGACCGACAACGGCGTCGCATCCAAGGTTCCAGGTCAGGGCCGACAGTACGCAGCACCCCACACCGCACTCTTAAGGAGCGGACAGATGCCCATCGCAACTCCCGAGGTCTACAACGAGATGCTCGACCGGGCGAAGGCAGGCAAGTTCGCCTACCCGGCCATCAACGTCACCTCGTCCCAGACCCTGCACGCGGCTCTGCGCGGCTTCGCCGAGGCGGAGAGCGACGGCATCGTGCAGATCTCCACGGGCGGTGCCGAGTTCCTGGGCGGCCAGCACAACAAGGACATGGTGACCGGCGCCGTCGCGCTCGCCGAGTTCGCGCACATCGTCGCCGAGAAGTACGACGTCAACATCGCCCTGCACACGGACCACTGCCCGAAGGACAAGCTCGACGGGTACGTGCGTCCGCTGCTCTCGGTGTCCGAGGAGCGCGTCAAGGGCGGCCGCAACCCGCTGTTCCAGTCCCACATGTGGGACGGCTCCGCGGAGACCCTCGCGGACAACCTGTCCATCGCGCAGGAGCTGCTGGAGCGCGCCCAGGCCGCCAAGATCATCCTCGAGGTCGAGATCACCCCGACCGGTGGCGAGGAGGACGGCGTCTCCCACGAGATCAACGACTCCCTCTACACGACGGTCGACGACGCGATCCGCACCGCCGAGGCGCTGGGCCTGGGCGACAAGGGCCGCTACCTGCTCGCCGCGTCCTTCGGCAACGTGCACGGCGTGTACAAGCCGGGCAACGTCGTCCTCCGTCCCGAGCTGCTGAAGGAGCTCAACGAGGGCGTCGCCGCCAAGTACGGCAAGCCGGCCGGCGCGCAGCCGTTCGACTTCGTGTTCCACGGCGGCTCGGGCTCCTCCGAGGAGGAGATCCGCACGGCCCTGGAGAACGGCGTCGTCAAGATGAACATCGACACCGACACCCAGTACGCGTTCACGCGTCCGGTCGCGGACCACATGTTCCGCAACTACGACGGCGTCCTGAAGGTCGACGGCGAGGTCGGCAACAAGAAGACCTACGACCCGCGCACCTGGGGCAAGCTGGCCGAGGCGTCGATGGCCGCCCGCGTCCTGGAGGCCTGCAAGCACCTGCGCTCGACGGGCACCCGCATCAAGTAACCCGCGCGCCCGACCCGCACGCACGCACACGAATGAGCCCGGCACCTGCCCAGGTGCCGGGCTCTTCCGTATGCTCCCGGTATGCCCGATGTCCGGCTGGCGTCCCCCCAGGGCAGGTGGATCCTGTTCACCACGGTCCTCGGCTCCGGCATGGCCCTGCTCGACTCGACCGTCGTCAACGTCGCCCTGCCGCGCATCGGCGAGGACCTCGACGCCGACCTCGCCGCGCTCCAGTGGACCGTCAACGCCTACCTGGTCACGCTGGCGGGGCTGATCCTGCTGGGCGGGGCGCTCGGCGACCGGTTCGGGCGGCGCCGGGTCTTCGTCGTCGGCGTGCTCTGGTTCGCCGCCGCCTCCCTGCTGTGCGGGATCGCGCCGAACGAGGGCGTGCTGATCGCGGCCCGGGCCCTCCAGGGCGCGGGCGGGGCGCTGCTCACCCCCGGCTCGCTCGCGCTGATCCAGGCGTCTCTCCATCCCGACGACCGGGGCCGCGCGGTCGGCCTGTGGTCCGGCTTCGGCGGCATCGGGGCGGCCGTGGGGCCGTTCCTCGGCGGCTGGCTGGTGGACGGGCCGGGCTGGCGCTGGGTGTTCCTGATCAACGTGCCGCTCGCCCTGCTCTGCGCGCCCGTGGCGCTGCGCCATGTGCCCGAGTCGTCGGGCGGGCAGGTGAAGGGGCGCTTCGACGTGTTCGGCGCGGCGCTCGGCGCGCTCGCGCTGGTGACGTACGCGCTGATCGGGGCCGGTGACGGGTCGCCGCTGGTCGTGGTGTCCGCGGTGGCGGGACTCGCCGCCGCCGTCGGGTTCGTGCTGGTGGAGAAGCGGCGGCCGGGCCCGATGATGCCGCTGGAGATCTTCGCGTCCCGGCAGTTCTCCGCCGTCAACGGCGTCACCCTGTGCGTGTACGCGGCGTTCGGCGGGTTCTTCTTCCTCGCCGCCCTCCAGCTCCAGGTCGTCGTCGGCTGGTCCGCCCTCGCCGCGGGCACGGCCCTGCTGCCGACGACCGCCCTGATGCTGCTGCTCTCCGCCCGCTCCGGCGAGCTGGCCGACCGCATCGGACCGCGCCTGCCCCTCACCGTCGGCCCGCTGCTGTGCGCCGCCGGGGTGCTGATGATGCTGCGGGTCGGGCCCGGCGCCTCGTACGCCGCCGACGTGCTGCCCGCGCTGCTGGTGCTGGGCCTCGGCATGGTCACCCTGGTCGCGCCGCTCACGGCGACCGTGCTGGCGTCCGTGGACACCGCACGGGCGGGCCTGGCCAGCGGGGTCAACAACGCGGCCGCCCGGGCCGCCGGACTGCTGGCGGTGGCCGCGCTGCCGCTGCTCGCCGGGATGGGCCCGGAGGCGTTCCGGCAGCCGGAGCGGTTCGACGCCGCCTTCGACCGGGCGATGCTGCTGTGCGCGGGCATCCTGGTGATCGGCGCGCTCCTCGCCGCGGCGACCGTGCGCCGTCCCGCGCCGGGCTGCCGTCGCCCCGAGTGCCGTACCCACGGCAGCGTGGCCGTGCCACCGCTGGAGGCGGACCCGCGGCGGGGGAGCAGCATCGCCTGATGTACGAGACTGGACCCATGTCGATTCACGAGAACCTCCTCGGGGGCCCGCCCCCGACCCACCTCCCCGACGACCCCGAGCCGCGCGAGCTGCTGGCGTCCGGCGCCACCGCCGCCGAGGTCGCCGGCCGGTACCCCACCTCCTCGCTGGCCTGGGCGCGGCTCGCCGACGAGGCGTTCGAGCGGGACAGCGTCGTCGAGTCCTACGCGTACGCCCGCACGGGCTACCACCGCGGCCTGGACGCGCTGCGCCGCAACGGCTGGAAGGGCCACGGCCCCGTGCCGTGGGAGCACGAGCCGAACCGCGGCTTCCTGCGTGCCCTGCACGCCCTCGCCCGCGCCGCGCAGACGATCGGCGAGCAGGAGGAGTACGAGCGCTGCAGCCAGTTCCTGAAGGACTCCTCGCCCACGGCGGCCCAGGTCCTGGGCTGAACCGGCCGGAAAACGGAACCTGATCACCGCGAGGCCCGTCTGCCCGGCAGGCGGGCCTTGCGGCGGTGGGGGACGATTGCGCAGGATGCACCGTGGGGACCGGGGCCCCCGTGCCGGTAACGGCAGGGGCGGACCGCTACCCGGAGAACATTTCAGGAGACAGCGATGTCCCACGAGGCTCACGAGCCCGAGACCCCGCATCTCGACTTCCAGGGCACGACGCCTTACGAGGACTACGTCAAGGCCGACGTCCTCACCCACCTCCAGCACACCCTCTCGGACGATCCCGGAGAGATGGTCTTCCTGGTCACCACCCAGGTCATGGAGCTGTGGTTCACCGTGATCGTGCACGAGTGGGAGACCGCGGCGCAGGCGCTGCGCCGGGACGACGTGCCGACCGCGGTCGACGCGCTGCGCCGCTCACGGCGCGAGCTGGAGGCGCTGAACGCCTCCTGGCGGCCGCTGGCCGGGCTCACCCCGGCCCAGTTCAACTCCTACCGGAGCGCCCTCGGCGAGGGCTCCGGCTTCCAGTCGGCGATGTACCGGCGCATGGAGTTCCTGCTCGGTGACAAGTCCGCGTCGATGCTGGTCCCGCACCGGGGAGCGCCGCGGGTGCACGCCGAGCTGGAGAAGGCCCTGCACGAGCCCAGCCTCTACGACGAGGTGCTGCGGTTCCTCGCCCGGCGCGGCCACCCCGTGCCCAAGGACGTGCTGGAGCGCGACGTGTCGCGGAAGTACGAGCCGTCGCGCGAGGTCGAGGAGATCTGGACGGCCGTCTACGCGGGCGACGAGCGGGACGAGGTGGCGCGGCTCGGCGAGGCGCTGACCGACGTCGCCGAACTGGTGTGGCGCTGGCGCAACGACCACCTGGTCGCCACCCGCCGGGCCATGGGAGCCAAGACCGGGACAGGAGGGTCCGCCGGAGTGGCGTGGCTGGAGAAGCGGGCGCAGAAGAGCGTGTTCCCCGAGCTGTGGACGGCGCGGTCCTATGTCTGAGCTGACGGAGAAGGCGGAGAAGCTGGACGCGGGCGACGAACTCGCCGGCAAGCGGGCCGAGTTCGTGCTCGACGGGCCGGAGGGCGCGGTCTACCTGGACGGCAACTCGCTGGGTGCGCTGCCCGTCGCCGTGCCCGGCCGGGTCGCGGACGTGGTCGGCCGCCAGTGGGGCGAGATGCGCATCCGCTCCTGGACCGAGAGCGGCTGGTGGACGGCGCCGGAGCGGATCGGCGACCGGATCGCCCCGCTGGTCGGCGCGGCCCCCGGACAGATCGTGGTGGGCGACTCCACCAGCGTCAACGTGTTCAAGGCGCTGGTCGGCGCGGTGCGGCTGGCCCAGGAGACCGGCCCCGGCCGGGACGAGATCCTGGTCGACGCGACCACGTTCCCGACGGACGGCTACATCGCCGGGTCGGCGGCCCGCATGACCGGCTGCACGCTGCGCCCCGTGGAGCCGTCGGAGGTGCCGGGCGCCCTCGGGGAGCGCACGGCCGCCGTGCTGCTCAACCACGTGGACTACCGCACCGGCCGGCTGCACGACCTGCCGTCGCTCACGGCGGCCGTGCACGCGGCGGGCGCGTACGCCGTCTGGGACCTGTGCCACAGCGCGGGCGCCCTGCCGGTCGGCCTGGACGAGCACGGCGTGGACCTGGCCGTCGGCTGCACCTACAAGTACCTCAACGGCGGCCCCGGTTCGCCCGCGTACCTGTACGTGCGGGCGGACCTCCAGGACCGCTTCGACTCCCCGCTGCCCGGCTGGAACTCGCACGCGGAGCCCTTCGGGATGCGCTCCGAGTACGCGCCCGCCGAAGGCGCGGTGCGCGGGCGGGTCGGCACGCCCGACATCCTCTCCATGCTCGCCCTGGAGGCGGCGCTCGAGGTGTGGGACGGGGTGACGGTCGAGGCGGTCCGTGCCAAGTCCCTCGCGCTGACCGACTTCTTCCTGGAGTGCGTCGGGGAGTACGTCCCCGAGGGCCGCGTGGAGTGCCTCACCCCGCTGCCGCACGGGGAGCGGGGCAGCCAGGTCGCGCTGCGCTGCGCCGACGCCGGGCCCGTGATGCGGCGGCTCATCGAGCGGGGCGTGGTCGGCGACTTCCGCCACCCGGACGTGCTCCGCTTCGGATTCACCCCGCTCTACGTCGGTTTCGCCGACGTGGAGCGGGCCGCGCGGGTGCTCGCCGAGGAGCTGGGCTGACCCGACGGGGCCGGGACGGCGGTGTCCCGGCCCCGTTCCCGCCGGTCAGGGGGGCCTCCTGGTGAGAGGGGCGGGCGAAGTGCTGGTACCGTCCCGCCCGAACGGCCGCGTGCACGCCCGGTCCGGTCGAACCACGTTGTATCGCTGAGAGGTTGGAGCATGACGGACGACGTCGCAGCCGCCCGGGCCGCCGCCGAGAAGAAGTCGGCCCTCTCCCACCCGCCGGCCGACCCGGACGCCACGACGGCCTACGGCGACGACCCCGACCACGTGATCGACTTCTGGACGCCGCGCGGCCGGAGCGGACCCGCGCCGGTGGTCGTCGTCCTGCACGGCGGCGCCTGGCGGGCCCCCTACGACCGGCGGCACATCAGCCCGTTCGCCGCGTTCCTCGCGCACCGCGGCTTCGCCGTCGCCAGCGTCGAGTACCGGCGCGGAGCGGCCGGGAAGGACGGCGGCGACCCCGTGGCCGGGCGCTGGCCCGACACCTTCGACGACATCGCCGCCGCGCTGGACGCCCTGCCCGCGCTGATACGCGAGCACCTCCCGGCGGGCGACCCGCGCCGCATCGTCCTCACCGGCCACTCCGCGGGCGGACACCTCGCCCTGTGGGCCGCCGCCCGGCACGTCCTGCCCGCCGGTTCGCCCTGGCGCACCGACGCCCCGGCACCCCTGCGCGGGGTCGTCGCCCTCGCCCCCATCGCGGACTTCGAGGTCGCCGACAAGCTCGGCGTGTGCGGTGGCGCCACCCGCGAACTCCTCGGCGGGGACGACCACTTCGCCGAGCGCAGGGCCCACGCGGACCCGGCCCTGCTGCTGCCCACCGGTATCGCCACCACCCTCGTCCAGGGCCGCGCCGACGTCGACGTCCCGCACACGGTCGCCGAGTCGTACGCGGACGCGGCGGCGAAGGCCGGCGAGGTCGTCGGGGTGACCCTGCTGCCGGACGTCGGCCACTTCCCGCTCATCGATCCCGCGGCGGACGCCTGCGCGGTCGTGGCGGAGGAGATCGCCCAGCTCGCGTGGTGAGCCCGACTCCCGGCAGGGACAGGCCTCGTCATACCACTAGTACCTGAGAGCTACCCCGCGGATGAGTCCCCCGGTGGGACGCGGGTTACCGACCACGCTCCGTAACTTCCTTTCCTGACAGGCCCGATGGGCCGGCGGACGGGAAGGAAGCGCGATGGAGCAGGGGCACGGGCGGGAGACTCCGGGCACGAGACCGGACGGGCCGGAGGGCACGGCACGCCGCCCGGCGGGCCGGCTGCGGCGCGGTCTGCTCGCCCTGCTCGTCGCCGCCGCCGTGGCCGTGCCCCTCGCCGGGGCCGCGGGCCCCCAGGCTCCCGCGCCGCCGCCCGCCCGGCTCCCGCCCCCGGCCGTCGCCGGACTCGACGCGACCTACGCCGCCCACCGGGCCAATGCCGCCGAGGCGGCCCGCACCGCGGCCGACCACGGGTACCGGGACCGCGCGGCCATCGAACGTGGCCTGGCCGCACGGCAGTTGCTGCACTTCGACGGACGCGGCGCCGGCCTCGTCACCGAGGTCCTCGGCGACCTCGCGCACGCCGACCGCGTCGCCGTCCTGGTCCCCGGGTCCGACACCGGCATCGACACCTACGACCGCTTCCGGGCCACCGCCGTCGCTCTGCACGACCGGCTGACCCGGGAAGCGCCCACCGGAGTGCGCACGGCGGTCGTGGCCTGGCTCGGCTACGAGACGCCCGGCACGGTCAGCCCCTCCGTCACGACGACCGGCCGCGCGGAGGAGGCGGCGCCCGGACTGCGCGCGCTCGTCGAGACCCTGCGGTCGGTCGCCGCCCCCCGCGCCCGCGTCTCCCTGCTCTGCCACTCCTACGGCTCCGTCGTCTGCGCGCGGGCAGCCGCCGGACTCGACGTCGACGACCTGGTCCTCCTCGGCAGCCCCGGCACCGGCGCCGGCACCGCCGCCGACCTGCGCACCCGCGCCCGGGTGTGGGCCGCGCGCGGCGCAGGCGACTGGGTCGGGCACGTCCCGCACCTCGACGCCGCCCTGTTCGGCACCACCGTCGGCTTCGGCACCGACCCCGTGTCCGAGGAGTACGGCGCCCGCGTCTTCGCGGCCGGCGACGGCGGACACAGCGACTACTTCGCCCCCGGCTCCCTCTCCCTGGCCAACCTCACCCGCATCGTCCTCGGCCACACCCAGGAGGTGACCCGATGACCCGCCTCACCGTCGCCGTACGCGGCATCGCCGCCCGCGTCGACGCGGCCACCCCCGCCCACCGCGACCGAGCCGTCGACGCCCTCCGCGCCTTCGCCGTGCTCGGCGTGGTGCTCGGGCACTGGCTGGTCACCGCGCTGGTCGCGGACGACCGCAGCCTGCGCACCGCCAGCCCGCTCCAGCACATGCCCTGGCTGGCCCCGGTGTCCTGGGCCTTCCAGACCCTCGCCGTGTTCTTCCTGGTCGGCGGGCACGTCGCGACCCGCTCGTACGCCTCGGCCCGGGACCGCGGGACGCCGTACCGGCGGTGGCTGCACGCCCGGCTGGCGCGGCTGTTCGGGCCGGTCGTCGCCGTCCTCACCCTGTGGGCGGCCGTGACGCTCGCGCTGCTGCTGTCCGACGCCGAGTACGGGACCGTGCGGACGCTGGTGAAGCTGGCGCTGTCCCCGATGTGGTTCCTGCTGGTCTTCGCCGCCCTCACCGCCGCGACCCCGCTGGTCGCGCGGCTGCATCCGCTGTGGCCGCTCGCCGTCGTCCTCCACGTCGACGTGCTCCGCTTCGGCCTCGGCGCCCCCGACGGACTGGGCTGGCTGAACCTGGCGGCGGGCTGGCTGGTGCCGTACACGCTGGGCGCGGCCTGGACCCGGGGCGAACTGGAGGGCCGCAGGGCCGGGTGGATGCTGCTGGGCGGAGGTGCGGCGGCGACGGCCGCGCTGGTCGCGTGGGCGGGGTATCCGGCCGCGATGGTCGGGGTGCCGGGCGCCGAGGTGTCCAACCTCAACCCGCCGACCCTGGCCGCGGTCACCTTCGGCCTCGCCCAGTGCGGGCTCGCGCTGCTGCTGCGGGACCGGCTGCGCCACGCGATGCGGAGCCCGGTCGCGTGGACGGCGGTGGCGCTGGTCAACCTGTCCGCGATGACGGTCTTCCTGTGGCACCAGACCGCCCTGATGGCCACCACCGCCGCGCTTCTCCCGGCAGGCCCGCTGCCCGGCCTGCACACCGTCCCCGACGGCCTCGGCTGGGTCGCCGCCCGGCTGCCCTGGCTGGCCGCCTTCGTCCTCGCCCTCACGGTGTGCGGGGCGGCGTTCCGCACCTGGGAGCGGGGCGGCGGCCGGCGGCGCGTGCGGCCGTCCAAGGTGGTCCGCGCACACCGGCCCGTGACCGAGAGGACCCCGCATGTCTAGTCTGAACGGCGTGGTGGACACGGGGGCTGAGCACATACGGCGGTGGCTGGGCGTCCTGCGCGACGACCTGCTGACCGCGCGGGTCGACCCCCTGCCGCCGTCGACATGGCTGCGGTGGCTGCCGCACGGGGTCGTGTGGATCGTGGCCATCGTCGTGACGATCGTGGAACTCGTGCAGCTCCACGAGCTGGGTCTGGTCCCCTACGGCATCGTCGTTCCCGTCGCGCTGTGCCACGGGGGCGCGATGGTGCTCGTGCTGTGGCGGCCCGTCCTGGGCTGGTGGACGTCCTTGGCCGCGATGGTGGTGGGCGCGTTCGCGGTGCGCGCCGAGATGGTCGTCGGCGACGGCACCTCGTTCACCTGGCCGTGGAGCTCCGCGGGGCTCGTCGGGCACGTCTTCGTGCTGCTGCTGCTCGCCCTGCGGGTGCCGACCCGCGTGTCCGTGGAGGCGCTGGCGCTGACCGCGCTGGTCACCTGGGTGCTGCAAGGGTGGATCGGCGCGCGGGACTACGGCTCCACCGGTGGGCTCGCGGTCATCCTCAGCGCCGTCGTGGTCGTCCTCGGCATCGCCCTGCGCGGCCGCCGCGAGGCCCGCGCCCAGCTGGAGCAACAGACCACGCTCACCGCCGAGGAACGGGCCCGCCGCACGCTGCTGGAGGAACGCAGCCGCATCGCCCGCGAGTTGCACGACGTGGTGGCCCACCACATGTCGGTCATCTCCATCCAGGCGCAGGTCGCCCCGCACCTCGTGCACAACCCGCCCGACGAGCTCAAGGAGAACCTCGCCGGCATCCGGCAGAACGCCGTCGAGGCGCTCACCGAACTGCGCCGCGTGCTGGACGTGCTGCGCTCCGAACACCCCGCCCCCGGCGAGCGCGCGGACGCCCCGCAGCCCACCCTCGGCCGGCTCGAGGCGCTGGTGGAGAACACCCGCGCCGCCGGACTCACCGTGACCACCGAGGTCACCGGCGAACGCCGGCCGCTGCCGCCCGGCGTGGAGCTGTCCGCGTACCGGATCGTGCAGGAGGCGCTGAGCAACGTGCTGCGGCACGCGCCCGGCGCCACCGCGCACGTCACCCTCGCCTACGGGCCGCGCGCCCTGCGGGTGGAGGTCGTCAACACCGCCCCCGCCCGGGAGGCGCCGCCGTCCGCGGGGGCCCGGCACGGGCTGCTCGGCATGCGGGAGCGGGCGGTCATGCTCGGCGGCACGCTCACCGCCGGCCCCTGGTCCGGACGCGGCTACCGCGTCGAGGCCCGCCTCCCCGTGCCCGCACCCTCCGCCACCGACCCCCTTCCCCAGGACGGCGCCGCATGATCCGCGTACTGATCGCCGACGACCAGCAGATGGTCCGGCAGGGCTTCACCGTGCTGCTGAACACGCAGCCGGACATCGAGGTCATCGGCCAGGCGGTGAACGGGCTCGAGGCCGTCGAGAAGGCCGGTGAACTCCCCCCGGACGTGGTCCTGATGGACATCCGCATGCCCGAACTCGGCGGCATCGAGGCCACCGCCCGCATCACCGCAGCCCACCCCGAGGTGAAGGTGCTGGTGCTGACCACCTTCGACCTCGACGAGTACGTGTACGAGGCGCTGCGCGCGGGCGCCTCCGGCTTCCTGCTCAAGGACGCCTCCGCCGAGCAGCTCGCCGAGGCGGTGCGGGTGGTCGCGGCCGGGGACGCGCTGCTCGCGCCGGGCGTCACCCGCCGGCTGATCGCGGAGTTCTCCCGCCTGGACCCGCGGCCCCGCACACCCCTGCGCCAGAAGGTGGGCGACCTCACGGAGCGGGAGACGGAGGTGCTGGCGCTGATCGCGCAGGGCCTGTCCAACGCGGAGATCGCCGTACGGCTGGTGGTGGCCGAGCAGACCGTGAAGACGCACGTCGGCCGGATCCTGGTGAAGCTTGGCCTGCGCGACCGCACCCAGGCGGCGGTGTTCGCCTACGAGTCGGGGCTGGTGCGGCCCTCCGGTTACTGACCCCGTGCGTACCGTGGCGTAACCCCGCGTGGCCTGCGTAGTACTTCAGACGGACGCCCCGGAACCCCTCTCAGCGGGGACGACCGGGGTCACCCGCTCGGCCTACCGTGTGAGCGTGACCGAGACGACGCACCAGCAGTCCCCGCGCACCGGGGACGGCGACCGCAGCCCCGAGTACCGGCTGGCCCAGGACGCCCTCAAGGGGCTGCGCCAGGACCTGTTCCACGACCCCTTCGCCTACCGCCCGCTGGGGCGCCGTCCCGCGGACGGCCCGCTCCTGCGTCGGCTGCCCGCGCGGATGCGCACGGCCGCGGAGCGCCTCCCGCACGCGGTGGTGGGGGCGATCGCGCTGCTCACCCTGATGATCGGCGCCGTCTCCGGAAGCGAGCCGGGCGGCGACGGGCGGGCCCTGCTGGCCGGACTGCTGTGCGCGGTCCCCGTGGTCGTCACCCTGTCCCGGCCGATCGGCGCGTTCTGGCTGTCCCTCGCGTCGGGCCCGCTGACCGCGCTGCTCAACGGCGACGGGTCCGACTGGCCGTGGATGCCCGGCTCGTTCGTCTCCCACCTCACGGTCCTCGTGGTGGTGGCGCTGCGCACCCGGCCGCGCACCGCCGTGTGGATGTGGGTCGTCACCGCCCTGTACGCCGTGTTCGGGGACATCATGTTCGGCGGGTCGTACTACTACTCCAACGGCGCCCCGATGCTGATCCTGTCGGCGTTCGCCCTGCTCCTGGTCTGCCTGTGGCACGTCCGGCACACCGCGCAGCAGGAGGTCACCGCCCAGCAGACGGTCACCGCGCAGGAGCGGTCCCGGCGCACCCTGCTGGAGGAGCGCACCACCATCGCCCGGGAACTGCACGACGTGGTGGCCCACCACATGTCGGTGGTCGCCATTCAGGCCGAGGCCGCGCCGTACCGGGTGGAGAACCCGCCGGAGGAACTGGAGCGCGCCTTCGCCACCATCCGGGAGAACGCCGTCGCCGCCCTCACCGAGCTGCGCCGCATCCTCGGCGTGGTCCGCGCCGAGGACTACGAGGCCCCCGACGCCCCGCAGCCCACCCTCGCCGATCTGGACGCCCTCCTGGTGAACGTGCGGGACGCCGGGCTGACCGTGGAGAAGGTGGTGACCGGCGCGGTGCGGGAGCTGCCGCAGGGGGTGGAGCTGTCGGCGTACCGGATCGTGCAGGAGGCGCTGAGCAACAGCCTGCGGCACGCCCCCGGCGCCAACGCCCGCGTGGAGATCGGGTACGTTCTCGGCGGCCTCGGGGTGCGGGTCGTCAACGGTCCGATGCCCGAGCCGAGCCTGGTGAAGCCCTCACCCGGAGCCGGTCACGGCATTACCGGCATGCGGGAGCGGGTCGCCATGCTGGACGGCGAGATGACCGCCGGCCCCACCGGGGACGGCGGCTACGAGGTCGCGGTGTTCCTGCCGGTCACCGCGGTGAACGAGGGTGACGCATGACCATTCGCGTGCTGATCGCGGACGACCAGATGATGGTGCGCGAGGGCTTCTCGGTGCTGCTCAACGCGATGCCGGACATCGAGGTCGCCGGCGAGGCCGTCAACGGCCGTCAGGCGGTCGACAAGGTCCGCGAACTCGCCCCCGACGTCGTCCTGATGGACATCCGCATGCCGGAGCTCAACGGCATCGAGGCGACCCGCGAGATCGTCGCCGCGGACGGCGCGGCCAAGGTGCTGGTGCTGACCACCTTCGACCTGGACGAGTACGTCTACCAGGCGCTGCGCGCGGGCGCCTCCGGCTTCCTCCTCAAGGACGCCTCCGCCCGCCAGCTGGCCGACGGTGTCCGGGTCGTCGCGGCCGGGGAGGCGCTGCTCGCCCCGTCGGTCACCCGGCGGCTGATCACCGAGTTCTCCAAGCTGTCCGACGCGCCCCGGCTGATGCCGTCCGCGCAGGCCGCGTACGGGGACCTCACCGAGCGGGAGACGGAGGTGCTGGTGCTGATCGCGCAGGGCCTGTCGAACGCGGAGATCGCCGGGCGGCTGGTGGTCGCCGAGTCGACGATCAAGACGCACGTCAGCCGCATCCTGGTGAAGCTGGGCCTGCGCGACCGCACCCAGGCGGCCGTCTTCGCCTACGAGGCGCGTCTCGTCACGCCGGGCTGACCCTGCGCGGCCTAGGCTGAGACGCATGGAACAGCGCATCACCCTGATCACGCTGGGGGTCACCGGCCTCGCCCGCTCGAAGGCCTTCTACGAGGCCCTGGGCTGGCGCGGCCAGGAGGTCCAGGAAACGGTGTTCTTCCAGGCGGGCGGGCTCGGACTGGTGCTGTGGAGCCGGGAGAAGCTGGCCCGGGACTCCGGCCTCGCCCCCGGCACGCCGGGTGGGTTCGGCGGCATCGTCCTCGCGCACAACGTCCGCTCCGACGCCGAGGTCGACGAGCTGCTCGCGGCGGCCGACCTGGCCGGGGGCACGGTCACCAAACGGGCCGTGTTCAACGAGATCGGCTTCTACTCGGGCGCCTTCACCGACCCCGACGGCCACGCCTGGGAGGTCGCCCACAACCCCGGTCTCCCGCTCGCCGAGGACGGCACGGTCACCCTCCCCGACTTCGGCGCCGCCTGACGGACCACCCGGCACCCCTGGTCAGAGGGCGGGGCGGCGGTCTACCGTCCGTCCATGGCAGCTCCTTCCGACCTCGCATTCGACCCGTGGGACCCCGCGTTCGTCGCCGACCCGTACCCCGCCTACGCCGAGCTGCGGGAGCGGGGCCGGGTGCGGTACTTCGAGCCGACCGGCCAGTGGCTTGTCGCCCACCACGCGGACGTCTCGGCGCTGCTGCGCGACCGGCGCCTGGGACGCACCTACCTGCACCGGTTCAGCCACGAGGAGTTCGGCCGCACCCCGCCCCCGCCGGAGCACGAGCCGTTCCACACGCTCAACGACCACGGCATGCTCGACCTCGAACCGCCGGACCACACCCGCATCCGCCGCCTGGTGTCGAAGGCGTTCACCCCGCGCACGGTCGAGCGCCTGCGGCCTTACGTGCGCACGCTCGCGGACGAGCTGGTGGCGGGGCTCGTCGAGGCGGGCGGCGGCGACCTGCTGCGGGACGTCGCCGAGCCGCTGCCGGTCGCGGTGATCGCGGAGATGCTGGGCATCCCGGAGTCCGACCGCGCGCCGCTGCGGCCCTGGTCGGCGGACATCTGCGGCATGTACGAGCTGAACCCGTCGGAGGAGGCGGCGGCGAAGGCGGTCCGTGCGTCGGTCGAGTTCTCCGACTACCTGCGCGACCTGATCGCCGAGCGCCGCAAGAGCCCGGGTGACGACCTGATCTCCGGCCTGATCGCCGCCCACGACGAGGGCGACCGGCTCACCGAGCAGGAGATGATCTCCACCTGCGTCCTGCTGCTCAACGCGGGCCACGAGGCGACCGTGAACTCCACGGTCAACGGCTGGTGGGCGCTCTTCCGCCACCCCGAGCAGCTCGCCGCCCTGCGCGCCGACCACTCCCTCGTCCCCACCGCCGTCGAGGAGCTGATGCGCTACGACACCCCGCTCCAGCTCTTCGAACGCTGG
This sequence comes from Streptomyces sp. NPDC014764, assembly GCF_043082785.1. Lineage (NCBI taxonomy): Bacteria > Bacillati > Actinomycetota > Actinomycetes > Kitasatosporales > Streptomycetaceae > Streptomyces > Streptomyces sp. NPDC014764. The sequence goes on along the minus strand of NZ_JBIBXY010000004.1, from coordinate 189,344 downwards.
GTGCTGGACGAGATCGAGATCGACGGCCAGGTGATCCCGCGCGGCGCGGAGATCGCGATGCTGTTCGGCTCCGCCAACCACGACCCGGCCGTCTTCGCCGACCCGTCCCGCCTGGACCTCACCCGCCGCGACAACCCGCACATCTCCTTCAGCGCCGGAATCCACTACTGCATCGGCGCCCCCCTGGCCCGCATCGAACTGGCCGCCTCGATGACAGCCCTCCTGGAACGCGCCCCCACCCTCCGCCTGTCGTCGGACCCGGTCCGCAAGCCGAACTTCGTGATCCGGGGGCTGGAAGGGCTGGAGGTCGAGGTGTGACCCGCGGGCCGGACGGTCACTTCAGGTCGAGGTCCCGGCGGCGGAACCCCGCGAGCCCCAGCCCTACCAGGCCCGCCGCCACGCAGGTCAGCAGAGCGAGCGGGGTCCAGGACAGGTCGTCGGCGGGCAGTCGCGGGACATGGCCGAACGGGGAGAGGTTCTGCGTCCACGCCGGGAAGCGGAGGATCTCGCCGAGGTAGCCGACGACGAAGGCGTACACCGGCACGATCCAGGCGGCCCGCACCGCCCGCGGGAACCAGCCGTACAGCACCGCGGCCACACCGGCCGTGACCCACAGGGCGGGCGCGTACGCCAGGGCCGCGCCCAGCAGCTCCGGCACGAGGCCGGGATCACCGGTCGAGGCGGCGCCGGCCAGGCCGAAACCGAGCCCGGCCGACGCGAGCACGGCCGTGCCGCCGACGAGCGCCACGGCCAGATGCCCACCGGCCCAGCGGGAGCGTGACAGAGCGGTGGCCAACAGGGGTTCGGCCCGGCCCGCGCTCTCCTCGGCGCGGGGCCGCAGGGCCGCCATGACGACGTGCACCGCCGCCACCACCGCGAGCACGACCATCACCATCGAGGCGAAGGACTCGACGACGCCCGAGCCGCCGATGCGCTCCAGCGCCTCCTCGATCTCGTCGAGTCCGCCCAGCATGTCCTCGGCGTCCCCGAGGATCGACCCGTACATCGCGCCCATGAGGAACATGCCGGCGCAGAACCCGGCGAGCGTGCCCCGGTGCAGGCGCAGCGCCAGACCGACGGGGCCGGTGAGCGCGGCCGAGGCGCGGGCCCGGCCCGGCCTCCCCGGGCGCAGGGCCGCGCCGACGTCCCGCCGGACGGACAACGCGAACCCGGCCGCGGCACAGGCCGCCGCGCACACCAGGCACAGCGCCAGCGGCCACCAGCGGTCGTCGACGTACGGGTAGCTGCGCTGCGCCCAGCCGACCGGCGAGAGCCAGGACAGCGCGTCGCTCCCACCGCTGTCGCCGGCGGCGCGCAGTACGTAGGCCCCGCCGATCACGGCGAGCGCCAGGCCGGACGCGCCGCGGGTGTGCGCGGTGACCTGGACGGTGACCGCGGCGACGGCGGCGAAGACGAGACCGGCGGCCGCGTGGGCGGAGCCGTAGACCAGCGAGCCCCGTGCGTCGACGCCTTCAAGGCCCAGGCCGGTCAGGCCGAGGGCCAGCAGCAGGGCGAGGACGATGTTCGCCAGCGCGGCGACGGACAGGGCGGCAGCGAGGTGCGCATGGCGGCCGACGACCGCCGAGCGCACCAGCTCGGCGCGGCCCGTCTCCTCCTCCGCACGGGTGTGCCGGGTGACGGTCAGGACGCTCATCAGGCCCACGAGGACGGCCATGAAGCCGAGCATCTGGTGCGACAGGATCGAGCCGAGACCGTCGTCGACGAGGTAGTGACGGGGGCCGGACATGGCCAGGCCGGCCGGGGTGTCCACGCCCGCCACGGCCTTCGCCCGGTCCTCGGGGTCCGCGTACAGCGTGCCGAGGCTGTTCGCCGTGGCCAGCGTGGCCAGGGCCAGCGCGAGGACCCACGCCGGGAGCCGGATCCGGTCCCGGCGCAGGGCGAAGCGGATCAGCGTACGGGTCCCGGCAAGGGCGTTGCCGGCGGCCGCGGGCGGTGCGGCGGGCCGCAGGGTCTCCGGGGCGGCGGTCGTTGAGCTCATCGCTGCGCCCCGTGCGTGTTCCGGTCGGCCTGCTCCTGCGTGCGGTGCCCGTTGGCGGCCAGCTCGTCGCCGTAGTGGCGCAGCATCAGCTCCTCCAGGGTGGGCGGGTGGCTGACCAGGCTGCGGACGCCGAGGTCGGTGAGCGCGCGGACGGCGGCGCCGACCTGGGCGCCGTCGACGGTGAAGCGGATCCGGCCGGTGGCCTCGTCGACGGTCCGCAGGTCGTGGACGCCGGGCAGGCGGGCGAGGTCCGCGGCGGGCCGTTCGGTCTCCGCCTCGACGGTGGTGCGGGTCAGATGGCGCAGCTCGCCGAGGGTGCCGGTCTGGACGGTCCGGCCCTGGCGGACGATGCTCACCCGGTCGGCGAGCTTCTCCACCTGGGCCAGGATGTGGCTGGAGAGCAGCACGGTCCGTCCGGCCGCCTTGGCCTCGGTGATGACGTCCTGGAAGACGACCTCCATCAGCGGGTCGAGCCCCGCGGTCGGCTCGTCGAGCAGCAGCAGCTCGGCGTCGGAGGCGAGCGCGGCGACGATGGCGACCTTCTGCCGGTTTCCCTTGGAGTAGGCGCGGCCCTTCTTCGTCGGGTCGAGGTCGAACCGCTCGACGAGTTCGGCGCGGCGCCGCTCGTCGAGCCCGCCGCGCAGCCGGGCCAGCAGATCGATGGCCTCGCCGCCGGTCAGCCCCGGCCACAGCTCCACGTCACCGGGGACGTAGGCGATGCGGCGGTGCAGCGCCACGGCGTCGCGCCACGGATCCTGCCCCAGCACCTCGGCCGTTCCGGAGTCGGCGCGCAGCAGACCGAGCAGCACGCGGATGGTGGTCGACTTGCCGGCGCCGTTGGGGCCGAGGAAGCCGTGGACCTCGCCGGTCCCGACGTTCAGGTCGAGCCCGTCCAGTGCATGGGTCCGGCCGAACGACTTGCGCAGCCCGGACACGGAGATGGCCTTCGTCATGGTCCCGGAACGTACGCTTCTTTCAGAGATTTGTGAAGGAAGAAAACTGAATGAACGTGGCTACACTGATCCGCACCTCGTCGAGCTGGGGAAAGGCTGGGAGATGGCGGAGCAGGGCGGGGCGGACCGTGACCCGGAAGCCGTCTCGAAGTTCGTGGAGCACTTCGCGGCGCAGCTGGTGGAGGCCGGACTCCCGCGTATGCCCGCCCGCGTCTTCTCCGCGCTGCTCGCCTCCGACGACGGCGTGCTGACCTCCGCCGCACTGAGCGAGGAGCTCCGGATCTCGCCGGCCGCCGTCTCCGGCGCGGTCCGCTACCTGGGACGCCAGCACTTGGTCTCCCGCGAGCGCGAACCGGGCTCCCGCCGCGAGCGCTACCGGGTCCACGAGGACCAGTGGTACCAGGCCCTCACCAGCCGCGAGGCCGTCATCAGGCGCTGGGAGGGCGCACTGCGCGAAGGCGTCGCGAGCGTCGGCGCAAAGACCCCGGCGGGCCGCCGCCTGTCCGAGACCCTGGCCTTCCTCGAGTTCGTGGAGAAGGAGCTCGAGGCGATGATGGCCCGCTGGCGCGCACGGCGGGAGGAACTGTTCGGCGGGGACGGCCCGGACGCCTAACGCGCCGGGACCGTCAGCCCCCACGCGCCCTCCCGGACCTCCCACGTGCGGGTGCGGACGGGGCCGGAGACCGCCGCGTCGGCGCGGTAGCGGAAGTGGGCGCCGGAGACCGTGATCGTGCGGGCCTCCGCCGACAGGGGGGACGCCTCCGCGCCGACCGAGGCCGGGCGGACCTCGACGTGGGCCGTGCCCGAGGCGCCGGGGACGACCGAGACCGCCTCCACCGACTGGTGCAGGTCGACGAGCGTCTCCCCGTCCACCTCCACCCGCAGCCGCGTCGGCCCCGAAACCGGCGCGGCGGGCGGCCGGGCGGGCGCCAGCGTGCGCACCAGGGAACGGCAGGTCCGCAGCCAGGGGTGGGCCACCCCGTCGGCGGAGTCACGCTCGGGGGACGGGGAGCCCAGCGGAGGGATCAGCAGCGCGCCCAGCACCACCCCGTCGCTGTCGTCGACCAGCAGGTCCATCCGCCGCTCCGCCCCGTCCAGCACGGCCCGCGCGGCGGCCACCGCCCCGGACGGCACGCCCAGCGCCCGGGCGAGCGACACCGAGCCGCCCACCGGCACCAGGGACAGCGCGCACCCGGCCAGCTCGCGCTGCCGGTGCAGCAGCTCCACCGCGCGCACCAGCGCCCGGTCGTCGCCCACCACCACCGGACGCCGTGAGCCGCGCCGGGCGAGCGCCCGGGCGAATTCCTCGGGGCCGTCCGGCAGGCACACCTTCGCTCCCGCCGCACCCGCGCGGAGCACGTCCCGCGCGATCCGGACCGACTCGCCGTCCGCCCGCCGGGCGACCGGATCGATGACCACCAGAAGCTGTTCGGACGTCGCGGAAGAAGTCCCGGAAGTCGCCACCTCGGCCATGCCTCGCTTCCTCGGGTAGCATCTTTGTGCAAGAGCCCCTTTGCGCTATTGCGCCAGGGGCTTCGTCTATTCCGGGGCATCCGGTCCGACGGTTGGCGGCCAACGGTGGTCGCGGTGCACGCGGCGGAGATCCTCCGTGTGCGCCCCTGACCTTGGACATGCCCCGCCCGGAAGGGGTGTACGCGCGTGCCCGCACTTGTGCTGCTCGGTGCTCAGTGGGGTGACGAAGGCAAGGGAAAGGCGACGGACCTTCTCGGTGGTTCCGTCGACTATGTGGTGCGCTACCAGGGCGGCAACAATGCCGGCCACACGGTGGTCGTGGGCGATCAGAAGTACGCCCTTCACCTGCTCCCTTCCGGGATCCTGTCCCCCGGCTGCACGCCGGTCATCGGAAACGGCGTCGTCGTCGACCCGTCGGTCCTGCTCTCCGAGCTGAGCGGTCTGAACGAGCGCGGCGTCGACACGTCCAAGCTCCTGCTCAGCGGTAACGCGCACATCATCACGCCGTACAACGTGACGGTGGACAAGGTGACCGAGCGTTTCCTCGGCAAGCGGAAGATCGGCACCACCGGCCGCGGCATCGGACCGACCTACGCCGACAAGATCAACCGCGTCGGCATCCGGGTGCAGGACCTCTACGACGAGTCGATCCTCACCCAGAAGGTCGAAGCGGCGCTCGACGTCAAGAACCAGATGCTCACCAAGCTCTACAACCGGCGCGCGATCGCCGTCGGCCAGGTGGTCGAGGAGCTGCTGGACTACGCGGACAAGCTGGCGCCTTACGTCGCCGACACCGTGCTGGTGCTGAACGAGGCGCTGGAGCAGGACAAGGTGGTCCTCTTCGAGGGCGGCCAGGGCACCCTGCTCGACATCGACCACGGCACGTACCCCTTCGTCACCTCGTCGAACCCGACCGCGGGCGGCGCCTGCACCGGCGCCGGCGTGGGCCCGACGAAGATCAGCCGGGTCATCGGCATCCTCAAGGCGTACACCACCCGTGTCGGCGCCGGACCGTTCCCGACGGAGCTGTTCGACGAGGACGGCGAGGCGCTGCGCCGCATCGGCGGCGAGCGGGGCGTCACCACCGGCCGTGACCGCCGCTGCGGCTGGTTCGACGCGGTGATCGCCCGCTACGCGACCCGGGTCAACGGCCTGACCGACTTCTTCCTCACCAAGCTCGACGTCCTCACCGGCTGGGAGCAGATCCCGGTCTGCGTGGCGTACGAGATCGACGGGAAGCGCGTCGAGGAACTGCCCTACTCGCAGACCGACTTCCACCACGCGAAGCCGGTCTACGAGATGCTGCCCGGCTGGAACGAGGACATCAGCAAGGCGAAGTCCTTCTCCGACCTGCCGAAGAACGCCCAGGCGTACGTGAAGGCCCTGGAGGAGATGTCCGGTGCCCCGATCTCCGCGATCGGCGTGGGCCCGGGCCGTACCGAGACGATCGAGATCAACTCGTTCCTGTAGGCCTACAGGCCTGAAGGTCCGCGGGCCCGCAGGTCCGTGAGTCTGAAGGCCCGCGGACCGTGAGTCTCCAAGCCTGTCGCCGCGTGCACCGGCGCCCCGTGCGGGCGCCGGTGCACGGGCATAGCCTGACGCTGTACCCGCGTGCATCGGCGTGGAAGAGGGTGAGTGCGATGCGCGTGATGCTCAAGGCGACGCTGGACACGGAGAAGGCGAACGAGGTCATCCGCAGCGGGAAGATGCCCGAGCTGATGCAGGAGACCATGGAGCGGCTCCGCCCCGAGGCCGCCTACTTCGGCCCGCTCGGCGGCCGGCGGACCTGCCTGCTGGTCCTCGACCTCGAGGACAGCTCACAGATCCCGCCCACCGGCGAACCGTTCTTCGCGCACTTCGACGCGGAGGTCGAGATGACCCCGGTGATGAACGCCGAGGACCTGCGGAAGGGGCTCTCCGAGCTGCGGTGACGCTCAGCTGAAGACGATCATCGAGCCCTGCGCGAGACTCCGGGTGGCCGCCGCGTGCAGACCGAGCCACACGTGCCGCTCACGGGCGAACGGGCTCGGGTCGTAGGGCGCGGGGACCGCCGGCTCCTCCAGCTCGGTGGGCGCCTGCGGGGGCTCGGGAGCGGCCGGCGGGTTCGCCGGGTCGATGCCGATCGACGGGGCGACCAGTTCCAGTTCGCGCAGCAGCGCGTGAGAGGAGCCCAACGGACCGCCTCCGGCGAGGAGTTCGTCGCTGGACAGCGGGCTCGGGAAGTCCACGGGCACGTACGCGCCCGCGTGGTCGTAGTGCCACACCAGGTGCGACTGCTGGGCCGTCGCCTCGAACATCTCCAGCAACTGCTCGTAGTCACCGCCCAGTTCGTCCACCGGGGTGACCGGCAGACCGCAGACCTGGAGGAGGTACACGCGCCGCAGGAAGTGCAGGGCGTCGTAGTCGAACCCGGCGACCGGGGCGACGTCGCCGGTCAGTCCGGGCATGTACTGGTACACCGGCACCGGCGGCAGCCCCGCGTCGGCCAGCACCGTGTTGTACTGCGCGAGTTCCTCGGCGAAGGGGTTGTCGGGCGTGTGGCACAACACGTCGACGAGCGGTACCAGCCACAGGTCACAGGCCAAAAGAGGACTCCTCGCATCGCGCGGTCGTCGGGTGGGACGTCCGGGTCCGGGAAGACGGTTCGGGACAGGGGTCAGGGAAGCGTATCGGCGTCCCGGGCGGACGGATCCTTCTGTGCGGGCCGTCGTACAGGTCCCTTACCCGTCGTGTCGGCCGTCAGGCCCTCGACGAGGGACAGGGAGTACGCGGTGTACGCGTCGAGGATGGCGCGCGCGGCGGCCGTGTCGCTCTCGGCCAGGGCGTCCACCAGCTCGGTGTGACGTGCCCAGAGCCGGCCCCGCGGATCCGGCAGCTGTCGCAGGTGCTGCACCACGTACACCCACATCTGCACCCGCAGCCGGTGCAGGAAGTCGGTGAGGTACGGATTGCCGAACGCGGACGCCAGCTCCCGCCAGAAGCGCAGGTCGTAGCCGATCAGCACGGTGACCTCGCCGGCCAGGGCCGCGCGCCGGGCCTCCTCGCCGCGCCGCCGCACCCCCGCGAGGAGCGCCGCAAGGCGCGGCTCGTCGGGCCGCAGGTGGGGTGCGCCGCCGTGGGTGAGCGCGTGGAACATGGCCTCGGTGACCAGGCTGCGCGCCTCGATCATGCCGCGGAAGTCGTCGGCGGAGTACTCGTGCACCCGGAAGCCCCGGTGCTGGTCGGCGTCCAGCAGTCCCTGCGCCGACAGGTCGACCAGCGCCTCCCGCACGGGCGTCGCGGACACCCCGTACTGGTCGGCGATCTCCTTGACGGTGAACTCCTGCCCCGGCTGCAGCCGCCCGGCCAGCACCTCGTCACGGAGCGCGTCGGCGATCTGCTGCCGCAGGGTGCTGCGGGTCACGGCGACGTTGCCGAGGCGGGGCATGGTCGGGGCGTCTCCCTCATCGCGTTCGAGTGGCGTGCTCGCAGAAGTCCACGGGAACGCCACCTTACGCGCTTCGACGCCGGCGCCGGATGTTCGAACGGGCGCGAGGGGGAGACCCCTCGCGCCCGCTGGAAGGCCGGTGACCCAGCCGGTCACCTCACGTGTTCGTCGGCCACCGCCAGGGCCGCGTCCAGGGCTGCCAGGCCCTCCTTCAGCTCGGCCTCACTCGTGTTGAGCGGGGGCACGACGTGGGTGCGGTTCATGTTCACGAAGGGCCACAGGCCGGCCTTCTTCGCGGCGGCGGCGAACGCGGCCATCGGGGCGTTCGCCTCGCCGGACGCGTTGTACGGCACGAGCGGCTCCCGGGTCTCCCGGTCACGCACCAGCTCCAGAGCCCAGAACATGCCGGTGCCGCGCACCTCGCCCACGCTCGGGTGACGCTCGGCCAGCTCCCGCAGGCCCGGGCCGACGACGGACGCGCCGAGGGAGGCCGCGTTCCCGACGAGGCCCTCCTCCTCCATCACGTTGATGGTCGCGACGGCGGCGGCGCAGGCCAGCGGGTGCCCGGAGTAGGTCAGGCCGCCCGGGTAGGGGCGGGTGGCGAAGGTGGCCGCGATCTCCGCGGAGATGGCGACGCCGCCCAGCGGGACGTATCCGGAGTTCACGCCCTTGGCGAAGGTCATCAGGTCCGGCACGACGTCGTACAGGTCGGCCGCGAACCACGTGCCGGTGCGGCCGAACCCGGCCATCACCTCGTCCAGCACCAGCACGATGCCGTACTTGTCGCACAGCTCGCGGACGCCCGCGAGGTAGCCGGGCGGGGGCGGCATGATGCCGGCCGTGCCCGGGATGGTCTCCAGGATGACCGCGGCGATCGTCGAGGGCCCCTCGAAGGCGATCGTCGTCTCCAGGTGCTCCAGCGCCCGCGCGCACTCCTGCTCCTCGGTCTCGGCGTAGAAGCGCGAGCGGTACAGGAACGGCGCCCAGAAGTGCACGACCCCGGCGGTGGCGCTGTCGGACGCCCAGCGGCGCGGGTCGCCGGTGACGTTCACCGCCTGCTGGGTGCCGCCGTGGTACGAGCGGTACGCGGAGAGCACCTTGGGCCGGCCGGTGTGCAGCCGGGCCATGCGCAGGGCGTGCTCCACGGCGTCGGCGCCGCCGTTGGTGAAGAAGATCTTGTCCAGATCGCCGGGGGTGCGCTCGGCGATCAGCCGGGCCGCCTCCGAGCGCGCCTCGACGGCGAACGCGGGCGCGAACGTCGTCATCCGCGCCGCCTGCTCCTGGATCGCGGAGACGACCTTGGGGTGCTGGTAGCCGATGTTCGTGTAGACGAGGCCGCTGGTGAAGTCCAGGTAGCGGCGGCCGTCGTAGTCCCAGAAGTACGACCCCTCCGCCCCGGCGACGGCGAGCGGGTCGATGAGCTCCTGCGCGGACCAGGAGTGGAACACATGCGCACGGTCGGCGGCCTTGACGGCGGCGCCGGCCTCGGGGTTCGGCTGAGGGGTCATGCGCCCGAGGGTAGGCGGCGGCGGTGGACGAGCGACATCGGCGGGGTGTCTGCGGTGCGGGGGTTTCCGCGACAGGTTGTCGACAAGGGGAGAGGCGGGGAGGAGAGGCGGGTGACGGCCACCGAGACGTTGCCAGCTTGCTGTCATCATGACAGGCTGCTGTCATAGCTCGGCAGAGGAAATCGATCCCAGGGAGCGGTCATGACCCGCAAGCCCGTGCATCTCGCCCTCTACGACACCTGGGCCGACTGGGAGACCGGTCACGTCACCGCGCACCTCGCCCTCGCGGGTTTCGAGGTCCGCACCGCGACCCCCGGCGGCCGGCCCGTCACCAGCATGGGCGGTCTCCGCGCCTGCCCCGGCCTCGCGCTGGAGGAGCTGCGGCCCGAGGGCAGCTCCCTGCTGATCCTCCCCGGCGCCACCGCATGGGACGAGGGTGACGACCTCGCCCCCGTCGCGCGCGCCGCCCGCGCCTTCCTCGACGCGGGCGTGCCGGTCGCCGCGATCTGCGGCGCCACCGCCGGCCTCGCCCGTGAGGGCCTGCTCGACGACCGTGCCCACACCAGCGCCGCCGCCCCCTACCTCGCGGCGACCGGATACGCGGGCGCCGGGCGGTACGTGGAGGCCGACGCCGTCACCGACGGCCCGCTCGTCACCGCAGGCCCGACCGAACCCGTCGCCTTCGCCCGCGAGGTCCTCCGCCTGCTCGGCGCCTACGACGACAAGGCGGTCGACGCCTGGTACCGGCTGTTCCACCACTCCGACCCGGCCGCGTACACGGAGTGGGCGGAGGCGGCGAGCCGGTGAGCCGGGAGGAGCAGGACCTGCTCAGCCGGGCCGCGCTCGGCGCGTTCAAGCTCAACGGCCAGTTCCTCGCGGTCGCGGAGGAGCTGGCCCGGCCCGCCGGTATCACCGCCGCACGGTGGCAGGTGCTGGGCGCGGTGCTGCGGGAGCCGCTGCCGGTGTCCGGGATCGCCCGCGCCATGGGCATCACCCGGCAGAGCGTGCAGCGCGTCGCCGACCTGCTGGTGGAGCAGGGGCTCGCCGAATACCGGCCCAACCCCGCCCACCGCCGGGCCAAACTCCTCGCCCCGACCGAGGAGGGACACGCGGCCGTCCGCCGTGTCGACCCCGGCCACGCGGCCTTCGCCGCACGGCTCGCGACGGCGTACCGGGAGGCCCACGGGGAGGACGGGCTCGCAGAGGCGGTGCGGGCGCTGGAACGCCTGTCCACGGTGCTCGACGGTCTCGGCCCGCCTGTTACGGAACCGTAGACGTCGCCCGGCCCGGCCGGTACCGGCCCGCCACTATCCTCGACCCGTTGCTCACTGCGGGGGGAAGGCGGCGCAGCGATGGACCAGCTCGACATCGGGGATCCGCAGACGATCGGGGGCTACCGGCTGCTCGCACGGCTGGGCGCCGGCGGCATGGGCCAGGTCTACCTCGCCCGCTCCGACCGGGGGCGCACCGTGGCCGTGAAACTGGTCCGCGAGGAGCTCGCCCGTCAGGAGGAGTTCCGCGCCCGCTTCCGCCAGGAGGTGCGGGCCGCCCGGCAGGTCGGCGGCGACTGGACCGCGCCCGTGCTGGACGCCGACACCGAGGCGGCCGTGCCGTGGGTGGCGACCGGGTACGTCGCCGGGCCGAGCCTCCAGCAGGTGGTGGGCCACGACCACGGGGCGCTGCCCGAGCGGTCGGTGCGCATCCTCGGCGCCGGGCTCGCGTACGCCCTGAAGGACATCCACGCGGCCGGGATCATCCACCGCGACCTCAAGCCGTCCAACGTCCTCGTCACCATCGACGGGCCGCGCGTCATCGACTTCGGCATCGCCCGCGCGCTGGAGACGGTCACCGACGGCGGGCTCACCCGCACCGGCGCGCTCGTCGGCTCGCCCGGCTTCATGGCGCCCGAGCAGGTGCGCGGCGACCGCATCACGCCCGCCTGCGACGTGTTCTGCCTCGGCTCCGTGCTCGCCTACGCGGCGACCGGCGCGCTGCCGTTCGGCACCGCCAACAGCGGGGTGCACGCGCTGATGTTCCGCATCGCGCAGGAGGAACCCGACCTGACGCAGGTGCCCGAAGGACTCGCCGACCTGGTGCGGGCGTGCCTGCGCAAGGACCCGGCGGCCCGGCCCACGCTCGACGAGGTGCTGGCCGCCACCGGCGCGGAGGACACGGTCGCCGACGGCCGCTCCCGCGACCCGTGGCTGCCCAGCGCGCTGGTCGCCCAGCTCGGCCGGCACGCCGTAAGGCTCCTCGACGCGGAGGACCCTCAGGCGCCGGCGCACTCCGGGGAGCCCGGCGGCGACGCGCCCGCCGAGCACGCGCGGGCCGCCGACGACGGCGCTGCCCCGCCCCCGCCGGGTCGGCCCGGCGTGAACCACCTGCCCACCGTCGTGGTCGGCCAGGGCGGCGACCCGCCCCCACCGCCGGGACCGGGACCGGCGCCGGACGGCGCGTACGGCGGAGGCGCCTACGGCCGGCCACAGCAGCACCCGCAGCCGCCCGCGTACGGATACCCGTACGGCGGCCACGGCGCGGGCGCGACGCCGCCCTACGGCCCGCCGCCCTACGGGGCCCCGCCGTACGTTCCGCCCCCGCAGGAACCGCGCCGCGACAGCCGCTCCACCGCGCTGCTCGTGGTGATCGCGCTGGTGGTGGCGCTCGCCGCGGGCGGCAGCGTGTACGCGCTGATGAGCGGCGCCCGGGACGACGACCGCGCGGGCGGCGACCCGTCGACGCCCGCCGCGCCGAGCAGCGCACCGCAGGGCACCGGCGACGCGGCCGGCACCGACGACGTGCCGCCCGCGGAGACGCGCCCACCGAGCAGCAGCGCGCCCGCGGGCAGGACGGTCCCGGAGGAGTTCCTGGGCCGCTGGTCGACCACCATCGACAACGACAGCGGCTCCCACAGCCGCCGCCTCACCGTGCAGCAGGGCGAGGTCGGCGACACGGTGATGTCCTTGGTGGCCGACGGCCCCACCGGCAATGGCACCTACCACTGCGTCTTCGAGGCCCGCCTCACCGGCACCTCCGACGGCCGCCTCCTGATCGGCCCCTCCACGGTCACTGTCGGCACCCCCCGCTCCGCCTGCACCCCCGGCTCCGCCAGCGAGATCACCTTGCTCCCGGACGGCACCCTCCGCCGCGAGAGCACCGGCACAGGCGAACAACTGACGTACACCCGCGACTGACGGCTACCGCGGCGCCCCGCAGCCCGCGGGCAGTCGTGCCGCGGGGCGGCACGGGTGGGCGCGACGGCACCCCGCAAGCGCCGGGCCGCGCAGACGCCCGCCCGCCCACACCAGCGCGTATCAACGCCCCGCGCGAGCTACCGCACACCGGCCCGAATACCCGCCCGCGTACGGAAACGCCCCCGCGTACCAACATCCGCGCACATCAGCGCACCGCACACCAAGACGCGCCCCCGGCGAACCTCACCGCGCCTCCGGCGGCCGCTGCCGAGGCATGTTCGGCCGGGCCCCGTTCGGCGCGGCAGCGAACCGCCCGACGGGCAGCGCCGCCTCAGCCCGCCCCCCGCCGGCCAACGCGGACCGCACCCCCAACGGCACCCCGGTCCGGAACTCCATCATCCAGTCCGCCGTCTCCACCCGGACCAGCTCCGTCACGTCCTCGGTGAAGCGCCGCAGCACCGTCAGGCACCGCTCCGTGGCCTCACTCGCCGTCCCCTCCGCAGGCCCCAGCACCTCCCGCACGCACTCCGACGCCCAGTCGAACTGGAACGCCTGAAGCCGCCGCTGCACGGCCTGCGCGGTCGCCACGTCCCGCATCCACCCGGACGTCATCCCGAAGAAGCGATCGGCCGCCACACACGCCACGGCGACCAGCAGCGCCAGGTACCCCCACGGCGTGACACCGTCCGCCGCCCCGGTCAGATCCAGCAGCGGCAACGCGGCCCCGGCCAGCGCCCCGACCGCCGTACCGGCCCGCAGCGCCCACGAGCACCGTCGCTTCCACATCCGGTCCTCGAGGTACCACGCGGCGGTGTCCAGGGCCCCGCGCTCCACCCACCGGTACAGCTCGTCCAGCCGCGCGGCCGGCTCCCCCCAGTCCCCGAGCGGGAACGCCCGGCCGACGGGGTCGCCCGGACGCAGACCCGCCACGCCTTCGCCCCGCCCGTCGTGAGGCCGACCCTCGGGCTGCATCTCCGGCTGACCCACCCGGTATCTCCCCTCCTGAACCGACCCGCGCCGGCCCCGCGCGTACGCACCGCGCGTGGTCGGCCGGTCACGCGTGGTGCTCGCGCGCCGGGCCCTTCCTACCGCCCAACGGGTGGGCGCGTCGGGGGTTCGCGGGCTTTTACGCCCGGAAGAAGGCGGTCGTCGGGTATAGGGCCCCGGAACGGACTCACCCGAAAGAGTGCCGGGGCAACGGCCGTCCCGAGCACGTAGGCTCGTGCCGAGGGTGTGACCTCGCACCCGGACCGACAGACCGACCCGACGTACCGACCTAGGAGCGAATCGTGATCCCCGGTGGTGGCCAGCCCAACATGCAGCAGCTGCTCCAGCAGGCCCAGAAGATGCAGCAGGACCTGGCCAAGGCCCAGGAGGAGCTGGCGCGCACGGAGGTCGAGGGCCAGGCGGGCGGCGGTCTGGTCAAGGCCACCGTCACCGGCTCCGGCGAGCTGCGGGCGCTGAAGATCGACCCGAAGGCAGTGGACCCGGAGGACACCGACACCCTCGCGGACCTGGTCGTCGCGGCGGTCCAGGCGGCGAACGAGAACGCGCAGACGCTGCAGCAGCAGAAGCTCGGCCCGCTGGCCCAGGGCCTCGGCGGGGGCGGCATCCCCGGCCTCCCCTTCTGACGAGGGGCGGCCGGCCGGGGCTTCCCGGTCCTCCAGGGCTTCTAAGCGGGGCCGCGGCCCTCTACCGTACGTAGTGAAGGAACATCAGGAAGGACGGCAGTCCGTTGTACGAAGGCGTGGTCCAGGACCTCATCGACGAGCTGGGGCGGCTTCCCGGCGTCGGTCCCAAGAGCGCGCAGCGGATCGCCTTCCACATCCTGCAGGCGGAACCGACGGACGTACGGCGTCTGGCGCAGGCGCTGATGGAGGTCAAGGCGAAGGTCCGCTTCTGCGCGGTGTGTGGGAACGTCGCGCAGGAGGAGCGGTGCAACATCTGCCGCGACACCCGGCGCGACCCCGCGGTCATCTGCGTCGTGGAGGAGCCGAAGGACGTCGTCGCGATCGAGCGCACGCGTGAGTTCCGCGGCCGCTACCACGTGCTGGGCGGCGCGATCAGCCCGATCGACGGGGTGGGCCCCGACGATCTGCGCATAAGGGAGCTGCTGGCCCGGCTGGCGGACGGCACGGTCACCGAGCTGATCCTCGCCACGGACCCCAATCTCGAAGGCGAGGCCACGGCCACGTACCTCGCCCGCATGATCAAGCCCATGGGCCTGAAGGTCACCCGCCTGGCCAGCGGCCTCCCGGTGGGCGGCGACCTGGAATACGCGGACGAGGTCACGCTCGGCCGCGCCTTCGAGGGGAGACGACTCCTAGATGTCTGACGCCACGCTGCACGCGACCGACCGGAACCCGGACGACTTCGCGGTCCAGATCGCCGATCAGATCGAGAGCTTCCTGGTGGCCGTCACGGAGGTCGCGAAGGGCGACGAGCCGGACTCGGCGGTGCCCTTCCTCCTCCTGGAGGTCTCCCAGCTGCTCCTGGCCGGCGGCAGGCTGGGCGCCCACGAGGACATCGTCCCCGAGGAGCGCTACGAGCCGGACATGGGGCCCGAGCCGGACGTGGACGAGCTGCGCGAAAACCTGGCGCGGCTGCTCGACCCGATCGACGTCTACTCCGAGGTCTTCGACCCGTACGAGCCGCGCAAGGCCCCGGTCCCGGCCCGCATCTCCGACGACCTCACCGACGTCATCACCGACCTGCGCCACGGCATGGCCCACTACAAGGCGGGCCGCACGTCGGAGGCGCTGTGGTGGTGGCAGTTCTCCTACTTCTCCAACTGGGGTTCCACGGCGTCGGCGACCCTGCGCGCCCTCCAGTCGGTCGTCGCCCACGTCCGCCTGAACCAGCCCCTCGCCGAACTCGACGGCCTGGACACCGACCAGGGCCTGGGCGACGAGGTCCTGGAGGCGGAGGCCGGCAAGGTCATGGCCGAAGAGATCGGCACCCCCCTGGGCATGCGCCCGGTCCAGTAACCGTCACCAACAGTTCTTCACGCCCTTCACCGGCCTCCGGCCCGGGCGGCCGCCACGGCCCGGAGAACCAGTGCGCGGTCCTCGGCCCGCTCCGGTTTCCCCTCCGCGGCCTTGCGCGCGTCCGCCAGCGCCCGCTCCGTGGGCTCGGCACCGCGTGCGAGCAGCAGCCGCACCGCTTCGACCTGCCCGAACGAGACGGCCCACTCCAAAGGCGACCGTCCGTTGAAGTCCCGGTCCTCGATGTCGGCCCCGCGGTCCAGCAGCAGTTCCACGACGTCCGGGTGCCCGCAGGTCGCCGCCAGCACCAGGGGCACGTACGGAATGCGGACCCGCTGGGCCCCCGTAGGCACACCGGCGTCGAGCAGGGCCTCGACCACCGCCGCGCGGCCGGACATCGCCGCCTCGGTCATCGGTGTCAGCTCGTGGTACGGACCCGCGCGCCCTACCGGGTCGGCCCCGGCGGCGAGCAGCAGGCGGACCACGTCCGCGTGCCCCTCCTGCACGGCGAGATCCAGCGCCGAGCGCCCCTCACGGTCGACCGCGTCGACACCGACCCCCGAGGACAGCAGCCGCGCGACCTCCGCCGGACGGTTGTCCTTCGCCGCTGAGGGCAGCGCCTCCGACCTCTGCCTCGGACCCGTCCCCGTCATACCCCGATCATGACCCACCCGCGCCGGTACCGGGGAACCCCTCGTTGATCCCGAACAGCACCGTCATCAGCGCCAGCAGGCCCAGCGGTACGACGACGAACGCCGTTTCCGGGCGTTCCCGCCGTACCGCCTGCCGTCCGAGCGCCACGACCGGCCCCGACAGCCCCCCGGCCATCAGGGCCCACCCCGCCTCCCGGCTTCCGACGACGTTGAACGCGACGAACGCCCCCAGCACGAACAGCGCCGGCGACGCCCACAGGTGCCGAAGCGCCTGTGGGGTGCCCGGATCGGTCACGGACGTGTCCCCCGTGAAACGTGCCCCTCGTGCCGCCGCGCCGGTCGGGCGACGGCGGCCTGTGCGCGTCGACCTGGCTGGTCGGGCCCGGTGTGTTCGACGCGGCAGGAACGTAACACGATCGGGAATCCGGTGATTGCGTACTGAACCACCCGCCGGTCGTGGGGGTACAAGCGACCGAAAAGGACCGGGCTTCGTGTGACGCGGGGCACTTTTCCGAGTGGTCGGCGTGGGTCTGGGCAGGAGCCCCTCGCGAGCGTCCGATGTCTCACCATGCGATATCGCGGAGGGTGGATTTTCGGACGTCGATAGACTGAGCGGACCGCAGCGCACACATATGTGGGCGGACTGTGGACAACGACGGACTGAGCGAGGAGCGCACGTGGGCCTTGTCGTGCAGAAGTACGGAGGCTCCTCCGTAGCCGATGCCGAAGGCATCAAGCGCGTCGCCAAGAGGATCGTGGAAGCCAAGAAGAACGGCCACCAGGTGGTCGCCGTGGTTTCCGCGATGGGCGACACGACGGACGAGCTGATCGATCTCGCCGAGCAGGTTTCCCCGATCCCTGCCGGCCGCGAGCTCGACATGCTGCTGACCGCCGGAGAGCGGATCTCCATGGCCCTGCTGGCCATGGCGATCAAGAACCTGGGCCACAACGCCCAGAGCTTCACCGGCAGCCAGGCAGGTGTCATCACCGACTCGGTCCACAACAAAGCCCGCATCATCGATGTCACGCCGGGCCGCATCAAGGCCTCGGTGGACGAGGGCAACATCGCCATCGTCGCCGGGTTCCAGGGCGTCAGCCAGGACACCAAGGACATCACCACGCTCGGCCGCGGCGGCTCCGACACCACCGCCGTCGCCCTCGCCGCGGCGCTCGACGCCGAGGTGTGCGAGATCTACACGGACGTCGACGGTGTGTTCACCGCCGACCCCCGCGTGGTGAAGAAGGCCAAGAAGATCGACTGGATCTCGTTCGAGGACATGCTCGAACTGGCCGCCTCCGGTTCCAAGGTGCTGCTCCACCGCTGTGTGGAGTACGCCCGCCGGTACAACATCCCGATCCACGTCCGCTCGTCCTTCAGCGGACTCAAGGGCACGTGGGTCAGCAGCGAGCCGATCGAGCAAGGGGACAAGCAGGTGGAGCAGGCTCTCATCTCCGGTGTCGCACACGACACCTCCGAGGCCAAGATCACGGTCGTCGGCGTGCCCGACAAGCCCGGCGAGGCCGCGTCGATCTTCCGCACCATCGCGGACGCCGAGATCAACATCGACATGGTCGTGCAGAACGTGTCCGCCGCGTCCACGGGCCTGACGGACATCTCCTTCACCCTGCCGAAGTCCGAGGGCCGCAAGGCCATCGACGCCCTGGAGAAGAACAAGGGCGCCATCGGCTTCGACTCCCTGCGCTACGACGACCAGATCGGCAAGATCTCCCTGGTCGGCGCGGGTATGAAGACCAACCCCGGCGTCACCGCCGACTTCTTCACCGCGCTCAGCGACGCCGGTGTGAACATCGAACTGATCTCGACCTCCGAGATCCGCATCTCGGTCGTCACCCGCAAGGACGACGTGCCGGAGGCCGTGCGCGCCGTGCACACCGCCTTCGGTCTCGACTCCGACAGCGACGAGGCCGTGGTCTACGGAGGCACCGGCCGCTGATGACCGGCACCGCAGGACCCGGACGCTCCGGGCGGCCGACGCTGGCGGTCGTGGGGGCGACCGGGGCCGTCGGCACGGTCATGCTCCAGATCCTGTCCCAGCGCGCGGACGTCTGGGGCGAGATCAGACTCATCGCCTCCCCGCGCTCGGCCGGCCGCAAGCTGGCCGTGCGCGGCGAGGAGGTCGAGGTCGTGGCGCTCAGCGAGGAGGCCTTCGACGGGGTCGACGTCGCCATGTTCGACGTGCCCGACGAGGTGTCCGCCGAGTGGGCGCCCGTCGCCGCCGCGCGCGGCGCGGTCGTCGTCGACAACTCCGGCGCCTTCCGCATGGACCCGGACGTGCCGCTGGTCGTCCCCGAGGTCAACCCGCACGCGGTCCGCAGCCGCCCCCTCGGCATCGTCGCCAACCCCAACTGCACCACCCTGTCGATGATCGTCGCGCTCGGCGCGCTGCACGCCGAGTTCGGCCTGCGCGAGCTGGTCGTCTCGTCGTACCAGGCGGTCAGCGGCGCCGGTCAGGCCGGCGTGCGGACCCTGCGCGACCAGCTCTCCCTGGTCGCCGGCACGGAGCTGGGCACGAACCCCGGCGACGTACGGCGGGCCGTCGGCGACAACACCGGGCCCTTCCCGGAGCCGGTCGCGCTGAACGTCGTGCCGTGGGCCGGCTCCCTGCGCGAGGACGGCTGGTCGTCCGAGGAGATGAAGGTGCGGGACGAGTCCCGCAAGATCCTCGGCCTGCCCGCCCTCCCGGTCGCCGTCACCTGTGTCCGCGTCCCCGTGGTCACCGTGCACTCCCTCACCGTCCACGCCCGCTTCGAGGGCGAGGTCACCGTCGACAAGGCCCGCGAGATCCTCGCCACCGCCCCCGGCGTCGTCCTCTTCGACAACCCGGCCGCCGGGGAGTTCCCGACGCCCGCCGACGTCGTGGGCACCGACCCCACCTGGGTCGGCCGGGTGCGCCGGGCCCTGGACGACCCCACGGCGCTGGAGCTCTTCGTGTGCGGGGACAACCTGCGCAAGGGGGCCGCGCTCAACACCGCGCAGATCGCCGAGCTGGTGGCCGCGGAGCGCAGGGCCGCCTGACCCGGGACGTACAAACCGGGGGCCGAGAACAAAAGTCCTGGATCACAGAGGATTCATTTGTAGGATCTGTGAGGGACTTGTGGGCCGGACCGGTCGGTCGAGCCACTTGAACATGCAACTTCCTGGGCCGAGGATTGCAGACGAGGATTCACCTCCCCGCCAGCCGCAACCGAGCGGAGGGCGGGGAGCGTCTTTGCGGTCACCCTTATCCGGGGCGTGGGGACGCTGCTTCCCAGACGTGGGGACGTCTGGAGCCGGGCGCGGGGACGTCCGTTCATATGAAACACAGGGGAAGAGCGGGACGCATGAGGGCATTCGGTGTGCTGTCGGTGGTGCTGCCCGACGCGGGTGGGCGGTGGACGGTACCGGTCGGCGCAGACGGGACGCCCGGCACGTACAACCCTTCCGGGGGGAAGTGTGTCCAACTGACGTGGCAGAGGTACTCGACTTCACAGCGCCCCGTGGCACCGCGTTCCGGCCGCCTCGCGGCACGCTCCGGCCCCGCGTGGCCGGCGCGTCCGGTGGCATGCCGGTGATCGCGCCCATGCCCGCAGCGCGCCCCGCCCGCATTCCCGGTCAGCGCGACGGCGCCGACGAGACCGTGGCGGCCGGCACCACGGTCGACCACCTCACCGAGACCTACCGCGCGCACTACCGCTCGCTGCTGGGCCTCGCCGCGCTGCTCCTCGACGACACCGCCTCCTGCGAGGACGTCGTCCAGGAGGCGTTCATCCGCGTCCACTCCGCCCGCAAACGCGTCCGTGACCCGGAGAAGACCCTGGCCTACCTGCGCCAGACGGTCGTGAACCTGTCCCGCAGCGCGCTGCGCCGCCGCATCCTCGGCCTCAAGCTGCTGTCGAAGCCCATGCCGGACATGGCGAGCGCGGAGGAGGGCGCGTACGACCAGCTCGAACGCGACTCCCTCATCAAGGCGATGAAAGGGCTTCAGCGCCGCCAGCGCGAGGTGCTGGTGCTGCGCTACTTCGCCGACATGACGGAGGCTCAGGTCGCCGAGACGCTCGGCGTCTCGCTCGGCTCGGTCAAGGCGTACGGCTCACGCGGCATCGCCGCGCTGCGGGTGGCCATGGAGGCGTCGGCATGAGCGACGGCCAGGACGCGCGGGAACCGCGTCCCGAGGAACGCGAGCCGGCGGGCTCGCGGGGCTCCTCCGGGGACGCGGTGGACACCGCGAAGGGTCAGGAGACCGCGGACGGTCGTACGGCCGACGCCGGCGAGAACTCCGCCGAAGGCGACGGCGACGGCGGACCCGAGGGCGACCGGCATCCGGCCGGATCCGGACGTACCGCGGGCACGGTGGTCGAGGACGACTCCGCGGCGGAGCCGCAGGCCGAGGACGGGGAGGACACCGAACCGGAACCGGAACCGGAATCGGAACGGAATCCGGGACTGGACCCGGACTCGGGCTCGGAAGCGGACACGGAGCTGAAAACGGACCCGGAGCTGGATACGGATCCGGAGCTGGACCCGGAAGCGGATGCCGCGGAAGGCCGTCCGGACCCCGTGGGGGGTCCGGACCGCGGGGGCGTGCCCGAAGGGGACGGGCTCGCGCGGCTGCGCGCGCTCGTGACACCGCACGGGCAGAACCCGACAGACAAGCACGCTGGGAACGGAACTGTGAACGACGGCCGGGACGAACAGAGCCCCGACGGGCTCGACTCGGACGAACTGCACCTGCGCACCCTGCTGCACCGGGCCGTCCAGAACGTGGAGCCGAGCGACGGCACCCTGGACCACCTGCGCCGGGCCGTCCCCGCCCGCCGTGCCCGCAAACGTCAGGCGCTCGTCGGCGCGGCGGCGGCCGCGCTCTTCCTCGGCACGGCCGTCCCCGCTGTCGTCCACGTCTCCACCACCTCCGGCTCGGACGCCAACCCGTCCGCCGTCGGCCACGCCTCGCAGGCCCAGGGAGGCACCGGCCAGGGCAAGTCAGCCGGCAACGGCGAGACCACCGCCGGGGGCGCCTCCGACGAGGTCGGCGGCGACAGGAAGGACCCCGCGAAGGAGGGGGACAAGGGCGGCGCGAGCACCGGGACCAGCACGGGCGCCTCCGAGGGCGGTGACCCCTCGGCCGGCACCACGGCGGACGCCCCCGCCTGCACGGCCGAACAGCTCGGCCCCGCCACCGCGACCAGCGCCGCCCCCGACTCGGCCGGCGCGGTCTACGGCTCTTTCCGGGTCACCAACGTCTCCGGCGCGGCGTGCGTCGTCGACGGCCCGGGCACCGTGAGCGCGACCCCGCAGGGCGCGGCCGACGCGGCGAAGATCGGCACGTTCCGGCATGTCGCGGGTGACGCGGCGGCCGCCCTGCCGGACCCGTCGCTGGAGGCGGCGACCGTGACCCTGAAGCCGGGCGGGGCGTACGAGGTGCGGTTCGCGTGGGTTCCCTCGGAGACCTGCCCGGTCCCCGGCGACACCGCGGGCGGCGGCACCGGGGGCCCTTCCGCGGACCCGACCCCGACCGAGGAGCCGACGAACTCGGCCGGCGCGTCCACGGGCACGGGCACCGCCCCCGGCGCGACGACACAGCTCCTCCGCCAGGACGGCGGCACCGAGGGCAGCGTGACGGTGACCTACACGACCACCACCGGCTCCGGCTCGGCCACCGCGACGGTCACCAACGCCTGCGCGGGGACGGTGTACTGGACGGGGCTGCTGGCCCAGGGCTAGCGGCCCCGCCCGTCGGTCAGAAGGTACGGCTGCGACGACTCACACCGCGAGGAACGAGCAGGCGGTTCTGCCGACCCAGATGTGTGAGCCTATGGAGTTGTTGACGGAGCCGAAGGTCTTGTCACCGAGCCAGTAGTCGTCCCTGAGATCCCGGACGAAGCCCTCGGCACGCGTGAGGCAGATGTGGAAGTTGCTGTTGGCCCCCGAGCCCAGGAAGAACTTCACCTCCGAGCGGGTCCCCTTGTTGACGAGAGAGCTGGCGCGGAAGATGTCGTTGCCCTGGAAGGAGCCGGCGTTGTCGCCCCAGATCTTGTCGTTGCCCTTGGCCATTCCCAGGAAGCCGTCGCAGTTGATCTTGTCGTAGGCGGACATGTACCCGCTGACGGCGTTCTCGTAGTTGTCCCAGCAGGTCCCCGGGGTCTCGGCCGAGGCGTTGGGCGCCAGGCCGAGGATCGCGACGCCGGTCAGGGCGGCCACGGCGGCAGCCGAACCGAACTTGCGCTTGCGCATGCCAGATCTCCTCTTCAGCAGGTGAGCGATGTGTGTGCCGTCCGGCGGTCGGATCCGAGTCCGCCGGAGTTCATGGTCAGGACAGGGAGTCCTGGCGGGCCTGCCGCAGGGCGTGCAGGCGCATCTTCCGGTAGGTGTCCCACTGGTCGCGGTACGGCTTCAGGGTCCTGGCCCGGTACTCGCCCTCCAGCTCACGGACCACCGTCCCCAGGGAGGACTCGACGGCGCAGGTCGCCTCTGTGACGGCGAGCTTCCGGTCGTAGGCGTCGGCCTCGGCGTCCGGCATCCCCTCCACGGCCGCCGCCCTCGTCCGCCGCAGGTCGTCGGGGCTGTCGAAGGGCCGCCCCGCGCTGTTCATGCAGTCGGCCCACCGGCCCAGCGCGTCCGTGAAACGCCGGTCCCGCTTGAGGTCCTGGGCGTACAGCGGGAGCACGCTCTCCACGGTGCGGCGCGCGGTGTACCAGGTCTCGGCGTCCCCGTAGAGCTTCGCCCGTGCCTCGTTGGTGCATCCGCCGCGCGGGGTCTCCACCGTGCCGAGCGGCCCGGGCAGGTCGACCGTCATCCGGTCCCGGTAGTCGCCGTCGAGGGCGCGGGTGTACCGGGCACGCTCCTCCCTGGGGAGCGCGTTCTGGTGGCGGACGGTGCGGTGGGAGGTCCTGATCCTCTCGGCGCGCTCCTCGAACTCCCGCCCGTACCCGTACGTCCGCGCCCACCGCACGGAGTCGATCACGTAGTTGCCGGACTTCTGCTCGTCGACGCCGATCACCGGGAACTCCCAGTAGGGGAACCCGCTGTCCTTCATGCAGGTCCTGATGAGCTTCTGCTCGACCCGCTCGATCTCGACGGCTTCCTCGTTGGTCAGGTCCCGTACCGTCGCGTCGGCGACGGCCTCCCACGGTCGCGGCTGCGGCTCCTCGGCGCATCCTGCGAGCAGGAGGAGAACCGTCACCGTGAGCGTGGCCCCGTACTTCTGCCTCACCGATGTGCACCCTTCCCCGTTCCGGACCGGCGGGTCGTGGGGAGGTGTCTCCCCGCTGCCCGGCCCTGAGGGAACCTACGGGCGCCGCGGTCCGCGCACTGTGCCGTGCGTGCGGAAGAGTTGGTCAGTTGTGCACGGGGCCGGGGAGGCCGCCCGAGGTCCACGGGCCAGAGGGCCCGGAGGGCCTTGAGGGGTCACACCCCCGACGTGCTGGACGGCTCCCGCGCAGTCGCCGGAGCAGTGGAATCCGTGGCGGCCTCCGCCGTCTCGGCCTCCGCTTCCTCCGGCAGGATCCCCAGCTCCGCGTCCCGCGCGAGTTCCACCTCGCGGCGGAACAGCCGGAACCACATGAAGATCGCGAAGCCGACGAAGGCGAACCACTCCGCGGTGTAGCCGAGGTTCTGGAAGGCCTTCAGGTCGAGGCCGGTGCCGCCGGGCGCGGACGCGGGGACCGCGGTCATGCCCGAGTCGCCGTCGTTCAGGGTGACCCAGGCGTCGTAGACGTCGTACGGGACGAGGTTGATCAGGGAGGCCGCGCTGATCGCGGCGGTCTGGCCCTCCGGGAGGCCGCTGCGGGCGCTGACGCCGTTGCTGCCGGGGGTCTCGGAGGCCTGGAGCGCTCCCGTGACGGTGACCTCGCCGGCGGGCGGCGCGGGCGTCTTCGCCGGGTCGGGCTCGCCGGGCAGCCAGCCGCGTACGACGGGCAGGGCGCGGCCGGTGTCGGTGCGCAGCAGGGCCAGGACGTAGTAGCCGTCCTTGTCGTCCAGCGCGCGGTCGGGGACCAGGAGCTGCGTGTCGTACCGGCCGGTCGCGGTGGCCTGCTTGCCGGACGTGGCCTTGGTCACGGGCAGCAGGTCGTCCAGCGGCCGGGGCGCGTCCTTCTTGGCCTCGGCGACCTGCGCCTCGGCCTCGCGGTGGTTGTCCACCCGGTCCTCGAACCGGCCCAGCTGCCAGGACCCCATGAACACGCAGAAGGGGATCGAGAGCAGCAGGAAGACGTTGATCGCCCACCAGCGGGGGGTCAGCAAGAACCGGTACACGCCCTCAAAGGTACGGGCCCGCGGACGGTTCCCGTGCCGCGGGGTCGCCTGCGGGCCGGCCCTCGGAGGGCCCGTGCGGGCGCCCGGTGACGGGCGGTACGCGGTCCGTTCGTCACATCGTGTGAAGGGTCCGGTGGAAGTTCCGCAGGAAGTTGTCCACAGGCTGGGGACCGAGGACGCGCGATGCCCGTCCGGACGGGCAGTATGGGGTCATGACTGAGAGCAACGGGTCCGACGCGCCGGACCGGGCGGACCACCAGACCGAGCGAGTGCAGCAGACCGGGGAGATGCCGGACTGGGAGAAGCGCTTCCGCGCACCCAGGGTGTCCCTTCCCGACTGGGCGGAGGACGCCCCCGACCGTTCCCTGTTCGTGTCGAACGCGACGGGGACGTACGAGCTGTACGCCTGGGACCGGGCGACCGGTGAGCAGCGCCAGGTGACCGACCGGCCGAACGGCACGACGGACGGGGTGCTCTCGCCTGACGGCGAGTGGATCTGGTGGTTCGACGACAAGGACGGCGACGAGTTCGGCGTCTGGCGCCGCCAGCGCTTCTCCGGCGGCGAGGACGAGCTGGCCGCCCCGGGCCTGGACCCCTCGTACCCGGCGGGCCTCGCGCTGGGCCGCGACGGCCGCACGGCGGTCGTCGGCCGCTCCACCGACGAGGACGGCACGACGATCCACCTGGTGCGGACGGGCGAGGCGCCGGTGGAGCTGTACCGGCACCGGGAGTCGGCGGGCGTCGGCGACCTGTCCCACGACGGCTCCCTGATCGCCGTGGAGCACACGGAGCACGGGGACGCTATGCACTCCGCCCTGCGCGTGATGCGCCCCGACGGGACCACGGTCGCCGAGATGGACGACACCCGCGGCGGCACCGAGGAGCTCGGCCTGGAGGTGCTGGGCTTCGCACCCGTGGCCGGCGACACCCGGCTGCTCATCGGCCACCAGCGCCGCGGCCGCTGGGAGCCCATGGTGTGGGACGTGGCGACGGGCGAGGAGACCGACCTGGAGCTGGACCTCCCCGGCGACGTGAACGCCGAGTGGTACCCGGACGGCGGCGCCCTGCTCATCGCCCACGGCTTCGAGGCCCGGGGCGAGCTCTTCCGCTACGACTTCGCCGCGCGCCGGCTGGAGAAGATCCCCACGCCGCGCGGCGCGGTCTCCGGAGCGACGGCCCGGCCCGACGGCACCGTGGAGTACCTGTGGTCGTCGGCCGCGCAGCCGCCGGCGGTCCGCTCCACGTCCGGCGGTGTGGTCCTGGACCCGCCCGGCATGAAGTCGCCCGGCTCGGTGCCGGTGGAGGACGTGTGGGTGGAGGGCCCGGGCGGCCGTATCCACGCGCTCGTGCAGAAGCCGGCCGGCGCGACCGGACCGCTGCCGACCGTCTTCGAGATCCACGGCGGCCCGACGTGGCACGACAGCGACTCCTTCGCGGCGGGCCCGGCGGCCTGGGTCGACCACGGCTACGCGGTGGTCCGCGTCAACTACCGCGGCTCCACCGGATACGGCCGCGCCTGGACGGACGCCCTGAAGCACCGGGTGGGTCTCATCGAGCTGGAGGACATCGCGGCGGTCCGCGAATGGGCCATCACCTCCGGCCTGGCCGACCCCGGCCGGCTGATCCTCACCGGCGGCTCCTGGGGCGGCTACCTGACCCTGCTGGGCCTCGGCACGCAGCCGGAGCACTGGGCGCTGGGCATCGCGGCGGTGCCGGTCGCCGACTACGTCACGGCGTACCACGACGAGATGGAAGCGCTGAAGGCCATGGACCGCACCCTGCTGGGCGGCACGCCCGAGGAGGTCCCCGAGCGCTTCGAGGCGTCGTCCCCGATCACCTACGTCGACCAGGTGAAGGCCCCGGTCTACATCTCGGCGGGGGTGAACGACCCGCGCTGCCCGATCCAGCAGATCGAGAACTACGTGAAGCGGCTCGAGTCGCGCGACGCGGTCCACGAGGTCTACCGCTACGACGCGGGCCACGGCTCACTGGTGGTGGACGAGCGGATCAAGCAGATCCGCCTGGAACTCGACTTCGCGGCCCGTCACCTGCCGACGTGACGGCGCCTCCCGCGCGCCGGGGGGATGCACGGCTCCCTCCGGCGCGGGGGTGACCCCGAGCCCATCACGCCGGAGCGGCCCCGGCCCGTCACGCCGTGGGCGGCCCTCGTGCGTCACGCCGGGAGTGTGACCCTCGCCCTTCGGGGCCGCGCGCGCCGGCTCCGCGTCCGACCGCGCGGCTTCGTGTCCGGCCGCGCGGCTTCGCGCCCGCCGGGGGGAGCGACAGCGGGCC
The DNA here is from genome assembly GCF_043082785.1 of Streptomyces sp. NPDC014764. NCBI lineage: Bacteria > Bacillati > Actinomycetota > Actinomycetes > Kitasatosporales > Streptomycetaceae > Streptomyces > Streptomyces sp. NPDC014764. The sequence continues at coordinate 162,613 of NZ_JBIBXY010000004.1, read as the reverse complement.
GAAGCACGAGGTGCTGCCGCACGCCCCGCGCTCGTCGAGACGACGCGGCCGGGCGCGTGCTGCTGCCCAGAGGTCCCGCGACCGGCGAGACGCCGATCACCGGCAACGCGGGCGCCCCGCGCCGGATCAGCGCGGACTCCGCGTCCGCCGCCCCAGCAGTTCCGCCAGCCCCCGGCGGGTCGCCGCCAGGACCACGCGGTCGCCGGCGCGCAGGACGTACGTGGCCGGCAGGTCCCACACCAGGCCGGAGCCCGGCGGCTCGGCGCCCGCGGTGTCGCCCCGGGCGGCCGTGTCCAGGGCCAGCACCCGCCAGGCGCCCGGCCGGAACGCCTCCGCGACCGTGCGCCCCTCCAGTTGCGGATGCCCGTTGACGACGACCGCGGCGAACAGCAGCACTCGCCGCTCCACGGGGATCGCGCCGAGGATCTGGCGCCCCATCATCGCCCCGGCGAAGGCGGGCGCGGCCAGGTGGGACACGGACCGGCTCCTGGTCAGCGCGGCCGGGTGTGCGATGCGCAGCGTCCGGTAGACGGCCTTGGCGAAGTCGTCGTCGTACAGCCGCAGCACGGCCCGCAGGTCGGGGCGTACGGAGCGGGCGTAGAGGACGGCCTCCAGGTTGGTGGTGTCGATGCTGGTCAGCGCGAGCAGCGCGTCCGCGCGGTGGATCTTCGCCGACTCCAGGACGCCCTCCTGCGTGACGTCCCCGACCACGACCGGGACGCGTAACCGCCGGGCGACGGCCATGCCCCGCGCCTCGGGGTCGGCCTCGACGCACACCACGGGGATGTGCAGTTCGCGCAGCCGGGTCAGCACCCGGGTGCCGATCTTGCCGAGCCCCAGCAGCACCACGTGCCCGCTCAGCCCGCGCGGCGGCTTCCGCAGCGCGGACGCGGTGCGGAAGGTGCCCAGCGCCTCGAGAACAGCCGCCAGCAGCACCGGCAGCAGCAGCAACCCGACGAGGCCGGACAGCAGTTGCAGCACCTGCTGCCCGAACGGTGCGTCGACCGCGGGCTCGTTGATGGCGAAGAGGTCCAGCAGCGTGATGTAGATGGCATGCAGCGGATGGTCGTCGGTCACCAGGATCAACGCGACCGCCAGCGCGACCACCGCGGCCACCAGACCCGCCAGCGACCAGCGCAGCCGCGCCGAGAACAGCGAGGCGAACGGCATCACCCCGGCCCGCCGGGCCGGCAGCGCGGGACCGGAGTACGACACCTGCTCCAGCACCACCGCGCCGCGCCCGGTCGCCGCCGCCACCGCCTCCGCGCCCGGCAGCAGCTGGGGCCCGTCGCCGCTGTCCTCCGAACCCTCCGCGCCCGCCGGGTCGTTGCTGGTCGCGGACAGCAGTGCCAGCGTGCACAGCCCCGGGTCGGCCACCTCCCCGGGCCGTGGCGGCCGCCGCTCCACCGCCCGCAGAAGCAACCCCTCCGCGTCGACGACCTTGCTGGTGCCGACGAGGGCGGTGGCGACCAGCGCGGGCGCGGTGGTGTCGGCGTCGGACAGCACGGTGGTCGCGATGTCGGCGCCGTGGCCCCCGTGGCCCCCGTGTCCTCCATGGCCGTCGCGGTGGCCCGCCAGTTCGGCGGCCTGGTCGAGCAGTTCCTCGATGTGCTGGCCGAGCCGCCGGTTGTAGAGCCGCAGGACCAGGCGCAGCCGGGGGTTGAGCCGGCGGGCGGTCAGCGCGGCGCGGATGTTGGTCTCGTCGTCGTCGTACACGAGGGCGAGCGCGGCGGCCCGGTCCACGCCCGCGTCGGCGAGGACGGCCTCGCTGGGCTCGGCTGCCTCCATCACCCGTTCGTCGGGGACGAGGGTGTCGTCGGAGCCGTCGGTGCCGCGGTTGACGGCGGTCACCATCCGGCCGAACAGCGCGGCCGAGGCGGCCCGGGCGCGTCCGGCCATCGGCTGGGGCGGGGTGCGCCGCGAGGGGGGCACCACCAGGACCACCTGTTCCCGGTACACGCTGCGCAGTTCGGTGGCGAGGCGGTGCGCCAGCCCGTCGTCGCCGCACACCACCATGTGGGCGGACGGATCGCTGGGCGGGGCGGGGTTGGGAAGGAGGCTCACCACAGGGCGAAGACTGCCTGATCTTGGCCGGTGGTTCCAGGGCGCACGACTAGCATGACGGGCGCACAGGTGAGGTGGACGCCGTACACCGAGGCGGCCGGTACGCGCGAGGACGCGGGAGAGGGGTGGTGGTGATGCCCGGACGGACGGGCGGGGCGGGACGGACGAGCGGGACGGGACAGGCCGACACCGCCGGCCGGACCCGCACGCCCCTGAGCCGCCGGCGGGTGCTGTCCACGGCCGTCGCCCTCGCGGACGAGGGCGGGGCCGACGCGCTGAGCATGCGGAAGATCGCCCAGCGGCTCGGCGTCGTCCCCATGGCGCTCTACAAGCACGTGGCCAACAAGGACGAACTGCTCGACGGCATGATCGACACCGTCGTGGGTGAGATCGACCCGCCGGTCGAGGACGCGGACTGGAGGACCACCGTCCGGATGCGGGTGCTGTCGGCCCGCCGCATGCTGCTGCGCCACCCGTGGGCGTCCGCGGTCATCGAGACGCGGATGAAGGAGCGCGCCGCCCCCACCCCGGCGGTGATGGCCTATCTGGACGGGATGATCGGCGTGTTCCGCGCCGGGGGGTTCTCGCTCGACCTCGTCCACCACGCGATGCACGTCATGGGCAGCAGGCTGCTGGGGTTCTCCCAGGAACTGTTCGTCGACTCCCCGGCCCTCGCCGCGCCCGCGTCCTCCCCGGCCCCCGCCGCGCCCGCGTCCCACCCGGCCATCGAGGAGATGGCCGCGCGCTATCCGAACATCGCCGAGCTGGCCCGGGCGGTCGCCCACGACAGCGGGTCGGTCGTCGGCTCCGGCTGCGACGACCAGTACGAGTTCGAGTTCGCGCTGGACCTGACCCTGGACGGCCTGGAACGCCTCCGCGGCGCGGCCGCCGCCGACCGACGGCTTTGAAAGCTCGACGGCACTGACGGCCCTCTTGCCAGGTGTACGGCGTACACCCATGATGAGAGGTGTACGCCGTACACCCACCCCCCCACATCCACCCCCGGTGCGATGGAGGCAACAGGATGAAGGCGATCGTCCAGGACCGCTTCGGCCCTCCGGAAACCCTCCGGACGGCGGACGTCGACCGTCCCGAACCGGCGGCCGGACAGGTACTGGTCCGCGTGCACGCCGCCGCGGTCAACCCGTACGACTGGCACATGCTGCGCGGCGACCCCTATGCGGCCCGCCTGCTCGGAGGGGTCGGCCTGAACCGCCCCAGGCAGCGGGTGGCCGGGATCGACGCGGCGGGCGAGGTGACGGCGGTCGGCGCCGGGGTGCCGACGCTGAGCCCCGGCGACGAGGTGCTCGGCTTCTGCCCCGGAGCCTTCGCCGAGTACGCCGTCACCACCCCGGACCTCCTGGCCCGCAAGCCCGAGGGCCTCACCTTCGAGCAGGCGGCGGCCGTCCCGATGGCGGCGGTGACCGCGTTGCGCGGCATCAGCACGGTGGGGCGGGTCCGGGCGGGACAGAGCGTGCTGGTCAACGGGGCGGGCGGCGGGGTCGGCACGTTCGCCGTGCAGGTGGCCGTGTCGCTGGGAGCGGAGGTCACCGGCGTGTGCGGCCCGGACAAGGCCGACCCGGTGCGCGCCTCGGGCGCCGCGCACGTCGTCGACCACACCCGTGAGGACTGGAGGGACGGGCGCCGGCGGTACGACGTCATCCTCGACAACGTCGGCGACCGGCCGCCGTCGCACACCCGCCGGGCGCTGACCCCGAGGGGCACGCTGGTGGTGAACGGAGGAGGGGCGCCGGGGCGGGTGTTCGGCGCGATCGGCGCGATGCTGGGCGCGCTGGCCCTGAACGCCGTGGTCCGGCAGCGACTGGCGGTGATCCTCCCGGCGGCCCCGTCCGGCCCGACGCGGGCGGACCTGGCCACGGTGACCGAGCTGCTCGCCTCCGGCCGGCTCACCCCGGTGATCGGCCGTACGTACCCCCTCGCGGACGCCGCCGAGGCCGTACGCCACGTCGAGCAGGGCCACGCCCTCGGCAAGACGGTCCTCACCGTGCGGTGAGCCGGCATCCGTCCGCGGGCGCAGGGGCATGACGGCGTCCTGGGCGTAAGGGGCGGCACCCACGTCGCGCGTCATGCGTGAGGGTGCCGCCCTCCCTTCGGTGGGTGTCGTCACGGATGGTGTCGGCGTGCACGGCGGGTGAGGGTGTGATCACCGCACTTCATCGCCCCTGCCACCGTCCGGGGCGCCCGTAGGGCACCGAATCACTCGGAAGGAGTCCGCACCCTGATGCACGCGGCGCCGCAGCGAACCGGCCTGAACAACGACTTGTTGCCCTCCGGGGGACCGCGGTGAGCGTCACGGCGTGGATGGCGGTGGCGGTCTTCGCCGCCGTCTATGTGCTGATCGCCACGGAGTGGGTGCACCGGGTCGCCGCCGCACTGGGCGGCGCGGTGCTGATGCTGCTCATCGGCGCGACCGATGCCGAGCACGCCTTCTTCTCCGAGGACTCGGGCATCGACTGGAACGTCATCTTCCTGCTGCTCGGGATGATGCTGATCGTCGCGGTGCTGAAACGCACCGGAGTCTTCGAGTTCATCGCCATCTGGGCGGCGAAACAGGCGCGCGGGCGGCCGTACCGGCTGATGGTCCTGCTGGTCGTGGCGACCGGCTTCCTGTCGGCATGGCTGGACAACGTCACCACGGTGCTGCTGATCGCGCCGGTGACGATCCTGGTCTGCCGGCGGCTCGGTCTTCCGCCGATCCCGTTCCTCATATCCGAGGTGATGGCCTGCAACATCGGCGGCGCGGCGACCCTCATCGGGGATCCGCCCAACATCATGATCGGCTCCCGTGCGGACCTGTCGTTCAACGACTTCCTGGTCCACATGACGCCGATCGTCGTCGTGTTGATGATCATCTTCGTGCTGATGAGCCGGGTGCTGTTCCGCAAGGCGTTCCACTACGACCCCGAACGCGCCGCGTCGCTCATGGAGCTGGACCCCAAGGCGGAGATCAAGGACAAGCACCTGCTGGTGATCAGCGGTGCGGTGATCGTCGCCGTGATGGCGTGCTTCGTGCTGCACACCTGGCTCCACATGGAGCCCTCGGTGGTGGCCATGAGCGGCGGTCTGCTGCTGCTCGCGCTGTCCCGGCTCAGCCCCGGGGACGTGGTCAAGGACGTCGAGTGGGAGACGCTGGCGTTCTTCGCGGGACTGTTCGTCATGGTCGGAGGCATGGTGCAGACAGGCATCATCGGCGACCTGGGGAAACTGGCCGCGAAGGCGACCGGCGGCAATCTCGAGGCGACGTCCATGGCGCTGGTCTTCGGCTCCGTGATCCCGTCGGCGATCATCGACAACATCCCGTTCGTGGCGTCGGTGAGCCCGATCGTCAGCGAGATCGTGGCGTCGGCGGGCGGCCCCGGCGAGGCGGAGATGCTGTGGTGGTCGTTCGCGCTCGGCGCGGACCTGGCCGGAAACGCGACGATCATCGCCTCGTCGGCCAACGTGGTGGTCATCGGCATAGCCGACCGCGAGGGCCATCACATCTCGTTCTGGCAGTTCAGCAAGTACGGCCTGATCGTCACGGCGGTCACCGTGTCGGTGGCGGCGTTGTACGTATGGCTGAGGTACTTCGCACTGGCCTGAGCGGCGGTGCGTCACCGCCGGAACACGGTGAGCTGCCAGGCGTTTTACGCTCCTCGCACATCTATGCGACGTACATGAAATTTGTCGTACGGTAAACTTTGCCTCGCCTTGGTGCTCTGCTGAGCCGCCGAACGCCCAGTCCGCAGGAAGCGGACCCGGATGCGAGGGGGGACGTGACATGAATCGACGCGCAGTACGCCGCGACACGGACCGGCCCGTACGCATCGACATCACCCCTCGCGACAGCGTTCCCGAACGCGGCACCGCCGTCTCCGGCGCCTGACCCGCCCGGCCGCCCGCCTCTCCGTCAAGGGCGCGGCAGCCGGCCTCCACGCCACCGCCCGCCCGAACGGGCTCCAGGCGTCGCGCCGTACGCGGACCGGGACCACCCGCCGTCACCTCTCACCGCACACCCGCGGATCCCGCGCGCGACCAGGCGCTACGCCGACCGCCCGCACACCACCCGAGCCCCTTTCAGGCACTGACGCCGCCGTCACCGACCCGGAGGACCGACGCCCGTGCACAACACCGCCACCATGCTCATCGAACTGGGCGCCATCATCCTCGCCCTGGGTCTGCTGGGCCGCCTCGCCGCACGGGTGGGCTTCTCGCCCATCCCGCTCTACCTGCTCGCCGGACTCGCCTTCGGCCACGGAGGCATCCTTCCGCTGCAGGCCAGCGAGGAGTTCACCGCCGTCGGCGCCGAGATCGGCGTCATCCTGCTGCTGCTCATGCTGGGCCTGGAGTACAGCGCGTCCGAGCTGGTCACCAACCTGAAGACGCAGTACCCGTCCGGGGCGGTGGACTTCGTCCTCAACGCGGTACCGGGCGCGGTGGCGGCGCTCCTCCTGGGCTGGGGACCGGTCGCGGCGGTCGCGCTGGCCGGTGTCACGTGGATCTCCTCCTCCGGGGTGATCGCGAAGGTGCTCGGGGATCTGCGCCGGCTCGGCAACCGCGAGACACCGGTGGTGCTCGGCGTCCTCGTCATCGAGGATCTGGCGATGGCGGTCTACCTGCCGATCCTCACCGCCGTGCTGGCGGGCGCGGGCCTGGCGGGCGGCTCGGTCACCCTGCTGATCGCGCTCGGCACCGTGGGTGCCGTCCTCTACCTGGCACTGCGCCACGGACGCCTGATCAGCCGCGCGGTGTCCTCCGACAACGCGGAGATGCTGCTGCTCGTCGTGCTCGGCCTGACGCTCCTTGTCGCGGGCGTCGCGCAGGAACTGCAGGTGTCGGCGGCCGTCGGCGCGTTCCTCGTGGGCATCGCCCTGTCCGGTGAGGTCGCCGAGGGCGCGAGCAACCTGCTCACCCCGCTGCGGGACCTCTTCGCCGCCGTGTTCTTCGTCTTCTTCGGCCTGTCCACCGACCCGGCGGACATCCCGCCGGTCCTGGTCCCGGCGCTGCTCCTGGCGATCGTCACCGCGTTCACCAAGATCGCGACGGGCTGGTACGCGGCCCGGCGCGCGGGCATCAAGGGCGCGGGCCGCTGGAGGGCGGGCGGCACGCTGGTGGCGCGCGGCGAGTTCTCCATCGTCATCGCGGGTCTCGCGGTCGGCGTGGAGCCCCGCATCGGCCCGCTGGCGACGGCGTACGTCCTGATCCTGGTCGTCATCGGCCCGCTGACCGCGCGCTGGACCGAGCCGCTGGCCCGCAAGCTCACCGGCCGTCCGGAGACGCCGGTCGAGGCGGAGCGGGTGGCGTCGGAGCCGGCGAAGGTGTGAGGCGTTACTCGCGGCCGAGGATGTCGGCGGCGACGCCGATGCCCTCACGGGTGCCGATGACGATGAGGGTGTCACCGCCGGCCAGCCGGTACTCCGGCCCCGGCGACGGGATGGCCTCGGCGCGGCGCAGCACGGCGACGACGGACACACCGGTCTCGGTGCGCATCCGGGTGTCGCCGAGCACGCGCCCGTTCCAGTAGGAGGTCGACGGCAGCTCGATCCGCTCGGCGACCAGACCCAGCTCGGCCGTCGCCAGCAGGTTCGGGCTGTGGTGCGAGGGGAGCAGCGCGTCGACGACGGTGGCGGCCTCCTCGGCGTTCATCTTCAGGCACACCGCGGTGTCGTCCGGGTCGTCCCGGCGGTAGACGTTCAGCGTCCGGGAACCGTCGAGGTGGGCGATCACCGACAACCGCCGCCGCTCCCGCGTCACGAGGTCGTACCGCACCCCGATCCCCGGCAGCGGAGTGTGCCCCATACGCCCAGCGCCGCCCATGACCGTCCCCCTACACCGTCTCGAATTCACCTACGGGCCATGACCGACGGCACCCTACGGCACGGGGGATCGGGGGGCGACATCCGGGCCGGGACGAGTGGTTCCGCCCTGCGGCACCGGGGGGAGCAGCTGCCCGTGCGGTGCGGTTGCCCCTCGGTTGAGGGGGCGCACAGGTGGGACGCGGTTGCGGGACGCACAGTGACGTGACGCGGCCAAGGTGCGGCGACGCCAGGGGGGCGTGCCCTCGCATGGCCTGGAGGACAGTCGTCGCGGCGTCCGGCGCAGCGACCCCACGGGACGCGGACGGTCCCACGGGTGCTCCGACCCCCACCGTCGGGGCAGACCGGGACCACGGGTGCCGGCGGTGCGGGCGGGTGCTCCACGGCTGCATCGGGGCACGGCAGGGCAAGCCGGCGGCAGCTTCGGGAAGTCGGACGACAGCCGACATCGGACGACCGCCGGACCGAGCGGCGAAGGGAACGGCCCGGCACCGGGCGCACGCGCGACAGGGGCGGGACCCGGCCGCGCGCGACGAGCGCGACGAGGGTGGGACCCGGCCGCGCGACGAAGCCGGGAATCGGCCGCGCGACGAAGCCGGGAATCGGCCGCGCGACGAGGGCGGGAACCCGGTCTCGGCAAGAATCGTTCTTCGTCTGCACGTCCGATGAGGGAGCCACAGTTTGTCCGCCAGATCGACGGACCCGTCGGGGCCCGGTCCCCGGCCACTCCGCCCACTTCCCCTGATCACAACACACGGCGGGGTGGTGTGAGATGAGTGCCGTGGAAGCGTGGCTGGGTCTGCTCGCCCTGTTCGTCCTGACCGCGGGCACCGGCTATTTCGTCGCCCAGGAGTTCGCCTACGTCTCGGCCGACCGGCTGGCCCTCGCCCGTGAGGCGGAGGAGGGGGACAAGAAGGCCGCCCGGGCACTGAAGGTGCTGGAGCGGCTGTCGTTCATGCTGTCGGGCGCCCAGCTCGGCATCACGGTGACCGGTCTGGTCGTGGGCTTCATCGCCGAGCCGTCCGTCTCCGCGCTGCTGAGACCCGTGCTGTCCGGCGTCGGCATCCCTGACGCCGCCGTCACCACGATCTCCGTCGTTCTCGCCTTCGTGCTCGCCACGGTGGTGCAGATGGTGCTGGGCGAGCTGGCCCCGAAGAACCTCGCGATCGCCGTCCCCGAAAGGCTGGCCAAGGCGTTGGCCGGCTCCACCCTCGGCTACCTCAAGGTGGTCGGGCCGGTGGTCCGCGTCTTCGACGGAGCGGCCAACAAACTGCTGCGATCCGTGGGCATCGAGCCGGTGGAGGAACTGCATCACGGCGCCACCCTCGAGGAGCTCGGCCACCTGATCGGCGAGTCCCACGAACAGGGGGAACTGCCGCGGGGGACGGCCGAACTGCTCGACCACGCCCTGGAGTTCTCCGAGCGGACGCTGCGCGCGGTGATGGTGCCCCGGGTCGACGCGGTCTTCGTCCGCAAGGACGCCACGGCCGCCGAGACCATCACTCTCATCGCCCGGCACGGCCACTCCAACTACCCGGTGCTGGGTGACCATCCCGATGACGTCGCGGGTGTCCTGGGCGTGCGGGAGCTGATGGGGCTGCCACCGGAGCGAGCCGCCGGCACCACGGCCGGCGCGGCGGCCCGGCGCCCTCTGCTGCTGCCGGACACGCTGCCGCTGCCGGACGCCGTGGAACGGATGCGGGAGCGGGACGACGAGTTCGCCGTCGTCCTGGACGAGCACGGCGGCGTGGCCGGCGTCGTCACCTACGAGGACATCGCCGAGGAACTCGTGGGCGACATCGCCGACGAGACGGACACCGTCACCGAGGTGGCGGTCGCGGACGGCGAGGGCTGGCTGGTGGACGCCGGGCGGCGTCTGGACGAGGTGGCCGAGGCGACCGGCATCGAGCTGCCCGAGGAGGACGACTACGACACCGTCGCCGGGCTCGTCGTCGACCGGCTCGGCCGCTTCCCGGCGATCGGCGACCGGCTCACGGTGGAACTGCCGGCGGGCGGGAACGCCGTGATCGACGTACGCACCCTCGACCGGCACGTACCCGAACGCATCCGGATCGAACGGCCGGCCGAGAAGGAGGACGAGCAGGCATGAGTTTCCCGTTGGCGCTCTTCGTCACCGTCCTGCTGCTCATCGGCAGCGGCTTCTTCGTCGCGGCCGAGTTCGCACTGGTCGCCGCCAAGCGGCACCGCATGGAGAAGGCCGTCGCCGAGGGGCAGCGCGGCGCCAAGGCGGCCCTGGCGGGCATGCAGGAACTGTCGCTGATGCTGGCAGGCGCCCAGCTCGGCATCACCGTGTGCACCCTCGGTCTGGGCTCCGTGTCCAAGCCCGCCATCTCCCACGAACTGGACCCGCTGCTGCACAAGCTGGGCCTGCCCGCCGCACTCAGCTACGGCGTGGCCTTCGCCGTGGCGATGATCGTCGTGGTGTTCCTGCACATGGTCCTGGGCGAGATGGCGCCCAAGTCCTGGGCCATCGCCCACCCCGAGCGATCCGCGATGCTGCTGTCCCCGCCCTTCCGCGCCGTCGCGACCGCCGTACGCCCGCTGATCTGGCTGCTCAACAGGATCAGCAACGCCCTGGTCCGCCTCTGCAAGGTCGTGCCCCGGGACGAACTGGTCTCCGTCCACAACCGGGAACAGCTCACACACCTGGTGGAGGAGTCCGAGCGACTGGGCCTGATCAGCGAAACGGACTCCGACCTGCTGACCCGCTCTCTGACCGAGCCCGAGACCCCGGTACGCGGTCTGACGGTCCCGGCCGCCGACATCGTGGCGGTCCCCTCCGACGCCGGGGCGGAGCAGATCCTCGGCCTGGCCGCCACGCACGACCGCACCCGGCTCCTGGTCCGCCACGAGGACACCATTCTCGGCTCGGTGCACGCCCGCGACGTCCTCGTGGCGCGAGCCCAGGGGCGGACGGCAGACGCCCGCGCGCTGGCCCGCCCCGTCCCCGAGCTGCTGGAGGACGCCACGGTCGCGGAGGCGATCGAGGCCATGCGCCGACGCAGGGCCTCCCTCGCAGTGGTCCGCGACGGAGCCGGCCGTCTCATCGGCCTCGTGACACTGGACGACCTGCTGGCCCGCTACCTGCTGCCGACGGCCGCGTAGAGCGCCCGCCCCGCCGGGCCGAGCGCCCCGACTCCCCGGGGCGCTCGGCCCGGCCGGACACCCGGCCCGCCCCCGGCCTGCTGCACACAGGAAAGAGGCCCGTTCACACTGCCGTGAACGGGCCTCTTTGTCTGGCTGTCGGGGTGGCGGGATTTGAACCCACGACCTCTTCGTCCCGAACGAAGCGCGCTGCCAAGCTGCGCCACACCCCGGTGTCGCTCGCTGTCGCGGCGACGACGTTTACTTTAGCCCACTGGTGGCTAGAGACGAAATCTGGTTTTCGGGCGGGTGTGGTCCAGGGCCACCAGGAGGACCGCCACGGCGTAGATGGCGAGTCCCACGAGGAGCGCGTTGGCGAGCACGCTCCGGTAGCCGTGGCGGGCCACGTCGAGGAACGGGTAGAGGTAGCGGCCGGCGGAGCCGGGGAGCAGCTCGCCCCGGGCGAGGGTGAAGGCCAGGTAGGCCAAGGGGTACAGCAGCCACGTCGTGGCCTGGCGCAGGTGCATGCGGGCCGGCGGTGTCAGGACCAGCCAGTCCAGGAGCGCGGCGACCGGCAGCACCGTGTGCAGCAGGTGGCCCGCGACCGGCTCGAGCCATGTCGCGCCTCCGCCGGAACCCGCCGTCATGGCGTAGGCCGGCGCGGCGTCCGCGAGGGCGATGTGGTGGACCAGGGCCGCGACCACCACGTACAGGAGCGCCGCCCCCGTGACGGCGCCCGGCAGGGGATGGCGGGCCGTCCACGCGCGGCGCGCCGAGGCGAACGTCACCAGGGCGAGCAGTGCCGCGCTCTGGATCACGAAGTAGCTCAGTACCCGGGTGGGGCTGCCGAGGAGGATCTCGGTCAGCACGGCCGCCGTCGCGAGCACGGCCAGGGCCAGCCGGTACACCGCGGTCAGCGGGCGGCGCACCGGCGGTACGACGGCTCGGGCGGGGACGACGGAGGGGAGCAGTTGCGGAGCCGTCCGCGGGAGGGCGGGGAGGTCCGGGATGTCCCTGGGTATCGGGGCGGTCATGCCCCCAGCGTGGGACGGCCGACGGGGCGCGGCGACGTGGCATGGGCCGGTCGGGTTATCCGTACGTCGGACAACCCGCCCGCCGTCGCCGACACGTCAGACGACCCGCCCGCCGCCGAGCCTCAGCGCGCCACCAGCGTCAGCAGGGTCGCCTCCGGCGGGCACGCGAAGCGCACCGGCGTGTAGCGGCTCGTGCCGCAGCCCGCCGAGACGTGGAGGTACGACCTGCGGCCCTCCGCCGTGTGCGTGGACAGGCCCTTCACGCGATCGGTGTCCAGGTCGCAGTTGGTGACCAGGGCGCCGTAGAACGGGATGCACAGCTGTCCGCCGTGCGTGTGACCTGCGAGGATCAGCGGGTAGCCGTCGGCCGCGAACGCGTCCAGCACCCGCAGGTACGGCGCGTGCACCACGCCCATCGAGAAGTCCGCCCCGGACGACGGGCCGCCCGCCACCTCCGGGTACCGGTCCCGCTTGATGTGCGGGTCGTCGAGTCCCGTCAGCTCGATCGACGTGCCCTCGATCTTCAGGGTGCCCCGCGTGTTGGTGAGGTTGAGCCAGCCCGCCGAGTCGAAGCCGTCCCGCAGGTCCTCCCACGGGTTGTGGACGGCGTCGACGACCGGCGGGTTGCCGTTCAGGCCGTGGCGGCCCTGCACCTTCTCGACCAGGTAGCGGGCGGGGTTGCGCAGCCGGGGGCCGTAGTAGTCGTTGGAGCCGAAGACGTACGCCCCGGGGAATTCCATCAGCGGGCCGAGCGCGTCCAGGACCTCGGGGACGCCTTCGGGGTCGGACAGGTTGTCGCCCGTGTTGATCACGAAGTCGGGGCGCAGGCCCGCCAGCGAGCGCAGCCACCGCTGCTTCTTCCGCTGGCCGCCGACCATGTGGATGTCGGACACCTGCAGTACGCGCAGGGGGCGCATCCCGGAGGGGAGGACGGGCACGGTCACCCGTCGGAGGCGGAAGGAGCGGGCCTCGAAGCCCGCGGCGTACAGCAGCCCGGCGGCGCCGGCCGCCGTGATTCCCAGGGGGATTCGGTATCGCGCGCGCATGCGCCCATCGTGTCAGACCCTGACGGTTCCTCCGCACGCCCCAGGGGGCCACCCCTGCCGGGAGTTCACCCACAGGCGTACCGAGCCCTCCCCCGCAAATCAGCAGGCGCGGCCATGACCGCACCTGCGACAATCAAGTCATGACCACGCTCAAGTCGAAGCTGCACGACGACCTCAACGCCGCGATCAAGGAGCGCGACGAGCTCCGCTCCTCGACGCTCCGGCTGACGCTCGCCGCGATCACCAAGGAGGAGGTCGCGGGCAAGGAGAAGCGCGAGCTCTCCGACGACGAGGTGCAGAAGGTGATCGCCCGCGAGGCCAAGAAGCGCCGTGAGGCGGCGGACGCCTTCGCCCAGGGCGGCCGCCCCGAGCAGGCCGAGCGGGAGAAGGCGGAGGGCGAGGTGCTCGCCGGCTACCTCCCCAAGCAGCTGTCCGACGACGAGCTGAACGCGATCGTCGCCCAGGCGGTCGATGAGGCCCGCGCCGCCGGCGCCGAGGGGCCGCGCGCCATGGGCGCCGTCATGAAGATCGTGAACCCGAAGGTGGCCGGTCAGGCGGAGGGCGGCCGGGTGGCGGCCGCGGTGAAGAGGCTTCTGGCGGGCTGAGCCGCCGCCACGACGGCTTACGGCCACAAGCACACCCACGGCCGTACGGCCACAACACGGCGGTGGGGGCCCCACCCCCCCCCGGGCCCGGGGCCCCCCCGCCGGGGGGCCGGCCACCGGGACGCCCGGCCCCCCCGCCCCGGGGCCGGGGCCCCGCGGAACGCGAGGGGGGGCGGG